>JAPLHB010000138.1 GCA_026389845.1 Chloroflexota bacterium
AGGGCCGGCCTGGCTTGCGAAGCCGGTTGCGCAGCAGGGCGAAGATCAGCCCGCTGAGCAGGATCGCGCCATAGATCGCCACGTCGCGCTCGCAGACCGCAACCTTGTAGCCAACCTCCGGCGCGCCGACCCAGCGCAGCAGGTCGCGCTGGAAGGTGTTGATGCCGGCGGGCAACAGTCCCAGCGTCTCCAGATCGCTGGCGCTGTAGACCCCGCGCGGCCCAAAGAGGAAGAACGATCGCTCCGGCAGTTGGTGGCAGGTGGGGCTGTAGAGCGCGTAGATCAGCCGGCCGGCGCCGGTTGCGCCTGCATGCATGAACACCGGCGCCAGAAACGGCACGCCGATGAAGACGGCCACGACCACGTTGAACACCGCCAGCCAATGCCGCGCCAGCCAGGCAACCAGGCGATCTACGCTCGCTGCGATTGCGTCCAGCCGTTTGTTGGCCGGCAGGCGCACCGTCACAGGCAACTCATCTTCCCGAATCGCCACCGGGTCACCCCATCACCGTGTCAGCGTGGCTCTCCGCCACCGCCGTTCCGCTCAGATACCCGATGTAGGCGGGAATCAGCGGCAGGACGCAGGGCGACAGGAACGAGAGAACGCCGGCGATGAGGGCGATCGGCAGAGTAATGACTGACGAGGTTGCGCCGCCCACTTCCAGGCTGGCGAGTCCGGTGCCGAAGCGCGAAACGAACAGGTTCGAGATGAACGACAGCCGGTCGTTGAAGAGCAACACGCCGATGAAGATCAGAAACAGACCCGTGATGATCGAGACGATCCCCAGGTGGCGGTTGATCCCGCGCAGCCAGCCGGTCATGGTGCTGAAGGCCAGGCCGGTCAGCAGAAACGGGATGCCCAGTCCGGCCGAGTAGACCAGCAGCAGCAGTGCGCCCTGGCCCACGGTGGCAGTGTCGCTTGCCAGGAAGTAGATGGCAGCCAGCACTGGGCCGACACATGGGATCCAGCCGGCCGAGAAGAAGACGCCCATCACCGCCGACGACAGATAGCCCCATTTTCGGTCGGCGCGCACCTGGACGCGGCCCTCGGTGTACATCAGCCGGCCCAGGCCCTCGGTGAAGGCGATGTAGCCGCGGCCCAGTGGATTCTTGTCGCCGCCCGCGGCCTTCACCCGGCCCGCGAGCCAGCCCAATGCGCCCGTCACCTGCATGCCGAACAGGATCAGCACGGCTCCGCCGATCTTCACGAAGGTCGGCAGGAACTGGTTGATCGCACGGCCGAAGAACGCCACCGACGCGCCCAACGTCACGAACACCAGGCTGAAGCCGCTAACGAAAGCCAGGGCATGGAAGAAGGTTTGCCAGCGACGCATCACTTCTTCTCCTGCAACGCCTCTTTCAACGCCTTGATTTCCCGCTGCAGCCCGGCCTGCCGGCGTATGATGCTGAAGATTAACACGAACGACACAGCCCAGATAACCAGATAAGCGGCGACCATGTATACCATGTGAGTGACTCCTTTGGAAATCGGCAAATCAGCAAATCAGCAAATCAGCAAATCAGCAAATCAGCAAATCAGCAAATGGCAACCATGTACCTGCAATTTGCAGTTTGCCATTTGGATCGTCAATACCCCAACTGCTCCTTCAATGCCTCGACCTGCTCCTTCGTTTGCTCCAGGTTATAGCGATGCCACAACAGGACGACGTAGAAGAGTGTAAAGGCCGCGAGGGAGAAGAAGAAGGTGGAAAGCATGTTTTTTGAAAGCCCGAACCCCGCGGTCGGGTCAATCAGCACGGGATGGATCGTCCGCCACCAGCGAATCGAGAAGAAGGTGATCGGCACGCTGAGGAACGCGAAGATGCCATATACCGCAGCGAAGCGGGCGCGCCGCGCCGGGTCTTCCATGGCGCTGCGCAGCATGAAGTAGCTGACGTAGAGCAGGAAAACGATGGTATAGGTCGTCAGCCGCGGGTCCCACGTCCACCAGGTATTCCACGCCGGCTTGGCCCAGATCGAGCCGCTGACTGTGGCTGCAAGGGTGAACGCGATGCCGATCTCGGCCGATGAGAGCGCCAGGCTGTCCCACCGCCGCTGGCTCTTCACCAGGTAGGCGATGCTGGCAAGCATCGTGACACCGAAGGCCAACATGCTGAGCCAGGCGCTCGGCACGTGGAAGTAGATGATACGTTGGGCGAACGTCTCGTCGGTCGTCAATCCTTTGGCCGACGGCGCCACCCACAATGCCAACACCGCGGCGGTCAGGATGCCGGCCGCGGCGACGACGGTTAGAATGGTCAAGATACGATCCGAACGGTTCATCTGTGTCCTCCAGTTGGGGACTGGGGACTAGGGACTGGGGACTAAGGGCCTAATCCCTAGTACCCAATCCCCAATCCCTGGTCACTCTTCCATCACAAACCCAAAGGTCAAATACGCGACGACGGTAAACACCACGTTATAGATGCCGATCAACTGCAACCAGTTACCCATGCTGCCCAACGTTTCACCGTCGAGCAGACCGCCGGTCATTTTGACCCCGGCTACCAGCACCGGAATGAGCACCGGAAAGATCAGGATGGGCAGCAGAACTTCGCGAGCTCGCGTGTTGACCGCGATGGCCGAGAAGATGGTGCCGACGGCCGCAAACCCGTAGGTTCCCAACAGCAGCACCAGCACGTGCGATCCGGTCAGGATCGGCAGGTTGAAGAAGATCATCACCAGCGGCAACAGGATCGCCTCGACGACCAGCATGAAGACCAGGTTGCCGAGCATCTTGCCGAAGTAGATCGCGGCGCGGTCCATGGGGGCCAGCAGCAGCCCGGCCAGGCTGCCCTTGTCCTGCTCGATGACAAACGCCCGGTTCAGCCCCAGTGTGCCGGCGAAGGTCACCGCCACCCAGATGATGCCGGGCGCGACCATCTTCATGTCGGGGACGCGCAGCTCGAACGCGAAGTTGAAGACGACCGTCGCCAGCAGCGCAAAAACCATCATGCTGCTGAAGATGTCCTTCGTCCGCAACTCGGCCCGGATGTCTTTCCAGACGATGGCGGCCACTGCCTGCCAAAAGCCCATGGGTTAACCTACTCTGATTTTCAAACCCCAGACTGTCACCCTGAGCGGGTGGGTTCCGTGAATCACGTTGCGGCGAAACATTAGCGAAGGGTCTCGTCGCGGGTAGCAGATTCTTCGCTGGCGTCACGCCGTTGCGAGAGGTTTGAGGCAGACCCGCTCAGAATGACACGTGCTCAGTAGCAGATTCTGGGCCATGCCCCATCTTCTGCTCTACGAACCAACATACCGGTCATACAACGGCCGAAACTCAGCCGCGGTCATCCCTCGTGCATCCGCGTCGAAGGCGATCCGGCCGTTTGCCAGGATGATGACCCGATCTGCAATCGCCAGCCCGCGCTCGATGCTGTGCGTGACGGTGACGATGGTGCGCGACGGTTCCTCGTGTTGCGTGTTGCGTGTTGCGTGTTGCGTGTTGCGTGTTGCGTGTTGCGTGTTGCTCAGCGCCGCCAACAACCCGTGCAACATCTCCGCCGCCTGGGGATCGAGACCGGTGTCCGGTTCATCGAGCAGGAGCACCTGCGGATCGTGCAGCAGCGCCCGTGCGATCGCCAATCGCTGCACCATCCCACGCGAGAAGGTGCGCACCAGGTCGCCGCGGCGGTGGGTCAGCCCGACCTGCGACAGCATAGTGCTGATGCGCGCTTCCAGGTTCGCCACGCTGTAGAGCCGGCCGAAGAAGCGCAGATTCTCCTCGGCGGTGAGGCTGTCGTAGAGGAGCGGCGCGTGCGACACGACGCCCAGGTAGCGACGGATGCCCTCCGCGTGGGTCGCCAGATCGTAGCCGCCGATGCGCACCGTGCCGCCGGTGGGCCGGCTGAGGCTTGAGAGGATGCGGATCAGCGTGCTCTTGCCCGCGCCGTTCGGCCCGAAGATCACCAGCGACTCGCCGGCCGCCACGCGCAGATCCACCCCGCGCAAGACCACCTTGCTGCCGAATGCCTTCGTCAGCTTGCGCAGCTCGATCATCGGGGCTAATGATTCTTCCATAACCATCCGTGAGGTGGAGGGGAGATCAGGGATCAGCAGACAGGGAGCAGGGATCAGACTGCTGCCTCCTGCCCTCTGCCTCCTGTCCCCTGATCCCTACTCGCTCTTCCGCAGGACTTCCAATAACATCGCCTTGAGTCGCAGCCGCTGATCGCGGTACGCCGCGTCCGAGAGTCGGCCGGCCTCGTGGGCCAGATCAAGCTGCGCCAGGGCGTCAACTAACCCGTCGCGGTCGGTGGTCAGGGCGGCGGCATCCGCCATCCCGCGTTTGCGCAACATGGGCCAGGCTGCCAGGAGGACCGCGCCCAGCCCCGCCACCCCGGCCAGGATGAAGAGCACGCTCCGGTCGGTTCCGCCGCTGGCCTTGACCGGCTCGCCCGTTGCCAGAGCGGCCGATGCCGCGGCTGCGTTGGTCAGGCCGGTAAATCGCAGCGTGACCGGCTGATTGGCTGCGATGTTCTGGCCGGTCAGGTTGATGAAGTTGCCGTTTTGCGTCTGGCGCACGCCCTGGTTCGTCAGTTGTTGGCTCGTGACCTGCGCTCCTGCGTCTGTCACCAGCGCGTTGACGTTGGTCGCGGGGTAGAGGGTCGTGCGGACGAGGTCGAGCGTGTCGCTGGTGAAGGGCACACTGTAGCGGAAGAGCATCTGGCGCACGCCCTGGCCCGGCGGCAGCGGCATCGTGTCCACGAAGCCATCTGTTACCGGCACGTAGCGGCTACCCAGCTCGCCATCGCTGATTTCCACGTTGGCGGTGTTCGGGGGTAGGGTGAAGCGCAGCGTCCCCGCACCGTCGCCCACGTAGGTCCGGTTGCCGTCCAGGCTGAACATCATCACCTCGGTCACCAGGAGTTCTCCGGCGTCGAATTCGACGATGTAGTGTACCTGGTCGGCGCGGATGCCGGAAGCGTCCTTCGTGGTCTCGTAGACTGCGATCGGCATGTCGAGGCTGGTCTGGCCGGCCGCAAATTGCAGCGCGCCGGAGCCATTGGGAATGCCCGTGGGATATTCCACCTGGGCCGCGTAGAGTAGGGTGGTATCGGTGGGCAGCTCGGTGAACCTGAAAAAGCCGGCTGCGTCGGTGGTCGCCGTGCGGCTGTCCACCTGGGACTGTGACGTGGAATCGAAGATGCCCAAATCTACCAGCGCATTAGCAAGCGGTTGATTCGTGGTGCCGTTTGTCACCGTGCCGGAGATGACGCCAGTCCCCTTCTCCAGCGGGCCGCGGAACATGGCGCCGAGCGAGAAGCTGCGGACGTATTCCAGGGCGGCGCGCTGTTCGGCCGCGGTGATCTTGCCATCGAAACCCGGCATGGTGTTGCGGCCCTTTGCCGCCACCTGCGCCCAGGTGTTCTGGCTGATCTCCGACGTCTTAGCGAAGTCGCTGAAGTCAAGCATCGGCGGCTTGCCCTTGCCGTCGGGGCCGTGACACGTCGTACAGTTGGCCTCGTAGACCGCCTGGCCCATGGTCACTTCGGCGGTCGTCGTGTGCAGGGTCCAGGCGAAGGCGACCGTGTTCCAAATCTGCTGGTCGCTGAGCTGGCTGCTCCACGGCGGCATCATGCGTGCCATGTTGCCGTTTTTGGTGATGCGGAACAGCTCGGTGAGCGGCAGACCGGCGACGATGTTGTAGTCGGCAAAGGCGGTGGGCGGTACACTCAACCCGGCCGCCGACGTCCCATCCCCGCGACCGGTTGTGCCGTGGCACGGGGCGCAGTTCTGGGCAAAGCTCTCGCGTCCGGCCTGCGGGTCGGGCGCTTTGACGGGGGCGGCCTGGGACGCGACAGGCGTCTGCGCCAGTGCCGGTGCGGCAGCGAGGACGAGCAGGGTCAGCAGCAGACTTGACAGGCCAAAGCGTACGATGTTCGAAGGGTTTAGACGAGCCAATGTGACCTTCCGGCTGTTTTATTGACGCAAAAACGGCCACCCGCCCGGCGGGCGACCGTTTTTGCGTCAATACCGCAAAACTCGCTATTGTCACCCTGAGCGGGTCAGCCCCGTGAGGTTCGCCACGGCGAGATTCCAGCGAAGAGCCTGTCCTGAGCGCAGTCGAAGGAGTCTCGTCGCGGCATGAGATTCTTCGCTGGATTCTCGCCGTTACGCGAGTTTAGGGGCTGACCCGCTCAGAATGACAGGCGGCGAGTAAGTGACTGCTGCGGTATTGCGTTTTTAGCTACCACAGGCGCTGCGCGATTTCTTCACGCAACACGCAACACGCAACACGCAACACGCAACACGCAACACGCATCACGTTTCACTTCACCGCTTCAACCTTGATCTCTTCGTACTCCTCATACCGCGACGGGCACTTGAGCAGCAGGTTGTTGGCTTCGACCACGCCGTTCGATCCCAGCGAACCTTCGATGATGGCGCTGGAGCCTTCGCGATCCATCTGGTCGGGCTTGACGCCGTGGAAGTGGATGGCTAACTGCTTGCCCACATCCTTCGGATCGGAGATCTTGAAGTTGAGGGTGAGGGTTGGCGCATCGTAGGTGATGCTTTCGGTTACGATGTTGCCGCTGACCCGCAGGTTTTTGCTGACCAGGGAGTTCTGCTGCGCCAGCACCTCACCCACCTCGCGATAGTACGCGCCGGTGCTTGAGACCGCCTGCGAGATCAGCAAGCCGATTAACACGACGATGAGCAGGCCCCCGAGGATGAACTTGAGTCGTTTGTTGGCCCGGTTTGATTGCACCGTGCCCCGCAATATGGTCGAGCTTTCAGCCATTACGCCTCCGAGAAATCACTGTGTCTTCCACTGGCACGCCGAAAGTATATCACCAAAGGTACATTGTGTCAACGAAAGTGACGGGCGACCGCGACCGCGACCGCGACCGTGCTGCGTGCTGCGTGGTGCGTGCTGCGTGCTGCGTGCTGCGTGAAACGTGCTGCGTGAGAGCCATGTGGCTCTGTCCGAGAATCACGCAGCACGTTTCACGCTTCACGCTTCACGTGTCACGTTTCAGTTCGCCGCCGGATACCCGATCTCGACCAGCGTCCTCTTGACGTTCGTGAGCACAGCTTCGTTCTCCACGGTGAACGTGGCGGTCTTGGCCTGCGGGTTGCCCTCGACCTTCAGCACACCGGGCAGATCCTTCGTTTCGCGCGCGATGGTCATGGTGCAGTGGTGGCAAGAGATGGCCGGGATGTTGAGAGTGACGGTTTGGGACATGATAGCCTCCAGGTATTTGGTATTTGGTACTAGATATTGGGTATTGGCCGCGGGTCACTGGACTCCTAATACCTAATACCCCAGTATCATTTATTGGTAATCGCGAAAACTTCCAGAATTTCCCCAATCACCGCTTCGCGGCGCGTCTGATCGTCGCCGCGGATGGCGGTGGTAACGCAGGTGTGCAGGTGGTTGTCCAGGATCAGCTCGTTGATCTTGCCGAGCGCGGCCTGAACGGCCTCGATCTGCTTGATGATGTCAATGCAGTACTTGTCCTCTTCGACCATGCGCTGGATGCCGCGCACGTGCCCTTCGGCGCTTTGCAGACGACGGATTATCCCCGCTTTGGCCTGATCGTCCATAGCTGCTCCTTGTCTGTAGTTTCCGGTTGAGTATCGCGCCGGCCCAGGCGCGGGTCTGTAAGCTGAGTTGCCAACCCATCCCCCCTGGGGGGGGGATGGAGGGCCGCAGATATATCACGGTCGTGCCACGAATGTCAACTCCCGCCCCCGCAATTGGCGATTTGCCAATGTGTTATGGTCGTGATATAGTAGCGGGCGTTAGTTACCCCGGCCTTATGCGCGTCTCGCGCCCTGACCACGGCTCTCTGACCCGCCGAGGTGTCATCGTGCCAGAATATCATACACAGCAACGCCTCGCCCAGATGCCCCGGCTCCCGCTTCACGGGAGCATTGATCTGACCTATCGCTGCAACAACGTCTGCCGCCACTGCTGGCTGTGGCTGGCAGAAAATGCCCCCGAACGCGCGGATGAGCTGACCTTTGACGAGATCGTGCGCATCGCCGACCAGGCGCGGGCGCTGGGTTGTCGCGAATGGGCCATCTCCGGCGGCGAGCCGATGCTGCGCCCCGATTCCTCTCAATAATCCGGGGCAGTGCCTTGCGCCTGCCCACGCGGGCGACCGCAAGGAATCGCCCCTACTGATAAAAGGATGACTGGCAAGCGATGACCGACATAAACTCCGACGCCGAGCGACTCGTGGTCTTCTTGTCTGGCCGCACCATCGCCGCGGAAATGCTTACCGAAGCGGACTGGCAGCGCATCGTCGCACTCAGCCAGAAGCAGAGCGTTGCGCCGATGCTGTATGCGCGGCTGCAAGAACGCGGGGTGACACCCGCCCCGGCAGCGGCGCAGCGCTTGCGGGAGCTTTACCGCGCCAGCATCATCCGCAACACGCGGCTGTTTCACGAGGTCGGGAAGATCCAGGCCGCGTTACAGGCCGCCGGTATTCCGGCGATCCCCCTCAAGGGCGCGTGCCTGGCCGAGTCGGTCTATGGCAACATCGCCCTGCGGCCGATGGGGGACGTGGATTTGTGGATCCGGCGCGACCAGCTTGCCGCGGCGCTCCAGGTCATGCAGTCGCTGGGCTATGCAGCACACTCGAAAACGCGCCGGCCGCAGGCGTTGCAGGATGCCTTGAGCGGCGAAACCCAGATGTTCAAGTCGGACACGCCGATGGTGGAACTTCATTGGAACGTCTTTGCCGGCGAATGGTTACGACATGCCGCCCGGATTGATGAGCAAGTCATCTGGCAAAGAACGGTCCCGTTTCATGGCGAAACGGTGCGTCAGCTCGCGCCCGAGGATGCCATCATCCATCTGTGCGTCCATCTTGCGGTCAACCACCAGATGTCGCAAACCGGCCTGCGCACCTTGCTGGATCTCGAGTTTGCGCGGCGGAAATGGGTCATAGATTGGCGCACAGTCGCCCAACGCGCCTGCGCCTGGCGAGTTTCCTGTGCCACCTGGCTGGTGCTCCAGGCGTTGGCCGAGTTATTCGGCGACCCTGATCACCAATTGCCTTTGCCAGACCTGGCGCCTTCTCCCTGGCGGCAATCCATCCTGAGACGCTTCGTCTCCACTCCCGCCCTCATGGCAGGACTGAATCTGAGCAGTGGGCCAAGACGGTTCCTCTATCTGTTGGCGCTGGTGGATCGTCCTGCCGATGCGCTCTTGCTTCTATGGCGCGCATTTTTCCCCGACCGCGTTTGGCTGACGCTGCGTTACGGATTGCAGGACGTGTCCCCCTGGCGCATCTGGCTGCAACGCCTGTGGCATCCCTTGTCTGTCGTTCTCAAAAGGGCAATCTGACTCCAAATTCCCATTGCGTTGACGGGCCGTCTCGGCTATAGTGAGTCCCATGACGAGTCGCAGGGGCGCACCCTTGCGGTCGCCCGCTGAGCGTTTGGGGGAGGGTCCGCATGGCTCGAAGATTCACATGGACGTTGTTGTGCTGCGTTTGGGCGTTGGTGGGAGTAGCCTCGCCTGTCTGGGCAGGAGAGACGAAGTTGGCGGGCGGGGCGGGGGCCTCTCTCGTGGCCTGGATGATGCTATCGGCTCCCGCGACCCCCGCGATGGTGAACTCGGGTTTCGAGTGCGCGGCGGGGTTTGAACCCCAGCCGGGGGTCAACGGGTTGGTGCCGAGCGGATGGACCGCCCTCCTGCTGGATGGCAATCCGACGCTTGACAGCACGCGCGTGCATTTTGCGGGCAGTTGCGACGGGAGCGGCTTCATCGAGCGCATCGCGGGCGAGGACAGCCTGGCTTTCCTGTCTGAGGATATCGAGACGCCTCCTGCACCGGGCAAGCCGTTCGATGCCGTGGTCTACCAGCAGGTGCAGGTCACGCCAGGCGTCGCCTACAGCCTCAGCGGCTGGATGGTCAGCCTGTGCGGCGGCAGCGCCATGCCCAACGACTGTCCGGCCGGCTACACCATGACCAAAATGTTGGGCATTGATCCGAGCGGGGGCGCCGACCCGCAGGCGGAGAGCGTCGTCTGGGTCGAGGACAGCCGCAACTTCACCGAGAGCCGCTGGGCCAACCTGCGGTTGAGCGCGACGGCCCAAGGCGAAGTAAGCACTATTTTTGTTCGTGTTCGCAGTCCGTTTCGTTGGCACGGCGCGCACGCGTTTGCGGATGCGATCAGCCTGGTCGCGGCCCCGTCGGCAGATTTCGTGGGGGCGCTGGCGGCCGCTCCGGTCGAGGCATCGGGCATCGCGGTGGATGTAGGCTGGAACGGCAGTCTCAGCGCCGATATCTCGGCGATCCCAAGCGGCGCCTACCAGCTCGCGTTCGACGTGCAATACTGTCAGGGGGTGGGTGGGGCCTGGATGGATTGGCTGGTCGGCCAACCTGCGGGCGGCAGCAGATTCGTCGCGGAGGTTTGCAGCGGGGCGCTCAGCTACGAATTTCGAGTGCGAGCCAGGGCTGAACAACCGGAGGGGGCGCACGGCGCGTGGCCGAATCAGCGCTATCCGGGGGAGTGGAGCGTTCCGGCATCGGTGCGGTTCCTCCCCCTGTCGCCTTGCGTGCCGCGGGCGTTTCTGCCGTTTGTACGGTGACGGGAGTCCTGCGACCCCAAGAATCGCAATGACGCAAAATTCGCTACCTGCTGCCTGTCATTCTGAGCGGGTCTGCCCCTGATCTCGCGTAACGGCGTGACACCAGCGAAGAATCCTTCACTGCGTTCAGGACAGGTTCTCTGGCCCACAACGAGACCCCTTCGGCAGGCTCAGGGCAGGCTCTTCGCTGGATTCTCGCCGCAATGCACTTCACGGAATCAACCCGCTCAGGGTGACAGCGAGTTTTGCGGTATCACGCGGGCGGCAGCGCCACCAGCAGCCGCTTGGCTACCCCACGTACCCCCTCGGCCCAGTCCAGCAGCTTGATCTTGTCGGAGTCCACGTGGTCGTAGCCGGAGCCGATGGTGTAGGCCAGCAGCCCCAGGTAGGCCGCGGCCATTCCCAGCCGGCCGGCGGGGGTCATCAACGGCGGGAAGAGCTTGGCCACGGCCAGCGCGCTGATGATCTTGTCGGCCACAGCCATCTTGGCGCTGAAGCGCCCTTCCAGCTTGCCAATCTCATCTGCGGCCATCGCCAGGACAGCCTCGTCGCCGGCGAAGCTGGCGACCCAACCGTCTACCTCGGTCTGCACGGCTCCCGTCTGGAGCACCTTCTCGGCCAATCGCGGGAAGAGGGTGCCTGCCTTCAACTCCCCGAGCCACACCCCAAGCTGCTTGCGCGCTTCGTCCAGCGCGCTGATGCCGAGCAGGGCGATGATCTTGTCGTTGGCCGCGATGACGAATTCGACGGCGCGCTTGCTCAGGCCCTTCAGATCCACGCCGATGCGGGTAGCCAGGTCGGTGCCGACCGTCGCCAGCGCCTCGCGGAGCAGCGCCGCGTCCATCAGCAAGAGACCCTCGACCACGTGGCCGCCGGTGGCGACGACGTCGTCCCGGATGCCGACCAGGGCGGCCCGAACCGCGCCGGTTAGTTGTTCCCTGGCGTCAGTGACCGCGCGCAGGCCGCGGGTGGCGACCCCACCGGTCAGATAAGCCTCTGGAAAGGCTGCCATTTCCTGCAACACGGCCAGATCGGCAGTGCGGCCGGCCAGGCCGCGCACGCCTGCTGGCGCTGCCCCGTCGAGCTGGCCGGCCACCATCAGGTCGAGCGCGGCCCCGGCGAGAAGCTGCACCTCGGCCGCGGCCCGCTCGGCCGGATCGGCGCTGCCGGTCAACGTCGCCGCAGCCGCGGCCTGAAACGCCTTCGACTTTCTCAGGGCGGTAGCGGGCCGCTTACGCGGCTTAGCTGCCACCCCCACTTCACGCGTGGCCGCAGGGGCCAGCAATGCCTGCACATCGGCGGCGTAAGCGACCGCCAGCCTACGACGTTCCTCGGACGTTGGGATGCTTGCCATGGGTACCTCCGTTGAGACGAACGACGATGGACGAACGACGAATGACGAATGACGAATGACCAAAGACGAAAGACGAAAAAATGAAATCGCCTCTCCGCGGTATCACCTTGTCACCTTGTCACCGTATCACCCCGTCACCGTATCACTACGCGCCGGTCTCCGGTGATTCAGAACCAGCCCGACGATCGCCACGACGATGCAGCCGAGCGCGATCCACTGGGCTGTTGCCAGCGTGCCGATGCGCCAGGCGTCGGGGCGGAACAACTCCACCCAAAAACGGCCGACCGGATACCAGATCAGATAGAACAAGAACACGTCGCCGTCGCGCAGCCAGTTCTTGAACCGCCGGCCGCCCAACCAGAACAGGACGAAGCCGACCACGTTCCAGAGGGCCTCATAGAAGAATGTGGGGTGGAAGCCGTTGGCCGCGTACCATTGGCGGGCAGTATCGGTCAGACGATCGGGCACGCCGCACGCCATGGGCGAGCCGACCGGCTCCTGGCATGGGTAGAGCGGGTTGATGTGAAAGGCCCACGGCAGGTTGGTGGGCGGGCCGTAAAGCTCCTGGTTGACCCGGTTGCCCATCCGGCCGATCGCCTGCGCCAGGATCAGCCCCGGCGTGGGGATGTCGAGCCAGCGCAGCAGGCTCAGTTTGGTGATGCGGGTATAAATGACGACGGCGACCACGCCGCCAGCTACCGCGCCGTAAATACCCAGGCCGCGCAGGCCCACGAAACCGAGTTGCGGATCCCAAATCTTGATGATCTCCAGCGGGTTCTCGCGATAGTAGGCCCAACCGGCGAAGTTGCCCGCGGGGGTCGAGAAGACGTGGTAGAGCCGTGCGCCGATGATGCCCAGGATCAGCGCCCAGGTGAGGATGTTCCAGGCGTGGTCAGGGTTTTCGCCGCGGCTGGCGGCCTCTTTGGTCGCCAGCCAGGCTGCCAGCACCGCGCCGCCGACGATCAGCAGTCCATACCAGGTCATCTGGAAGGGGCCGAGCTTGAGGATGATGGGATTCATTAATTACTCCTTCGTTTCCCGCCGCGCCGCTCGTCGCGCCGCCCGGTCATCGGCGGCCGGCGCCGCTTCGCCGCTCGCAGCAGCGGCCGCGGCGGCTGCCTCGCGGGCGAGTTGTCGCTGGTATCTCAGCCAGCGCATGCAATCCTCGTCGTGGCCCATCAGCATGTCGGCGGCCAGGATCGCGGTCTTCAACTCCGGCTTGAGTGGGTTGGTGATGGCGCTCGGCATCCCGGCCGCGATCAGCATCGCCAGGAAGTTGGCGTTGATCGCCTCGCGGTTGGGCAGGCCGAAGGAGACGTTGCTCGCGCCGCAGACGGTGTTGCAGCCTAGCTCCTCGCGGACCCAACGCACGATGTCGAGCACAGCCCCGCCGGAGCCGCGCACCGCACCCGCCGGCATCACCAGCGGATCAATCAGCAGGTCTTCGCGCGGGATGCCGTAGGATTCGGCGCGCTTGACGATCCGCTTGGCGACCTCGAAGCGCACCTGGGGATCGTAGCTGATGCCGGTCTCGTCGTTGGAGATGACGATGACCGCGCAGTGGTACTCGGCGACGAGGGGGAAGACGGCCTCCATGCGCTCGCTTTCGCCGGTGACGGAGTTGATGAGCGGCTTGCCGCCCGCAGCCCTCAGCCCGGCGCGCAGCGCGGCGACGATCGAAGAGTCAATACTCAACGGTACGTCCACCACGGATTGGACAGCCTCGACGGCCTTGACGATCACCTCTGGCTCCAGCTCGTGAGCGTTGGCGACCCCCAGTCCGGCGTTGACATCCAGCACGGGCGCGCCTGCGGCCACCTGGGCCAGCGCGTCCGCCTTCACGCGCTCGAAGTTGCCTGCCAGCATCTCCGCGGCCAGCGCCTTGCGGCCGGTCGGGTTGATGCGCTCGCCGATGACGACGAAAGGAAGGTCGGAACCGATCAAGGCCTCCACGCCGGTTTTGGAACGAAGAACGGTGTGCATCGAAAAGGACTCCTACGGGTATTGGGTATTAGGCAATAGCGCAAAACTCGCTACCAGTTGCCTGTCATTCTGAGCGGGTTCGTCCCTGAACTTTTGCTACGACGTGACACCAGCGAAGAATCCGTTCGCTGCGCTCAGAGCCTGTCCTGAACACAGTGAAGGAACAAGTTCTCCTTGCCGAGACGAGACCCCTTCGACTGCGCCCAGGAACGCTGACCTCCGCTCAGCATGCCTTCGCTCGGGTGACCGCGTAACTCCTGGTTCTTTACCCGATAGCGAAACGCCAGCAGACCGCTGGCAGATCGCTGGCAGGAGTGTGGGAACCCGCGACGCGGATCGCGTATGATACAGGCGGGAGGATGGGCCATGCGCCGGGGTTTCCGCGTGATAGGACTGATCGTGGTACTGGTGGCGGTCGTCGTCGCCGTCCAGTCTAGGTTGGGCGGCGTGCGCAGCCAGTCGGCCGCGACCGTGGAAATCATCTCGCCGCCGGCCGACGTGGCCCTGCCGGCCGGCCAGGCGGTGGAGGTGCGCTATCGCGTGGCCGGGCCGGCCGTGCGCGCCGAGTTGTGGTGCGACGATATGCTGCTGGCGACGGAGGCGGCGCAGGCTGGGCAAGAGCTGGCTCACGCCTGGGTTCCCGCCGGCTTGGGCGCGGCCTGCTGCACCGTGACCGAGCTTGATGGACGAGGCTTGACGCTCGCGTCTGCGCGGCGCTGCCTCGACGTGGAGCCGAACGGCTCGCCCGTCCGGTTGAACAGGCCGTAGCGCCTACGGTTGAAACCGTAGCCTGGCATAGACGAAACCCGTTGAAACGGGTTGACGTCGCGGCACGCAGTGCGTTTCAACGCACTTTCCGTACCAGACGGTGATTTCAATCACCGGCCCGCCGCGGCCCTCGCAATGATGCCACCGACATTCTGAGAAAAGGAGGCCATCCCAATGAAGCGCAAATCGTTCTTGTTCGTGCTGATCGCTGCGGCCTGCCTGATCGCAGTCGTAACCGTCCAGGGCGTCCTGGCGCAAGTGACGCCGGAATCCGCCCTGGCTCCCGCGCCCACCCTCGTTCCCAGCGCCACGCCGACTACACTGCCGGTGCGCCTGGCGGTGAGCGACGCGGTTGACCCCATCGCCGCGGGCGATCCCATCGTCTACACAGTCGGCGTGCGCAACCTGACCGGGCTAACCCAACCCGGTATGCTGTTGGTGGACACCCTGCCGCCCGGCACGACCTTCATCGAGGCCAGCGGCGGAGGCATCTATCAGGACGACGGCTCAGTCACCTGGGTTGTGCCCGCACTGTCAAACGGCCAGGCCTACGCGGTCAACCTGACTGTGGGCACGCCGGCCGATACGCCGGGTGGAACCGTGTTTAGCGACCGGGCCAGCATCACCTGGACCTGCCGGCCGCTGGCGGCTGCTCCGCTATGCACTGAATGGGCCAGCCAAACCACCACTGTCGCCATGCTGGCCCACCTGCCGCCCACAGCCACCCCGACGCCGGTCTGTCTGCCGGACGAAGCAGGCAACAGTTTTGACACCGCGACGGTCCTGATAACCACCCCGGCCGGCCGCTACGGCATTATTTGCGGCAGCGACGAGGACTGGTTCAAGTTCAACGTGCCCGCGTGGTACATCATTGACGTCTCACTGACCGAGATGGAGGGAGAGTTCGACCTGTCGCTGTCGTCGCCCAACGGGCCGGTGGTGGTCACGTCTTCCCATACGAACAGCGATGAGCACATCAGCTACCGCGCGCTCAGCACCGCGGGCGACTACCGCGTGCGCGTCTTTCCGCGGGCCGGCACAGGGGCGCAAGGCGGCTATCACCTGACGGTTGTGCTCTTGCCTCCTACGCCTTCGCCCACGGCCACGCGCACGATCACGCCTACGCCCACAACTACGGCCACCCGCACGCCGACCCGCACGCCCACCGGCACGCGCACACCCGCGCCCACATCAACACGGACGCCGACGCGCACGCAAACCCCCGCGCCCGGTCTGAGCATTGACAAACGGCTGGTGACGACCAACCTGGTCGCGGGTGAGATCGCCGAATACTCGATCAAGATCACCAACAACGGCCCCGGCACGGCGCATAACATCATCGTCAGCGATGTGCTGCCGAGCACGCGCAGCGTTTACGTCCGCTCGAATCCGGTCGCCACACCGGTCGGCGCCCCCGTGACCAGCTTGAATTGGCCGGTGGTCGCCACCCTGGCCCAAGGCGCGAGCCTGACGTACGTGATGGAGGTGCGTGTCAACACGGACGTTCCTCCTGGCCAGACGCTGAGCAACTCTGCGAGCGTCCGCGCCGACGGGGTCGCCAGCATCAGCGACGAGTCAGTGGTGCCAGTCGTCGGGCCTCAGATCGCGATTGATGTCCTCACCCTCACCTCTCCGGTGGTGGCCGGGCAGACCGCCCGGCTGAACGCCGTGGTGAAGAACGTGGGGCCAGGCCTGGCGCAAAACGTGCAGGTCAGCGTCCTCCTCGACCCGAAGATGACGAATCCGGCCAACCTCAACCCGCCCTTTGGCACCTACGACAGCGGCACGCGCACGGTCACCTGGTCGCTTTCCAACTTGTCGCCCAACGGGATGGAGGGCTTCTATTTGGATGTGACCATTGATCCCTCACTCGCCGCAGGCACGATACTGCACGCCAACTGGACGGTCAAGTCCACGGGCATGCCCAACGTGACCTGGGCTCACCCGGTCAGGGTGGATCAGGCCCGGCCCGCGCCGTCGGTGAGCGTCGAACATGCCATCGCGCCATCCACCGTCCTGCCCGGAGGCAGCACCGCCTGGAGCGCCACGGTGCGGCAGAACAGCGCGTACGCGCTGCACAACTTCAAGCTGACGTTCAAAGCGCCGTCGGGACTTACACTCAGCAACTTGGGGAGCAACTGCAGCCCTCACGCCACCAACAACTGGGTCATCTGCACCCTGAACGGTGCGGCCGGCAGCGGGCAGACCAAATCGGTGACGGTCGGGGCAACCTCTGGCGCCAACGATAAGGATCTGATCGTCGAAGTCATGGCCGATGAGATGCTCAGCCCGCAGACTCATACGGACGTCCTCCAGATCGGCACCGATCTGACCATTGACGGCATCGAGATCACGCAGTCCATCCAGGACTACCCGAGCAACAGCGTGCGCCTGTTGGAGCAGCGCAAGACCTGGATTCGCGTCTACCCGGTGAGCAGCGCGGGAACCGTGCGCGATGTGAACTGCGTGTTGCAGGTCTACCGCTGCACCGGCTCCAATTGCAGTCAGTTGATTCTCACTCTGGCCCCGCTGGCCGATCCGACCGGCAAGATGACTCGCAACGTTGGCGCGACTTACGATCGCGGGGATGGCAACCAGGGCTTCTTCTTCGGCCTGCCCCCAGAGCAGGCCTACGGCACGCTGTCCTTCCTGGCGGAGGTCAACCCCTATCCTCATGCAGTAACCGAAACCGACTACACCAACAACACGGGGGCCAGGGTAACCAGGGACTTCCTGCCCAGCATATCCACGGGCTTCTACTGGGTGCAAGGCCAGTACACGGATGGCAACGGCGTCGAGTATGACGCGCAAGCCTCTAGCCTGAACGACGACGTGCTTTGGATGTCCGCCGCGCTACCGTTCCGTGGCGCGAGCAACCTGGGCCTGGCGCCGGTCGCAGCGCTGTCCGTCAATAGCTACAACTTCACCGCGGATGCCGGTTGGGAAGCGGCCCTCGCGCACCTCCGGAATCTTCACGACGACTGCGAGGGCGATGAGAGATGCGACCTGTCCTGGGTTCTGGTTCTGCCGAACTACCCGGCCAGCTACGGCTCCCTGGCCTGGTGCGGCCTGGCCTACGTCTCCGGCCGTGACGTCGTCGCTGCGGCAGGAAGTGGCGGTTGTGGGGAAACGGTCGTCGGACACGAGCTGGGCCACAACTACGGCCTCCGGCATGCCCCCAGCATCCTGGGTCCTTGCCAGACCCCGGACAATATTGACTGGAACATCCCCACCCACCTGGAAGACTACGGTCTGAACGTGGAGACGTTGCGCATCTTTCCGCCCGAAACCACCGCGGACTTCATGAGTTACTGTAACTACGTTTGGCCGACCATCTACACCTACAACGCGATCTACGATCACTTCCTCGCGGCCCAGGCTGAGGTGACCGCAACGGCTGAACGGCAGCCTGGTCTCCTGGTCACGGGCGAGCTAAACCCGGAAGGGAACAGCGGTTCCTTCGCCCGGACCGATCTCTATCGGTGGCCGGGCGGCCCGTTCGACCAGCCGGGAACGGGGCCTTACACCCTGGAGCTGCGCGATCCGGCCGAGACCGTGCTCTTCACGCGCCACTTCACTGCTACCCTCGCCATCGCCGACAACGGCGGCTCAACCAGTTTGAGTTTCAAGGAGATCCTGCCGCCTCTGGCCGGTATGAGGAGCATCGTGCTCAAAAACGGCGCCGCGACCCTGGCGACCCAGCTCATCAGCGCCAACGCGCCAACCGTGACCTTGCTCGCGCCCAACGGCGGCGAGAACATCACCGCGCCGTTCCAGGCCCAGTGGCAGGCCAATGATGCGGACGGCGATCCGCTCACCTACGCGCTCCAGATCAGCCGCGACAGCGGCCAGACCTGGCTGCCGCTGACGCGCGGGCTGACCGAGACGACCTACACCCTCGACCCCGCACAGCTCCCCGGCGGCAACCACCTGAGGCTGCGCGTGCTGGCTCACGATGGCGTGCGCACGACCGGCGATGCGTCGGACGCAGACTTCGCTGCCACGAACCATCCGCCAGCCGTGCAGATCGCGCGACCCGCTAACGACAGCAGCTTCCAGGCCGGCCAGTTGGTCTTCCTGATGGTGCGAGCCTTCGACCGCGAGGATGCCAGCATCCTCGACCAGGTGCAGTGGCGATCCGATCGCGATGGCAGCCTGGGCGCGGGCGGCGAGATCGCGACCCGCAGCCTCTCGGTCGGCGTCCATACGATCACCGCCAGCGTGACCGATAGCGGCGGCTTGACCGCGACCGACAGCGTCTCCATCACGATCACCGCGGCCGTGCCGCCGCCCGACCAGTGCAGCGAGTGGCTGGTGGATGGCGACTTCGAGCAACTGGGCTGGGGCGCATGGGCGCACGACGGGGTTCCCGAGCCGATCATCACCTCGGGCGATAGCCCCACGAACACGAGTGTGTTGCTCCTCGCCCCGCCCGGCAGCGATGACGTGCCCGGCCTCTCCTGGGCGCGGCAGACGGTCACGCTGCCCCCGGCCACCGGCACCGCGCGGCTCACCTTCCGCTATCGTACCGGCTCCCGCGACGCGGATAGCGAGCGCGATGGGTTCGTCGCCGCCATCACCGGCGGGGAAGACCAGCCGCTGCGGGCGCTCCGCCGCCACGGCGGCCAAAGCGACTGGCAAACCGTCGAGGCCGACCTGACCGAGTACGCGGGGCAAACCATCGGCATCCTCTTCGCGGTGCGCACCGACGGTCAGGCCGGCCCGACCTGGGCCGAGGTGGACGACGTGTCGCTGTGCGTCAGCGCGGCCCCATCCACCGGAGCGCCGCTCGGCCAGTGCAGCCTGCCCGAAGGCCTGGTGGATTACGCGCCCGCCGGCCTGCCCGACTTCGATATGCGCCAGGCGGACTGGTGGACCACGGTCGTCTCCCGCACCGCGTGGACGCACGACGGCCCGGCCGCGGTGGCTGATCTACTCTGGTGGCGCGATTCGGCCGCGGAGACTGGAACCATTCCGCCGAAGGAAGTTTCCGACAGCTACGCCCTGGTCGAGAGCTACGGCCCCTGGGATGACCACGACAGCCAAAACGTCCCGCCGTTGGTGGCCGACCTGGCGGACAAGATGAACGTCAACGGCGATCACCCCGGCGCCGACCTGGACGACCTGGTGGCTGGGCTGAATGGCTATCTGGCCGAAAAGGGCCTGGCCGACGTCTACGACGTGACGCTGCGCCGCTCCCCCTCGTTCGACTGGGTGCGTGACTCGGCCAAACAAAACGAGCAAGTGCTGCTCCTGCTCGGTTTCTGGGAGCTGCAACCAGGCGGCTGGAAGCGGTTGGGCGGCCACTACGTCGCGGTGGCTGGCGCAGACTGCACGGGCGATCAGATCGCGCTCAGCGATCCGTTCCGTAACTCGGCCGAATTCGGTTGGCCGGGCCGCGTTGCGCCGACGGGCAAGGGCGAGGTGACCTCGCCCCTACAGCACAACGACGCGGCCACCGTCTCCCACGACGTCTACGGCATCATGCGCACGACCACGGGCTGGGGGCCGCAGGGCTACGCACGCCAGTTCAGCGAAATCGCCAACTTCGCCGGGCTGAACTTCGCGCCCGCGCTGGAAGCGAATCGCGCGAGCGGCTACAACGGCGGCCAAATCCTGACCCTGGCTGACTATGCGCTCGTCCTGGCCCCGCGGCGTGCGGCGACGATCCTGCGCCTGGCGCCCAGCTTCAACTACGTGCGCGGCGGCGAGACCCTCTTAGTGGAGATCGAGGCCGACGCGGGAGACCAGGGCGTGGATCGCGGCCAGGCGTTCCTGGACTTCGACCCCGCCATCCTGCGAGTAGTGGACGAAAACGGCGCGCCGGCGACGCAGATCATCCCCGGCACGGCGTTGGCGAACGTGTTGGTCAACGGCGTGGACAACGCGACCGGGCGCATCGGCTTCGTGGCGCAAGGCGACGTCCAGATCGGCCGCTTCACCGTCGCAACCGCCCGCTTCCAGGCCATCAGCCCCACGCTGACCAGCCGGCTGGCGTTCAACGTGATCGCGCCGCGGCACAGCGACCTGCTGCTGGAGGGCGCATCGGTGCTCGACGGGCTGCGCGGCGGGCTGGTGATCGCCCTGCCAGGCGCGCGGCTGACCGGCCAGGCGACGATGGAGGGTCGCACGGCTCCGCCGAACCCCGCGTGGAGCGTCCCGCTGCTGCTGACGCTGGGTCAGCCCGGCGAACGCGGCCCGGCTTATGCCTTCGGCCTGGTCAGTGACGCGAGCGGCGCGTTCACCATGCCCGGAGTGGCCGCACCCGGCGACGCCCGAGTGCGTCTCAAGGGGCTGCACACCCTCCGCAACCTGCTGCCGACGACCCTCGCGGGCGGCGCCAACAGCGTAAACATGGAGACGCTGCTGGAAGGGGACGCTTTCGGCGACAACCGCGTGGACAGCCGTGACATCTCGCTGCTGGCCGCGGCCTTCGGCAAGAGCCAGGGCCAGCCCGGTTTCGACCCGCGCGCCGACTTCAACGAAGATGACACGGTGAATCTGACCGACCTGAACCTGCTGAAACCCAACCTGGGCTGGCGGGGCGATCTGCTGCTCGGCGCGACCGTCGCGTCCGCAGCAGAGGCAGACCTTCGAAATCTCGGAGACCTCGAAGGTCTCGGGGAGGCGATCGGCCCGGTCTCGCTGCGGCTGGCGCCGTCGTCCGCGCTGGCGGCGGTCGGCCAGGTGATCGCGCTGGATGTGATCGCGGATGCGGGTACGCAGCCTGTGGACACGGTCGAGTTGTACCTGGACTTCGACCCGGCGCTGCTACAAGCGGTGGACGCTTCCGGCGCGCCCGTAACGGCAGTTCAGCCGGGGACGGCGTTACCGGCGGTGCTGCTGAACCGCGTGGACCCGGCCTGGGGCCAGCTTGACTTCGTGGCCTCCAGCGCAGGCGGAACCGCGCCCACCAGCCAGTTCGTCATCGCCCGGCTGCGCTTCAAGGTGCTGCAGGCCGGTCAGACGGCGGTGCGCTTCAGCCTCTCCGACTGGCGCACAACCGACGCGGTCTCCGGCGGCGAATCAGTGCTCGGCGCGGTGGCTGCGGCCCGCGTGCGCGGCGCCGTGGACGTGTTGTACCTGCCGGTGATCGTGAAACGGTAAGCGACTGTCAAAGTACTACTTCGCGCTCGCTCGGGCCGGTCTCCGACCGAGCCAGGCACCCCCACGCGCCAGGCGCTTCTCATGATGAGCGCCTGGCGCGTGAGGCATTTTCTCGCCCCTGCCCATCCCGTTCTACAAATTTTCATCCAACCAATCGAACACGCGCTGCTCGGCCACGGCCGAGGCGCCCACCTGGCAATGCACCAGCCCGGTGTCCTCGGCCGTGAAGAGCATGTAGTCCTTCGGACACTGCAGCGCGTCGTAGAGCTTGCGTGCCTGCCCGGCCGAGAACTCCTCCGCCTCGCCATCCATCACCAGCATCTTGCAGGTGATGCGGCCGACGATGCTCCTGTTGTCGAACTGCTTGAGCTGGGCGAGCATCTCGCTGGGCGTCTTGGCCCCATGCTTGTACATCGAGTCCTTCAGCCACCACTCCGCGCTCCGCAGCAGCCCGCCCCCCGCCAGAGACCCAGCCCGAAAGACGCCCCACACCGCTCGATCAAACGCGCCCGGGTTCGTATCCAACAGCTTCATCAGCGCCGGATATTCGTTGAGATGCCCCAGGATGGCCTCGCCCCAGTTCAGCACGCCGGGGTTGGCGATGCAGATCTTGAGGCGTTTCTCGAAGGCCGAGGCCCGCGGCGCGAGCGCGCCGCCCATGCTGAGTCCCATCAGAACGATGGCAGCCGGGTCTACCTCGGGTTGCGCGGCCACGAAGTCCACCACCGGCGTGATGACCTTCTCCCAGTCGGGCCGGAACGGTAGGCCCTGCGTCCGGATCGCCAACCCCTGGCCGGGGCAATGCACCATCAGGCAGTGATAGCCGCGGCGGATCGCGCCGCGCGCCACGTACATCGTGTCCTCCGGCCAGGCATCGCGGCCCTGGTGGACGATCAGCACGGGCGCGCGACCGGAGGCGACCGGCGAGCGCCAGAAGTAGCCGGGCAGTGTGGTTCCCTCGTAGGGGATGCGCACCGCCCGCGCCGGCAGCCCCTGGAGCTCCAGGCCGCGGCTGAAGCACTGATCTTCCCGTAGCGCCATCTGCGCCACCCCGGCATCGGTCGGCTCGGGATGATGGATGAGCGCGGCGCGGTAATACGCGGCCGCACGCAGGTAGGCGTCTCCCGCGCTCAGCTTGTGTCCTCGCGCCAGGCAACCCTCGGCCGCCGCGGCCACGCGCTCGGCCGTCGCGCTCCAGGCCCGGGGCCAACTCCACGGATCGTTGCGGTCAACGCGGCCGGCCGTGTCCAGGCACTCGCCGATGTCGGTGGTACCATCGCGCGCCTGACCCAGGTAGAAGAGAAGCTGGTTGTCGGCCACCGCTTCGCCCATGATCCCCAGGTCCCACCAAGGCCGTTTCTCCGCGCGCACCAGGCCGGCGGCGGTCAATGTCTTGGGGCCGAGGCCGACCAATGCGCCTCCGACGGCGGCAGCGCCGACCAGTCGAAAGAAGTCTCTGCGGCCGAAGGAATCGGTTATCTTGTTCATCGCACACCCTCCATGCAAGCTCTACGACGACAGGTGCCCCGGCGTCGGCTGGGAACCGTCGTCGCCCACGGCCATCAGTATCGTACTCCGAGGGGCGCAGTGTCATCCACCGAAAGGCACATGGCGAGGGTGTAGGTTATTCTGCGGACAAATTGCCTATCTTTGTGGCGGCCTGGGCCGATTGGGTCTTCCTTGGCTCGCAAACGGGACAGACAGTGGCGGGCGTGGTGCTCGCACTGGGCGGCTTCGCCGCGTCGAACGCGCTGCAGAGGAGGCGGATGCTGGCGGGAGGCTGGGCCTCGTTGGGGGGTGCGATCGCTCTGCTCGTCGGCTTGAGCAGCCAGACGTGGACGGTCGGCGCGGGCGGCGCCCTGGGCCTCATCGGCATCGGCTTGATCGGCGTGGAATTCGCCCGCCGGCTGGGCCGGCAATCGGCCCGACGCAGGTGAGGCGCTGCGCTGCAAATCAGCCGCGGATGAACACGGATGCATGCGGATTTTTGTCCCTTATCCGCGCGCATCCGTGCCGATCCGCGGCCTATTTTCATCGGCCGTAGCATCACCCGCAACACGCATAACTGATCTGCGGCAGACTCGCGGCCGCGATGGACTGACCGACCCGCCGGCTTTTTTCATCCGGCAGATGCAGTTGTATGGCGGCAAGCTCCGGAAACTCGCCGCGGATCACCGCCTGCGCGGCGTCCAGAATGATCTGCCCACCCCGGCCCGAGGTGACGCGGCCCAGGATCAGCACGTGTTTCAGGTCGTAGAAGGCCGCGTAGTGCGCAATCCCGTAGCCCAGGTAAACGCCGATACTCTGCCAGATTTGCGCCGCGCCCGCGTGACCGGCCTCCAACTCCGCCTGCACAACCTTCAGCTTGTCCGCGTCAGTAATATCCTGGGGGATGGCGATGCCGGCGGCCGGCGCCAGGCGAAAGACCGCCTGCTGCGAGAAATAGAGCGCACCCACGCCGAGATCGCCTGACCACTCATCGGCCGGCGCGGTGGGGCTGTAATCCACGGGCGCGAAGGCCAGCTCGTTCAGCCAGCCGGTGATCATCCCTGTGGGCGTGACGTAGCCGGCCGCCTGGCTGGAGCCGAGCGCGATCCCCAACACCCCGTCATCTTCCAACGACATCGCGCCGGCCAGCGCGGTCACGTCGCCGTCGTTGATGACCTCCAGTGGCACGCCCCACTCGTCTCGGATGCGCAGAAACAGACCCCGGATTTCACCGTACCGTTCCCTCGGCACCGCGCGGAAAAGCGAGGCGACCATCGGCCGGTTGTTGATGAGGATGCCCGCCGAGCTGCCGCCGATGGCATCCACGCGTGGCAGCCTGGCCGCGGCCGAGCGGAGGCCAGCCATGATCTCCGCGTAATGGTAGGCCGGGTCCGCATGTTTGCGCGGCTCCCAGATCACTTCCTCGCTGAAGACCGCCTCGCCGTCCAGAACGGCCGAGACCTTGCGATCCGACGCGCCCAGGTCGAACCCGATGCGGCAGCCATCCAGATGACGACCCAGCGCCACCCCGCCCTCGCGTGCCGCGGGCACCTGGTCGGAAGCGCACGGCACGACCTCGAAAGTGCGCTCAAAGACGTCCTCGCCCATGAACCGGTAGTCGAAAGCGCGCACCCCGCCCGGCGCATACTGGACTTGCAGATATTCCCCAACCGCGGCCGGCCCGCCGACGTAAACCCGCCAGCCGCCGCGCTGCCAGAGCAGGAACTTGACGATGCGCTCGACGTGCCGGAAGTTGGCGGCAAAACGCGGATGGCCTGCGGGGAAAACGCGGGTCTCGAACCGCGATAACTCGCCATCCGTCCGCTCCAAACCGAGCGTCAACGGCACGCCGCCGACCGCGACCGCGACCTCGGCGTCGAACGTGCGGATCGCCAACACCGCCGGCCGAAAATCGGGATCGAGGGGGGGCACGAAACGTGGCCTGGGCAGATGCATAGTTTCCACCTGACGATGCTCCTGTTAATCACGTTCGGGCCATCTTACCCCGAACGAGTTGGTTGCGCAAATGGCATGGGAGGCGTAGGGGCGGGTTTCTCCGCATACCCGGCAAACCCAAGACGTAACCGTTCAGGCGGGGTCCGTCTGGACGGTTGTCAATAGCCATTAATTGGCATTGTCAACGGCCATGAATTGGTTTAGACTGGCAACATGAGCGACGAATGCGTACCTGCGGGCGTTTCGGCGGACGACTGGGCGGC
>JAPLHB010000090.1 GCA_026389845.1 Chloroflexota bacterium
CCCGAGCCGCCACGGTGCGCGAGACCGTGCTGAACCTGTTGGAACGCTACCAGCCCGGCGATCCCCTCCCTGACGGCGACGGCCTCACCGCCGGGCGTCTGTTGGAGATGGTGAAAAATCAGTGATGGGACAGGACACCATGCCCGAACACACGACCATCCAAGGCTCAGACACGATTCAACGCATCTTGGAAGAACGAGCGTGCATCCTGGCTCGTTCTCCCGAGACGGCGTCAGCCAGCGATACTGTCGAACTGGTGGTCCTCGTCGTCGGCAAAGAACGCTACGGCATCGCCATCGAGCAGGTGCACGAGATCCAGGCGCTCACCGCGGCCCTCACCCCCGTGCCGGGCGTCCCGCCCTACTGGGTTGGGCTGATGAACCTGCGCGGCCGGCTCCATCCCGTGCTCGATTTGGGCTACTTTCTGACGACCACCCCTTTCAACGCGTCGGCGGGCGGCGGTCAGCACGGCAAGGCGGTCCTGGTCAACGGCGCGGGGCTGGAGGTGGGGCTGTTGGTGGACGACGTGCCGCAGGTACGCCAGGTGACGCAGGCGGAGATCGGCCCGCCGTTGAGTGATACCGGCGGCGCCAAGCGGCAGATCGTCACCGGCGTCACACCCGACCTGCTGTCGCTGCTGGACCTGGAAGCGCTGCTCTCGGATCCTCGACTCGTTGTTCAGGACGAAACAATCTAGGGGCAAGGGGGGACTCTGACAATGGACATGCAATACGTCTTCTTTGGCAGTGTGTTAGCAATCGGGACCATTGTGGGAATGCTGGCGATCTACCTGATCTACCGTCGGGGCATTGCCATCCGCCTGACTATGATCGTGATACTGTGTGTAGCGTCTGTGGCCATCGCAGCTTTCGCCTTGGGCAAAGAAGGGGTTACTCTGACCTCCGGAGGCATCGTATTGGTCACCGTGGTACCGATCGTGCTTGGTCTGATCATCAACATGGTCCGGCGAATCATCACCCCCATTAAACAGATGGTCTCCGTGGCTGACGCGTTGGCGAGAGGCGAGAGCGAGCAACGCGTGGATTTCCGAAGAAACGACGAAATCGGGGATTTGGCCGACGCCTTCCGGCAGACGATCGGCTATCAGCAGGCGATGGCCAACGCGGCCAGCAAGATCGCGAGCGGTGATTTGACCGTCGCGGCGCACCCCAAGTCGGACAAGGATGAACTGGGCACTGCTTTCATCCACATGACAACCTATCTTCAAGAGATGGCGATCACCACGCGCGCAGCGGCCCAAAGCATCGGCGCCGCCTCCTCTGAGATCCTCGCCACCGTCAGCCAGCATACCGCCTCCGCCAACGAGCAGTCGGCCGCGGTCAACCAGACCACCGCCACGGTGGACGAGTTGCGCGCTTCGGCCGAGCAGACCGCCCGCCAGGCCGGAAACGTCGCCCAACTGGCGCAGGCCTCCGCCCAGGTAGGCCAGGACGGCGCCCAGTCCGTCGAGGCGATCCTGCGCGCCATGACCGACATCCACACCAAGGTCGAGGGCATCGCCCAGAATATCCTCACCCTCTCCGAGCACACCCAACAGATCGGCGAAATCACGACAACCGTCAACGACATCGCCGACCAGTCCAACATCCTGGCGCTCAACGCAGCCATCGAAGCGGCCAAGGCCGGCGAGCAGGGCAAGGGCTTCGCGGTCGTCGCGGCCGAGGTACGCAACCTGGCCGAGCAGTCCAAGCAGGCCACCGCCCGGGTGCGGACGATTCTGGGCGACATCCAGAAGGCCACCAACGCGGCCGTCCTCGCCACCGAGCAGGGCACGCGCGGGGTCGAGACCGGCACGGGGCTGACGCAGCGCGCTGGCGAGATCATCACCCGCCTGGCCGGCGACATCCGCGACGCGGCCCAATCGTCACAGCAGATCGCGGCCGCGGCGCATCAGCAGAGCAGCGCCATGGATCAGATCGCCCAGGCGATGCGCGAGATCAACCAGGCGACGGTCCAGTTCGTCGCCGGCGCGCGCCAGTCGCAGACCGCCGCCGAAAGCCTGACCAACCTGTCACGCCAGTTGCAAACGTTGACCGAACGGTACAAGCTCACCGTTGGTTCACAAGGGGGACGCTGACAATGGACCTGCAATACGTCTTCTTTGGTAGTGTGTTAGCTATCGGGATCGTTTTGGGAATACTGGCGATCTACCTGATCTACCGTCGAGGCATTGCCATCCGCCTGACCGTGATCGTGATACTGTGTGTGGCGCCCGTAGCCATCGCAGCCTTCGTCTTGGGCAAAGAAGGGGTCACTCTGGCCTCCGGAGGCATCGCATTGGTCGCTGTGGTACCGATCGTGATTGGTTTGATCATCAACATGGTCCGGCAGGTCATCACCCCCACCAAACAGATGGTCTCCGTGGCTGACGCCCTGGCAAGAGGCGAGAGCGACCAACGCGTGGATTACCGAAGTAATGACGAAATCGGAGATCTGGCCGATGTCTTCCGGCAAACAATCGGCTACCAGCAGGCGATGGCGAACGCGGCCAGCAAGATCGCGGACGGCAATTTGGGTGTAGACGTGCGTCCAAAGTCGGACAAGGATGAACTAGGCCATACTTTCGTCCGCATGATCACCTATCTTCGAGCGATGGCCAGCGCTGCCAGCAGGATCGCCAGTGGTGATCTGACCGTAGCGGCGCACCCTAAGTCGGACAAGGATGAACTAGGCACTGCTTTCGTCCACATGACAACCTACCTTCAAGAGATGGCGACCGCTACGCGCGCGGCGGCCCAGAGCGTCAGCACCGCTTCGACCGAAATCCTCGCCACCGTCAGTCAGCACACGGCCTCTGCCAACGAGCAATCGGCCGCGGTCAACCAGACCACCGCCACCGTGGACGAGCTCCGCTCCTCGGCCGAGCAGACCGCACGCCAGGCCGGCAACGTCGCGCAACTCGCCCAGACCTCCGCCCAGATCGGCCAGGACGGCGCGCAGTCCGTCGAGGCCATCCTGCGCGCCATGACCGACATCCACGCCAAGGTCGAGGGGATTGCCCAGGACATCCTCACCCTCTCCGAACACACTCAGCAAATCGGTGAAATCATTCTGTCAGTCAACGACATCGCCGACCAGTCCAACATCCTGGCGCTCAACGCGGCCATCGAAGCGGCCAAGGCTGGCGAGCAAGGCAAGGGCTTCGCGGTGGTCGCGGCCGAAGTGCGCAACCTGGCCGAGCAGTCCAAGCAGGCCACCGCCAAGGTACGCACGATCCTCGGCGACATCCAGAAGGCCACCAATGCGGCCGTCCTCGCCACCGAGCAGGGCACGCGCGGCGTCGAGACCGGCACAACCCTGGCGCAGCGCGCCGGCGAAGTCATCACCCGGCTGGCGGGGGACATCCGCGACGCGGCCCAATCGTCGCAGCAGATCGCAGCCGCGGCGCACCAGCAGAGCAGCGCCATGGATCAGATCGCCCAGGCCATGCGCGAGATCAACCAAGCCACGGTGCAGTTCGTCGCCGGCGCCCGCCAGTCACAGGCCGCCGCCGAAAGCCTGACGAATCTCGCGCGCCAGTTGCAGGCGTTGACCGAGAAGTACAAGCTGGCGGCGTAGACGGATGACGGACGACGGCAGACGGGCGACGAATGACGAAGGACGAACGAGGGTACGTTTCCATCCTGGGGCGAACCCGTCATTACGAGCGTCTTTTGCGAAGCAATCTCATCCATACGAAAGATTGCTTCGTCGCACACAACGCTCCTCGCAATGACGCGCCCCCAAACTGAAATACATCCGACGAACGACGGCGGTCAATGTCCGTTGGTCATTCGTCGTCGGTCATCGGTCGTCGGTCCAATCAGCAAGGATTTTCAACATGGCCC
Source organism: Chloroflexota bacterium (assembly GCA_026389845.1). Classification (GTDB taxonomy): domain Bacteria; phylum Chloroflexota; class Anaerolineae; order CG2-30-64-16; family CG2-30-64-16; genus JAPLHB01. Next base: position 3,849 of record JAPLHB010000090.1, read on the forward strand.
TAAACGAGGACTTCCTCCGCCAGTTACGAGCGACCTTTGCAGCCGAGGCGCAGGAGCATATCCAGGTTATCAACCGCGACCTGCTGGCGTTCGAGCGCGAACCGGATTCCGCGTCGGTGGATCAATGGTTGGCTGACATCTTCCGGGCCGCGCACAGCCTGAAGGGCGCGGCGCGCGCGGTCAACGAAGACACGATAGGCACCCTGGCGCATCGCCTCGAAACCCTTTTCGGCCATATCCGGGATCGCAGCCTGCAACTCACGCCGGAGGTGTTCGATCTGGCCTACCAGGCGCTCGACGCGCTCTCCGCGCTCGTCCAGGCCATGAACGGCGGCCCGGCCGCAACTGTGGACACCGCCGCGCTCGTGGCTGCCCTGGAAGCTGTCGGCCAACCGACGCTGCCGAAAGCTGGAGCCGAGCCTTCAGGCGGAACCGCGCCGGCTAAAGCCTCGACTCCGGAGCACGAACACACATCGGCGAGGGGAGTCGAGCCTTCAGGCGGGGCCTCACCGGCTAAAGCCTCAACTCCAGAGCACCCCAAAGCGCCTGCGCCTGCTCCCCGGCCCACCGCGCCCATTACCGAAGAGACGATCCGCATGACGACCAGCAAGCTGGATGCGCTGATGGCGCAGGTGGGCGAGTTACAGGTGACGCGGCTGGGCGCCGAGCAGCGCCTCTCGGAATTAACCGCCTTGCTGGACGGCCTGGAAGCGTGGGAGGTCGAATGGCGTAAGCTCCGGCCCCATGTGATGGCCGATTTCCGCGCCGAGGCGGCCGATCTCGCGCCTCAAGTCGCGGCTGCCGCGCCGGGCAAACGGGCTGCCACCGCCGCGCGGGTGCTAGGCTATCTGGAAAGCAGCGAGACGCGGCTGCACGCCGCGGCCGGCCAGTTGCGGGAGTTGCGTCGCCGGTTCGTGGCCGACAACCGGCGCATGGCCCAGGTGGTATCTGATCTGGAGGAAGATGTACGCCGCACTCGGATGATGCCGGTCTCGACCGTCTTCGAGACCTTCCCGCGCATGGTGCGCGATCTGGCCCGTGACCTGGGCAAGCAGGCACGGCTGGTCGTCCAAGGGGGCGAGGTCGAGGTAGACCGCTCGGTACTGGAGCAGATCAAAGACCCGTTGACGCATCTGCTCCGCAACGCCGTTGATCACGGGGTCGAGTCGCCCCCGGCGCGCGCGGCCGCCGGCAAGCCCGCCGAGGGCGTGATCACCCTGGCCGCGGCGCAGCGCGGGGACAGCATCACCATCGAGATCAGCGACGACGGGGCCGGCATTGACCTGAAGGCCGTGCGGACTAAGGCAGTCGCCAAGGGGTTGCTGCGACCGGATGAGGCGGAAACGTTGAGCGACCGCGAGGCGCTCTGGCTGATCTTCAGCTCGGGGCTGTCTACCAGCGATCGCGTCACCGATCTTTCGGGCCGCGGCGTAGGGCTGGATGTGGTGCGCGAGAACATCGAGCGGCTGCACGGCATCATAGACGTGGACAACCGACAGGGCCGCGGCACGCGCTTCACCCTCAGCCTACCGCTCACGGTGGCAACCACCCTCTGCCTGCTGGCCCAGGCCGGCAGCCAGGTGTTCGCCCTGCCCGTCAGCAACGTCGTGCGGATCGTGCGCCTGCGGCCCGAGGGAATCGGCCGCGCGGAGGGGCGCGAGGCGATCACGCTGGATGATCGGCCAATGCCGCTGGTGCGCCTGGGCGAAGTGCTGGGGATGAGCGCCCCCCTTGCCCCCCAACCCTTCGACCAGCTCAGGGCAGGCTCTGGGGGGAAACCGGGCTGCTCCCACAGTCAGGCGGCCGCGGGAGCAGCCAGCCAACATCTGCCGGTGGTGATCCTCGGCTCGGCTGAGCGTCGCGTCGCCTTCACCGTGGACGCGCTGGTGGGCGTGCGCGAGGTGGTCATCAAGAGTCTGCCCAAGCCGCTGCTGCGGGTGCGCTATACGGCCGGCGCAACCATCCTGGGCACAGGCGAGGTGGTGATCGTGCTCAACGTCGCCGATCTGCTTCGGGCGACCGGCCGGCCGCGGTCAGTCGCAGTAGCGGCGACCGCCAAAAGTACGCCCGGAGCCGATGAGACCAGGCGAGAGGCCGCGACGATGCCGACAGTCATCGTGTGTGATGATTCATTTACCACGCGCACGCTGGAAAAAAACATCCTGGAATCTGCCGGCTACCCCGTGCGGGTCGCGGCCGATGGCCTGGAAGCCTGGAACCTGCTCCAAAGCGAGGGCGCCGACGTGCTGGTCTCCGACATCAGCATGCCGCGCATGGACGGCTTCGAGTTAGCGGCCAAGGTCCGGTCGGACGAACGGTTCAAACACTTGCCGGTAATCCTGATCACCTCGCTCGAATCGCGTGAAGATCGCGAGCGCGGCATCCAGGCCGGCGCGGATGCGTATATCGTCAAGAGCGCATTTGATCAGGAAAGCTTACTAAACACAATTCGGCGGCTGATATAGGTGCGCTATGGTTCGTGTCCTGATCGTCGAAGACTCGCCCACCATCCAGATGCTGCTTAAGGCCGTGCTGGAGTCCGATCCCGCCATCCAGGTGATCGGCATTGCCGCGAACGGTCGCGAGGGACTGGAACGAGCGACTGCGCTCAGGCCCGATCTGATCACCATGGATATCCACATGCCGGGGATGGATGGGTTCGAGGCGACGCGGCGGATCATGGAGCAGTGCCCGACGCCGATCATCGTGGTCAGCTCCTCGGTGGACTCAGCCGAGCTGCCGATCACGTTCAACGCCATCCAGGCGGGCGCGCTGGAGGTGATCGAGAAGCCGGTGGGGTTCCGCGGGCAGGACTACGAAAACATCCGCGAACGGTTGACCACCACCGTCAAACTGATGGCCGAAGTCAAGGTTATCCGCCGCCGCTTCGCCATCACGCGGCCGGCGATCACCGAGCCAGCGCTGGCGCCCCTAGGCGTGTCCCGGCTGGTGGCGGCCCGAGGTCAGCGCATCTTCTCGTTGGTCGCGATCGGTTCGTCTACCGGCGGCCCGGCGGCCCTCAATGTGCTGATCAAAGCACTCCCCGCCGATTTCTCACTGCCGGTCGTCATCGTCCAACACATGAGCGCAGGCTTCATGGGCGGGTTGATCAGTTGGCTGCAAGGGGAGAGCAAACTGCCGCTGAAAATGGCCGCGCAAAACGAGCCTCCGCGTCCTGGCACGATCTATTTCGCGCCGGATGACACCCACATCGAGCTGGTCGGCCGCAACCTGCTCGGACTGAACACCGGCCCGATGATCAACCACGTCCGACCATCGGTGGACGTGCTCTTCCACTCGATAGCGAAGTACAGCGCGCCAGAAACCGTAGCCGTGTTGCTGACCGGCATGGGCGAAGACGGCGCGGTCGGCCTGAAGGCAATCCACGATTGCGGCGGGTTGACAATCGCACAGGATGAGGCGACATCGGTGGTCTACGGTATGCCCAAAGCCGCCGCGCTGCTCGGCGCGGTAGATCACATCCTGCCGCTGAGCCAGATCGCGACGACGCTGCTGGAGATTGTTTAGTCGCGCCGATCATTTCCCCGCCACCCTCCCCAGCATCTCATACTGCCGATACGGTTGGAATCCAAACCTGCCGTAGAAGCCGAGCAGGCTCGTCCAGTCAATCACGCAGCCGTTCACGCCCTCATCGCGCAGGCGGCACAGACCGGCATCCAACAAGATTCCCCCGAAACCCGCGCCCCGGAACATCGCGCTGATGCCGATGGGGCCGAGTTGTCCCCACGGCCGCGGGAGCCGATGCATGAAGAAGCGATCGAGCGGCCGGAGCGAATCCTCGAAGGTCAAATGGCAAAAGCCGTTCACCCCTTGGTCGGTCCACAAGAGCATGTAATCGGAGAGGCGGCCGCCCTCACGCAGAAACTCGGCGAACTCGAACCGCCAGCGGCCTGGGAACTCGCGGCGAAGGAACGCCATGAGCAATTCCTCTTCTCCAAGTTGCGCCGGCCGCGCTTCGATGGGCATCCCTCCCCGCAGACGCCGCGGCGATACGTAGGCGTGCAGCTCACGAGCCACATCCCAATCGCGCTTGCCGGGCGGCCGGTTGTCGTAGCCGCGCTTGCGGAAGAAGCTCTCCGCGGCCAGTCCGCTCGGCAGGCCGGCGGCGAAGGGCCGCAGGCTACCGCCCAGGCGAAAGGCCTTGCAGCCTTTGCCGGCCAGCCAACGCTCAGCCCAATTCAGCAGCGCGCTACCGATGCCACGGCGCCGGAAGTCGGGATGCACGGCGAGCGCGTCTACCCAGCCCGCGTCCGGCGACGATACGTCGGGTGTGTTCGGCAAGGCGCTCGCCAGCACGAAGCCTACCGGCGCGCCGGCTTCCAGCGCCAGGCGTCCCTCCTGGAGCGCGCCGGCCGTGGGCCGGGTGTTGAACGCAACGCCGCGCTCGCTGATCGCCAGGTCGGGGCCGAACGCCGCATTCCAGATGGTCGCTGCCGCAGCGATGTGCGAGGCATTGAACGCGTCAAAAGGTTGAATGTCCATAGGCCGTCTGACTCCTAAACTTGAACTATGCTCTGCTGACGCTCACCAACCCTGCGCCAGGACCGGCGCGACACGCAAAGAAAGAGGCGTTCCGGCCTGTCTCAGCCCGATAGCGGCCGGCGACGTGAGCTTCAAAAGTGGGCACTGCATCATTGCGCACCAGCGCCACGATACAGCCGCCCCAACCGGCGCCGGTCAGCCGGGTGCCGGCAACCCCGTCCACTTCGCGGCCGGTACGCACCAGGCATTCGATCTCCGGACAACTGACCTCGTAGTCATCGCGGACACTGGCGTGGGCTGCGTCGAGCAGGCGGCCCAGCGCGGCGGTGTCGCCAGCGCGCAGCGCAGCCACCGCCTCGATCACTCGTCGGTTCTCCGTCCAGACGTGCCGGCAGCGAGCGCGCACCTGTAGCACCGTGTCCGGGTTCACTCCCGGCAGATCGCCCAGCTCAATGCCGCGGGCCAGGAGTGCTGCCACCGCGATCTCCTCCGGCAGTTCAGCGGCCAACTCGGCCCAGGGCACATCCTGCGCGTCCCGCAAGTGGGTGATGCCGGCATAACGCGCTCGCAACAGCGCCACGCCGGCCCGGCAGGCAGCCACGCGCTGGTTATAAGCTCCGCTGACGTTCCGGTGGTGCACGCCGCTGTCCACTACCAGGATCCGATAGCCCGCCGGCAAGGGGACGTACTCGGTTCGGTAGCGACCGGCCGCGTCGGGGCGGCAATCGAGGAAGAGGGCATGGTCACGCCGGCCCAGCACGGCGATGAAATGGTCCATCACCCCGCCGCGCGTGCCAACGTACCACTCAGCCTCGGAACAGAGTTGGGCCAGGGTCATGCCATCCAACGTAGGGGCGGGTTTGGCGTCGGAAAGATCGGCCATCCGAGCATGGTTCGCATCGGTGTCACCCGGTTTGTCCGCTGATGCAGATAAACCCGCCCCTACATTCCAATGCGCCAGCGCCACGGCCACCGCGACCGTCAGCGCGGAGGAAGAGCTGAGACCGGCCCCGCGCGGGACACCGTAGGGCGGCGACCCCACGACCAGGCCATCCAACCCGCGCAATTCCCGTCCGAAATGCTGCGCCAGCCGCTGCGCCGCGCCCCTGGCGTAATTGCCCCAGTCGCCGGGCGGGGCCGACGGAATCGCGGGGCCGGCGGCGAAAGTCACCGGCGGGTAGTCCGGCTCGACGTTGCACAAACGCACCAGGGCGTCGGCGCGCGGCCGGGCCAGCAACAGCGTGTCCTTATCGAGCGCCACCGGCAACACGAACCCGTGGTTGTAGTCGGTGTGCTCGCCGATCAGATTGACGCGGCCCGGCGCGCGAAAGCAGTAGACTTTGCCGCGGCCGTAGATTTCCCCGAAGGCCCGTCGGGCCGCGTCGTAGCGCGCCGTCTGTTCCGCCGCGCCATCGCCGTAGACGTCTTGCGGGGTGCTCATTGCCCCGCACCTTCCTTGTATAACCCAGGCAGCTCCACCGGCAACCGTCCCTGCGATTTCACCCTGCCGTTCAGCACCTCAACCAACGCGTCGAGCGCCGGCGGGTTGAGGCCGTAGGTTGCCAGGTAGGTCGGAACTTCGGGGAAGGCCAGCAGATCGTAGGGGCTGCGCACGGCGACGACGATCGTGGGTACTTTGGCGTCCAGCAAGGCTCGCACGAGTTTTGCCTGGCCCGCGCTCTGCTTCGCGTCCGCGGTGGCGACGATGACGGTGCATCCATCCCGCGCCAGACCGACGGCGGTCGTGATCTCTGCCGCTGTGGGATTGGCGCTCACGGTGAACGATAGCGCGGCCAACGCCTTCGCCATGCCCGCCGCAGCCGGCGGCTCGATCACCAGCAGCTTCGCATCGGCCTTGAGCGGCAGCAACCCGGCGTCGTCGCGCAGCAGCGTGATCCCCTGCGCCGCGACCTGGCGCGAGAGCGCTTTGTGCTCCGCCGAGCCGACCTGACTCCTGCTCCCTGATTCCTGACTCCTGACTCCTGCCCCCTGCCCCCTATCCTCCAACAGCCCGAACCGCTCCTTCGCGGCCAGCACCCGCCGCACCGCTTCATCCAGCCGTTTCTGCGGAATTTGCCCGCGGCGCACCCAGTCCACGACCATCGCGTGGGCTTGGCGGTGGATTTCGAGGCCGTGGCTGATGGTCAGCACGTCGGCGCCGGCCTTGAGGCTGGTGGCCGCGGCCATGGGCACCGGGTAGCCGCTCGTGCCGAGCGCGCCCATCTCCAATGAGTCGGTCAGCGCCAGGCCATCGTAGCCCAGCTCATCCCGCAGCAGGCCGGTGAGCACCTTGGCCGAGAGGGTGGCAGCGAGGCCGGGGGTGGGGTCCACGGCGGGGAAGGTGATGTGGGCGGACATGATACCCCCCACCCCTGCCCCTCCCCCGTCCTGCGGGACAGGGGAGGGGTGTATAGCAGCCCTGAAGGGAACGAACTCGACTGCCTCCAGGCGGGCGCGATCGTGGGGCACGGTGGGGAGCGAGACGTGCGAGTCGGCGCCGGTGTCGCCGTGGCCGGGGAAATGCTTGCCGACGGCCAGCACGCCCTCCGCCTGCAACCCCTGCGCAAAGGCGACGCCGAAAGCGGCGACGGCCTGCGGATCGGAGCCGAAGGAGCGGATGCCGATGACGGGGTTGTCCGGGTTGTTGTTGACGTCCAGGTCGGGCGCGAGATCCATGTTGATGCCGACGGCCAATAGCTCTTCGGCCAGCGCGCGGGCAATGCGCCGCGCGTTTTCGATGTCGCCGGTGGCCGCGATCGCCATGGCGCCGGGGAACTCGGTGAAGCCCCTGGCCTCTTTGAGCCTGGCCACGCGTCCGCCCTCCTGGTCAATGGAAATGAGGAGGGGCGGGTCGCCGTTCTGCCAGGCACCCTCCTGTAAATCGGCGCTCAGCTTGGCGAGTTGGGCCGGCGATTCGACGTTGCGCTCGAAATAAACCACGCCGCCGATGTGCAAATCCTGGAGCAGGGCGCGAAATTCGGGCGTCAGCTCCGGTGCGGGGCGGCCCGCGTCGGGGTCGAAACCGATCATCATGACCTGGCCGACTTTTTCTTCCAGGGTCATGCCGGCGGGAAGGGCGGCGGATATTGGATATTGGGTATTGGGTATTGAATGTTCCATGTTCGGTACCGGTTTCGTGCGGATGCGCGTAAGTCACGCTCGTCACAACGAACGCAGTTTCGGGGCAAACGTGTCTCACAGCGCGTCGCCGAGCAAATTGCCCCACAAACGTGGGTACGATCACTCGTATAGCAGATATGGTCGGCGACCCTGGCAGAACGCCTCTTCCGCGGCAGCCCACGGGGCGATGATTTCCGCCGCCGATGCGCCGGCATCGAGCGCGGCCCGCACGCGATCCGTGCCGATCAGCCGGTCGAAAGTGAACAACTTCGTGCCGTCCGCACGCGGATAATCGCGCCAGGCGAACTGCTGCGGATAGAGCGCCTTCAAGGTCGCCACGATTTGCAACCCCAGGCGCACCGGCTGCAGCGCATCGCGATCAACCACGTGAATCTGCACGCCGTAACACGTCTCGCCGGCATACTTGCTGCTGCTCGGCTCGAACGACGTGGGGCGGAAGATCACGGCAGGGGCGGGTTTGTGTGACCGCGTATCGTCCGCCGCAGCGAACGTAGGGGCGGGTTTGTCTGACCGCGCATCGTCCGCCACGGCGAACGTAGGGGCGGGTTTGTCTGACCGCGCATCGTCCGCCACGGCGAACGTAGGGGCGGGTTTGTGTGACCGCGCATCATCCGCCGCGGCGAACGTAGGGGCGGGTTTGTGTGACCGCGCATCATCCGCCGCGGCGAACGGTAAACCCGCCCCTACCACATCGTTCAATGCCTCCGCCACCACGTACGCGTCCATCCACGGCGCGCCGAGCTGCTCGAACGGCAGCGCGGTCCCTCGCCCCTCGGAGACGTTGGTGCCTTCGAGGAAACACGTGCCGGGGTAGACGGCCGCCGTGGAGGGGTGCGGCATCGCCGGCGAGGTCGTCACCCACGGCAGGCCGGTGTCGTCGAACCACATGGCGCGCCGCCAACCAGCCATCGGGATTACGGTCAGGTCGGCGCGGCCCCCCTCGATCCCCCCGACAACGGGGGGAAGGTCGTTGAAGAAGCGCGCCAACTCGCCCACGGTCATCCCGTGACGCACCGGCATAGCCGTGATGCCGACGAACGACTCGAAGCCCCGCTCGATGCTCGGCCCCTCGACCGCGACGCCGCCAAGCGGATTGGGCCGGTCGAGCACGATCACCGGCACGCCATGCTTCCCAGCCGCGTGCAGGATGTAGTAGAGCGAGCTGATGAAGGTGTAGAACCGCACCCCGACGTCCTGTACATCGTAGATCAGCACGTCTACGCCGGCCAGCATCTCGGCCGTCGGCTCCTTGGTGGCGCCGTAAAGGCTGAAGACCGGCAGCCCCGTCCGGGCATCTGTGACGTTGCCCAACGCCTTCCCGTCGGCCGCCGAGCCGGCAAACCCGTGCTCCATGCCGAAGAGCGCGGTCAGGGTCACGCCCGCCCCCCACAGCGCGTCCAGGGACGACGTGAAGTCCGGCAGAATCGCGGCCGGGTGCGAGACCAGGCCGACGCGTTTGCCGACCAGGAGGTCGAGGCGGTCGTGGAGGAGGATGTCGAGACCGGTACGAATCATTGAAGCGCCTCAGTGATGACTACGAACTGGAAAATGGAACTTGACTCCCAAGCTAAACGGCATTATACTATGGTCAAGATCGGGTGGCTCGGATGAATCCCTGGAAGCAACGCCAGGGTGCAAGCGAGCGATGCAGCCGTCAGGCTCCCCCCGATCGTTTTGTTTCCCAAAGCAACAGTTCCCCTCATGCGTCCGCCTCGGCAGCTTGACGCAACGCCAAGAAGGCCTCTTTCAGCGGTTGGCTGACCGCGCTGTCGGGTTCAGCCAACACCAACTCTTGATAGGCGTCCAAGTACAAGATTCGGAGACGATGAAAGAAGTGAAGAAAATGGCGCAGGAAGCCGAGGCAATCCAGAATAGCGATCTCCGTGCCACCCGTGCGGTCGTATGCCTCGGCAGCGTACACCCTTACAGCGTCATCAATCGCGTCTGTCGTGATGAAAATGTAGTTGTGGATACGCCCGTTTGCAACAGCAACCTTCTGAAGTGCGCGATCAATGTCGTCAATGGTCACGCGCTTGAGCTTCATCTCATAGGCCGTTACTACGTGGCTCTCATCCTCCAGGCAGATCTCCACATCACCCAACGCGCCAGTCTGCTCATCGGCGGCGTTGTGTCCTTTCAACGGCAACAGTCGCTCGCCGATCTTGACCCCAGCCACCTGATATGCCGCTGCAACGATCAGAACCGGCAGACGGCTGGAATTCTTGCAGGCAAGATGCTGTTCGATGAGCTTCACGATTGCTTCAGAGGCGAGCGGCATGGCATCGCTGGCTTGGCGCAATCCGGCTAACAGCGTCGCCATACGACTGGTCTTCTCCTCGCGCATCACCACAAGCGTGCGAATCATTTCTGCCAGCAGGTCGTCGGCCGCTACTCGCCCAGTATGAACGTCATCCAAGAGTTGTAGGACGTTTACGTAGAGCTGTCTCGGTCGCCCAACCAATTCCACGTCGGTCGTCAACGCGCGATCAATGTTGCGCAGAGCGGGAGTCAGGAATGCAGTTGTTGAATTGCAGGGTAGACGATGCGTGTTGATAAAATGCGTGACATAGATTTCGTCGTAATGACGACCCGAAAAAGTATCGAAATCTCCGATCTCAGTGTAAGGCTTGCGCAGATCAACGGCGGGACGGGCAATCTTTGCCAGCAGACAGGCCATCAGCAAGCGCACACCGGCGCGGTTGCGCAGGCATCGGCATACGTACTCCGTTCGCTCCAATACTTGCGCATCCTGTACCAGCGGCGTTGATAGGTACGCCGCAGCGCGCGCTAACGCTTGGTCGAGAATTGCTGATGGATCGTTCATACCTGTGGTCTCTCCAACAGTCGCAGTGTTCCCGTTCCGTGCGCAACGGGGTCATAATTTGTCCACAACGCTTCCGTGCGTTTGTCCTTGGTCGAATGGATCGTCTTCTCGTTTCCGATGAGTTTCGTCCACTTTGGCGTCGGGTAAAGCTCGTCCATCAGTTCGCACTGGTAGTTAGAGATGGCGACGAAACCCTGCGTCGCGTTGAGCACTTGGGCCAACTCCCGATGCGCTCCATCGCTCATCTCGTATCCGTAGGCGTTGTTGTCACCACGGGTCAGGTGGATGTAGGGTGGATCGCAATAAAAGAGCGTTTCCGGCGAGTCATACAGACGGATAACATCCAGCGCAGGCCGGTTCTCGATCTGCACGCGCAGCAATCGCTCCGCGATTTCGGGCAGGTCTTCGACGCTGCCGAGCCACCGGCTGACCACGCCGCTCATCCCCGCGCGGCTCGTGTTCTTGCAGTTCGCCCAGCGCCCCAGGCTGGCCGTCTGCGCCAGGCCGGTGCGCACCTGTCGAGCCCGGACGAAGAACCGTCGCGCCCGTTCCAGCGGGCTGACGGCCGGATCGAGCACGCAGGCAATGTCGAACTCCTCACGCGAGAAGGGTGTCAGTCCAATGGCTTCAACCAACCGATCCTTGTTCTCCCGCAAAACGCGGAAGAAATTCACCACCTCCCCGTCCAGGTCGTTGTACGTCTCGACCGACGATGGCGGCCGATTTAGCAGGACCGCGCCAGAGCCTGCGAACGGTTCGCAGTAGTGGTGGCATAGCGGCAGCAGCGGCAAGAGCCAATCCAGGTGCGAAAATTTCCCGCCATACCAGCCAAAAGCGATCAACTTCCGACTTTTCAAGCCAGTGATTGGCGGCGGCACGGTCTTCTTAGGGCGAGGATAGGCTGTTACCGGACTGACCTCCTCACGGTCAGCGTCGGTATCAAACCACTCCTCCTGTGACCTGCCTTCTACAGTCATGCGCGTTCTTGTCATGTGCAGCAATACCTCAATTCGCAGTACCGCAAAACTCGCTTTTATCACCCCTGAGCGCAGCGAACGGATTCTTCGCTGGCGTCACGCCGTAACGAGAGTTCAGGGGCAAACCCGCTCAGAATGACAGGCAACGGGTAGCAAGTTTTGCGCCATTGCCTCAATTCACTCCGACATCCGCGAATCCACTGCCCCATACACCAACTCACCCCGCACCCACGTCTGCGCCACGCGCAACTGCTTGTCCAGCACCACCAGATCCGCGTCGCACCCCGCCGCGATGCGCCCCTTGCGCGCCAAGCCGAGCAGCCGCGCTGGCGTGGTCGAAGCCATCGTCACCGCGTCGGCCAACGAGCAACCGGTGAAGGCCATCATGTTGCGCACGGCCGCATCCATGGTCAGGATGCTGCCTGCCAGCGTGCCGTTGGCTAACCGCGCCGAGGTCGCGTCCACGATCACCTCGCGGTCGGCCAGGCGATACGCGCCGGGGGCCATGCCCATCGCCGCCATCGCATCGGTGACGAGGGTGATGCCGGCCGCGCCTTTGAGCCGATAGGCCAGCTTGACCATCGCGGGGTGGCTGTGGATGCCGTCGGCGATGAGACCGCAGGGCACGTCCGACGCGAGCAGCGCTCCCATCAAGCCCGGCTCGCGGTGGCCGAGCGAACTCATGGCGTTGAAGAGGTGCGTGCCCCAGCCGATGCCGGCCGCAAAACCGGCCAGCGCCTGGTCGTAGGTTGCATCCGAGTGCCCCGCGCTGACCAGGATGCCGTTTTCGCTCAGGATTTTCACCGCGGTCGCCGCGCCGGATAGCTCAGGCGCTAAAGTTACGATGCAAACCAGCGCGGGATTGGCCCAATCTTCGATCTCCCCTTCGTCAATCGCGCGCAGGGAGGCAGGATTGTGGGCGCCGGCCCGCTTCGGGCTGAGATAGGGGCCTTCCAGGTGGACGCCAAGGATCTGGCTGCCGGTCGCTTCTTCACAGGCAACGCCGACCCCGCGCAGCAGTTCGGGATAGGCCGCCAGCGGCGAGGTGATGATCGTCGGCACAAACGAAGTCACGCCGGTCTCCGGGAGCCGAGCCGATACCCGCGCCGCGGTCTCGCCGTCGCTGGTAAAGTCGTAGCCATACGCACCGTTGATCTGCAAGTCAATGAAGCCCGGCACGAGCGTGCCCGCCACGGTCACATCGGCGTCGAGGGCGAGGCCGAGCGTGACCGCGACAATGGTCTCGCCCTGGATCGTCAGGGTGGTTTCGGTAATCTGGCCGTCTGGCAAGAGGGTTGGGCCGGCAACGCGCAGTGTTTTCATCCGGGCTTTCCTGATTGCAACGTTGAACGAAACTTGTAGCAGTCACCGCGGTACGTGGAGAGCACATACTCGACCGGCGCGCCGTCGCCGGTCAGGGTGAGCCGCTGCATTTTGAGTACTGCGGCCGGTGGAGTCAACTCCAACAACTCTAGCTCGGACGGTTCGGCCAGGGTTGCTTCGATGCTCTGCTCGGCCAGGACAAGATGAAACCCGTAGACGTTTTCTAATACGCTGTAGAGTGATTCGATCGCGAAATCGTGGTCAAGCAAGCCTGGCGTTAGTTTCTGGGGCAGATAGGCGCGTTCGACAGCCAGCGGCAGATCGTCGGCCAGGCGAAGGCGGGCCAGCAGGATGACCTCAGCCCGGGGCGACAGGCGTAGGGCGGCGGCCACATCAGGCGGCGCGGGCACGACCTGCGCTTCCAGCACGCGACTGGTGGGTCGGCTGCCGCGTGCTCGCACGTCTTCGGAGAAACCGGTCAGGGTGCGCAACTGCTGGTCAATCTTGGTCGCGGCGACGAAGGTGCCCTTGCCGACGCGGGTGTAGATCGCGCCGTCGCGGACGAGATCGAGCAGGGCTTGCCGCACGGTCATCCGGCTGACGTCGAATTGCAAGGACAGCTCACGCTCGGAGGGCAGGCGTTGATGCGAGCGATAACGCCCGGCGCGAATTTCCGCGACCAGCGAGTCCTTGAGCTGGACGTAAAGCGGATCGGGCGCCTCGCGGTACAAACGCATCGCGCTCATCCCTTGATCGCGCCGATGCGCAAGCCCTGCATGAAATAACGCTGAAACGCAAAGAAGAAGACGATCATCGGGATGGCCGCCAGCGCCGCGCCGGACATCAGCAGGCCGTAGTCGGTGCCGAACTCGCTGGTGCTGACATACGACAGGCCCACCTGCAGCGTGAATTTATCGGGGCTTTGCAGCGTCACTAACGGCCAGAGGAAGCTGTTCCAGTAACGCTGGAACGCAAAGATGGCCGTCACCGCCAGACCGGGCGCGGAGAGGGGCAGCACGATGCGCGCGAACGCGCCCCATTCGCTGGCGCCATCAATGCGCGCGGCCTCCATCAGCTCGCTCGGCAACGTTTGGATGTACTGCTTGAGCAGGAAAATGCCGATCACGTCGGCCAAGCCGGGCAAGATCACGCCCGCGAAGGAGTTGATCAGCTTGAACTTGCTGATCATCACGTAGAGCGGCACCAACGTCACCTGGCCGGGGATCATCAGCGCCGCCAGGATCATGTAGAAGAAGATCGTGGAGCCGGGGAACTTGCGCTTGGCGAATGCGTAACCGGCCATCGAGTCGAAGAGCACGTGGACGGCCGTGCTGAAGATTGCGATGATCGCGGTGTTGACGAACCAGAGCAGCAGCCGCGACATCTTGATCACGTTGTCGCCGACCAGGTAGAACTTGCCGATCCCGCTGATGCGGATGATCTCGCGCACGTTTTCGAAGGTCGGATGGGTCGGAATGATCTCCGGCGGCAGCTTGATCGTCGAGCTGGCGGGCGTCAGCGCGGTGGTGAAAAGCCAGTAGAGCGGAAAGAGGCTCACGATGGCGATGAGCGTCAGGAGGACGATCACCATGACCCCGGGCAGCCGGCGCGACAGGCGAGACAACGAGAGCGGCTTTGCTGTTTGTGTTACCGGAGCGGGGGCGCTGACCACTGTCATTATGACGATCCTCCAGATCCTAGATGCTAATACTCAACATCGCTGCTCAAAAACTTGAACTGGAGCACCGAAATCGAGGCGATGATGGCGAAGAGGATCAACGCCTCCGCACTGGCCCGACCATAGTTGAAGTCGCTGAACGCGGTCTGGTAGATCAACTGGACGATGGTCATGGTCGAATTGATCGGCCCGCCGCCGGTCATAATATAGACTCGCTCGAAGATCTGGAAGCCAGCGATGGTGTAAATGACCATCAGATAGAGCGTCGTGGGCTTAAGGAGCGGGATGGTGATACTCAGCCACTTTTGGAAAGCGTTCGCCCCTTCGACCTCGGCCGCCTCGTAAAGCTCCGGCGGGATCGAGCCGATGGCGGCCGAATAGAGCACCACGCCGCTGCCGGGCACGATCAGCACCGTGCTGAGGATGATGGCCCACAGCGCGATATCGGGGTTTTGCAGCCAATACACCGGCCCCAACCCCACCAGGCTCAGCAGATAATTTAAAAAACCATATTCGGGATGGAAGATCCAGATCCACACCAACGAAATGACGATAATGCTCACGACGTTGGGCAGGTAGAACGCGCCGCGGAAGAGAGACTGTACGCGGTTGGAGAGCGGCTGGATCAACGCAGCCACCGCCATCGAGCTGACGATCCAGGCCACAACAACGAAAAAGGCATAGATAGCCGTGTGCTGCATCGTGGCCCAAAACAGCTTGCTGCTGGCGAGGTCGGTGAAGTTCTTCAGCCCCACCCAACTGCTGCCCCGCAAATCCACCTTTTGGAACGCAAAAAGAAACGCCTGGAGCACCGGGTAAGCGATGAAAATGAAGAACAAGATCATGCTGGGCGCGATGAAGAAGTAGCTCCACTTGTAGCGGCGCCAGCCCTTGATGAACCGCACGGTCAGCGACGGCGACGCAGTCATGGCTGAGTGCACGGGCCTATCTCCTTACCCGCTGCCTGTCATTCTGAGCGGATTTGTCCCTGAACTCTCATAACGGCGTGGCACCAGCGAAGAATCTCTCGGCCGAAACGAGACCCTTCGCTGGATTCTCGCCGTAACGCACTTCACGGGGCCAACCCGCTCAGAGCCTGCCCTAAGTGCAACGAAGGGGTGACACAAGCGAGTTTTGCGGTACTGCCTAATACCCAATACCTACCTACTTGCTCAGCGCGTCCAATTCCTTCTGGTAATCGGGCGCGATCTCATCCATGGCCTGCTTGGGCGTCTGCTTGCCCAGGATGATGGCCTGGAGCGCAGCGCCGTAGCGGGTGCCGATCTCGGCCGAGGTGGCGACCGGCGCCTCGTAGACGCCGTATTCGACCAGCTTGGCAATCACGGCGCGGTTATCGTTGATGGCGTAGCCGGTGTTGGTGCGACGGAGGCCGGGGGCCAACTGCCAGCCGGGGATGTCCTTGGCGACCTGGCTGCCGGTCAGGTACTTCGCCAGGTCGTGGGCCGCCTTGAGCGTGGCCTGGTCATCCACCTTGACGACCGCATAGAGGCCGAACGCGCCGTTGGTCACGATCTTGCCCATCTTGCCCGTGGGCGGCGGGATCACGGCCAACGGGAAGTTTTCCTTCTCCAGGTCGGGAACGAAGCCGGGGGTGCTCATCAGCATGGCCACTGTCTTGCGATCCTTGAACTGGGCGCGCACGGTGGCCTGATCCACCGTGCCGAAGTCGGGCGGCGTGACCTTGTGCACCAACGCCAGGTCCGCGATCTTCTGCAAGGCCGAGAGGCCGTCGGCCTCGGTTTGGGCGAACTTCTTGCCGTCGGCGCTGAGGATGCGGCCGCCGTCAATGTACATCAAGGGGTAGTACTCGACCGCACCCCACTTGGAGGATGCGGTGAAGCCGTAAATCTGCGTGCCATCGGCCTTCTTGTAGGTCAGCTTCTTGGCCGCCTCGACAAACTGATCCCACGTCCAGGGCTTGTCCATCGTGGGCAGCGCCACGCCCGCTTCCTTGAACAGGTCGGTGTTGGCGAAGACTGAGATGGCCGTCACCCACAGGGGCCAGGCCCAGATCTTGCCGTCCACGGTGGCGACCTGGAAGCCGCTAGGGTAGAAGTCCTTCTTGTCCTCGTCGGTCAAGAAGGGTTCGATGCTAGAGAGGACCCCCTGCTTGGCATAGCGCGGCAGGTTGGGGCTGGTGACGCGGAAGAGGTTGATGTCGGTCTTCGCAGCCAGCGCGGCTTCCAGCTTGGTATCGCCTTCGGCCGTCCACGGGATGCCGACGATGTTGACCTTGACGTTGGGATTGGCCTTCTGGAAGATATCGATCGCCTTGGCCGTGGTGATGGACGTGGCGTCGTTGCCGCCTTCGGTGTAACCGCGCTGATAGAAGGTCAGCGTGATCTGCTTGGCGGCGGGCTTGGGAGCCTCGGTGGGGGCCGGCGCGGGCGCCTTGGTCGGTTCGACGACCGCGGGCTTAGCCGGGACAGGCGTGGCCGTCGGGACGGCCGGCGCACAGGAGACGAGCAGCGTGCTGGCGATCACCAGCAGGCTGAGCAGGACGGACAGACGCTTCATCGGATCTCCTTCCTTTCTTGGGTGCGTTATCTGGCGAAAGTGGTCTATACCAGACATGACCAATTTACCACCAAAACCGCAGCTTGTCAAACTTGCCGTGGGACAAGTTGCCACGCTCCCAGCCCAGTGTTATAATTAGCCACAGATTACGCAGGACAAGGATCATCCGTGACCGACATCCAAACACCGCTGCCCGAACCGACAGCCGAACCGCCTTCGCCTGAAACAGCAGTCGAACCACAGCCGCTTGCGCCGCCGGAACCGACCTCGGCGCTGGATGTGATCTGGGAGTTCGTCCAGACCATCCTGCTGGCGCTCGTGATCTTCTTGCTGATCCGCAACGTGGTGCAAAACTACCGCATTGACGGCATCAGCATGGAGCCGAACTTCCACAACGGACAGTTTCTGTTCGTTAACCGCTACGCCTACTGCCCGGGCATCCACCTGGAAGTACCGCTGACCAACGTCCAGTTGTACGACAAGGTCTGGTGCGTCTGGCCGCCCAAGCGCGGAGACGTGATCGTCTTCGAGTACCCGCTCGACCTCAGCCGCGACTTCATCAAGCGGGTGATCGGCCTGCCAGGCGAGACCGTCGAAGTGAAGGCTGGCAAGGTCTACGTTGACGGCAAGCTGCTGCCGGAGCCGTTTGGGCCGAACCCCAGCACGCGCAGCTCGCCGCCGGTCAAGGTGGGGCCAAACCAAGTGTTCGTGATGGGCGACAATCGCGACAATTCCAGCGATTCGCGCACCTGGGGGCTGCTGCCCCAGAACGACATCATCGGTAAGGCCTGGGTGTCCTATTGGCCGCCCAAGAATTGGGCCATCGTGCCGCACTACGACCTGACCAACTTCGCGTCAGCCGCGCCGTGAGCCATGAGACGTGCCAGGCACTTTCGGAAGTGCCTGGCACGTGAGGCATCTTTTCGGAAGTGCCTGGCACGTGAGGCATCTTTTTCGAGGAACTATCCTATGTCGCCTTCCGAGGCCGAAGTCCGCGAAATGGTGCGCCGGGCACTGAACCGGGTGCTGGAATCGCCTGCCTCCGCCGCAGTCAGCCGGCCGGGGGCCGATCTTCCGACCGCGCTCCCATCCGCTGCCCGTCCCACGCTGATTGACGAAGCCGCGGTGCGCAACCTGCCCCCCGGCACCACTTTGCCCATCCCGCCCGGCGCATTGGTGACGCCGCTGGCCCGCCAGGTGGCGCAGGAGCGCAACATCACCCTGGGCGACGCCAATGCGCCGGTCGCTGATAGCAGGATCTCGCCGACGCAGCGCGTTGCTATCGGCGCGGACCACGGCGGCTACGCGATGAAAGAGGCGCTCAAGCCGCATCTGCAATCGCTCGGCTACGAGGTGGTGGACTGCGGCGCGCACAGCACCGACGCGGTGGACTACCCCGACATCGCCTACGCGGTCGCCCGGCTGGTGGCTGATGGCAAGTGCGCCAACGGAATTATCATTGATGGCGCGGGCATCGGCAGTTGCATGGCCGCGAACAAGGTGCCGGGCATCCGCGCCGCGCTCTGCTACGACCACGCGACCGCGGTCAACAGCCGCGAGCACAACCACGCCAACGTGCTCACCCTCGGCGCTGGGTTGATCGGCGCCAACCTGGCGAAGCAGATCGTGAGCGATTGGCTGGCGACACCGTTTGGGTCTGGGCGGCACGCGAAGCGCGTAGAAAAGATCATGGCGATTGAGAAGCGGTATCTAAAATGAATAATGCAAGCAACTATACTCTCGATCAACTGGTCGAACTCATCACCCGCGAAGTGCTGGCGGCTTATCCGCCCGACGGCGGTGGCTCGTGCGGCGTCTGCAACCGAGAGCAATGTGACGGCCAATGCGTCCAGACCAACCCCGACGGTGCGCGCAAGGTCGTCAGCGCGGGGGCCGACCGGCTGAGTGCGCGGCTGGGCGTCAAGAGTATCGCCGCGGACATGGCCGCGAAGATTGACCACACGCTGCTTAAGCCGCAGGGCACCGAGGAGCAAATCCGCCAGCTTTGCGCGGAGGCGCGGCAGTTCAGCTTCGCCACGGTCTGCGTCAACCCCGCCTGGGTGGGGCTGTGCGCGAAGCTGCTGGCCGGCAGCCCGGTGAAGGTCTGCACC
>JAPLHB010000213.1 GCA_026389845.1 Chloroflexota bacterium
CGTTAGCCGCAGCCGTGGCCGCCGCCAAGCAGTTCTTCGCCAAGGTCGCCGCACTGCCCGCCACCGTGTTGAGCTACATCGGCCGGACGAGCGGCCCGCTAGAGCGCGCCCTTGCACAGATTACGTGACTTACATTAGCACTGATCGGCCGATCTGTCAACACTTCCTTGCCTTTGTTTTGTAAGGCACAGACGCCAACGTGCAACGTGCGCAAGTCCAGAGAGAGAAGTTGTTTGACAGCCTGCGCACCCCAGGCTATAATCCCCACAGTTGTCTTAGGAACTCCTATGATCAGAGGTATTGACCGATGAAGATGCGTCGCAAGAAATCTGCCCCGCGCCGTGACTGGCGCATGATCGTCTTTCTCATCATCTCGCTGGTGATCGTGCTGACCATGGTGTTGGCCTATCTGCCCCTCGTCAACGGGCCGAACTGAGCGGGCAACGGTGACTCACGATGACGCCCCGGCCGGCTCCGGGGTCGGCGGCATCCCGCGCGGGACGCTGTTCGCCCTGGCGGCAGTGATCGCGTTTTCTACCAGCCCCATCCTGGTCTTGTGGGCCGCCCCCCTCAGCCCGTTCGAGATCACCGTGGGCCGGCTGGCGAGCGCAACGATGCTGGTCTGGCTGTTGGCCCGGTTGAACGGGCAGCCGCTCTTGCCCAGACGCGCGGATCTGCCCCGCTTCGTGGGCTTCGGGTTCGTCACCGCGCTGCACTTCCTGTCCTACATCGCCTCGCTGAACTTCACAACCATCGCCCACTCCCTGGCGATCGTCTACACCGCGCCGATCTTCGTCACTCTGTTCTCGGTGACGTTGTTGAAAGAGCCGATTGCGCGACGCAAGTGGCTGGGGGTGATTGTCGCCGTGCTGGGGATCACGGTGCTGGCCGGCTTCGAGCCGCGGCTGAATAAGCGTATGATCCTCGGCGACCTGCTGGCGCTGGCGTCGGCGATTACCTTTGGGCTGTACTCGGTGGCGGGGCGATCGCAGCGCCAGCGCTACGGCCTGTTCACTTATGCGGGCACAGTCTACGGACTGGCCGCGCTGTGGATGCTGCCGGCGGCCCTGCTCAATCTCACACCGGCCGGCTACCGGTCAAGTTCGCTGCTGGCATTGCTGGCCGCGGGGCTGATTCCGCTCGGCGTCGGTCACACGCTCTACAACGCCGCGCTGCGCCGCACTCACGCCACCACGGTAAACCTGATCGCCACCCAGGAGGTCACCGGCGGGGTGCTCCTGGGCGCGCTCCTGCTCGGCCAGATGCCGCAGGTCAACGAGATCGTCGGCGCGGCGATTGCGCTGGCGGGGATCGTCTTGGTGTTGGTATGAAACTCGACTGTCCCTATTTTTACGGCGACTATCACCGCGGTCGCCAGGTGGAGGCGTGCCGGCTGATCGAGCGCAATCGCGAAAATCGCCGGCCGTGGCGCCGCGGCCTGTGCGATAGCTGCCCGGTGCCGGGCATCCTGCGAGAGACGACCTGTAAGCACCTGGCGCTCGAAGCTGCGGTGGAACGCCGGTTCGGGCTGCTGGAATGCGTCTCAGTGTACGCCGTCTGCGCCGAGCACGTGGCCGAGCTGCGCGATCCCAAGCATTGCCCCCAGTGCGAGGCAGGGTAGAACTCCCAACCGTCTGTCATTCTGAGCGGGTCAAGCAGAGTTGGCAGTACGCCAGTCGCTTTCGGCGCCGAGCGTAGAACTCCCAACCGTCTGTCATTCTGAGCGGGTCTGTCCCTGAATTCTCGTTACGGCGTGATACCAGCGAAGAATCTCCTATTTCGACAAAAAGTATGTTCGATCTGCTGCGACGCGTCCCCTATTTCTCCGGCCTTTCTGATGAGCTGCTGGCCGCGCTGGCGGCGGTTGCCATCGAGCGGCGCTACGCGCGCGGGGAGATGGTTTTCCTCGAAGGGGACCCCTGCACCGCCCTGTACGTGGTGGCTCGGGGCGAGGTGAAGATCTTCAAAGTCTCGCCCCAGGGCCGCGAGCAGGTTCTGCACCAGCTCGGCCCCGGCAGCACCTTCAACGATGTGGCCGCGCTGGACGGCGGCCCGAATCCCGCCAGCGTCGCGACCACGGCCGACGCCACCCTGCTCTGCATCCCCCGCGCCGAGTTGCGCCGGCTGGCCCAGGCGTACCCGGCCCTGGCCTGGGCGCTCATCGAAAGCCTCGCGCATCGCGCCCGTCACCTGGTCGTGATGGTGGAGGACCTCGCCCTGCGTTCGGTGAAGGCGCGGCTCGCCAAGCTGCTGCTGGCCGAGGCCGAAGCCACAGCGGGCCAGGTCGAGCTTGACCGCGGTCAGATGGTCACCCAGGTCGAAATGGCTGCCCGCCTGGGCACCGTGCGCGAGATGGTCGGCCGCGCCCTGCGCGAGTTGGCCGATGAGGGGCTGATCAGCCTGGACCGGCATCGAATTGTAATCGCTGATCGGAGGAAACTGGCAGCCGTCGCGGAGGGAATGTGAAACGTGCTGCGTGAGACGTGCTGCGTGAAGGCGGGGAAAATCTCGCCACAGCAGGCGCATCACGCATCGCGCAACACGTAGCACGCTTCACGCCTCACGTGAGACAAAAGTCCCTGACAAACCCGCGCCCTGCTGGTATACTACGAGCGTATCAGCAGGGCGCTACGCGTCCGGCGGAGGAAGACATGAGCGACTTCATCGTTCCAGAGATCAACCAGGCGATGTGTACCGGCTGCGGCGACTGTTTGGCCGTCTGCCAGCCTCACGCATTAGCGCTGGTAGAGGGCAAAGCCGTGCTTGCCCGACCCGACCTGTGCGAGTATGACGGGGGCTGCGAGCCGGTCTGCCCGGTGGGTGCGATCCAGGTGCCGTATCTGGTCGTGTTTGGGTGAGCGGACGCAGATAAACGCTGATTGTGGAAACCTGGAAGGAGGCATCCATGGGCAACCGTCTCGTGAACCTGGGCACCGTGCTGGCCGGGGGACTGATCCTGGGCATCGTGATCGGCCTGATCGCCGGTATGTTACTCTTCACCAGGCTTCCGGTTGAGGTGGCGAGCCAGCCGACCTCGACCACGGTCCCGGCCAAAGCGCCGGCCTATGCCACGACCGTTCCCGTTCAGCAGGCGGCCGCGCCGGTTGCAGGCGGCATCACCCAGGCCGAGATCACGATTGCCAACTCGGCCTTTGCGCCCCACGCGCTGGTGGTTGCGACCGGCGCCACGATCACCTGGAAGAACGGCGATAGCATGAACCACACCGTCACGAGCGCCGAGGGCTGGTTCGATTCGGGCCAGATCACGCCGGGCGGTGAGTTCAAGTGGCAGGCCAAGGAGCCTGGCACCTTTGCGTATCACTGTAACAACCACCCCGGCATGGAGGGCGTGATCATCGTCCAGCCGGGCGGCGCGGTGGCCGCGGCTATGTTCGCGGGCAAAAAGGTAGACCAGGCCTACGGCGATAGCTGCTCCGGTTGTCACGGCCCGCATCGCGAGGGCGCGACCGGCCCGGCGTTGATTCCGCAACGGCTGACCAGCAACGACGATTTCTACTTTCAGACCATCAAGAACGGAAAGCCCGGTACCGTCATGCCGGCCTGGGGCAAGGCGGGGATGTCCGACCAGGAGATTTGGGCGCTGGTGGGCTTCATCCGCAGTGAGCCGAAAGCCGAGGACGTGCAGTGGGAGGCCGATCAAATCCGGGCGAGCCGCGAGATCCTGATAGACGAAGCGACCCTGCCCGCCAAGCCGACCCACAAGGGCAACCTGGACAACCTGCTCCTGGTCACAGAACGCGAAGGCCGCGGCATCGCGGTGATTGATGGCGACACGCACACGCTGCTGGGCAAGATTGACGCCTCGTATCGCGCGCACGGCTACACCTTCGACAAGACGAGCGACCGCTGGGCCTATAACGTCGGCCGCGACGGCTGGCTGTTCCGCATTGATCTTTACACCCTGAAGGCGACCCGAAAAGTAAAGGTGGGCCTGGACAGCCGCGGCATCGCCATCTCGGCCGACGGCCGCTTTGTCATAGTCGGCAACTACGTGCCGGCGACGGCGGTGATCCTGGACGCCAAGACCCTGGAGCCGTTGAAGGTGATCCACACCGACGGGAATGACCCCGATGGGAAGTTCGTCCATTCCCGCGTCTGCATCACCAGCGATGTCAGCCCGAAGCTGGTCGGCCCGTACTTCATCATTGCGCTGAAGGAAGCGGGCCAGATGTGGCGGATTGACTGGTCGAAGCCCGACTTCCCGATTGCGAAGGTCGAA
This sequence comes from Chloroflexota bacterium, assembly GCA_026389845.1. Taxonomy (GTDB): domain Bacteria; phylum Chloroflexota; class Anaerolineae; order CG2-30-64-16; family CG2-30-64-16; genus JAPLHB01. Next base: position 4,241 of record JAPLHB010000213.1, read on the forward strand.
GGGGTCGGTCACATCCTGCACGACGGCTTCCTCAGCCCCGACAACAAGCGGTTCTACATCGCCTCGCAGAAGGACAACTGGATGGGCGTGATTGACGTGGTCAACTGGAAGCTGGTGGACAAGATCAGCACCGGCACGACGCCGCACCCCGGCTCGGGCGCGGCGTGGCAGGCCAACGACGGCCACGTCTACGGCGCGACCACACACGCCGGCGAGGGCAAGATCACCGTCTGGGATCTGGCCGACGACAAGATCGCGGCCAGCATCGCGACGCAGGGACCTGGACTGTTCATCCGCTCCGCCGACAATAGCCCGTACGTCTGGGCCGACAGCATGTTCGCCACGCCGGCCAACCACATCTACGTCTTCGACAAGAATCCACCCTTCAAGCTGGTGAAGGTGATCGAAGAAGGCACGCAGCCGCTCCACCCGGAGTTCACCGAAGACGGCAAGTTCGTCTATGTGGCCGATTGGCAGGAGAACAAGGTGCGCGTCTACAACGCTGTCACGTTCGCGAAGGTGGCTGAGATCGCCGGCATCGAAACGCCGACCGGCATCTTCAACACCGCGCGGCGGTTCGAGACGATGGGACATTGAGGCGTGATACGTGGTGCGTGGTGCGTGGTGTGTGGTGTGTGGTGTGTGGTGTGTGGTGTGTGGTGCGTGGTGCGTGGTGCGTGAACCCAATACCTAATAGCGCAGTACCGCAAAACTCGCTTTTGTCACCCCTTCGTTGCACTCAGGGCAAGCTCTGAGCGGGTCGGCCCCGTGAAGTGCGTCGCGGCGAGAATCCGGCGAGAATCCAGCGAAGAGCCTGCCCTGAGCGCAGACGAAGGGGTCTCGTCTCGGCAAGGAGAACTTGTTCCTTCACTGTGTTCATGACAGGCTCTGAGCGCAGCGAACGGATTCTTCGCTGGTGTCACGCCGTAGCAAAAGTTCAGGGACGAACCCGCTCAGAATGACAGGCAACTGGTAGCGAGTTTTGCGCTATTGCCTAATATCCAATACCTGTTTGGTAGGGAGAGATACCATGAAAGCGACTGAGATTTTGATGGCGGAACATCGGGTGATCGAGCGCGTGATCACGACGTTGGAGACCGGCGCACAGGGATTGGCAGCGGGTCAGCCGATGCGCCCGGGCTTCTTCCTGGATGCGGCGGATTTCATCAAGGGGTTTGCGGACGGCTGTCACCA
>JAPLHB010000215.1 GCA_026389845.1 Chloroflexota bacterium
GAACGCATAGTTCGTCGCCGGCGTGGCGGTCAACTGCACGACCGTGCCGGGGTTGTACTTCGTGCCCCCCTGGCAGTTGGGCCCAGGACTAGCCGCGATCGTGCCGCCAGCGGTCGGGTTGCTCGTCTTGGTCAGGCTGAAGCAACCGGTGAAGTTGGCGGTGACGCTCTTGTTGCCATCCATAGTCACCTGGACGGGGTTGCTGGTGTTCGGTGGATTCGGCACGCTGCCGGTCCAATTGACGAATACATAGTTGCTGGCCGGGTTGGCGGTCAGGCTGACGACCGTGCCGTTTCGATATTTGGTCACATCATTCGGACAGTCCCCCTGGCTCGGCGCGACGACCACCTGCCCTCCCCCACTGGGCGCGACGTTCGTGGTCAGGCTCCAGCAGGCGATCTGGAAGTTGGCGGTGACGCTCTTATTGGCGTCCATGGCGATGGTAATGGGATTGGTCGTATTCGGTGGGTTGGGCACGTCGCCGCTCCAGTAGAGGAACGACTTGGTGGGGTTGGGCACAGCCTGCAGGGTGACGGCGGTACCGGGGCGGTAGCGGTCGGGGCCGCAGTTGGCCGCAGTCAGCACGTCCACGCGGCCGTCGCTGCTGGGAAAGGCCGTCACGGTCAGGGTCTTGCAAGTGCTGTAGGTCGCCGTAGCGGTCACGTCGGCCGTGCCGATGGTCAGGGTCGTGTTCTGTTGGCTCGGATTGCCCAGCGTGCCGCCGGGGGCCGACCAGTGATCGAAGAGGTAGTACGCTGAGCTGGCCGTCGTGGTGATGCTCACCGTGCTGTTCGGCTGATACTTCGCCCCGCCGCCCGTGCAGGTGGGACTGGTCGCCACCCCCGCCGTCCCTGCACCGGTCGGATCTACCGCCGTTGTCACTGCCACGCAGCCCTGGAAGTGCACCGTGGCCGTCGTATCGGCCGTGCCCAACGTCAGCGTCGTGCTCTTGTTGTTGGCGTTGCCCAACGTGGCGCCGCCAGTAGCGGTCCAGTTGAGAAACGTGAAGTTGGTCTTCTCGGTGGCCGTGATGTTGACCGTGCTGCTCGGCTGATACTTCGAGCCGCCGCCCGGACAGTTCGGGCTGCTGACCACGGCCGTCCCGCTGTTGGCCGGGTCCACGGCCGTCGTGACCCCGACGCAGCCCTGGAAGTTGGCCGTGACGGTCTTAGTAGTATTCAGCGTCACGGTGACGGGATTGGTCGCGCCAGAGGCGTCGCCGCTCCAGTTCAGGAAGGCGTAGTTGGTCGCGGGGTTGGCCTGGAGCTGTACCGCCGTGTTGGGTTTGTAGCGCGCCCCGCCCTGGCAGTTGGGCGCGGGATTGGCGCTCACCGCGCCGCTGCCGGTCGGGTTGACGGTGCTGGTCAACTGGAAGCAGGTGGTGAAGTTGGCAGTGACGTTCTTGTCGCTGTTCATCACCACCGTCGTTGGATTGGTCGCACCGGACGCATCACCGGTCCAGTTGACGAAGGTGAAGTTGTCGTTCGGATTGGCGGTGAGCTGCACCGATGTACCTGGATCGTAGAGATTCTGGCCGCCCGTGCCGCCCTGGCAGTTGGGCGCGGGATTCAGCGCCACTGCGCCACTGCCCGCGGGGGCGGCGGTCCAGGTGAGCTTACGGCAGGCCTGGATGCCGAAGTCCGCGCGCACCTCGCAGCCCTGGGCTTGCACGTCCACCTGGGTGGGCGTCGTGGGGGCGTAGCCCGTGGGCAGTTGGATTTCGATCTGATAGGCGCCGAACGGCACGTGCAGAAACTCGTAGTAGCCGGTGGCGCGGGTGGTCGCGGTGCTCTTGACCACGCCGCCCTGCTTCAGGGTCACGGTGACGCCCGTCGGACCGTCCTCGTTGGGATCGCGCACCGTGTTGCCATTGAGGTCATAAAACACGTTGCCGACCAACTTCGTGTCAGTACAGCCATAGGGCGTCCAGGTCGGAGTCGGCGTGATGGTCGAAGTAGGCGTGACGCTGGGCGTGTTCGTTACGGTCGGTGACGGGGATGGCGTTGGCGACGGGGATGGCGTCGGCGTGCGGGTGGGCGTATCGGTGCGCGTCGGCGAGGAGGTCCACGTCGGCGTGTTCGTTGTCGTCGGTGTGAAGGTCGGGGTTGACGGCGTCAAGGTGCCTGTTGGCGTGTTTGTCGGTGGCCTGGTCACCGTCGGGGTCGGTGTGAAGGTTGGCGTGTGGGTTGGCGTATTCGTCGGCGTGTGGGTCGGCGTATTGGTGCGCGTTGGCGTGTGTGTATGTGTCGGCGTGTTCGTCGGCGTGGGGGTCGGCGTGGGTGTGTTCGTCGGTGTGTTGGTGGGCGTGGGCGTGCGAGTGGGTGTAGGTATGCGTACCTGGTAGGAGACCACGCCTTCAGTGGGTGCCCTGACAAGCCCCAGGTTCCAGTAGACCAAGTTTTGTCCGTGGTTGATGCCGCTGTCCTCTGCCGGAACCAGGGAACCCTCGACTACCTCAACGCCGCTGGGGATTGCGTTGGTGATGACCACGTTGGTCAGGAGCCCATTCCCGACGGCCTGATAGTCAATGTAGTAGGTGATGACGTCGCCAGGGCCTACTGGCCCGGTCGGCTGGTTGCGCAGCGTGATGAGCACACCAGGCGTCGTAGTCGGCGTCGGCGTGTTGGTCGGTGTGTTGGTCGGCGGAGGGGTCGCGGTGGGCGTCAAAGTGAGCGTCGGCGTGGGCGTGGGCGTAGGCGTCGGAGGGATCGTCTCCTGTGTCCAGAGACCATTGATTGTTCCGGCAACGACTCGGCCCGGTTTCGCAGCACCGGCCGAGGTCAGATAATAGACGCGGTTTGCAGTCATGCTCTGCTGCTTAATCCAATTCGCGCCATCGTACCAGTATAGACCCGAGTCCTTCGTACCGGCATACAGGTCACCGTTACTGTCGCGCGCAACGGTGTATACGTCGCTAAGTCCCGCGCCGAGTGACGTCCACGCACTGCCGATCAGCGCATAGACTCCGCTGCCTGTCCCAGCCGTGAGCGGCGAGCCGAGATCTAAACCGTACACGGCATTGCTGGCAAGGCCAGAGAGGCTCCAGGAGACGCCGCCATTGGCGCTCACGAATACGCCCCCCTTCGTCCCGACGTACTGCGTCTGGTCGTTGCCTTGGATCGCCAGCACCGACCGGTTGTTCAGTCCAGAATTGGCCTCGGTCCAGGCGTTGCCCTGGTTGGTGGAACGGTACACACCGTGGCTATAGGTTCCGGCCAGCAGTAAGGTGTCCGATATACATGCCAAAGCGGTAACGTAGTTTTCGCCGAGGCCGCTGATCACCTGCTGCCATGTCGATCCCTGATAGCGGAAGACGCCGCCGCCCCAGGTCCCCACGAACACGCTTCCCGATGGACAAACTGTCACGGCCCACATAGATGAATTAGAAAGTCCCCCCGTATTCATCGGCGACCAGGTCTGCCCACCATCCAGGCTACTGTAAATGCCTGTCCCATTCGTGGCTGCGTAGACCAGGTCAGCACTGCCCAGTTTCTTGGCCAGAGACGTGACTGCTTGACCCGCCAGACCGCGCAGTTGCCAGGTATCTGACGCGAAGGAACCAGCGATCACGGAAGACGCGGCGCCTGTGATTCCCCAGTTAGGGATGACCATCGTCAATATGACCAGCCCACGGAGCAATGCTCGCCCGACCATCTTATATGATATTGCGTTCATATAAACCTCCAGTGAACGTTGACGACGTGATGGAGACCCGACTGCCGCTACTTGGGCGGCGGCGGCGGCGCCTCTCCTCCACCGGAAGGAGGAGTGTACGTTAGTCGGTGAGCGTTTCCTGGCGGCAACGTCAGGCGTGCGTACGTCGGCGATATCTGCACGATGATGACCGTCCACGACCCTTCTGCGCCGATCAGTTGCCGTCCATACAGAGCATCGAGATCAATATCCACGCTCGTCAGGCGCGTGGCTGCCTCCAGCCCATGGGCGTTTTCTGGCGCCTCAGTAGTACTCCACCAGACCACCTCATAGTAGGCATCGTCGGGCAAAGCGCCTTGGGGTTGCCAGCTAAAGCGAATCCGACCCGTTCGCGTTGAACCACTGGCCGGCTCCAGCAGAATCGGCGCGTTGCTTCCCCGCACCCCGCCGGCGGTCGCAACCGGGCCGGCCGTGGTCTGGGGCGCGAGCGTCGACGCCGGGGAGGGCGAGGGCGCGGCCGTCCGGGTGGGTACGGCCGTGGAGAGCGGCACCGGCGTCGGCGTGGCCGCGGGAACCTCGGTCGGCGCGCCGGCCGCCACGGGAGCCGTGCGCACCGGGGGCGGGGTGGATGTGGGAGGCGCCACGGTCTCCACGGCCGGCTTGAGGGTCGCCACGGGTGTCAGTAGGACGCCTGCGGTCGGCGTGGGGCTGGCTCCGCCGCCCCGGGTGAGCAGCACTGCGGCCAGCGCGGCCAGGATGAGTACCCCCAAGATCCCGGCCACAATCGGCAGGGGGAAGGCCGCCCGCGCCAGCTTGCGCTCGCCGAATTGCAGGATCAGCACGGTGATGTTATCGTGGCCGCCGCGCGTCCGCGCCATCTGGACGAGCTGGTCGGCGGCGTGTTGGGGCGGGTACTTGGCGACGGCCGCACGCACCTCATTGTCGCTCACCAGATCCGTCAACCCATCGCTGCACAGCAACAGGGTGTCGCCGGTCTCCAGCGGCAGCGGCGCGGCGACGAAAAGATCCCATTGATCCGGCGCCGCGCCCGGTTGCCGGATGCGCAAGTCCACGTCGGTATGCGCGGTGATCCCCAAGTAGCGTTTGAGCACGTTGCGATTCGGGTGCCGACGCGCTTCTTCGACCGAGAGCCGTTTGGCCTCGATTGCCTCCTGCGCCCAGGAGTGATCCACGGTGATCTGCGTAATGGTATCTTTGCGGATCAGATACGTGCGGCTATCACCCACATTGGCCACGTGCAACTGATTGTCGGAGATGACCGCCACCGTCGCCGTGGTGCCCATGCCGTGGAACATCTCGTTGCGCTGCGCGCGCTCGTAGATCCGGCCGTTCACCTGCTGGAGCGCGATGGCCAGGGCTTCCGGAATGTCGGCGGCCGAGCGGCGTTCCACGAAGTAGTCCTTGACCGTTTTCACGGCCAGGTCCGCGGCCTCTTCCCCGGCGTTCTGGCCACCGATGCCATCGGCAACCACGGCGACCACCAGCTTGCCGGATTGATTGTCGGAAACGGGGATGGTCATCACGCCGTAGCGGTCTTCGTTGTTCTTGCCTGTTTCCCCCGGGTGACTCAACTCACCCAGCTTGAAGGGTTTGGTTTGGCTGCCGGTCTTGCTCATAGCACTCATCCTTTGATCTGCCAGCCGTGGCGCGCGATCGAGAGTAAGGCTGCTATATGAGCCTGGAGTCGGGCCTTCAGGCGGGTCAGCCCGGCTGAAGCCTCGACTCCGATGGCCTGGTGAACAAAATATGGTTGTTACGGTGCCGGTGTCGGCGGCGTTGTCGGTGCAAGGGTCGGCGCAGGCGTCCTGGTCGGCGCAGGTGTTTTGGTCGGGACCGCCGTACTCGACGGCAGTGGCGCAACCGTGGACTTGGGAGCCTCGGTCGGCTGCATCGTTGGTGCCACGGTGGTCGGCGGCGGCGGTGAGGTCGGGGGCGGCGTGGTCGGCACAGCTATTGCCGTCGGCAGGACGGCAATCGTCGGCGCGCTGGTAGTCACCACCACCGGCACCGCCGGCGTCGGGATCGGGGGCGGCGTGGGCCGCCCGCTGATCAGCCCCGTCAGCATGGCCCCTTCCACGACCGTGGTCGCCAGGAAGACGGTTGTGGTTGCGCCCAGGATGCGCGCCGGCCAGGGCGAGGCCGGTTTGATGACCAACAGAGGAGCGCTAGCGCCATCCTTCGAGAACCGCGGCGGCGGCAGCGCTTCATCCAGGCGTAGGACGACCTGGTGGGCTGTGGGGCGGTTGACGGGATCCTTCGCCAGCGTGCTAAGCACCAGCTTCTCCAACGGCCCGGCGACCTCGCCGTTGTAGCGCGAGGGCGGCACTGGTTCGCTCTTGAGGATCGAGCTGGTGATGCTGGACTTGGAATGCCCGCCGAATGGCAGATGGCCGGTTAGCATTTGATAGAGCAGAACGCCCACGGCGTAGACGTCCACGGGCGGGGCGTCGGCCGCCTTTTCGGGGGCGGTGGCGCCCTGCATCAGTTGCACGCGTTCCGGCGGCATATAGTGAAGGGAGCCGGCTTCCAGCCCGCGCTGTCCTTTCCGCCGCGCGATCCCGAAGTCAATCAGCACCGCCTCTGGGCAGAAGCCACGCTGGAGCGGCCGCCGCAGCAGGATGTTGTCGGGCTTCACATCCAGGTGCGCGTAGTTCCTCGAGTGCATGTAGTCCAGGGCCGACGCCATCTGGTAAGCGATCTCGATGGCGATGCGCGGCTCCAGCTTGTTTTGCTTATCGAGGATCTCATTGAGGGACCCCCCCCCCAGGTATTCCATCGCACAGAACCACGGCATCCCCTCGATGCGGGTTGCGCGGGCGATGTAGGGATCGAGCCTCATGCTTTGATCCCACGGGATAGGGTAGAGGCGTACGATGTTGGGGTGGCGCAGTGCCTTGAGCACCTCGACCTCGTTGTTCAGAGCATCGTAGTAGAAGGCTTCGAGCTCCTGAGGCGTCATCTCCCTGCCGGCGCCGTCGGCCGCGGTGTTGGCGACTTTCACCACGACGGCCGCCGGCTCGGACTGGCCACGCGGCTGCCAGTTGGCTTTGTAGACCCGCGCCATACCGCCCTTACCGGTGGGAAGCATCTCCAGGATGGTATACGGGCCGAGTTGCGTGTTGGGCGACAGATTGGGCATGACGTTCCTCGTTACAAAGACAAATGCAAGCTGTCAGGTCAATCACCCGGAACGTGCCAGGCACTTGCGAAGTGCCTGGCACGTTGAGTTTCCGCTTACCACTCGAAGCGGGCCGGCGGCTCGCTCGTTTCGTCCGCCGGGCCAGGCGTTGCCTGCACCGTGCCCTTCCGATCGGCGGCCGGCGGCTGGCGTCCCTCCGGGCTGACGGGCACAAACGGCTCGGTGACGTTCTTGGCGTCGCCACCTGACTCGATCACCGTCTCGCTAAGCTGACCACGAGGCGCAAACGATTCCGGCGCTGCCTTCACCTCTGGACTGGGGACACTGGGCATGAACGGCTCGGTCACGTCCTTGACGGCAGGCCCAGGCCCAGCGCCCGCCGTGCCGAAGTCCAGAGGCACGAACGGCTCGGTCGCGCTCCTGGCGAACGACGCGGCTTCATCGGCCGGGGTGACATCGAACGGCACAAACGGCTCGGTCGCGCTCTTGGCCTCGACCGCGGGCGCGGCCTGGCCATAGATCACCGTTGCCTCTTTAGCCCTGTAAGCATCCGCCGCGGACGCGCCCGCGGGAATCGCCTGGGGCTGCGGCCAGGGCGGCTCGGGTGTCCTGGCGGCCGGCGCCGCCGGCTGATACGACTGGGTATCGAGCGCCGAAGATGGCGGCTTCGGCGACTCCGGCATACTACGGACGCCGGCCAGGGTAAAGCGCAGCCGCACCCGGCCCAGGTGAATCACGTCGTTGTGCTGGAGGAACTGGCCCTCCATCGGAATGGGCTGGAAATTGACGTAGGTGCCGCTGGTGCTACCCTCGTCGTAGATGTGATACGTGCCGTCCTGTTCCTCGGTGATCCGGGCGTGTAGCCGCGAGACACTGCGATCCTGAAGCTGGATGGTGACCAGGCCCGGATCGCGGCCCATGCGAATGTTGCCGCTGGCGAGCGGGATCGGATTGGGGTAAGCGGTCTCGCCTTCCTCGACGGTGAGAAAGGCGCCCGCCCGGCGCTTCTGGTCGTCGGCCAGCTTGGGGCGGAATGGCTCAGTGATATCGCGTACCGTACGCGCTACGGTGCCAGCCACGTTGGTCACGATCTCCGGCTTGCGGATGAAGACGTAGAGGGCCAGGCTCAACGCGGCCAGGGCGGCCGCCAGCGCCAGCCACGAGGTGATCGGGGGCGCGGGTGGGATGACGACCTGGAGGCTGATGGGCAGCGAATTGGATTCGGCCACGAAGCCCAACGCGTCTTCCAGACGGACCTGCAGGATATGCACGCCCGAATCCAGTTCGCTGATGTTCCATTCGAACGCGTTGAGGGTCCCAGCCATGGGCTCGTAGGGTTGGCCGTCCACCAGGTACTGCACGCTCTTGACGTTGCGCGGCCGGCTATCGGGTGCGCGCCATTCGATCTGGACCAACTGCGTAAGCGGCTCGAGGGTGTTGGCTTTTGCCCAGAAGAAGCGGGATTCCCGCCTGATGACCGTGCCCGCAGGGGGTTGGACGAAGGAGATCGCCAGCGGCTGCAAGCCGCGCACCTCGAAAATAACCGGCTGGGTGTCGGCTGTCAGGCCATATTCATCGCGCACGACGGCGCGCACGGAATGTGGGCCGGCCGCCAGCTTGTCGGTTGGCAGCGAGAACTGGTCGAAAGGTGGCTGCGTGACGGAGAACTGGGTGTTGTCCAGGTAGTACTGGACTTCGGCGATCTCCCGGGGCCGGTTGTCGGGCCAGGTGATGCCCAGGTTGACCGCCAGCGGCTCGACGACCTGGGTGGGATACTTTTCCAGGACGATACCGGCGGCCGGCGCCGTTACGGCCACTACCGGTAGCGGCGGGGGGGGAAACGTAATCGAGGCCCGATCGCTGACCGTCTTGCCATCCGCGCTGATCACGGCTTTGATCTCCAGATCGTGTTTGCCGGGGGCCGTCATCTGGTAGCGAATGCGGTATTGATTGCGCTTCGCCACCAACGACTCGAAGAGCGTCTGCACTGTCTCAAGGCCGCTGTATTGGGTATAGAGGCCGCCGGTTGTGATGGCGAGCCGGCGCTGGTTCCTGGCCGCCTCCTCGCTGGAAGGTTTGCCCAACAAGACGGTGTGGATGGCGATGTTTTTTGCCTGCGCGCTGGCGATCGCGTCGTCGGCGCGCAGGTTGCTCGTCATGTCAACGCCGTCGGAGAAGATGATCAAAGCCCGTTGCATGCCTCGCGTTGCGACCTCGGCCGGCACGTCGTCCATCCGCCGGATCGCCTCGAACACGGCGTCGAAGAGGGGAGTATCCCCTTTGCGCGGCGTCGAATCGTACAAATAGACGCTGTTGTAGGCCAATTGATAGTCGTTCGTCCAGCCTTGCGGATAGACGTCGTGCATGGTCAGGACTTTGTACTCTTTTTCTTCTTGCACCAGGATGGTTACCCAATCCAGGCGCTCGGCCGATCCGATCCAGCGGTCGCCCAGTAGCATCTCCGAAAGGGCCTCGCGCACCTCATCAATGCGGAGCCGGGGATTCTTGTTTGCGTCGGTGGTGAGGCCCGGCTGATTGATGCTGCCGCTGGCATCAATGATGATCGCCACCTGCAGACCGATCTTTTCGGGGGTCACGGCAGGGCTGCGCGCGGGCTGGCCGTTCTCGCTGATCTGAAAATCCGCAGGCTTCAGGGTTGTGATCGCTTTGCCGTCGTTGTCCTGTACTGCAACGTCGGCCGTCACCTCGGGGAGACGGCTGGTATCCAGCCGGGTGATCCTGAGCCGCGCGCCCTCTTGGGCGCTAACCGGTGGAGCCGTCAAACCGGATGAAAGGATGAAGACGAATATCAAGAAAACTAGCCCTGCTCGATCGAACAACCGGCGATGGTTCACAGTTCACCTCCTCTGCTGCGATGCAGGCAAGTGGCTCGGCCTAGCTGGGGCAGTGGGCGCTATGGCCGAAAAATATACGACATGGTTGCAGAAGATGAAGGATGTAGCTTGTGTTGATTCTACTACAATCCGGTATGGTTTGCAAATGTGTCAAACAACCACGCCTCAAGCCGATTCAATCCGGCGCTATGGGCGCACCGTGACGGCCATGTTACCCAACAGCGTCCAACTTTGTAAAAACGTCTGCCAGTCGTACTGTTTGCGCTGCCCGTCAAACGGATCGTTGACATAGACGTCGGTCCCGTCGTAACCGACGACCATGAAGGTGTGCTCTTCCCGCACGGCCATCACCCAGGTCTTGCCATCTTTGGTATACCAACCATCCACCGAGTTGTGGTGCATGTCGTACGTCGCCCACACGATGACCGGTCGCCCGGCGTCAATCTCGCGGCGCAACCAGGCCGCATCCAGGTTGAAGAACGCGCGCGCGGGCAGGCCCAGCTCCGCCAGCCCCCGGGCGATCGGCTCGGCGTAGACGCCGTATCCCTCGGGGAAGGCGCCGCCGGGCAGCCCATCCATGCTAAGTCCAACGAAGCCCTTGTTCGGATCGCCATTTGGGTCGTAACCGACCTTCAGGAAGAGCGCCTCCCAGCCGATCTCCAGTCCGTAGAAACCAGCCAGGTCGCTGGCCGACTGGAACTCACAGTTCAGGCGGCGCGCCTGCTTGCCGGCTGGCACGCCCGTGATCAGGCGTGCGATGCCGGCAGTGGCAGGGCTGGTTGGCGTCTTGGCGGCAGTCTGGGCCGGTGTGACGGTCGTCACGGCGAGGCGGAGCGGTTCGGTCGGCGCGGAGGCCGGCACAGGAGTGGAGGACAACCCGGCGTTGAGAGGCGGCGTGGCCGAAGGCAGCGGCGCCATCATCACCGGCCGCGGAAGCGGGGTGCTGTAGCCGCGCGCGCTGCGGTCGGCGCCCTGGCTCCACAGCAGCGCCACCGACGACGCCACTGCCACGAGCAAGGCCAGACCGCTGCCAGCCAACAGAACTCCTGCGGCGATCAGACCGGGCGCCTTGCGGCGGCCGTAGTCGCGGGCCGCGAGCCGCTCAAGCAGGCCACGCAGGCTCCACCGGCGGCCGACGCCGCGCGTGGAGCGCACGCCAACTGCGGGTTCTGGCATGGAGTCACGCGGATGGTTTCGCACCATAGCCCTTCCGGCCGACCTCAGGTCGGTTGGTTCTTGGTTTCAGTAACATATAATCTAGCGCAAAACCGGCGTTTACGCAAATGCGGCCAGGGGCGCCTGTCCATTTTCGCGATTGTGTCATGGCACAAAACGTGGCCTTTTTCCTACATTGTAGACTTGACTTTCTCCCAGACTTTGCTATACTATGCGCAGACCTCCATCATAAGGAACGCTTCTTCACCGACCGTCGTTTCAACCTCAGCTCCTGGCAGCGAGGAGGTTGCCATGTCTGTCTCGGAACGCCTGCGCAAACGGCAAGACGAGCTAACCTCGGAGATCCGCTCCGGCCCCCCAGCCCTGGGAGATGTCGTCGGGGGACTTGCCATTCACTACCGCGATCGGCTCTTGCGCGAAGCCAATCTTGAAACTTTGACGGATCTACCTCCGGATACCCGGCGGGCCAAGATCGAATCGTTGGTTAGCGCGATGATCCGCGAGGAAGGGCGAGTGCTTTCCTATGCGGACAAGGCGCGCCTGATCACCTTCATCACCAACGAGGCCGCCGGCTATGGTCCGTTGGAACTCCTCTTGAGCGATCCCGCCATTACCGAGATCATGGTCAACAGCCCAAGCGAGATCTACGTGGAGCAAGCGGGCCACTTGCGCCGGCGCCCTGACATCTCGTTTCAAGACGAAGACCACATCCGGCACATCATTGACCGCATCGTCTCACCCCTGGGTCGGCGCATAGATGAAAGCAGCCCGATGGTGGATGCCCGCCTGCGCGACGGCAGCCGCGTCAACGCCATCATCCCACCCCTGGCCCTCAACGGGCCAACGCTGACTATCCGCCGCTTCCGCGCCAAGCCATTCGAGATGGATGACCTGATCCGGCAGGGCACGCTGTCGGCGGAAATGGCCGAATTCCTCAGGGCCTGCGTGGTGGCCAAGCTGAACATCCTGGTCAGCGGCGGCACCGGCTCCGGCAAGACGACCACCCTCAACGTGTTGGCCTCGTTCATTCCGCCGGCCGAGCGCATCATCACCATCGAAGACGCGGCCGAGCTGCAATTCTACCGGACGCATCCGCACGTCCTGCGCCAGGAGGCCCGGCCGCCCAACGTCGAGGGCAAGGGCGAAGTTACCATCCGCCAACTGGTTCGTAACGCGCTGCGCATGAGGCCCAACCGCATCGTCGTCGGTGAGGTGCGCGGGGTCGAAGCATTGGACATGCTCCAGGCGATGAACACGGGCCATGAAGGCTCCCTGACGACCGTCCACGCCAACACCCCCTACGACGCGTTCTCGCGCATCGAGACCATGGTCATGTCGGCCGGCACCAGCCTGCCATCGGCGGCCATCCGAGATCAGATGGTCAGCGCCATGAATATCGTGATCCAGCAGGATCGGATGCCCGACGGCACGCGCAAAATCACCCGCATCGCCGAAATCCAGGGGTTGCGCAAGGGACAGATCGTCCTCAGAGATATCTTCATTTTCGACATGGTCGGCCTGGACGCCGAGGGGAAAGTGGAGGGCAAATACACCCCCACCGGTATCCGGCCCAAATGCCTGCCGCGGCTGAAGGCCCACGGGGCGGCCGTGGACGACAAGCTGTTCGTGCCCGAGTACTTGGTGGCCGAGATGGGTGAAGCCATGCTGGCCGACCAGGGGGTCACGGAGATCATGATCAACGGGCCGAAGCAGGTGTACATCGAGCGGGCCGGCCGGATCGAAGAACGCACCGACATCCGGTTCCGTGATGCCCATCACCTGAACAACGTGATCACCACCATCGTTGCGCCCCTCGGTCGCCGGATCGGCGAGGACTCCCCGATGGTGGACGGCCGGCTTCCAGACGGCAGCCGCGTCAATGCCGTCGTTGCGCCCATCGCACTGAACGGTCCAGTCTTGACGATTCGGCGCTTCGCGAAGACGCCGTACGCGGTAGACGACCTGAAAGGATTCGGCACGCTCAACGACGCCATGGCGAAGTTCCTGGCGGGCTGCGTCGCGGCCAAGCTGAACATCCTGGTGTCCGGCGGTACCGGCTCCGGCAAGACGACGACGCTCAACGTGCTCTCGTCGTTCATCCCGGCGCACGAGCGCATCGTCACCATCGAGGACGCGGCCGAGTTGCGCCTGGGACAACCCCACGTCGTGCGCCTGGAAGCCCGCCCGGCCGACGAGGACGGCGAAGGCGAGGTGTCCATTCGCGACCTGGTGCGCAACAGTTTGCGTATGCGGCCCGATCGCATCATCGTCGGCGAGTGCCGCGGGGCCGAGGCGCTCGACATGCTGCAGGCGATGAACACCGGCCACGAAGGCTCCCTGACGACGGTCCACGCCAACACGCCGCACGACGCCTTCAACCGCCTGGAAACAATGACCATGTTCTCCGGCACGCAGCTTCCGTCGGCTGCGATCCGCGATCAACTGGCTTCGGCCATCCACATCGTGGTCCAGCAGAACCGCTTGTTGGACGGCAGCCGCAAGATCGTCGCGATCGCGGAAGTGCGCGGCCAGGAGGGCGACCGCATCGCCCTGCAAGACATCTTCGTGTTCAAGCAGACCGGTCTGACCGACAAAGGCAAGGTCGTGGGCTACTACACGGCCACCGGCGTCGAGCCGCTATGCCTGGACCGGCTGCACAGCTTCGGCGTCCAGTTGCCGGCTGACGTCTTCATACCAGCTCAACCGCCGACATGATCTTTTACATACAGTGTACTTTCCTGTTCCCCTTCGCCATGCCAGGACTGGGGGCAACTTGAACAAGCGATTGCTCATCATCATCGGAGCGGGGGCCGTGCTGATTATCGCGGTCGTGGCGGTCCTGAGCTCGCTGTCGGCTCCGAGCAAGGAGCCGCAGGCAACGCCGGTCGTCAGAGCGACGCGCACCCCGACGTCCGCCCCGACCGCGACGTCATTCAGCACCCCGCGGCCGCTTCCGGCGGCCACGGTCATCCCGACCGTGGATCCGTATACCGTGGACAGCGACGGCGATTTCCTGCCGGACGGCGTCGAAAAAGCCCTGGGCACCGATCCGCTCACGCACGAGTGCGCGAGTAGCTTCAAGCTGGATGCCAGCGTGTTGGTGATCCTGGATGGGACGCTATGGGGGGGCGGCGACAAGGCGCAGCCGGGCAGCGCAGCCGTGATCACCGAGGCGCTGCGCAGCATGGCATCGGTGCTGCCGACCGGCGTACGCGCCGGGGTGATGAGCGCTGGCACAGGCAACGCCTGCGCCAGCAGCCTTCTGTTGCCCGTCCAACTGGTCAATCAACAGGCGCTGCGCCTCAAGGCCGAGCAGATGCAGCCGGCCGCGCAGCGCGGCCTGGGACAGGCGTTGCGGGATGCGTCGCTGGCCTTCGCAGGGATCGAAACCGGTACCCGCTACGCCGTCCTGGTCAGCCGGGGGACCGATACCTGCGGCGGCGATCCCTGCGCTGAGGCCAGGACCTTGAAGAATGACCCGTTGGCGCTCACTGTGGACACCATTGCCCTGGGCGCCGACGCGACCGGCCAAGAGACGTTGCAGTGTGTCGCGGACTACACCGGCGGACTCTACTATCGGGCCGACAGCCTGGAAGACCTCAGCCGCCTGTGGCGAAACGAGAACGAGCGCCTGAGCCGCTGGCTCACGAGCGCCAACAACGTCCAGGAAAACCGCATGAGTTGTATGCGCTGCATGGGCGACATCATGAACAAATTTCTCAAATGGGCACGCGACACCGGTTTCATGACCAGCCAGTCCAAGCAATTCCAGCTCATCCTCGACCAGTTGACGAGAAACCTGCAATGCTGAAGCACCTTTGGGCGACAGTGGGCCTCCTGCTGATCCTGATCGGCGCCTGGTTGCCGGCCCCGCGGCCGGTCGGCGCGCAACTCGGCGTTGGACAACTGAGCGGCGAGAACGCGGACGTCGTTCTGATCGTGGATATCTCCGGCAGCATGCAGCGCAACGACCCCGAAGCGGTGCGTGTGTCGGCCGCCAGGCTGTTCGTGGACCTGGCGCGCGATGGCGACCGGGTCGCCGTTGTGACCATGGGCGGCCCCACGACAACCGAGGTCAAGATCAAGCTGACTCGGCTTTCGAGTTGGATGGATAACACGAGTTTCGGCCGCCGCCAGATGAAACAGGACCTGGAGACGCTGGCTAACGCACCGGGCGAGAATACGTTCATGGGCAAGGCGCTCGACCTGGCCTACGACATCCTGGAAAAGACGGAGCCGGGCCGCCTGCAATACGTGGTCATGTTGACCGACGGCCTACCCACGGGCGAGTCCGCCAATGCCCTAACGGACGCCCTCGACCGCTACCGTCGAAAGCACTACTGGCGGATCTTTCCGGTGGCGTTGGGCAAGGAAATTGACTACGCGTTCCTGCAGGACAAAGTGGCCGCGCCGACTAACGGCGTTGCGTTCAAGGCGGCCACCCCAGCCGACCTGATTCGCGTCTACACCGAAATCTTCGCGCTTACGCGCGAGAACCACTACGTCAACTGGGTGAAGGTGACGCCGGGTGCGCTCCAGAAGATCGGCACGATCACAGCAGCCCAACAGCTCACCAACCTGGCAATCGTCATTCCCAAGATGGCTCACCAGCCCGAGGTGGAGGTGTTGGCCGCGCCGAACGGCAAGAACTTCGCCGATCCGGCCGCGCGGCCGAACACTTATTGGGCCGATGACCCACGCTACGAGGTCTACATCATCCCGCGTGAGAGCCTGGCGTTGGAAGGTCAATGGGCCATTCGCCTGAAGAGTCCCGCCGAGGTCGAGATTGCCCTGCTAGCGCGCTCCAACCTGGCGATCCAGTTGCAGACGCCCGCCCCCCGCGCACCCTGGGACGAGTTGTCGGAGCGTTACTACCCGGAGGGGGAGCCGCTCTACGTTCGGATGGGCGTCCAGCGGTATCTGACCGGCATCGAGGCGATTCTGGCCCAGGTCTCGCAGCAGCAGGGCCAGAATCTCAACTACCAACTCTACCTGACGCCGGCCGTGCTGCTAGATCAAGCCAATGCGCGGCCTTTGATCCTGCGCGATGACGGCCAATTCAGCGATTTCGAGCGAGACGACGGGGTGTACAGCGCCCGCGCGTCCAAACCGCTAGCATCCGGCCACTACACGCTGGAGTTTGAGCTTCCGGGTCTGAAATCGAACACGCTGCGTCTCATCAAGCGCCGCGCCATCGAAGTGCTGCCGTTGCCGCGGGTGCAGATGAAGCTGCCGGACGGCCCGGTCAGTCCTGGGACGGTGGCGTTGGATATCGCTTTCACCCAGGCAGCCGGCAGCGGCGCGCCGACGCTGAACGACAATCTGCTGGTGCAGGTGCGCGAACCGGATGGTCACGTCTATTCGGCGCCGGCCGTCCAGAGCGGCGATCGCTACCGGGTGCAGATCAACGCGGCGAAAGCCGGGCGTTACTACCTGGCCGCTCTGGCCAGCGTCACTGCCCAGGTCGGTAGCCGCTCGATCCCTTACTCCACCTACGACGAGCGCGAACTGGTGGTTGCCAGGCCTGAAATCAGCGCGCGCGCCGTCGCGAGCGATCTCGGCGTGCGCAGCGAGCTGGCCGACCTGCGGGTGAAGGTGACGCTCACCTCCAACAGCCTGAAAGCCGAGACGCTGCGGGTGCGCGTGGCCGACTTGAGCGATGCGACGGTGGTCCCGGCGACCGTCTCCATCGGAGCCAAAGAGAACAAAACGATCGAGTTCAGCATCGGGACGACGACGTTGGCGACGGCCGGCGGCGGCACGTTTGCGCTGGTGTTCAGCGCGGGAGACGCCGCAGCCATGACCGACGAGCGCGTGACCTTCTCGTACGAGGTAGCCCAGGCCATCGAGGTCTCGTCGCCCAAGACCGATCTGGGGAAGTTCTCGAATCTGTCCAACTTGAAGGTGCAGTTGCGGGCCAGATCGGCCTCGCCGCGGGAGGAGGCCCTGACGGTGCGCGTCGAGGGGCTGGGCGAGAGCGCCGAAGTCTTTCCGAACACGTTGGTCGTCCCACCCAAGGAAGAAACCGCCTTCACCTTGCTCATCAAGGGCGCCAAGTCGGGGTTCACCGGGCCGCGCCGGTTCGACGTGATGTTGGAGCCGGCAAACAGCGGCATCAGCGTTAAGCCGGAGCGCGTGACCTTCAGCTACGAGCTGCCGAAACTCGGTGGACCAGGTCCGGCGATCGCGGTAATCGGTCTGTTGATCGTCGGAGGATTGGTGGCCTTCTTGATTCTCAGGCGTAGGCGATAAGAGACTATCTATGAGCACACTGGTCGTTTTCGCTGCCGCTTTGACGATTCTGACCGCCGCGCTGGCGCTGCTCTACATCGGCGCGTTCAGCTACGCGCGGCTGCGCTTCAATCGCCGCATGTTGAACCTGGGCGGCGCCGAGGAGGTGAAGACACAGCGCCCCAGCGACTGGCGCCACGTCACCACGCCGCTGGAGGGCACCAGGTGGGGCAAGAAGACGCAGGAGGCTTTGCGCCTGGCCGATCTCGACGTTACACCGACTGTCTATTGGGTTGCGCGCCTCTTGCTCATCGGGGGTCTGTACGTGGCGTTGGGCGGGATCCTGGGGCTGAACACAGGCGTGGACCTGGTGGCTTCGGTCCTGGGCGCTTCTCTGATCGTGCGCTCCTATCTGAAATCGCGCCAGGATCACTACATCGCCTCGTTCGATGCCCAGATGCCGGAGGTGGCTCTGCTCATGGGCAACTCGCTGCGCGCTGGTCTCTCGGTGCTGCAAGCATTCGAGGTGGCGGCCGAGCGCATGGCGCGCCCGGCGAGTCGCGAGTTCGACCGGGTGGCCCGCGAAATCCGGCTCGGCAAGAGCCTGGATGACTCCATGCTGGGGATGCTCGACCGGTTGCCGAGCGAAGAACTGCGCCTGATGGTGACGACGATCCTGATCCAGCGGGTGGCCGGCGGCAACCTGGCCCATGCCCTTTCCGTCATGTCTGATGCGATCTCCGCCCGGTTCAAGTTGCGGGACGAGGTGCGTACCATGACCGCGGAGGCCCGCTATTCGGGCATGATCCTGGTGGTGATGCCGTTCGCGGTGTTGGGCATCTTGAACCAGTTGATGGAAGGGGCCGTGGGGCAGTTTCTGGGCAACCCTGTCGGCTGGGTGATCGGGGGCCTCTTCGTCGGTGTGCTGATCCTGGGCTTCACTTTGATCAGCCGGGTCTCCAGGGTGCAGGTGTGACAATCTTTCACGGAGCGTCCTTATGGTGGTCGTAGCTTTCATCACGGCCTTCGCGACGGTGTTTTTGTTGGTCACCGGCTACGTGTACGTGCGCACGCCCTCCCGGCTGCAGCAGCGGATCGTAACGTACACGGGCGCCAGCGGTCCGGGCCTCGTCGCGGGCAAGCCCAGCTACTACCAGCGCCGGTTGCGGCCTTATGCGCAGCGCCTGGGCCGAGCCACGCGGCCGCTCAAGCGTTTCGTCCAGCCGGGCGAGTGGGATCGGCGACTGGCGTGGGCGGGCTATCCAGGGGGAATTTTGACGAGCGAAGAGCTGCTGGGCCTGCAATGGATCTTGTGCCTGGCCGGGGCCTTCCTCTTGCTGCCCGCGATCGTCAACACGGGGCCGTTCCTGACCCTCTTTGGGGTGGTGTTCGGCCTCGGTCTGCCGCTGATCTGGGTGGATGCCCGGGCCTCCGAACGGCAGCGCAAGGTCAACCAGGCCGTGCCCGACGCCCTGGACGTCCTCACGATCTGCGTGCAGGCCGGCCTGGGCTTCGACTCGGCGCTCTGGCAAATCGTCGAGCGCACGACGGGACCGCTGAGCGAGGAGCTGGGCCGGTTCCTGCATGAGCTGAAGATCGGCGTGCCGCGCGCGGAGTGCTTCAACCGGCTGCTGGAGCGCACGAACTCCAATGAGCTGCGTATCTTGATTGGCGCCTTGGTTCAGGCGCAACAACTGGGCGTGCCCATTGCGCAGACGCTGGAAGAGCAGGCAGCCGATATGCGCACGCGACGCATTCAGCGGGCGCGGGAGGAGGGCGCCAAAGCGTCGCCCAAGATCGCGCTGATCACGACGATCCTGATCGCGCCGGCGGTCATGTGCATCTTTTTGGCGGTGATGATCTACAACATGGTAGGGCAGTTCACCAACCTGTTTGGCCGGTAACGGTGGCTATCGTCGCTCGCTGCAGGGGCAGGCGGACGGCGGTTCTCATAAGAATGCAGCGGGAGTGGTCTCAAATCGGCCCCGATCACACCATCGCAAGCGTCCCGCGACCGTGGGGGCTTGCCGAATAACCCAAGAGGAGGATCCAATATGATGTGGCAGTTGTTTGCGGCGGCCCTGCGCCCCCTCCGGCGTGAGGATGGCATCGAGAACGTCGAATGGATCGCGTTGGCCGCTATCATCCTGGTCATGCTCGTCGTCGTCGGCAGCATGTTGAAGGTCGGCGGGCAGCCTATCGGCCAACTGATCGTCGACCAAATCTTATCCTGGCTTGGCCTCTGGGCTCCAAGCTGAGCCGGGCAGAGCACTGAAAGTGTCCTAAATCCCACTCTCGCTGTTGTCTCTGTTCTGAAGCTCCGCCCGCGGGTCAGCAGGGGCGGCTGGTTGGCCGCCCCTCTGCTGACGTGATGCTGCGGCGGCAGCGGATAATCTCTTGATGTCTGGGGAGCGACATGACCCGCCTCTTACTCTGGGCCGGCCGGGCCAGGCGCAGCATCAACGCTCTCGGGCGCTGCGCGGCCGACGAGCGCGGCGTGGAAGTCGTCGAGGGCATCGGCATGTTCCTGCTGCTCCTGATGATGGGGCTGATCATCTGGCAGTTCATGATCATCGGCCACCAGATGATCGTGGTCGCGGACGCGGCTCGGCATGGCGCGCGTTCCGCGGCCGCACACCGCAGTTGTTGGTTAGCCATCGAGGAGTCGGTCTTCCCGCAGAACTTCTACACGCTGCCCTCTTGCGAGTCGTGCGGAGGCTCCGGCGACCCGGTGAAGGCCAAGGTGACCTTGTTCACGCGCACGGTGTTTCTGCCGACCGCCAGCGACGCCTGGCGGCGCATCGGCTTCGGTTGGATCTGGTTTGACACGCAAGCAACCTTCCGGTGCGAGCCGGAATAGGACGTTGGCGCCAGGTGTCAGGCGCTACGAGGGAGGTTTGCAAGATGATACGCTATCGCCTTTTGCTCATTTTCGGCGTCTTTGCAGCCGGAGTGCTGTTGATCGGCCTGGCGGCAGGCAGCGGCGCGTTCGCTGCTGCGAGCCAGCAACAGCCTGGCGCCGACGCGACGCGCCCAGCGGACGAACGCCTCTCCGAACCATGGCCTACACCGATCCCAACCAACACGCCGATCCCTACCAATACGCCGTTTCGGACGAACACGCCGATCAAGACGAATACGCCGATCAAGACCAACACACCGGTCATCACGAACACTCCAATCAAGACCAATACGCCGATCAAGACCAACACACCAAACAAGACCAACACACCAAACAAGACGAACACGCCAATCAAGACGAACACACCAAATAAGACGAACACGCCAATGAAATCGCCAACGCCGAACAAGACGCCAACGCGGATCATCACCCCGACACCCGGAGCGCCGCAGATCAGGAGCATTACGGCTCAGGGAGTTGGCACGGCTGGGAACAACCCGCAGACGGGGAGTGTGGTACGGTTGCAGGCAGTCATTGATGTGCCAGCCGGATACGAGTTGACCGCGTGTAGTTGGACGGGCAATCTCACGCCAGGGCAAGGCGCAGTAGGAAACGGCTGTCTTTACGAGTACACACCCTTGACGGGAGATGGGCCTGCCGTCGCCACGTATGGGTCGAAAAACGTGACCCTCACAGTGTCCTACCGGAAGACAGCTACCGGCCAGACCGGTCAGACCTGGAAGAGCTACACCTACAAGGTCTTCTTCAACAAGAGTAATGACGACGATGGAGACGGAAATCCCAACTGGTTCGAGTACTGGGGTGATGATGGCGCGGTTCCAGGCTTGAAGGCCAGCGACGTGCTGTACGATCCGACCCTTGGGAGCAGCACCTGGGGAAGTTGGAGTTCTTCGGACGACAAGATCCGCATCGGAGGCGCCGCGTCGGAGACGCATTATCCCGGCGGGATCAATGTTCCGGCAACGACGATTTGCCCGG
The DNA here is from genome assembly GCA_026389845.1 of Chloroflexota bacterium. Classification (GTDB taxonomy): domain Bacteria; phylum Chloroflexota; class Anaerolineae; order CG2-30-64-16; family CG2-30-64-16; genus JAPLHB01. Next base: position 20,978 of record JAPLHB010000215.1, read on the forward strand.
GCGGCAGCTTCGGCGGCGCCCAGGGCATTGACTGCGCGACCGAAGTGGTGGAGCACGAAGGCCGGCACAAGTGGATCTATCACAACTGGGATGCTGGCGGGAGCTGGGCCGGCAAGACGGATTCGGACCGCGGGAAGCCGAATTCTGATTACAACGACAGCCTGCCTGATGACTACGAGATCTCCACGACACGCACCGCCACTACCACGGTTGACAGTTGCAACCTGGCGACCTACAAGAAGGCAACGTACAAGTACTACGGCGACAACGAGTGGGCCGTGATGACCTACAGCAACGGACGGACCGGGACCGCCAGCAACGACTGGGCCAACCCCGGCAAGCAAAGCGTTCCCCCCTTCGCGATCATCGCCCAGGCAGGCGCGCTCATGCTCGAGTCTGGCGCGCCGAGCGGCCGAGCCGTGCCCAGGGCTTCGTCTATCACACCCATCTCGTGGGCTGACGAGATAGCACGGTTGACGGGCAGCTACTCGGATTCGGGCGTGGACGCCGACGGCGACGGTCGGTTCGATAGCTTGAGACTGTCCGTAGGTGTCCAGATTACCGAAACGGAGCTGTATAATGTGGTGGCCTGGCTGGAAGATGGGACGGGAAGCCAGATCACCTGGGCTAACAAACAGCAAACCCTCAGCCCAGGCGTTCATACGGTCGAGCTGTCCTTCAGCGGGTTGGCGATCAGAAACGCGGGTCTCGATGGGCTATACAACGTCTCACGGGTGGAGTTGCGCGTGAGCGACGCTGAGATGCTGGCTGACGCGAGTGACGATGCGTACGTGACGGCCGCGTATCGCTACACGGACTTTGCCGTCCCGGATGTTGCATTGGCAGGAAGCTATAGCGATGCAGGCGTGGACACGAGCGGAGATGGCCTGTACGATCTGTTGCGGATCGCTGTCACCCTCGACGCCAACCGTGCCGGCACTTACGCGGTAGTCGGTGAGCTTCTCGGTGCCGACCCCATCGCTGTCGCCAGGGCCACGGTTACACTCTCTGCGGGGAGACAGACCGTGCATCTGGACTTCGATGGTCGGCTGATCTTCCAGGCGCGACAGGATGGCCCGTACCATCTGCGGGCTGTGCGCATCGAGGACGCGTCCGGTCATCGGATAGACTTTCGTTACGACGCGCATACGACAGCCTTCTATCCCTACTCGCAGTTTCAACACACGGGGACCGCGATTGATGCTGCCAGCTACACCGATCATGGCGTAGACAGCGATGCGGATGGCGACTTCGACGCTCTGCGCGTCGAGTTTCGAGTGGACGCGACTCAAGCCGGCACCTACCGGCTCCTGGCCACTTTGAGCACGCAAGAGGGAGCGCCGATTGCCCAGGCAGCTCAAGATCTCAGCCTGACGGTGGGCGCCAATCAGATAGGCGTGGACTTCCCAGGTACCGCGATCAATGCCATGCAGGTGAACGGCCCATACCAGGTGACGTCTGTTGCTCTCACGGATGCGGGAGGGACGCTTGTTGACTACCAGCAGGTCGCGCATACTACCCAGGCCTATAGTTTTGCGGATTTCGCGCCGCAACTCGTATCTTTGACGGGCGATTTGCACGACCGCGGCCGTGACGTTGACGGCGATGGCCTCTACGACTACCTGGACGTAGACGTCGGTATCAACGTAGGCGAAGCAGGCGTCATCGGCGCCGGCGCGCGCCTGGTTGACAGCACGGGACGGACGATCGAGTGGGCAGAAAGCAGCGCGGAGTTGAGCGCGGCTAACGCCCAGACGATCACTCTATCTTTCACCGGTCAGCGGATTCTGCTTAACGGCAGAGATGGCCCGTTTGAGATGCACGACCTCCTGGCCTACCATGCTGCTGATCCAGAACAAGCAGTTTCTGCTGCTCAAACTTACACAACGGCCGGTTATAGCTATCTCGACTTTGAACGGCTGGGGATGTATCTCCCAATTGTCCTGCGTAGCCAGATGGATTATCTGACAAACGCGGCTCAACCGGCGGCTTTTGCAGGTTCGTCGAGCGCGCGTGATTCCAGCGACATCCCGTGGCCAACCCCGATCCCGACGCCAACGCGCATCCTCACCAACACGCCGATGAGGACGAACACGCCGATCAAGACGAACACGCCGATGCCGACGAACACGCCGATGCCGACCAACACGCCGATGAACACGGTGACACCGTTTATCACTCCAACTCCAACCGTCTGCGCGGTGGACATGGGCTTCCGACCGAACCCCAATGGCTATAGCTTTGAGAATTGGGGCAAGTCCCCTGATGGTGTCACCGATTTCCGGACTGAGGATCTGGTGCGGATGTTCGGGAAAAGTGCGGTGTATCTCCAGATTTTCGGAAAGTCCTTCATGAACCCACTGGCCTCGCTGTGGTATTCCTGGGTGACTTCGCAGATGAACGGCGGACACTGCGACGGCTTCACCACGACGAGCCTACGATTCTTCAAAGGACTGGACAGCGTGGCGACCTTTCAATCGGGGGCAAGCACAACTCACGATCTGACGTTTGCCAGCGCGCGACATCACATCTCCTACTATTGGGTGCTGCAGGTGCCCAAGCCCGTAAGCGCTGCGCGAGATCAGGCGCTCCAGAGTACCCCCCATCAGGTGCTTGATCAGTTATGTCTGGCGATGTCGAACGGCGCGCCTAACCCCACCTCGCTGATCATCTATGGTCAAGGCGGCGGGCATTCGATTACGCCCTATGCCGTGGAACACCAGGGTAACGGCGTTTTCTGGGTGAAAGTCTACGACAACAATCACCCGGACGACGCGAATCGTCACGTGGTCGTGGATACGGCTGCCAATACGTGGAGCTATGACCTGGGCGGGGCGACCTGGAGCGGCAACGCAAGCTCCCACTCACTTGGCGCCATCCCGATCTCGTATTATGCCGTATCGCCGGTCTGTCCCTGGTGCCTTTGGCAGCATACCAACGCCCTCGATAATAATGGCGCGAGCGTCGAAGTTTGGTTGGGCGGCCCGGGTCACCTGTTGATCACCGACGCGGAGGGTCGCCGCATCGGCTACGTCGCTGACCAGTTCGTGAACGAAATCCCCGGCGCGATTGGCTCTGTGCTGCCAGGCGGGATGGGGGTTGCCAGCGAGCCGATCTATCAGCTTCCTCTCGATGGCCCTTACACGATCTCGCTCGATGGGCAGACAGTCAGCGGGAGCGGATTGGCGAATGTGACGCAATTCGGGCCAGGCTACGCGGTATCCGTCAATGGCGTGGCTGTGGGGTCAGGCTCGCAAGATTATCTGACTGTGACGCAGGATGGCACCGGGATATCGTATCAGTCCGCGGCCGATCAGAAGGTCTCTCTGGCGATGACTTGGGGAGGAGGCGCGGAGGCTATCGAATTTGAGATACAAGGGACTGCGGTTGGCGCGGGGCAGGCCGCAGTGCTGAAGGCTGACGCATCCAGAGGGCAACTCGTATTCAACAATGGCCGCAGCGGCGGCAGTGAATACGATCTGGTGATCGCGCGTACCAGTGCGGCGGGCCGCCAGGGCTTTCTGCATTCCGGCATCCATATCGTCTCGGCGGACACTCACTACGTGGCGTATTCGATGTGGCCGGGCACAGGCTCCATGACGCTCTATGTGGATCATGGGAGCGACGGTACTTTGGATGAAGTTGTGCCCCTGGAGAACGAAACGCGAACCATGTTTCTGCCCCTGTTATCTAGCGGTCTTTGATCCAGGACTGTGAGCCATGCAACAGGCGAAAGCATCTGATGCCGGTCTCGAAGTCGTCGAATTCGTCGTGATCACCGGCCTCATCATGGTGGTGGGACTCATCATCTGGCAGTTCATGGTCTTCGGCCACACCCAGATGATCACAGCCAACGCGGCGCGTGAGGGCGCGCGCGCCGCGTCGGTGTGCGAGGACATCGGCGACGCGGTGCGCCGGACGCGCGAGGGCTACAACGCTGAATGGGACTACTACCCGATCCCGATTCCCTGTCTCTGGGGTGGCCAGCCGGTGACGATCCGCGTGCGCATGGACCTGCCCACGGTGCTGCCCCAAAGCGGCGAAATCTGGCGGCGGTGGGGTCTGCCGCGCATCCAGACGCGCTCGGTGGGCTGGTCTACCTGCGAAGACGTGGATGCCATCAAGTTCAACAACGGGTCGTGGATCCCGTTCATCTTCACCTGCTTTTGAGTGCGAAAGGAAGGCTCCATGCGAAGGCGAATCGGCGCACTGCTCAACCGCGAGGATGGCGCCAGCATGATCGTCGTGATGATCGTGGCGGTCGGCCTGTTCATGATGGTTCCTGTCTTTTTGGACTACGCCAGCCTTCACTATACGCGGCGGGTGACGCAAACGGGCGCCGATGCGGCCGCGTTGGCCGCGGCCATCGAATACGCCGACCACTTCTCGATTGACTGGCCCTATGGAGACGACTGGCGCGGAGTGGTGGCTGGTCAGCTCTGCTGCTTCGGTCAGTTGTGCAACTGGAACTGGACGTGGAGTAAGATGTGCAGTGTCGGCACCTACGTGGGTTCTTACGTGCTGGTAGATGGCAACCACGATAGCATCGGCGATGGCGCGGCCGACGACTATGCGGAGCGCAACGGTACGGAGGTGATTGATTACTCCGCCAGCACGTTTTCCTGGTATGAAGCTCCGCGGGTGCATACTGTCGAATGGGTGCCAGTCCCGCCGGTCAGCGTTGACGTCGAAGTCCAGCGCCGCGCGCCGATGATCTATGGCAGTCTCTACGGCCGCAACGACTTTTACGTCCCGGCACGCGCCCGCGCCGAGGCCTACATGGATCGTTACACCCAGGGCAGCGATCTCTGTTTCATTTGGTGTTGTATAGGCTACTGGTGTATCTGGCCGAGCGTTGTACCAAGTTATGATTTCAAATGGAAAGTTCGTCTGGTTGAATAGCAGCAGAGGCTATGATGAATCGGGTTTCTGAGATCCTATGGCTCCGCATTATCCATCTGCGCGCGGCATTCTCCCGCGAGAACGGCGTCACCGTGGTCGAGTACATCGCCCTGGCCGCGGTGGTGTTGACCATGCTGGGCATCATCGTCTTAACCGTTCAGAATAGCACCGGCTTGATCGGCGATTCGATTGCGAACAGTTTCGATCGGCAGATTGATGTCTGGCACTGAGAGTTCTTCGGGAAGATGAATCGCATCTACAAGTCCCTACCGTGGCACGATGAAGCCGGCGTCCAAAACATCGAATGGCTGACGCTGGTCGCGATCTTCTGCATTACACTCCTGGTCGCCGGCAGTACGATCCAGATCGGCGGCCGGTCAATCGGCGGCCGGATGGTGGGGCAGATTTCGTGCTGGGTCACAGGTTGGGACGGCAGCCAGGCCTGCAGCCAGCCGGCGCAATCGGCGGCGAGCCAGCCGACCGGCAGCGTTCCCCAGGAGCCGGCTGCCGTCACGGGGCAGCGCCAATCGCTGTTTTCCTACGTGGTCGGCCGGGGGCGGGTGGTCTTGCGGTCGTTCGGCATCACGGTGGGGGACTCATCCTCATACGTGGACCTGGACGCGTCGTCCGAGTTGCTGGGCGCCTACTCGAATCGCTACGACAACCCGCTCGTCCAGGACTCGGCCTTGATGATGGGTTGGCGCTACAACGTGTATACGGGCGACTGGGAGCAGATCGCACCTCAAGCGGGGACCCAACACGGCGTTGATCCTCTCGAACAGATGATGCTGAGAGCTGAGTTGTGTGCGCTCGGTTCATCGGCGGTCACGGCGCAGGACTGTAAGTATCTCTACACCGGGGTCTTCGATCCCTCCTTCTACGCGCGAGGTGGGCCTGCTATGACGTCACGCCGATCTGGCTTTGCAACGAACCTGCTGGCGATCCTGGCGGTCGCCTTCGCTCTGTTCGCCATCCTTGTCTCCCGGCGCTCCAGTCAGGAGGCGCCGCGCGCGGTGGACTGGCAAATCCTCAACCCAGGCCGGACAACGCAGACCGATCTGGAAACGCTGCTGGGCAAGCCGGCCGAGATCGAGCTGAAGGATGGCCTCGAATGGTTGCGCTATCCGTCCGGCAATCCGCTGCTGCCAAACCTCTTTGCGATCCAGAACCGCGTCCTGGTTATGGCCGACATCGGCCTGGATGCGCACGGGGCGACAGCCAACGAGTTGGGGCGACGTTACGGCGCGCCGGAGAAGGTCGCCTACAGTCGGTTCGCACGCGGGGCGCGCGCCTTTATCTGGGCCAGACAAGGCGTCACCCTCATCGCCGATTGGGAAAGCGGCCGGCCCTACCGGATTCGCCGCTACGAGCCGATGCCGCTGGATCAGTTCATGCGCCAGTGGGGGACGAACCTGCCGGACGAAGACCCCTACCAGAAGTAGGCTGTAGGGCAAACCGGCTTGTAGGGCAAATTGCCAATTTGCCTTACTACGATTGCCAACGGGTGAGCACGGTGTCGCGCTGGAAGGCCCGCAGGAGGATCCCGAACAACACACAGTCCAGGATCAACAGGCCGACGGCGCCCAGGAAGAAGGCGGTCAAATCGTAGACGATGCGGCTGGCTAACTGCATTACCGTCAGACCGACGACGGGGAGCACGATGATGCCGCCGATCTGGCCGGCCGCGCGAATGTCGTTGACCCGGCTGGAGATGATCAGGCCCAGGCTGACGGTCAGTTGGGCCAGGAGCGGCGGCAGCAGCGCGATGGCAATCAAAGTCATCGGCCGCATGATGGCCACGAAAACGGCCGGCGTGGTCAGCCGGGTGAGGCAGACCGCGAAGAAGCCAAAGGCCAGCCACGTCGCCGCGACGGTCGGCCCGACGATCGAGAGACTCTTGCCGAGCATCAGCTCGCCGACCGTGACCGGGGTCGCCAGCAGCGGCTCCAGGGTGTTGTGTTCCTTCTCGTTGAGAATACCGTAGATTGCCATGCCGAGCGGCAGGAAGATCGGTACCATCAGGAACATGAAGAGCGACTGGTGCAGCAGGTAGACCCGGATTTCTTCGGCCGAGGTGAGAAGCACGTTGCCGAAGTGGACGGCTTGGCCACTGGCCAGGCTGGTGTTGACCGCATCTTCCCGCATCAGCAGCAGGGCCAGGATGAGCGGCAAGCTCACGAAGATGCCGGGGATCAGGGCGATGTTGAAGACGACCAGGCGACTGCGGAGCATCTCTTTCCATTCCTTGTAAACGATCGTCAGTGTGTTCATGGAACGGCTCCTTGGCCCTGGACGAGCCGGAGATAAGCCTCTTCGAGGGTGTGTGCGGAACGCGTGACGTAAGTAAGTTGGCCGCCGCCTGCGATAACGTGCTCGATGAGCCGGTAATTCTGTTGCGCCGGGCTGTCCAGCGTCACTGTGATCCGGTCATCTTCCAGGCTTACGTGGTGGACGAAGTCAAGGCGAGCGATGTTTTCGACCAGGGATGCGTCGGCATTGCGTAGATGGAGGATCGTCTGCGGCCCGAACAGGCGATCCCGCAGGCGTTCGGGCGTGTCGAGTGCCAGGAGCCGCGTGCGCAGGATGCCGACCCGGTCGCAGAGGCGCTCGGCTTCGTCAAGGTTGTGAGTGCACAACAGGATGGTGCGCCCCTGGCGGCGTAGCTCGAGCAGGTATTCCCGTATCGTGCGCGCCGCTTGCGGGTCGAGGGCCGCGGTCGGCTCGTCCAGAAGCAACACCTGGGGGTCGTGCAGCAGCGCCCGCGCGATGGCGACCTTCTGGCGCATCCCGCGCGAGAAGCGATCTACGAACTCGTCGCGACGATCCCAAAGGCCCACCAGTCGCAGGTGGAATTCGATCTGCTCAGCGGCCTTGGCGACCTTGTGAAGCCGGGCGTGTACGTTCAGGTTTTCGTAGGCCGTGAGCTTGCCATAGAGACCGGGTGCTTCGGGCAGGATGCCCACTTGATGCCTGATCTGTGCGTCGTGTACGCCGATTTGACAGCCGTTGACCCACGCGTGGCCCGCGGTCGGCCGTAGCAGGCAGGCCAACATGCGGAGGGTGGTGGTCTTCCCGGCGCCGTTCGGACCGAGCAAGCCGAAGATTTCGCCCTGCGACACCTGGAAGGTCAGATCTACTACCGCCTGGACCCGGCGGAAAGTCCGTGAGAGACTTTCAACTTGGATAACAAGGGTCTGTGACATGATTTTCACTCGAGAGGTCGGCGATCCATGAGAAGCTCTACACTTGCAGGACTGCTTTTGATAGTTATGTTTATGGGATTGGCGCTCATTATTGTGATGTTTGGAGTTGTCCCAGCGTTTAACAATTTGATGGAAGAGCCGGCGCCGCAGCCGGTAGCAGCGACGATGATGCCCAGGCCGACCGAAGCGGATGCCGCTCCTCAGGCTACTTCCTCCCAGTATCTGTCGCGATTCGGCACGGCAACCCCATCGCCAGAAATATCTGGTACAGAGACGCCCACGCCGGATCCGACTACGGCGGCCAAAGCCAAGACCCTCGTCAGAGAAATGCTGCAAAGGGATGCCACAGGCGTCAGCTACCGCTTCACCACATGGGGCACGTACAGCATGGCAGTGGCATCCAGCAAAGTCAACCCGATCTCCTTCCGCATAGATGGTGAGGCGGATCATGGCAATTCTCGTCAGATCATGACGACCAACGACCAGGCCGGTGACACGCAGTTTTCACAACTAGAGACACGCGTCGTAGATGGCGTTTCGTACACCTACGCCAACCGGCAGTGGCAGAAGGGGACAGGCGCTCAGGCCAGCATGCAACAGCGGTTTTTCCAAAACCCGGTGGATTTCCTGGATTCATCCGTGCGTCTCACTTACGTCGGCGCCGAGCAGTTGCCTGATGTACCGGTGTCGGCTTATAAATATCATTTCGAAATAGCATCAGGCCAATTATCCATCGCGAATCTCCCACCAGACACGTCGTCGGAGGCGATTCCCAAAATGGAGACCCAGCAAGACGGCTATCTCTGGGTCGGTACCGACGAACGACGTTATCGGATTGAATATCGTATGCGGCTGTACACTCCGCAGAGCGGCCTGATGCTCGGTTGGGATCTGACGACTCGCTACTTCGATTACGACGACCCGACCATCCACATCGAAGCGCCTCAAGGAGCGATTCCGAGTGGACAATAGCTCTGCTCCGATCCCACCCGCACTCCCCCCGACCACGTTGCCCGGGGCTGGCCGACCGTTGGTCAGAGTGGCCTTTATGCTCGGCTTGATCGCCGGGGGCTACCTGCTCGCTCGCCTCTTGCCGCGGCAGGCGCTGTATCTGATTTACGTCGCCGCGCTGGTCGTGGTGGCCTACTACGACATTCGGGAGCGTCGCGTGCCGAATGTGGTCTCCTACCCGGCCATCCTGTTTGCATTGGGTGCCATGTGGGCTGCGCCGGACGGCTGGCGCTCGGCGCTCCTGGGCGCAATCGTCGCCGCGGCGGTGATGCTCGTGCCGGTGATCGTCTACGGCGCACAACGGGCCGGCATCGGAGATGTGAAGCTGGCGATCTTCATCGGCCTGATCCTGGGCTTCACCCCCGCCCTGTTCTGGGCCGCCCTGATCGCCTTTGCCGGCGCCGCCATCGTGGGTCTGGTGGGGGTCGTCCTCGGCAAGTTGACCTTCAAGAGTGCCCTGGCCTTCGGCCCGTTCATGGCGCTGGGAGCCTGTTTGGCGTTGCTGAACATCACGCTCGTATCATAAGCAAAGGGGCCGTGCTTGTCAAACAGTCAATCGAGGTGAAACGTGGTTACGGACAAGCCAGTACGCATCGTTACCGACGGCAGCGTCGCTGTGCGGCCGGGGTCCATCGCGCGCTTCAATATCACGGTCGTTCCTTGTGGCGTCACGGTGGGCGGTAAGACGCTCGTCAGCAACGCCGACTTGCCGATCGCCCAGTTGGCGGGGCAGATCAAGCGGCCGGCTGGAGCAAAAATTCGCCCGCCGGCCTATGGTGATTTCTTGCAGGCGTACCGGCAATTGCGGCAGGCGGCCATCATCTCGATCCACGGGGCGCCGGAGTTGGGCGAGTTCGTCAAACCGGCCAGACTGGCCCGCAACCTGCTGCCCCAACGCGACCAGGTCACCCTGTTCGAGGCGCCAACAATCGGGCTGGGGCTGGCCTTCCTGGTGGAGATCGCAGCGCAGGCGGCCGAGCGCGGTGACAGCCGCCGGGCTGTCCGCCTGATGTTGGAGCGCATCCGTGACGAGGGGCTAAGAACGGTCATCCTGGCCCAGGGCGCGGGGGAATTGTTGGAGCGCGCCGGTGTCACCGACCGGCGCTATCGCTTCAAGGCGTTGCTCCCCGGCGTCGAGGCGCTCTTCGCAGTGGATCCCGCTTCGGCGCGGCTGAAACTCCTGGCGCAGGAGCGCAATCTGGGCACGAGCCTGCTCCGGCGGAACGACATGTTCGGAGATCTGGCCCATCCGTGCGACGCGATGATCGTCCACGTGGGTTATGAGGCATTGGCGCAGGCCCTCGCCAACCGACTGCCCGATGTGCTTGGCGGCAAGCAGATCAAAGTCTACGCCGGCGGCCTGGACATGACCCCTTACGTGCGCGGAAACTATCTCGCCATCATTGTCCATCCCGTGCTCCAGGTTCTCGAACAGATCGAGCGCTTCGCGGTCCGCATGGATCGCATCTTCAAGTAGTAAGGAGGCATGATCATGGAAACCAGTCGCCGACGGGGAATCTCATTCCTGGTGATTGCCGGGGTGCTCGCCTTGTTGACCGGCTTGATCGTGGTGGCCTATCTCAACGATATCGAGAAGCAGGTCAAGGAGCGCGTGAACGTCGTTGTCGTCAAGCGAGCGATTCCGGCGCGCACGTTGCTGCGGGCGGATCTGCTGGAACTGAAGCCCATTCCCAAGTCGCTGCTGAGCAGCAACTACATTTTGGACCCCGCTGACGTGCTGCGGGATACTGTGGCCCTGGTAGATCTTCAGCCGGGCGACATTCTCCAGCGCAGCTTCCTGGACCGCAACGCCGGGCTGAAGCCGGGGATGCGCGCGGTCAGCGTGGGCGTCAACCGCATCTCGGGCGTGGGCGGTACGGTCCGAGCGGGCAACCGCGTGGACGTCATCGTGTCTTACCAGGAGGCCGGCTTTGGCACCCAGGCGCAGAAGACGGAACTGCTGTTCCAGGATGTCGAAGTGCTCGGGGTGAGCGTGCTGTCGCCTAAAAGCTCGCAGAGCAGTTCGACGACGGCCGTCGCGCCGACTGGATCCAGCAGCACAGCGCAGCAACAACTGCCCGTCGAGGATATCCCTCCCGCGCGTTTCTCCGCCACGGGTGATCTGATGAGCGACTCAACGGTGACGCTGGCCCTCACGGCCGACCAGGCGCTCAAACTAACCTGGATGGGGAATTTTGGCAAGGAGATCCGCCTGATGATCCGCCGCCTTGACGAGAAGGAAGTGCCGCCATCAGCCCCGGTTACCATCGGCAGCTTCCAATAGGAGGAGATCATGCCCGCTTCCACAGCTTCTCGCGATGAGACGATCCGGCTGGTGATTGCTTCGGACTCTCGTGAGCGTGCCCAAGAGCTGACTGTACTGCTCGGCCAGACGTTTGTGCCGATCGAGGTGATTGCCCAGGCGCAAACGCGGCAGACGATGCAGATGGGGCGCGACTTCCAGCCGCACGTGATCCTGTTCGTGGACGATAAGGCGGACGTGCCGGTCACCGAAGTCTGCCGGAGCGTCTATCAATCGCTCCCCGGCACCGCGGTGATCGTACTGACGCCGCCCGCCCAACAAGAAAACGTACAGTATCTGCGCCAGGCGATGCTGGCTGGTGCGCGCGACGTTTTGTCGTTGCCACCGCTGCTCGACCACTTGATTACCAGTATCCAGCAAGCGGTGCTCCAGGAAAGAGGCCGCCGGCAGCCGCGCCGGGCGCGAAAAGAGGGCGCCGGCGACATGGGCAAGGTGATCGTCGTGACCGGCGCCAAGGGGGGCAGCGGCGCCAGCGTCATCGCTGCCAACCTGGGGACCATGCTGGCCCAGGCCCACGCCGATCAAACGGTCGTGCTCTTCGACCTGGATTTCCACTATGGCGACCAGCGCGTGCTCCTGGACATGGAGCCGACCGCGTCGGTGCTCGACCTGCTGCCGGTCATAGACGAGTTGACGCCCGATGCCGTCGGCAGCGCCATGATCACGCACAAGTCGGGTTTGCGCGCTCTGCTGGCGCCGCCGGAGTTGCATCAGGCCGATATGGTAGAGCCGGACATGGTACGCAAGATGCTCGTCGCTATGCGGGCTTACTACAACTGGGTCGTGGTAGACGCGCCGGGCGATCTGAGCGACTACGAGCTTTCGGCGCTCGACTTTGCGGACAAGGTTCTGATCGTATGCACACCCGATGTGCTCTCGATCCGGCGCACGCGCAGCATGTTGGAGGTCTGCCAGGGTCTCGGCCTGGCGCCCGCCCAGATCAACCTGGTGCTCAACCGCATCCGCAAGAAGGACGAGATCAAGCCCACTGAGTTTCACACCCTCTTCAACGACTATGTGGTGGCCGCTGAAATCCCGGACGATCCGGGGTTTGTCCAGCCGCGAGTGGATCGCGGCCTACCCCTGGCTCAAGACGGCGACAAAATGCCGGTCGTCAAGGCGCTGCAGCAAATCGTCAGCCAGTTGACGCCGGCCCCGCAACCCACAGCAGAACATGGAGCCTGATATGGACGTGATCGGCAAGATCATCAAGGGCCGGTATCAAATATACGACCACGTCGGCGACGGCGCAGTTGCCAGCGTTTACGTCGGACGCGATGTAAACACCAACCGGATCGTGGCGGTCAAAATCATCCACCCGCACCTGTTGGCCGACGGAAAATTTCTGGGTTGTTTCGAGCGGGAAGCGCGCCTGATGCAGCAAATCCGTTCGGAACATGTGGTGCAGGTCTGGGACTGCGGCACCGAGCCAGACATGCACTACATCGTGTTGGAGTTCGTGCAAGGGTGGTCGCTGGCGAAGATCATCAAAATGCGAGGGTCACTGCCCATCGAGGAAGGCCTGGATATCGCCCGCCAGATCGCTAGCGCACTGCAACAGGCCGAAGCGCGCCAGATCGTCCATCGGGACGTCAAGCCAGCGAATATCCTGGTGGACTATGCCGGCTGCGCCAAGCTGACCGACTTCGGCATCGCGCGCAGCTTGATGCATACGGGCACCTCTTCGACGGGCGTACTGGGAACTCCGAATTACATCTCGCCCGAGCAAGCCGATGGCCTGACGGTGGACATCCGGGCCGACATCTATTCGCTGGGTGCAACGTTGTACGAAATGCTGACCGGCGACATCCTCTATTCCGGCGACAGTCCGATCGGCGTGATGATGAAGCATTTGCGCGCGCCGATCCCCAAGGTGAGCGAAAAGCAGGAAGCCGTGCCGCCCGCCATAGACGCACTGGTGGCGCGCTGCCTGGCCAAGAAGCCCGCCGAGCGTTTCTTGCCGACCGAGTTGATTGCCGCCATTGACGTGTTGAGCCCACCCCGTGCGTCAATTGCCACGCAACCGTATGTGGGGACCGCCGGCGCCGCCGGCAAGCCGACGCCGCTGCCCCAGTTGCCCGGCCGGCCGCAGCGGGCCAGGCTGATTGGACCTGCCGGACACGAGTACGGTGTGCTGGGACCTGTCGCGCTGGTGGGGCGGCCGGATGAGCGCACCGGCGCTGTTCCTGAGGTAGACCTGACGCGCGAGGCCGGCGGCACAACCGTCTCCCGCCGCCACGCGCGCGTCCGGTTTGCCGACGGCCGTTGGCTTCTGGAGCCTGATCCCATGGCCAACAACCCGACCTTCGTCAATGGCAAACAGGTGGCCAAGGGAGCACCGGTGTCGCTTCAAGACGGCGATTCGGTCCAGTTCGGCGCGGTGAAGATGACATTCCAACTTATCGAGTAATTATCTCGACTTTGGCATTACAATACCTTCGCCAAGGTACTCTAGTTTAGAGTAGTTGCAGGCAGGCGGCAGTCTGCGCTCGGCGTTGCGGCGCATGTTGCCAACCTGCGGACGATGTTTAGCGGCCCTTAAAGTGGCTGTGTTGCCGGTTTAGGAGCCGCTGGTGGTGCTGTTTGGGCCTTGGGCGCCGGTTTTGGGGTCTTGCGCACCACTGGATAGCGCGCGCGCCGTGCGGGACGGTACCCTTTGGGGCGCCCCCGCCCTTTTCCGGCCGGTCTGGGCGTCGCGGCCGGACTGCCCAGCTTGAGCAAAAAGCGCAGCGCCCCGCGTTGCACTTGGCCGGGGGTCAAAGGTTGCGTTTCGCTGCGCACCGTACGGGCGTGCCAGGCGGGCCGCAGGTCAGCGACGTCGTGGCGCATGAGCAGCAACTGCCAATAAGCCAGGGCACACACCTGCATCCAGAAGTGGATGCTCGTGGCTTGCGTGGAGCAGTTGGCGTTGAGCCCCAGGTGCTGCTTCATAAACCGGAAGGCGTGCTCGATTGCGAAACGCCACAGGTACATCAGGCAGATGTCGCCGAGGGCGACCGTGAGCGGGCCAGTCCAGAACAACCATAGCGGTCGTTGGTAGCGCGGCGTGCCATCGGCTTTCTGGAACTCGACCCGGAGCGCCATCCCCACCAGGGTGGCCACCTTTTTCAGATGCAGCCCGTGCCAAGCGGTCAAGACCACGGTTAGGGGCCCCAACGACAACGTGGCGGTGCGGTCGGGGACACGGGCGGGCTTGTTGAGCTTGAACTTGACGCCGTGTTTGCGGGGCGCACCTTTGCTTTTCGCAGGTTTGGGCTTTGGCTGCTCATAAAGTGCGCAGTTGTGGCGCATGCGCACCAAGACAATCACCGTTTTGAGCGCCACGCACAGAGCCAGGAAGAAGTGGTTGAAGTAGCCACTATCCAAAACGGCGCCCTTGGGCCGCATACTCTGCTTATCCAGAGCAACCACCTGGCCCCCGGCCACCTGATTGGCTGTGCTGTCCACCGGGATCTGCTCGACGGCTTGGGGCGCCACCCAGGACGTGCCGTGCTGCACCAGGCGCACCAACCAGGAGAACTTCCACCCTGGCACGGCCGGCGCATCCTTGTCGGACTTCAACAGCATTCGACCGGACAAGGTCTCAGCCTCCGGCCGCGGGTTGTCGGTCGCATCGACGGCGTAGACTTCGTAGCCGGCCATGGTGGCGCAGTCCGCCGGTTGGGCGTACAGCACCTTGCCTAATTCGATGACGTCAACTTCGCCGTGTTCCAGCACATCGTAGACCATGCTGAACGTGCGGCGAAAGGATGGCTCTTCACTCAGGGCGACCGGCGAGGCGACCACGCCGGCGGTGGTTACGGCGTCGACCAAGTCCAGGGCGGCGTCCGCTCGTTTGCGGAACTTCTGATGCACCTTCTGGCGAAACGCGGGCAGCAAGGATGGAATGCCCATAGGACGACCTCCGATCATTCAGGAATCAGCGCACCAGCCGCACAGCGCACAGCTCGTGGGCTTCCCATCTTGTACCAGAAATCCCGCTTTTTGTTAAGGTGCTACATCAGCCAAGTTGAACTCTAAACCCAAGTATGAAGTGCTGTGCACGGTCAGGAGAGAGTGACCGTGTGGGTGAGCAAATTCGTGAGGTGGAGACCAAGCTCAAGAAGCTGCTGGAGCTTTATCTTGAGGATGAGCTGGACAAGGAGACCTATCGCGAGCGGAAGGCGCAACTCGATCTACAAGCTGACCAATTGGAGCGGATGCAGAACGCTGGCGCGGAGGACACAGAAGACATCCTGCTCCGCGTATCGAGTATCGGCAGCATCATCTCTCGGGGTACGCCGGCCCAGCAGAAGGAGGCCCTGCGGGCTATCTTCGACCGCATCGAGGTAGATAACGAGGGGCGGATCGTGCGGCTGGTGCCACGCACCTGGGTGAAATCGCTCTTTGGCTGTCTGACAAAAGAAAATCCCGCCGTAGAGGCGGGACCCATCTCAAGTCAGGTACATGAGGTGCCCCCAAGGGGATTCGAACTTATCCCCCGCACTCGCTGGCGGGGCAACTGGCAGACAGTTGAGGCGTGGCGGCGATTTCGACACAAATGCCCTGAGGCTTTGCTTGCCGAACCGCACTGCCGCAGGCGCCTAAAGCGCTGCGCGACACGGCGCTATGCACTGCGTTCTGGAAAGTCACCTGGAAGGATACCTTTGAGCGCCCGCACACGCTGAGCCTGGCAACTGGTCCATCCCAGGTGCCCGATGGTCCGGTATGGACCTGGTAATCATCCTTGTTCGTCCTTGACAGCCTCCGCATAAAAGAACGGATCGGAGGCTGTATTTGGGTCGAGTGCGGACTTGATACGCGCCAGCCAAATATGGTAACCGCCGCAGGCGGGACCAAACGCCCGGTTCGCTTCCACGCCGAACGCTGCGATGGGAACGCCCATGGCGCGGTCAATCGCAGCCCTGACGCCAGTTTCCACCAACTCACGCGCCGCCATTGCCGATCGCGGATTGCCCGGGTCGTACAAGATGATGCCTTCCAAGTACCCGAGATGACCACTCTCGAATGTCCCACCCGAGCCCAGGTCACCGCCATCGTCGAGAATCAATCCCTGCTTGATGTAGGGCTGTTTGATTTTCGCCACGTATTCTGCCTGCGTATGCGCCAAATCCCAGGTATCGAACGCGCCGAGCATGGTTGCCATGCCTTGAGACGGTCGGAACGCTGCCTGGGTGTTGTTGGCGCTGCGGAACAGGAGCCAGAATAGGGTAGACTGCTTCTCACGCTTGAGGTCCTTCCAGAACGGCAGGCGCTGAATCCAGTCCTGCAATGCGGGGAAGCGCCGCAGCAGAGCAAGCGGGTCGCGCACATTCACGGTTAACTTTCCAGCCAGTTTCAAAACACCTGGGCGCATGGGCAGGTTCATCGGAATGATGACACCACCCGTCTCGCGCAGGATTTGCTTCAGCGCTTGCATTTTCCACGCAAATTCGGCCTCCGACGCGGCAAAGATGGCAGTGCTGATGATGTCCTGCCCGATCTTCTGGAAAATGCCGCTCTCCAGCGCGATCTTCAGTTCTTCGTTGGTCTCGGTCAGCCCAAGGGCAGCAAAGAACATCGGGGTGCGGAACTCACCATGATTCAATTCCGCTTCGCCCATTTTGTAACCGGCATCTCTTTCCGCCGCCCGTGATGGGAAGGCAATCGCGTTCAAGGCGCTGCGCGGCGGCACCTTTTTCAAGATATATTTCGGCGATTGCCCTTCCACCTCCCACTTGCGCGGACCGTCCCACTTGTACAATTTGATGGCGCAGCGCGTGAACACGCCCAGCCCGCCGAAGGTGCCCTGGAATCCGCGTACGATGCCGCGCATGGATGGACCCGGCCCGTCGGGCGAGAACCACCCACTGCCGGATCCCGCGCTGCCGAGCGTGACCACTTCCCCCGTAGGCAAGACCCACTCCACCCCGAGCAGGTTTCTGCCCGAAAAACTGGTGGCGGCGCCTGAGACGCCATAGCCCCACGCCGCGGCATGCGATGCCAGCAGGGAATGATTCGCGCCGGACGAAACGATGTGGCAATTCAGTCCGTGCTTCACGATGTCGGTTTGCAGGTCGATGGCGCGCACATACGGCTCGATGACCGCAATTTGGTTCTTGACGTCAATCTCGACGATGCGGTTCATGCGCTTCAGGTCAAGGATGATGACGTTTTCGTTCGAGGCCGCAGCGGCCGTGTGAAATCCGGTCGAGAGCGGTTTCGCCATATACTGGCTGTTCGAGCAGAACCGCATGATTTCCTGCACTTCCGCCGTAGACTGCGGCAGCGCGACCGCGGCCGGCCGCGGCAGCCACTGCGAACCATCCTTGTTCATCGTTTCCGGATTCATGTAGAAGGCATATGTATCCAGAACGCAGGGGGCGGTGCAGACCCATTGCTTGCCAACGATGTTTTCGAGTTCCGAAATGTCCCGGGTTTTGGATGCGGATGTTGGCTGCGGCTTTGCCGGAGCAAACCATTTACTGCGCTGCAAGATCTGCTTGGGGTCAAAAATCCCTTTGATGATATGGACCAGTCGCGTGTTACCCGGATTTTGCGCCCAGACCAACTCCGCTGCGGAGCCATAGGGACGGCTGAAAAACGCGCCAGCCCCCATGAGTTGAATGGTGGCTTGCCTTTCGAATTGGCGCAGGCGCTCCATCTGTTCCAACGCATGCGGCTCGCAGGGAATCATCAACTCCATATGGCAGGCGTGATTCTGCACCATCGGCTGGACATAAATGCCAATCTCCGCCTCAGCGATGCCGAACCCAGCCGCCGTATCCGTGAACACTCTTAGCAGGGCGGGCATGCGGTTGAGCGTGGACTGGAAGAAGATGGAGAGACAGCCGCCAGCCAGGGCGTCGCGCCAGTCCGCTTCGCCACAGGGATGCGAGGCTCGATCGAGCAACTCCGCCGCTGAGAGTCTGCCGATGTGCGGCTCAAGCCGCAGGTTGGTCTGGCGTGCGATGCGTTCGATGTCTTGTTTGTGGTAAGCCAGGCGTTCACCCGGCAGGCGCTCAAAACCAGCGATGTTTTGCAGGCAGATAAACTCAGGGTGTGAACTGCGAGTGCCGTTGAAGGTTCGGGCGTTCCCGCCGGACATCAGCAGGGCTGCAGCGGTTCGGTTCACGATAAAGGATTGCTCGCCTAATAGTCCGCGCTGAACATCGTAAACGTAGTCGAGCAAATCATCGAGCCGCTCGGCGCCAACCAGAAAGGTTTCCTGCACGGTGGGCATGATTTCCGTCCGCAGGGTAATCCAGTTGACGATACCCATTGTGCCTTGCGAGCCCTGCACCACACGGTGGAAATCCGTTTGCGATGGCCCGGCAGAATGCTTCTGCGCACCACCCGACTGGCGCTGCTGCTCGATACTCCCCGGACCTCCAGCCGCGCCCGTACGAAACCGGTCACCGCTGCCGAAGGTGAACTCGGTGCTGCCGACAGGGTCGCCACTGTCCCATTGCTTGTTCGCCCAGGTGCCCGGCTCTCTGTCCATCACGGCTGCCAGCACGCTTTTCCCGTTCCGCGGCGACAAAGGCATGGGGATGGTCATGCCCTGGCTGGCAAGCGCAGCCGCGAGTTCCGCGTAGGTCACACCCGGTTCGACGCGGCAAACGCGGTTGCGGCGGTCAATCAAATCTATTCTCTTCCAGCGCGATAAATCAACCAGGATGTGTGCGTCTTGATTGGTGATGCCACCCTTGCGATGGCTGCCCGCGGACGATGTCACCGCTAGGCTCAAGCCGACTTCATTGGCATACTGGATGATCGCGCCCAATTCGTCGCCGTTGCCGGGGCGTAGGATGCAAGTCGGGGGCCGCCCCTGTTGCAAGAGTCCGTAACGCGCAGATGCGCTCAGTTCACCGGAGTCAACGCTCAGGCTGCCGGTCGGCATCCGCTCTTGCAAGCAGGCGAAAAGGTCGGAGTGATTCATGGCGCTATCCCAATCCGGCGGCCGCGTAAACCAAATCCACCAAATCAATCACCGGTGTGGATGTTCCATCCTGCCAGCGGGTCAGGTTGTGGCGGCAGTGCTGGCAGGCGGTGACCAGCATCTCAGCGCCGACCGCACGGGCTTCATCCACGCGCTGGATGGAAGCGGAACGTGCAACGTTCGGATGTGCATCCGGCACACCGCCGCCCCCGCCGCAGCAATAGGCGTACTCGCGGATGCGGTGCATCTCGACGAACTGCAGACCGGGGACGGCACGCAAGACCTGGCGTGGGGCATCGAACACGCCGTTGACCCCGTAGTTGATGGGCTTGGGCGGCGTGAAATAGCGCATCACGCCCTGCGTCTGGCGCTCTTCGCCCTGCCAGGCCAGCGGCGGCTCACTCTGCCGCCCGAGATAACACGGGTCGTGATAGGTCGCGCATTGTTTGATGGGATGAGTCAGCCGCAGCCTGCCCGTTTGGATCAGCGGCAGGAGAAACTCGCTGGCGTGCAGCACCTTTGCCTGGGGTGCACGGCTGTAGCGCGGATATTTGGCGCGCAGCATGCCCAAATCCTCGCCACACAACGCGATGATGGTGTGCGACCCGGCATTATCCAGCCTTTCAACCACACCCTGAGCTTGCTCTGCAAAAGCCTGGCGCTGACCTGTCCAGTACGTTTCGATGCCGCTCTCAGGCTCGTCTTCGAGAATGCCAAAGTCCACACGGGCGTGCTGGAGCAGTTCCGCCAGTCTGTGTGCCGTTGCGGCGTGTTGGGGATCGTGGTGGGCTCCAGCGCCGATGAAGAGCAACACATCGGATTTTGAAGCAGGCAAGATTTTGAGTTTCAATCCATGCGCCCAGTGCGGGAGCGCTGGTTTGTCTTCTGCCTTTGGTGCAGCGCCAAACCCCGACTCCGCGATATGCTCTTTCAGGGCCATGATGACATCCTGCCGTTCGGCTGCCATGATGAATTTGCAGGAGACATCGCACAATCCGCAGGTGGTACAGGCGGAGACGATTTGCGCTAGGTCGCGGTCAACCTCGATGCGCCCGTCGAGCAGCGCCAGCGCCATGATCTGCATCCCGCCGCCTGAGTAAGCGTGGAAGTGATACTCGTCCACCGGCGGACAGGCGCTGGTGAAGCGCGTCTGCTGAATGGTGGGCAAGGGGACAAGTTTGCACAGGCTGCAACGCACGCATTTTTTCATGTCGCGCCGCAGGGCTTCCAGACGTTCGAGGCTCATGCCGGCTCCTGATGCACAGGTTTGAACAGGACGATTTCATGCAGGGTTGTACCGGTTTCCTTCACGGACGCCCCATCCCGGGTCACTTCCAGCTCGAAATCGGACACCAGCCGGAAATATCCCGGTTTGATCCGCAGGATATTCTTTGCCAGAAAGCGCAGAACCGGGCTGAAGTTTTCGAGCATATCCTGCGCCTCCAGGATTCTTCTCGTTTTGAGCGTTGCACTCAGCGCACCGGGCGCGTGGATGGTAATTTGCTTTGGGAACTGATAGTCCGCCGTCGGGTTGTATTCAAAGTCATCTTTGCGAAAATCAAATTCCCCGGTGCTTAGGATAACTTCCTTTCCATTCGCCAACATCAGGACCTTTACCGTGTGATTGGCCACTTTCTCATTGCACTGAATGTAGGCATAGGCCGCCGTAAAGTGCTCCGAATATATCCGTCCCCACATCCAATACTGGATGATGGACTGGAACGGAAAGTTCAACCAGTTGTGGTCGTGGTAGCCAATGCCCTTAACCTGGATGGTCTGATCCCCATCGGTGATTGTTCCCTCAACCGACGCCCGCGCGCAAGGAATGACCCAGCCAAAGAACCCCATGTTCCCGAAATGCGAAAGACCCGTTCCGGGTTTCCAACCGTTGACTTCAGCCCTATACTTGAGCTGACAACCGAGTTCTTTCTCTTTGACAGCAATCTCGTAAACGGGCAATTCGCCATCCCGCTGCTCGACCCGGAGCGTGTTGCCGCCAATTGTGACTTCGGGATGGTCCCGTGCAGCAGTGAATTCAGATCTATTGTAGGGGACAAATTCCTGGACTCTTTTGCCATCCGGCCTGACCAGGACGATTTCCACCCCGGTCCTGCCTTCCAGACCCGGATTGGGATTCGACGCATGGAAAAAGACCACCAGCGTATGCCCGCTGTCCAGGTGCGCATCGAAATACCACCACTCATACATCCCCCGCTTGCCCAGCTCCATGTGAAGCCCATCGTCGCTTGGCTTCAATGGCTCGATGAGCGCATCACGTCTGCCGGGGCCTGTCCAGCCTTCGATGACTTTGGTATTATCTGGCATTCGTTTTTCTACCTCCGCACAGACAATGACTTCATTTGCGTCGCCACGCGCACCCCGTTCTCGTCCATATGGACGGGTTCCGGCGTTGCGATCGGCTACGCCTGAATTGTCGTAATGACTGGCGCCACCTGATCTGCTACCTGCGCTGTTGCTGTCACTAAGGTGCCATCGGCGATAGTGTGATCATACAGGTCGGCCATGATCTAGCCGGCACGTTCAACGGGAATGCGGTGGGACTGGTTGAAATAGACCAGGGCTAGGGCGTGGGATGGGTGTCCCTTGATCATCGCTGCAACAAGTGATGAGGTGTCAAACAGGATTCTCATAGCCCTGACGGCTGGATCGGCTCCGCGACGCGTTGGTCATGTTCATGTTCAATAACCCATAGGTGACTTCAACAGCATTATACCACTATGTACGCCTATACAAGTATCAGCGTGTAGATGTTTTTCACTTCACAGGTAAGCTACCAATGGGCGCTCTCATGCTGCAAGCGGTGCGCGCTGCCAGCGCAGCGCGCGTTGTTGTCAGCGATATCGTCTGCCGCTGGACCGCTTTCTCGAGGCGCTCGATCTCGCCGAATATGCACCTGGGCGAATGAAAGTTCAGGTTGTACCCTCCGGCGTTCTCTGAAACCCGCGTCACGCACGCCACAAGTTTCGCCTCAGCCCGATTGTAGATGCTGATCCTGTTCGAACCATGAGCCGTAGCAGCATCCGGCAAGAATCCGACATCTGTTGTTCCTTTGCTTGCCAAGTTGTCAGTCGGCGTTCGCCACACGTTTTGAGGTGGATATGTGATGGACGGCAAAAAAACCGGACACGCCAAAGGCCGGAGTTAAGGTATCGGACCGGCCACGCGCAAACGTTACACCACCTGATTCAAAGCTCAAGTCGTGCAAGAAATTCTGAAAGAACAGAAGCCCCCGAATCGGTTGACCAGGTCAACCAATCGGAAAACATAGAGATCACTGGTGCAGAAGCTCGTAGGTGCTCAAGGGGGTACATCTCCTCTACCATTTCTTGTATTCGTTGAGCGTTCGGATGTAGGTAACGAACGCGTCGTGGTGCTGATATTGACGTGCCCCAGGATCGTCGCCAGCGTGGCGATGGCACCCTGATTCTTCTCCCGGAACTCCGTTGCGAAACTATAGCGCAGCAGGTGTGGCGTAGCCTTCATCTTGAGGCCGGCCCGGCGCGCGGCTTCGCTGACGAGCCGCTGTACATCGCACGAGTCGAAGATGCGCAGCGTACGGCTCAGGAGCAGCCGATCGTCGGCGGTCTGGGGATGTCGTTTGAGATGGGCTTGCAGAGCAGATCGGGCTTCAGCGAGCGTAAGTGCTTCGCTCACTCGCGTCCCCGTTCGCTCCATGGGTGGGACTTTCATGACTGAAAGCAGCGTGGTATCCGATGAGGCGAACCGAGGCAAGAAAGTCGGATGAGGTTTGGAGAGGCAATGGAGATGATTGTGTCAGTGAATTAGGCAATTGGTGGTGGGATAGCATAAAATAGCGTCTCCAAGGGGCCAATGGACATGCGCTAGTATCAATGTTGGAGATTGATATAGACCTTACCCAAGCCTCCGTAACGGCCTCACAGGTTTTCTACCATCTCCTGCATCCGCTGTGCGCGGGGGTGGGTATAGCGCGCTGTCGTGCTGATATTGGCGTGGCCCAAGATGGCCGCCAGGGTGCGGATGTCGCCTGGACTCTGTTCCAGAAAACGCGTCGCAAAGGTGTGCCGCAGGATATGCGGCGTGACCTTTGTCTTGATGCCGGCGCGGCGCGCAGCTTCGACCACCAGGCGTTGGACATCACGGGCGTTCAGGGCGACAAAGGTGCGGCTTAGGAAGACCAGGTCCAGATTGCTTTGGGGGCGCACGTCCAGGTAGGCGCGCAACGCGCCGCGCGCTTCAGCAGACAGCGGAACCTCGCGTTCCTTGGAGGGCGTGACCTACTGAGAGGCTTCAGCGTCGCGGTGGATGACGACCCCGCGGCCATGCTTGCTACCACGCAGCGTTGGGGAGCCCGCGCCGAGGCGGACCTAGTGGCTGTTCTGGACGGCAGGCCGTGGCCGGTCGAGATGCAGCGCGAGGTTTCGCCGAGGACCCTCGACAAGTGGAGCAAGAGCCTGGAGCTCACGGGAAAGTTGGCGCTGATCCTTTTCTCCGAGGCGGCGGCCAAGAAGCAGGCGCTGATCGTGCGGGACAACGCACATGAGAAAGGCATCACCCGCAAGGATACTCTAGCTTTTTTCCAATGCCATGATCGCCTGCAGCTTCTCGACGGCCACCGCGTACTCCTTTCTCTCGATAGCTACCTGTGCGTCTTTTGCGTAGGCCTCAATACGTGCCTGGCGCAACTGCTCTGCAAGCGGCTGGTCGATCTGAAAGATACGGCCATCAGGCGAACGCATGAATAACACCGGCGTGCCCCACTCCGTGGGATTCCTCTTCGTGAATATGCCGCGCCGCGCCTCCGTGAGGGACGCGTCAACCGGCAGACCTTCGGCAATGGATGCGAAGAAAGCCTTCGCAAACAGCCTGGCGGCGTCGTCGGTGATCTTGTCTTGCATCGCAATAACCGCCGGAATTCCCTGTTGCACCAGGCTTTGCGCTACACCTGAGAACGGATCGGTCGAGCCAGCTCGCGCGCCATCGCATGAGTTGAGGATCACCAGGCGCAGAGTCGGATGGTTCAGAAGCACGGTCAGGTACTCCTTTCCCACAAAATCTCCTTCGCCGTTGGCGGTTTCCATAAGCAGCGCTGCGTCGTCCGTAGCGGCCTCGAATGCGCCGTGACCGATGAAGTGGAACACATGATAGGATTTCCTGCGCAGGAACTCCAGCAAGGCGTCGCTGGTGGCTGGCTGCAGCCGATCGACAGTCACCAACCCCTTCTGAGTAAGGTCCTGGAACGCCTCGCAGATCGTCGTCCACTCCTGTTCCACGGCCAGGCGAGAGAGGCCCGGGGTCTTGGGATCCGAGATCATGACAAGTGCGTTCAGAGGCGGCTTGACCAACAAGGCGGTAGGTGAAGTGTCCAATGCCACATAGCGCACGATCGGGGTCTGTGGCGATAGTGAGAGGTAGAGTTGCCGTCCGTGGTTGTAGAGGTATTCCCACGGCAGGCTGGCCAACTCTGGGACCTCGTTCAAGCGTAGACGGATACGTAACCCCTTGTTGCTGCCCACTTGGCTTAGGCAGTTGTCGAAACTGGCCTGTATCCCATCGGTGAAGATCGTTTCGTAGAGCCGACCACCGAAATTCTTCACCTTGTCTCGCCATTGGGCCTCTGCCTGCGGTCTTTCGGCCTGCGGCCTTCGGGCGTCGCGAAGGAGGCCCCCCGGCACATCCTGGAATGTGGCGATCTCCTCCGGTGTGAAAGGCAGATCAAAATCCAGTTTTGGCTCGCCCCCTCCCGGCGCATTGACCTCAGCCCGGTAGCCGCCTCCCGCGCGAGCTCGGAAGGTAAGATCGAAATTGAGGTAATCCATCCCTGCCATGGCTGCCTCCTTAGCCTCGTCGGCGGAGAAGGAACGACCTTTCGACGGTCGTCCAATCCTGATCTGGGGGCAAATCGACTGGGCGGCGATCCCTCGTGCCATATCCGGTCAAACCCATATCCAAGAGCTGCCAGAGCCCCGTGCTATCGCCCAGGCTCCGGCTGGTACCCCGCATGCCGTCCTGCAGGATCAGGCTCCCGAAGTCTGTCTCGTACGCTGTGGCGAAGAGTTTCAAGGTTTCCAGCCACGAGCTTGGCTTTGTGTTGTTCGAATCTTCCACGAACGGGAAACCCTCGGGCAGGAACAACAACACTTCATCCCCGGTCCTGCTGCCCACCTCGATCCTTTCACCAGGTTTCACAGGTGCACTCCCCCCTTCGGGTGGGTACACTAAGCCAATGCTTGTGGCTACTCCGAAGTCTAGCACGCTCACGTAGATTGGCGCTTTGTGGCGATTGACGATCTCGAATGCAAGTCTATCGCCCTCAGCGAAGCAGGGGACCCCCGTCTCCGGTTCGGGTTTGGCTGCTTCCCAAAGGCCGTCTGGCGTTAGGCGTTTGATGATTAAGTCCACCTTGCCTGCCAGGGGACTATTCATGTTTGGATTGCGCAGCCCCAGGATATTCCGGTAGCGCGCTAGTTTTTCCAGATTGTCGCGCAGATCCCAGAGATATTGGGCCTTTGACACCGGGTATGGCGGCATAACAAGCCTGCCGGCTTCGTCTACCACCGCCCAGGTCGGCTCCTTCAACATCCCCAATTGAGGTGCCGGATCGTCTTTCCCGGCACCATCTCTGGGCGGCATAACCCAGATGCGGACGGGGGCATGTTCATTGGGCTCAGCAATGCGGAGCAGTCTGGATTCGTGCAGTAGCTTGGTTAGTGTGTCCACGGGCCTCTCCAGGTGCGCCGGGTCACGAATCTCCACTGCCAGACGCATGTCACCGTAATAGTGCAACTCCTCCCGTGCGAGCGTGCCCACCTTTACTGCATCGGCGCCTGCTTCAGAGAGGATTCTTGCTTCTGACTGGGTCGCGCCCACGGACGTGATTTCCACTACGCCGAGCTTGCGGGTTTTGTCAGTCACTCGCCGTGTTTGTGCCGGATAGATCACCCATTGCGATTCTGTGGTGAGCCCATGAACTGCGCCAGCGTTAAGTTGGATACGATCCCGCGTACGTTGGATGACGTTGACGAACCGCGCACCTTCGGTGGAGCCCGTACCGAACAGTGGACGATCGGCATCTCCTTCCAACTGCGGATGTTGTAGATACAGCTTCATCACCTGTGCGCTGGTGCGGCGAAAAACGTCATTGTAGGTGGCGTTCGGGCCGGCTCCGATCAGCGCCTGGCCAAGTGCATAGGTGAATGCCCCATGAGTGACCCCTTCAATAAGGGTCACGTAGGCGACTTGGTTGGTTTGACAAGCCCCCAAGTAGAGATATCGGGGTTTTTGCTGGCGCCGTGCGTCAGCCACAGGGCCGATCTGACCGGAGTGACTTGCATCGATGATCACGACCGCGTTGGGTGTCACTGAGCTCAGCCTGGTCAACCACTGATACATTTCAGTATGCTCAATGCCGGTAGTGAGCATATCTTTCCCGTCATAGTCGTATGTTGCAAGTATCCTGTCGAGATCATCCAGTGTCTCTGACTTATGCGGGCTCCCCGTGGCTATCTCACCGCTATAGTAGAAGACGGCTATATCGTCCGGCCCTACCTGGCCCAGCAACCAGTCGCAACCCGCCAGGATGCCGGCCCGGGTGGCCTCGCTGTCCAGGAGGATCTTGACGTTGCTCCCCGGGAAGGCGAAACGATTCTGCAAGATTTCTGCCATCAATCTCACATCATTGTCTGACCCTTGCAGTTTAAATGGTATCTTGGGTAACTCAGTGATGCCGACCAACACAGCCCACTTGTTTGGGGTCGAGGCGATTTCGGCCATAGTTGCGCTCCTGGAGACGTAAGATGCACACCTATTCCCGTTCGGTCGTTACCGGAACGAGAATAGGCGTGCTGTTCCGGCATCCACTGCGATACTGCCGGGTTCCTTGCGTTTGTTTAACCGTCGTTTTCTCCCCATATTGTACTACGACTTGCGTCGCAGGATAAACGACCGCTCCACGGTTGTCCATTCCTCGTCCGGCGGGAGCTGGTTGCGCCGCGCGTCGCGAGTACCGTAGCCGGTCAGGGCCATGTCGAGCAGTTGGTTCAGCGGCGAGACGACCGTCTTGGTGCTTTCTCGCGTGATTCCACGGTAACTCTCCTGGGAGAGCAGGCTCAGATCGATCGGTTGGGTTGCCGCAATCAATTTGAATGTCTCGGTCCCGCCGGCTGTCGACGCGTCTGTTGGATCAGGCACGTAGGGGAAGTTGTCCGGCAGGTAAAGCTCGATCTCGTCGCCCTCGCGTAGGCCGGTCTCGATGGAGTTTCCCGGCAACAACGGCTCGTTGGCTCCTGAGGGTGGGTAGAGCTGGCTGATGCCGCCGCTCAGGCCGAAGTCCAGCAGGCTGACATAGAAGGGCGTCTTGTAGCGGTTCGCGATCCGGCATGCAATGCGATCCCCTTCCTGGAAGATGACCTGCCCACTGGCCGTATCGGGCTCGGCGACTGCCCAGCTACCGTCGGTCTGCTGCCGTTTGAGAGTGAACTCAACCATCCCTTTGAGCGGGCTGCCATTGTTCGGGTTGCGCAGCGCCAGCGCCTGCCGATAGCGGACAGCCTTCTCCAGGTTGTCGCGCAGATCGAGGGCTGCATTTGCCTCGCTCACGGCGTGTACCGGCATCATCAGTTTGCCGTCGCTGCCCACGACGGCCCAGGTGGCCTGATTCACGACGCCCAACTGCGGCGCCGGGTCATCCTTTTTTGCGCTCTCCCGGGGTGGTACAAGGTAAACGCGCGCATCGGCTGGCTGATTCAGATCTGCCAGGCGCAGCAGGCCAGATTCCTTGAACAGCTTCTCAAGCCTATCAACTGCGGTCTCGTAACCTGGCGGCGCGCTAATCTGCACTGCCAGGCGCATCTCGCCATAGAAATGGGCGTACTCCACCGCCCGGCCACCCACATCTACGGCGCCGATCTCGACTTCGTTGACCAGTTTCGCGTCGGACGTGGTGGCGCGCACGGTTGTGATCTCCACCGACCCCAGCCGTCGCGCTTTTTCGGTGATCCGCTTGGTGCCACGCGCGAAGATCTCCCACTGCGACCCGGCCGTCAGGCCGTGGGCCGCGCCTCCGCCAAGCGTGATCTGCTTTTCCGTGCGCCCCGTCACCTGCACGAACCGCATCGGTTTGGCGTCGGTGACGCCGAATATGGAGCGATCGCGAGCACCCTCCATCTGAGGGTGCTGCCGCGGGTGGGCCGCAGTTAGCCGTGGGCTGGCGAGCTCGAACACGTCGCGGTAGGTGGCACTGGCCTCTGCCTTGAGCAGCTCCTGACTCAGAAAGTAAGTCAAAGCACCGTGTTGGACGGTTTGACCATTTTGGTGAACCGTGTGTTCATAGGAACTCTCATCATCCTGGCACCCCGCAAGCAGGACATAGCGGTCTCCAAGGGGCAGCCAGCCGCTGGGGCCGATGTCGCGACGTCTCGCGCGCGCGGCCTGGAAGTCCACCGGTGACGGTGGCAACTCGGCGATGGGGCGGGTGTCCGGCTCCAACCAGCGCGACTTGTCGCCGAAAGCGTCACGGGTGATGGTGCCGGAGTGGCAACAGTCGAAGATCAGGGTCACATAGGGCGTGGCTTCAGTCACGCGCACCAACCACGCGTGTATCTCGTCATCAGTGATGTCGCGGTTGGGGTAAGGGGCGCGGCCGCTGTCGTAGGGCACGATGGTCTCATCCAGGCCATCTGGCTCGTCCCCTTCGCGGTCGGTCATCTGCGACCCGTGGCCGCTATACTGGACCACCACGATATCGTCAATACCGACGCGGCTGGTGAAGGCATCCAGGGCCGTCAGGATGCCTTCGCGATGGGCCTCTTCATCCCTCATGACGGTGATGTTGCCGGACGGGAAGCCAAAATGGCTTTGCAGGAGCCCGGCCATCACTTCCACGTCGTTAACACAGCCGTCAAGCTGCTTATCTGGAGGTAGTTTGGGGTACTTGTTGACGCCGATCAGCAAGGCCCACTTGTTGCGATTTGTGTCGTCCATAGTTCCATCTCCTTTTCCTTTGGGGTGCGAACCAAGATTGTCGCTGGGACTACACCACTTGGGTTACGGCTTCGTATCACTCTGTTCGGTTCCCGTGCCCAGGTAGCCCACCAGCCCCGGATCACTCATTGTGGTTTCCATGTCCGGGTAGGGCGCCGGCCCGCCCGTACCCGTTCCGGTTCCTGTGCTCGGGTAGGGCGCCGGCCCGCCCGATCCCGTTCCGATCCTGAGGCCCGAGTTCAGGAACTGCTGCACTTCGTCACGTCTGCCGAGCGGCGCGCCGCTCTCCAGGTAGGTCTTCAGCGCCTCCTGCGCGTCGCGCAGGGCTTCGTTTTCCCGCGCTACCCTGGCCCGGATCGCCTGTCCGAAGTAGTAGTGAATACGCGGGTTGTCTGGCTCGCCCAGTTTTGCCTGTTTCAGATCTGAAACCGCTTGGTCCAGATTATCGTTGGCCTCGTAATGCACCCGCCCGCGATGGTAGTATGCCTCCGGGCAGTATTGGTCGGGGCTTTGATCGATGGCCTTCTCCAGCTCTCTCAAGCTGTGTTTGAAGTCACCGATCGCCGCGTAGGCAACGCCCATGTCAAGGTGACTCGCGGGGTCAATCCCATCCTGCCGCTGGATAGTTTCCTTCAGAGCGGAAATGGTTTCCTGGATCGGCCGCTGGATGATGCGTTGACGGATCAGAGCGCGAATTCGCTCTTCCAGGACGGCATTGCTGAAGATCCGCTCATCGAGATCGAGTTGATCGCCGACGAAATAGGGCTGCAGCCACTCCAGCTTTGATTGCAGTGACCGGGCCAGGGCGCTGTAGGTGAGTCCCTCCTTCAGTTCTTTGTCCTGGAGACATGTCACCAGCGCGTGCGTGAGCGCGCCATGCACTCGGCGCTTGCGGCTCTTATCTAGCGCCGGAAACTCTGACTCTACCACAGCGTCCGTCCCATCAGGCCGGCCGGCTCCGAACGTCGCCTGGATGGAAACCTGGTAGATGCTCATGCGGCCCAGAGCGAGGGGCTGCAGAGACTGGCCGATACGTGTGTGCGCCTCGATCCATTCTGGGGACTTCCACTGTGGTGCCGCGATCAGCCCAGGTTCAGGTTCGTCAGCGCGTCGCTCCCCTAGACCCCGGGCGAGGCCCAGAGCTGCCGATTCAAAATAACGGCTGCCCCATGGGGCGCCCCACGGCAGTTTAGCGCCCCGCGTCCAGCCCGCGTCGAGGATCGTGACCAAGTTGGAGGAAGACCCTGCGACGATTTGGGCGAGGGCCTGCAGGTCCAGTGGCGCGGCCCTTCCCTCTTCGTCCACGCCCATGATAACGGGGGCATAGTCGCGACTCAAGGACCCGGCGCCCGCGAAGTAGAACAAGGCCGGCGCCTCTCGGGCCTGGCTGGCCAGATCGGTAAAAGCCGCAGTGATCGCGCGGACGGTCGCCTCCTTGTTTATCAGCAACTTCACGTCCGTTTCGGCAAAGCCGCACTGCTCGACGAGAGCGCGCTTGAGCGCAGTAGCATCGTTCACTGCACCAGCTAGAGATACGTCCCCCCGGTAGAGTTCGGCAAGCGGCACTTTGGGGTGCTTGTAGAGGTCAATGCCCACCAACACGGCGTATCGGTGGTCTTTCTGAAGTCGATCCAGCAGTTGGAGCGGTTCCGCCAGGTCTCCTTGGGCATCGGGCACTGCCTCCAGGTACTGAAGGAGGATCTGCTGTGCGTCGGCGTAGCGTTGCAGGCCCAGTTGGGCAATCCCGACTTGCAGGCAAGCCTCCGCATACGGCGTCGCACATTGCTTACGGGCGGTCTGCAGGGCCTCCAACGCCATGGCACAGGCTTTTTTCTCCAGGAAGGCACATCCGAACCGGTAATGAAGCTCAGGGAAGGGAAGGTCGCCGAGGTCATGTCGAAGAACCGTGTAACGGTCTCGCAGTTCCTGCCAGGAGAAGGCTGCGAAGTTCTGACACTGGCTGAAGTCGAACGGCACCAGGCTGTCTGTCTCTGCTTCGCCACCGAAAAGCGGCCGATCGGTACGGCCAAAGAACTGCGGCCTTTGTTGAGGATTGATCTGCTGAACTGCCTTGGCGACGGCATCGGCAAGCTGCGCTTGTGTGCTCTCCGCGGGCGTTTTCTCAAGCTGGGTGGCCAGGGCGTAAGTGTAAAGACCGTACGGCACCTGCTTCCTGCCTACGGTCGCGACGTGTTCGTAGGCGGTCGTGTCGGGCGATGCAGCCAGGAACAGCGTGTAGTTCGCCTCCTTGCGCACCAACTCGACGAAGCGTTCCGTGGAGTGCGTGTCGAGGATGACCGTCTTGCGCCGCGCAGGGATGGCGTTCAGTAGTTCGTGTAGGTTCTCAGCGCTGATGGAGTTGTTGATGAGGCTCGTTGAATCGAGACCTACCTCGTGAGGCATCAGGTACTCTGGCGATCGGCCTTGCATGGAGTGGCCAGTGTAATAGACTACTACGGTGTCGTTTGGCTGCGCTTTTGACTTCAACTCCTCCAGCGCAGCCAAGATCCCCTGCCGGGTCGCGTTGGTGTCCAGCAACTCCCGAATGTTCTCTTCGGCGAACCCAAACCGCTCAACCAAAATGCCGCGTATCAGGCGGCGATCATTCGGCGGGCCCTTCAGATTCAAACTCGGATCCGCGTACTGTCCAATGCCGATCAGCAAAGCTCGCTTGATGCCGGTAGCCGGGCACGCCATTTCCGCGCTGAGTTTTTGCAGCCAGGGAGTCCGGGTATCACCAGGATGGCTTTCTGCGAAAGCCTTCAGAGCCGCGGCCGCCGGTTCGCGCTCGTCCTGTTTGGCGTGCGCCAGACCCAGGTAAAGGGATGCCTCACTCTGACCGGCGTCGAGGCGTCCGGCGGTCTCCAGGTCGCCCACCGCCTCACGATATTGCCCCAGCGCATAACGTGCCTGACCACGGCCCAGGTAGGCATCGAGGAGCGGTTCCGGGGAGAGCCGGAGGGCCTCATCGAAGTGGCGCATCGCCGACCTGGTGCGCCCCTGATCATCCAGCAGCCATCCCAGTTCGTAGAGACGGCGGCCAAGCTGGCAATGCTGCTGCGCCTGGACGCCGCCCGTCCAGGCGATGGGCAAGTCACGATCAAACGACTCGGTGCCGATGGCAGGATGCTGATCATTACTGGTTTTGTCGCGCACATTGTCGCGCACGTATTCGAACAGTTCCCCGATTTCCACTGTGCCATTCTTTTTCCGCTTGTTGGGCGGGTAACCATCTGCTGCCCCACCCATGCCTTCGAGCAAGAAGTGGGTGAATACGCCGTGTCCGCCGCCCCACTCGGCGCCTTCTTTGGACGATTCGTCTTTTTCCGCCGACGTGAGCAAGGCAATACCTCCGTGCGCCTTACTCAGGCTCTGCAGAGACCGATTTACTTGGTCGGCGCGATCCGTGACGCCACGGCCCAATCTGCCGGCGATGGCAGCGCTATGACAGGTGTCGGCAAGGATGATCACCCGTTCGGCCAGCAGGGTCCCATCCTGGAAGGGTTGGTTGATCTCGCGCATGGGCAGCGCAGTCGCCGCGATGTTCTCAGGGTCGGTATCGTACGTGAGCAGATAGATGTTTCCCGGCCGGTTGGGATCGGGCGTGCCATGGCAGGCAAAGTAGAGGAGGACCAAATCATCTCGGCCCGGCTTCTGCAGGAAGCTGCGCAGCGCGCCCTGGATCTTGGGCAGGGTGGCCTGCTCATTGACGAATGTGAGGATGTGCTTTTCCTTGTACTTGCCACCAACAGGGCTGTCTATGAGCCGGAGAAGCTCCTCGGCATCGCGATCGGCGTACTTCAGGTTCCACGGCTCGTGCTGGTACCTGGAGATTCCCACGATAATAGCCCACAGGTCAACCTCTTGCTGATAGAGAGCAGTCCGGCTGCTTCGCCGCGCATCCCTTTCTCCGGTTTCCGGTGTGGAGTCGGGTCCAGCAGGTACAGTCATGGTGACACCTCCGATCGAAGTGAGCTAAGCAGTCATCACTCAGGCAATAGAGCACATCAATGCGTTCACGGCAGGGGTCCAGGATCGCCCTGGCAGATGAATGCGCCCCAGTAGAACGGGTTGGGGTGCCGGGCCTTCATCGCCAACTGTGCGGCACGCAGCGCATCGGCGCGCGGCTCGCCAGCCAGGATACGGCGGTAGAAATCCTCCATCAACTCCTGGGTTTGGTGGCTATCCGACACCCTCCTAGCCACGTGCTAACCCAGTCGGGCAGAAGACCCGGCGTCGTCCTGCACGGGCCGCTCAATGCGCGGCCCGTCCAAGATCACTTTGTCGCGAGGACGGGCCGCGTGCCGTTGAGACGATGCTTTCCGCTGTCACCGGCCAGCGATGAAGTTGACGAAATTCGCGGATGACTTCGGTGCAATGGCCTTCTGCGCAGGAGGCAGCGCAGGCGCCATGCCGGCCAGGCCCTTGAGGATCAATGGCGCCGAGATCCCAATATTCACTGCGAGCAGAGGTTTGGTGATCTCGACTCCATACAGCACAGCCAGAGCGCCGCCTGCGAGCATCATCAAGGCAGTAATGATCCAGTAGATGGGGCCTTTCTTATACTCGCTGAGGTTCTTCGAGTTCTGGATCAACTGGAACCACTTCAGCAATTCGGCGAGCGCCCCGCCGAGCACCCCGAGTCCAAAGACCCACCAGTCGATAGTCATTGCATGTCTCCTTTGTTGATGAACGTATGTGTGCAGATACCCAGTGCAGTGGGAGCCCTGAAATTCTTCGCTAAGATGGCATGGTACCTCCTTTTAACCCTGGCGGCAGGAGCGACGGAGACCCCTTGCGGAGGAAGAATGGCCGCTCCACGGTGGTCCAGTCCTCGGTCGGCAGACCAAAGAGCACCTGATGTATCCGCTCGCCGAACCCGGTAAGGGCGATAGCCAGTTGCTCGAAGGTCGGCGTGCCAGCGCCTTTGTCCGCGGCCCCTCGCATCCCCTTCTGCAGCAGACCGCCGAAGTCCGCCGGATAGGTGGTAGCGAACAACTTGAAGACCTCGAGGCCGCCGGCGGGTTGCGTCTCCGCCGGTTCCAGCGCGTAAGGGAAGTTCTCCGGCATGAACAAAGGGTCTAACTCCCCGGGGCGCATTCCCACCTTCAAGGTCCCTCCTGCCGCCAGTGGCTCGTTGGATCCTGCGGGCGGATGAAGCAGGCTGATGGCTCCCGTCAAGCCGAAGTCGAGCACGCTCACGTAGATGGGTTCGGTGTGCCGGTTCACGATTTCGAAGGCGAAGCGCGCACCTTCTGTGAATGTGATGTGCCCGCCGCCGGGTTTGAACTCAGCCACCGCCCAGGTGCCATCGGGCTCTTGCCGCCGGAGGACTAGCTCCACCTTGCCTTTCAAGCGGCTGTTTTCATTCAGGTTGCGTAGGCCGAGGGCGTTCCGGTAGCGCGCCAGTTTCTCGAGATCCTCCAGCAGGATCGAAACTGCATCCGTTTCGGCGATGAAGTGCCAGGGCATTGCCAGCCGACCATCTTGCCCAACGACCGCCCAGGCTGGCTGGGCAAGGACACCCAATTGCGGCACCGGATCCTTCACCTCGGCGCGGGCGCGCGGGGGGATGATATAAACGCAGACCCCAGCGATTTCGTCCTTTCCGGCCAGGCGCAAGAGCTTCGAATTCCGGACGGCGGTCTGTAGTCGCGCGGCCGTCATCGCGTAGGGTTCCGGCGCTTCGAGGGCTACGAGCAGTGTCATCTCTTCAGGCGCGTGGCTCTGCTCCACGGCACGGCAGCCGATGGTCACCGCCTTGAGTGCTGCCTCCTCGATCAGCGAGCCGCGGGATGAAACGGCATCCACCCTGGCGATCTTGACCACGCCCAGCCGCGACGTCTCATCGGTCACCTCCTGGGTGGACGGCGGGTAGATGGCCCAATCCGAGCCGATAGTTATGCCGTGAGCGGCGCCACCGGCCAAGGTGATCTGGCTCGACTGGCGCCTGGCAACAGGCACGAAACGCATGGGGACGATGTCGCGGACGCCGAAGAGCTCCCGATCGCGCGCACCCTCCAATTGCGGGTGCTGGCGTCGGAACGCCGCAGTCAGTTGAGTGCTGGCACGTTCAAAGATATCCCGGTAGGTTGAGCCAGGCTGGGCGCGCTCCAATTCCTGGGCGAGGAAGTAGGTCAGCGCGCCATAGATGGCCTTGCCGCCGGTTTCGCTGACCCGGTGCTCGCTGGCCGTTTCGTCATGCGCACAGGCAGCGACGAGCACGTAACGATCACTCACCGGTAGCCATCCGCTGGGTCCGTGATTACGTGGAAGACAGTGAGCCACTCCAGGTGTTACGGGCGAGGGGGGGAGTTCCGGCACTGACCGCTCATCACGCCTCACGCCACGTGTGGCCGTCCCGAAGACATCACGCGCGATGGTGCCGGAAAAACAGCTATCGAAGATAAATGTCACATTCGCGGTCACTGCTGTCAGCCGCAACAGTCGTTCGTAGATCTCGTCGTCAGTAATGTCTGGAATCTGATCGGGTTTGTCCCGGCCCCCGTCGTAAGACACGATCGTCTCGTCCCACCCATCGGGCTCATCTTCCTCGCGGTCTCTCATTTGTGACCCGTGCCCTGAATAGTAGATGAGCACAACATCGCCCTGTGTGACCTGCCCTGCCAGCCCGTCCATCCCAGCCAGAATGCCGGCGCGGGTAGCCTCCTTGTTCTTCAGCATAGTGATGTTGCGCGGCGGGAAACCGAACTTGTGCTGCAAGATGCCAGCCATCAGTTCCACGTCATTGATGCAGCCGTGGAGCTGCTCGCTCTGGGCGAAGTGGGGGTACTCATCGATTCCTATCAGCAAGGCCCGTTTCTCAGGATCGTTCAGGTCTTGAGCCATCGGGTTCCTCCGGGCATGGGCAAGATGCCAACGCGCCAATCCGTGCGGATAACAGATGTTCGGTCGGAGAAAGGCTGTGGAGAGGTTGGCCAGAGGGACGCGACGTAATGCTCGGTTCAGTAGCCGCCGATATGCTGCTAAGAAAAAGAAGGGTCGCAGAATCGGGTCTTGAAGTCATGGCTGATGTCCCTCCGTCGAGATACGATCCATTGGCTTCGGCAGACATAATATACTACTATTTCACCCACAAATCAAGTGGTATGGTAGCAGTCAGATCCTCTTCAGCAGCTCGTCCACAATCCGCTCAGCAAGCTGCGCCAGATCTGATCGTGTACCTTCCACGCCAAAATCACCCTTGGGCTCGCCGTCCTGGAAGAGACTCACAACTGCATGGATTTCATCACCGTCTACCCGATAACGACCTACCAACAGAAAGGCGCCTGGAAATTCATCTGAGTCGACGAACACCAAGAGCGCCCTCCCTTTCACGCCGGACCTTTCCCGCAATACTCCGTTGACGCGTTTTGCCAAGCCAAGATGGTCAATCCGGCGCGACTCATCTTGGAAGCTAGCGCGCAGCACAACTGGCAGCACTGATGCGATCGTGATCTGCTTCTTATCTTCCTCGATCAACTGGCCAATATCGAAGCTGTTCCCGCTCGGCTGTGCGACGACCGGGCGCTGAATGCCGCCGATCCCGGCCGCAAGCTGGGGCACCTTGTCTGCCGCGAACCCGAACAGCTTCGCAACATCCAGGAACTCCCCTTCTCGCAAGGCCTCTTCGCCGCCGCCGTGCATGGCGAACAGGAGGCTGTACGTCAGCAGCCCCTGGCCGTAGCGGCTCGACTCGTAGCTGACCGCATCCGCCGTCGAGCCAGCCAGGACGAACAGCCCCATCCGGTCCTTCATTCTATCCAGCGCACGGATCTGATTGGCCTCGAGCCGGCGCGCCTTACCCAGCCCCTCTGCGAACCGGCCCGCGCCACAGGTGTCGAGGATCACCACCTGCTTCAGGGCGGGGATTCTCTGGATCAGCTCTGTCAGCTCGCTGCTTGAGATGGAGGTGAGGTCTCGGATGCCTCGATCTTCCAGGTCACCCGAGGCCGCGTCCGTCGTCAGGTAGTAGTAGTCCTCGTCCGCCTCCCGCACCACGCCATGACCGGCAAGGTAGATCACGAGGATGTCCGTCGATTTCGCCTGCCGCGCCTGCTCGAACGCCTGGAGGATGGCCCCCCGGGTCGGTCGCGTCTCATCAGCGCCCTCGTTTGCCCGACCACGCTTCGATTTGCCGGAGATTACAGCAGCGGTCTTCGGAGAGGCCGTCAACAAGGCAAGATGCACCCTCTCCGGGCCGAAGAGCCGCCGGCCGCCGAGATCAATTGCCTTCGCGATGTCTTTCGCGTCCTTGTCGGCGAAGCGCAGGCTGAGGCGTTCCCCTTCGTAGTCCGAAATGCCGACCACCACGGCCCAAAGGTCTGGCAGTTCGAGCGTCTTCTCTGGAGCGAGATACACGCGTCGGCAGTCGCGACTGACCAGGTAGTCCTCGGTTTCGTAAGCGCGCACGGTCACCAGGTTCTCATTGCCCGGGATTAGGAACGGGTGATTGGCGAGGTCGACCTCGATCACCTGCTCGGCGGCCTGCGGACTGAAGTTCTTGCCCCGCGCATCCGCGATCATCTCCTTGCCGTTGATGGCGATCACGACCTTCCCGATGCCACCCCCTCGATTCCTCAGCCGCACACGGAGCTGGGGATCGGCCGGGTCGGCTGGAACCAACTCGATCTGCGGATAGAGCCGCACCGCGCTCAGCGATTTCACATCGGGGAGCTGCTTCGCATACCCAAACAGCCTCGCCAGCAGCCCCGGCAGATAGTAGAGCTTCTTGAGTTGGCTCAGGTTGACCGGCTCGGTCCCGACCACCCAGTGCAGCCATTCGATGTCGCCGGCGTTGGAGGCATCGAAGCGGCCCTTGTCGTCGATTACCGCCCAGGCGTGGTCGGGGAAAGAATACAGGCCACAGACCTTCTCCGGTCGGCTCGGGTCACCCATCGCCCAGAGCGTCGCGGTCGCGTCGTTGCTGCCCGCCACCAGGAGGCTGTCATCGCGGCCGAACCGGACGGATGCCACCGCGCCCGAATGCCCGGTGAAGGCGGCAATCTCGCGTCCCGTAGCAGCCTCCCAAAGCCGGATGGTCCCAAACGTGCCGCCACTGGCGAGGATCGTGCCGTCGCTGTTGAAGGCCACCGACGCGCCCTTTTCGATGTGGCGCGGCACGACGTGCCCGACCAATGTTTGCACCAAAGCACCAGTCGACACGTCCCATAGCTTAACGCTCTGATCAAAGCCGCCACTGGCCAGCGTTCCGCTATCGGGACTGAAGCATAAGCTGAAGACAGGCCCCTTGTGAGCCTGCAGGGTCTGAAGTGCTTGGCCGGTCTGCGTGTCCCACAAGAGAATCGTTCCGCTTGCGTCTCCACTCGCCAAGGCTTGACGATTCTGGCTGATGGCAACAGATGTCTGGCCCGAAACCAATGGCGGCATCACCCCTTGTCGAGCCTCCCCGAACACACGGTCTGTCCGCTTGTTGGTGACGTTCCAGAGTCGAACCGTGCCATCAGCGCAAGCACTTGCCAGCAGGCTGCCGTCCGAGCTGAAGGCGACAGACCAAACAGGTGCGTGGTCAATACGTTGGAGATCGTTCCCGCTGCTGGTATCCCAAATCCTGCTTGTGCCATCCCAGCTTCCGCTTGCGAGCAAACTGCCATCATGGGAGAAGTCAAGTGAGAATACACGATTCTCGTGTCCGATCAGAAGGCGCGGGCCTTCAGCGCGATCAACGCGCCAAAGACTGATCGTCTTGTCCTCGCCGGCCGACGCAATTGTCATGCCATCGGGGCTGACTGCGACAGGATTCACGTCGCCGATGTGGCGTTCGAACACCCGTAGTTTGTCGCCAGTCCTGATGTCCCAGAAGACAATACGTCCCCAGAAGGGCTCCCGGCTCTCACTAGTTTCGATTAGGACATATGTCCTCATCCCTATGCTTGTGCGGTCTCCGCTACGAACAACTCCGGGTGGAATTCCTGGGCGATCTGGATGTATTCTAACACAACGCGCTTGCCGCGATTAATCAGTTGGCTGATCTCATCGGCGCTGCGCTGATCGCGGAGCAGGAGCTTGACCCGCTCGTAGTCCTTGAGATAGCGCTCGACGCTTGTCAGGCTATGTTCGGTTTCTCGGGCGATGTCGGGCGGTTCCTGACCTTGCTCGTAGAGCCGCGTAATCTGCCCTTTATGGGTCGGCCGGCTGCCTTGATCCATCTTCAAGCCCTTGAACGGCAGGAGCTCATCGTGCGTATCTTCCCACGCGCGTGCCGAGTCCCGCACGGCCTCGTAGGGTCGGTTGAGGATCAGGCTCAATTCCACCAAAGTCAGCAGGCCGCCTTGCTGGGCCGCGGCCTTGACGATGCGCACCAAATGCGCTTGCTGGCGCGCTTCGGCGTTCGCTCGCACCGAGATCTGAGCCGGCCGGGGTGCGCCCTGTGCCTGTACATCCGCGGCGCTGACCAGCGGTAACAACACGGTGATGGTCTTGTAGTCTTCGGTGCGCTTGCCGGGCTGGGCCTTCTGCCCCTCGTCGGCGGTGCAACTCCAGATCAGCGTGCCACTGGTGGCCTGTTGGGTATCCGGGTAGAACTCTTGCACCAGCTTTTCGACGTCCTCGGCCAGCAGCGCCAGGATGCGGCGCCCGCCCAGCAGCCGATACTCGGTCTCCAGCAGGTGGATCAAGGCGCTGGCAAAGGTGCGTTTGCCAATGCTGGCATAGGGATTGACCGTGCTCATGGCGTTGGCCCCCCTTTTTCCGCCGCGACGGCGCGGTCACCCTGCCACGCGCTAACCCGCGCCAATTCCTCCTCCAGCTTGACCCGGTGGGTGGGATTGGCCTGCGCCGTCTGGTAGAGCGCCAAGTAATCTTGCACCAACCGTTCGGACGTCGCCGTCACGAAGGCGATTTCACTCGCCGCCCGGTCTTGCCGATGTAACAGCACCATCCGCAGAAAAGTCGTCACGTAGCGTTTGATCGCCTGCGGCGAGTGATGTACCCAGCGGGCGATCTTGTCGTAGCCCTGGCGATCAAGCCACAGCGCAATGATCTTGACCTTGTGAGTTTGCCCGCGTCCGCCCCCCTTCACCGGCCCGCGGGTATCAATCGTGTGGCCTTCCGCTTTGAGCTGCTGAATATCGCGCCGGATGGTCCGCACATCCACACTCAGAACGCGCGCCAGATCGAGGGCCGGACATAACATAAGATTGGGGCCACCCAGCGGCCCCGATGCCCATGTATCTGCCCCCGGATCGGGGGCCGGCGGCGCCTAACATAAGATGGGGGACGTTGCTGCGCCGCGCCGCGGGTGGGTGCGGCCCCGGAT
>JAPLHB010000101.1 GCA_026389845.1 Chloroflexota bacterium
CATGGAGACGTGCTGCGGACTACACAACTTCCGGCTGCGCTTCCGGCCTTGGGCTTATTTCTCGGTGATTACGTAAATCGTGATAATGTCTAATACTTCGTCATCGCCCAAACGCTGGCCGTCCCGCCCGGCGTGGGCATCCACGCCGGCGTGCTGGGCGGCGCGGCCGCGCCCGCCAGCGTGGCGCTGGCCGCAGACGCCTTCCCGCTGGCCAGCGCGGTGGATTCCTACCGCATCCTGGGCATGGGCGGGGTGAAGACCGTCTGCGCGGCCGGTTGCGACTTCGCGTCGTTGACCCTGGCCGATGGGCTTTTTGCGCGGATCAACACCGCGGGGCTGTACAGCGATGTCACCGCCGATATCCGCGGCGACCTGACCGCGGAAACCGGCGCCAACCGCCTGGCCCAGTGGACCGACGTCCTCGGCGGCCCGTGGACGCTGACGATCCAACCGGCCGGCGGCGCGGCGCGCACCGTATCGGGCAGCGCGAGCGGTCTGATTTATCTGAACGGCGCCGATCGGGTGACGATTGACGGGTTGAACAGCGGCGGCAACAGCCTGCTGCTCCGCAACACGTACACCACTGGCCCCAGCGCAACCATTTACTTCTACAATGATGCCTCGCATAACACCGTGCGCAACTGCACCGTGGAAGGCGCCTCAACCACTGCGACCAGCAGCGCGGCCTACGGCGTGATCCTATTCGGCACGGGCGCAACCAGCGGCAACGATGACAACACGATCACCGGCAATATCATCCAGGGGTACAGCGGCGCAGCACGCCTGCCGACCAACTTGATCTACTCGTCTGGGGCTTCCGCCGCCTTCGCCAATAGCGGCAACACGATCTCGGACAACACGCTCAAGAACTTTGGCCAGACTAGCAGGAGCTTAAGAGGTTATGGGATCAACGTTGCGAGCACCGGCAACGAGAACTGGACGATCAGCGGCAACACAATCTATCAGGAAGCGGCGCGCGCCGCGACCCTTTGGGGCATCTATTTCAGCGCCCAGGGGACGAACAGCATCAGCGGGAACACGATCCGTGACCTGATGGGCACGACAGTCTACGGCATCCAACTCGGCGATGCCCGCGACACCACCGTCAGCCGCAACCGCATCACGCTGACCACGGCCGGCTCCACCTCCGCCTGGTACGGCATCTACTTCCTTGGCGCCAGCGGTCAGCCGGCCGCGGTCACGCTGGTCAACAACCAAGTGACGATCAGTCCCACCCTCGCCAGCCAGCCGCTCTACGGCATCTACGACGCCGGCTACAGCGGCAACACGCTGAACGTGTATCACAACTCGGTGTACATCGGCGGGACGGCGACGGGCAGCGCCACCTGGGCCTTCCAGCGCACCACCACCGCGGCGGACGCTTCGACGCTAAAAAACAACATCATCTTCAACGCCCGCACCGGCGGCGCCGTCAACCACTTCGCGGCGGGCAACCAGTCGGCGGGCGGCAGCTTCAGCAGCGACTACAACATCTTCGCCGGCACCAGCACGACCGCAGCCAGCTTCCTGGATTGGGGCACGATCGCGGCGGGCACGCCGGTGGACTTCGCTACGTGGCAGACCAGCTCCGGCGGCGACAGCCACTCCTACGCCGACACCGCGACCAACATTCCGCCCGCCAGCCTGTTCACGGATGCCGCCAACGGCGACCTGAGCATCATGACCGGCAGCGGCTTCGAGGCGCCGCCCCTGCCCTCGAATCGCGGCGTGGCCGGCCTGGGCGTGACCGATGACTACAACGGGACGCTGCGCAGCACGACGCTGCCCGACCTCGGCGCGTGCGAGTTCACCGTGAACCGCACCGGGCTGGCCGGGCCGGGCACGCTGGCCGGCGGCTGGGGCTTCTACGACACACTGGGGATTGCCGGCGATACGGTCACGGCCGGCGCGGATATCAACGTGGTGGACGTCACCGTGGCGAGCGGCGCGACGTTGGACATGGCCGCATACGCGCTCAACGTGGCCGGGACGATGACGAACAACGGCAGCCTGCGGCAGACCAGGCCCGTGGCTGCCGGCGCCACCGTGCCCTTCCTCACCTTCGGCAGCGCGTACTACGGCGCGGAGGTTACCGCGGGCGGCGCCGCGCTGGGCAGCACCACGGTCACGATCCAGGGCAACCAGGCCTGCGCCAGCGCGGTGGGTCAGCCGCTCAAGCGCTGCTACGAGATCACCCCGACCACGGCCGCATCCGCCAGCATCAAGTTCTACTTCCTCGGCGCGGAGATGCAGACCGGGCAGACGCTCGGTACGCTGAACGTGTGGCACTTCAACGGCGCGACCTGGGATCAGATCGCCAAAGGCGCGACGGGCGGCGACAACGGCTGCGACGCCAGCGCCAAGAATTGCTTCGTGGAAGGCACGGGCATCGCGGCCTACAGCCCCTTCCAACTGAAGAACAGCAACCCGCTGGCCGTCCCGCTGGAGACGCTCGTGGCGACCGCCACGCCGGCCGGCGCGGCGATCGCGTGGGAAACGACCAGCGAGCTGGACGTGCTGGGGTATCACGTCTACCGGGCGGCTGCGGCGGCCGGCGCGTGGACGCGGCTGACCGGGGCGCTGCTCCCCAGCCAGGCGCCCGGCGCGTCCGGCGGCTATGCGTATCGCTGGCTCGACGGCGCCGCGCAGCGCGGCCTACCGCTATCGCGTGGCTGCGGTGGCGCTGAGCGGCGTCGAGACGCCGCTGGCCGCGGTGGAGGTGCAGATGCCGGCCGCGTGGCTCTGGCTGCCGATGATCGCGAGATAGCTGAGAACCCGATGGGCGCCCTGACCGGCTTTGCCAGCCTGTCAGGGCTTCCCCGGCAATTTGCGCAACTGTTCGGCGTTATCCTGTAGCATAGGGCCTTGTGCCCGTTCGAGACGCCCACAAGGGGCTACGCTACAACTGTGTTACCCCAACGGTGAACAGTTTCCAATTTGCGCCTTTGCACGGCTTGTGGTATAGTGGAGCTATCTTCGGTAAGCACTGCGCAACTTCTGAGAAGTGGGGACATCCCCACTTTTCTTATTGTATGGGATAGGATTTCGTTGGAGGAGCAGGAAAGGCATGAAGAGCGAGCTGATCATGGCGGTGAACCAGATCTGCGCGGAGAAGGATCTCCCGAAGCAGGTCATTTTGGGCGCGATCGAAGAAGCCCTGATGCACGCCTATCGGCGCAATTACGCCAGCAACAACGCCGTCGTTCAGGCCCAGATTGATGGCGAGACGGGCGAGCTGCGCGTCCTTTGCGAAAAGACGGTGGTCGAAGAGGTGCAAGACGCGGGGGTCGAGATCAGCCTGGCCGACGCGCGCAAGCTCGACCCGGCGGTCGAAATCGGCGGCACGGTCTACATCGAGAAAACGCCGGGCGACTTCGGCCGCATCGCCGCGCAGACCGCCAAACAGGTCATCCTCCAACGCATCCATGAGGCCGAGCGCGATGCTATCTACGATATCTATCACCAGAAAGAGGGCGAGCTGATCACCGGCA
Organism: Chloroflexota bacterium; assembly: GCA_026389845.1. Taxonomy (GTDB): domain Bacteria; phylum Chloroflexota; class Anaerolineae; order CG2-30-64-16; family CG2-30-64-16; genus JAPLHB01. The sequence goes on from JAPLHB010000101.1 coordinate 3,492, forward strand.
CGGTGCAGTCCATTGACTATCGCTCCAACCAGGTGACGATTACTCTGGGCAAGAAGACCGAAGGCATCCTGGCCGGCGAGGATCAACTGCCCAACGACAAGTATCGCATCGGCCAAAACGTGCGCTGCCTGATGGCCGAGGTCGCCAAAGGCGCTCGCGGGCCACAAATCCGCCTCTCCCGCACCCACCGCAACATGCTCCGTCGCCTGCTGGAACGGGAGATCCCCGAAATTTTCAGCGGCGCCGTCGAGATCAAGGGCATCGCACGCGAGCCGGGCCAGCGCTCGAAGGTCGCCGTGGTTGCTATGCAGTCAGGGGTGGATCCGGTCGGTTCCTGCGTGGGGATGAAGGGTACGCGGATTCAGAACATCGTGGATGAACTGGGCGGCGAGAAGATTGACGTCATCGAGTGGTCGGGTGACTCGAAGCAACTCATCTCCAATGCGCTCAGCCCGGCGCGACCCACTGAGACGGTCTTGTTGGAAGAGGGTGATGCGCGCACCGCCATCGTCATTGTGCCGGATCGGCAGCTCTCGCTGGCGATCGGCAAAGAGGGACAGAATGCGCGGCTGGCAGCCAAGTTGACCGGCTGGCGCATTGACATCAAAAGCGAGACGGAAGCGGCCAGTGAAGGCATCGCCGAGATCAAACGCCTGGGGATGCAGGTACTCAAGGCCCGCGCGCTCGAAGCGAAGGCCGCAGCAGCACCGCCATCGGATGACCTTCTCGGCCGCGCCGAATGGCTGCTGCGCGAGAAGGATCGCTCCGCCGTCACCCTGGAACAGGCGGCTGCCAGGCTGGCGGCCGTGCCCACCGAACCAGCCCCAGCCGAAACTGAGGCCGAGGCCGTGGTCTCGATCGAGGCCGCACCGGCTGTAGTCGAGGCTGCCGCACCGCCAGTCGCGCCGATTGTCACCCCGCCGCCGGCGAAGCCTTCGGACACGATCCTGCCACCGCTGGAAGCGTTCGATGCGGCGCCGTCGGAAGCCGGCGAAGACGAAGGCGAGGACACCGCGGAAGGCCGCGCAAAGCGTCAGAAGAGCAAGAAGACCAGCAAGAAACGCGAATTTGTCTTCGACGAGACCCTGGGCGAAGTGGTCGTGCGTCGCAAGCGCAAGCCCGGCCGCGCCGGTTGGGGCGGAGAAGAATTCGAGTAATGGCGAGAGGCCCACGTCCCAAGCACGTCCCGATCCGTACCTGCATCGCCTGCCGGCAGACCGACGGCAAACGAGAACTGGTGCGGGTGGTGCGCGTGGCGGCGGAAGCCGCGGGCACGGCCGTCAAAATTGACCCGACCGGCAAACTCGCGGGGCGCGGGGCTTACATTTGCCGCAATCGCTCGTGTTGGGAGCAGGCGCTCACCGGCCGACGGCTGGCCGCGGCGCTCAAGACGACGTTGACAGATGAGGAGTTGGCCGCGTTACACGCTTACGCGGCCAACTTACCTGAACACAACTAGAGTGTTGACCAAGACAACGCATCAGGAGTTTGTCTCATGTTGGCGGCCCAACGACCGCGGCCCGCAAGGCAAAGCCTGTGGACAGCCGCAGGGGTCAGGAGACGGCAACACTTGCGCTGCCCGCGCAGGTGCAGATGGGATCGTTGCGAGGTGGGGATGATGTAAGCCAATCGCTCACCCCCTCCTCGCCTCTTCCCTTCCATCTCTCCCCTGCCCAACAGATGTGGGTAAGCACAATGATAATCCGGTCGCGCCATGCGGGGACGGTCGTTCCTGTGGCCGCGCCGCGCAGGTAGGGGCTGCTCACAATGTTCTTTCTCGCGTCGAGCATGGCAGCACGACCCGCTACAAGCAGAGGCGGCTTCCACGCCGCCGGAGTCGGGCATGGGAGCTTCGACCTGCTGTAACGCGACGCCCACCTGACATTCAATCGCCCTTCGGGCGAGGAGGTAGTAAAGATATGGCTAACGAAAGTCCGAAAGGCGAACAGGCCCAGAAGCCAACGCCTGCCACGCAAACCCCGACCGGCGAGACGCCGGCCCGACCGAAGGCTGAGCGCACGTCCGCTCCTGCCCAGCCCGCGCGTCCCGCGAAGGGCGGTGCAGAAGGCGTCAAGACTCCTGCAGCCAAAGCCGCGCCCGCGGCGGCTGCAAAGACAACGCCAACCGCCGAGCCGAGATCAGCATCGGCGGCCGGCCCCAAATCGGGCGCGGCGCCAGCTGCGAAAACCGGAGGCGCGTCAGCAACCAGGCCGCAGCCGGCCGGCGCGGCCAAGGGTCAAGGCGGCGCAACCAAGGGCGGCAGCGGCCAGACAGGTGAACGTCGCAGCGATGGACAGGGTGGCAAGGCAGGAGGCCAGGCCAAACCGGCCGGCGAACGTTCCGGGGAGCGCCGCGGCGGCGGTTCCGGCGCAGGCCAGCCAAGAGGCACGGCCGCGCCAACCGGCGGTCCGACTCGCCCGGCTACACCGGGCAGCACTCGCCCCGGCAATAATTTGCCATCGGCCGCCCACCCCAGCAATGGCGCGCCCTCCAGGGATCGTCTGCGCCCGGCCGGCGCGCCTGCTACCGGCCCGCAACGTCAGGGCGGCGGCGCGCCGCGCAGCGGCAGCCCGGCCCCCAACGCCTTCCCGAACACCGGCCGCAGCGGCCCCAGCAATCCCAGCGGCCCCAGCAGCTCCGGCGGCAACGCGCCGCGCAGCGGCAGTTCCGGCGCCAACAACGCACGCCCCGGCGCACGCGGCAACGGCCGAAAACAGGCACCGAAACGGCGCGAGGGTGATCTGCCCCCCCCGCCGCCGCTCACGACCGCCCGCACCGCGACCAAGACCGAAGCCCCCCCCGTCACCGAGGTCATCATCCCGTCGGCGATCACCGTGCGCGAGCTGGCCGAAAAGATGCGACGCAGTCCGATTGACGTGATCAAGGCCCTGATGAACTACGGCATCATGGTGCCGATCACCCAGACCATTGACTTCGACACGGCCGTCGTTGTCGGCGAAGACCTGGGGATCGCGGTGAAGTCCGAGACGCCTCCAGAGCCGGAATTGAGCGAGGTGAAGGAAGAAACCGCGCCCCAAACCCTGCGCCAGAAGATCATGGCCGAAGAAAAAGAGGAAACACTGGTCATCCGGCCGCCCATCGTCACGGTGCTGGGCCACGTGGATCACGGCAAGACCACCCTGCTGGACGCGATCCGCGAGACGCGCGTGGTAGACGGCGAGGCGGGCGGCATCACTCAGCACATCGGCGCGTACCAGGTGGAGCGACAGGGTCGGAAGATTACCTTCCTGGACACCCCCGGCCACGCGGCCTTCACGGCCATGCGCGCCCGCGGGGCCATGGTCACCGATATCGCAGTGCTGGTGGTGGCGGCCGACGACGGCGTGATGCCGCAAACCAAAGAAGCCATCGCCCATGCGAGAGCCGCGCGGGTGCCGATCGTGGTGGCCCTGAACAAAGTGGACAAACCGAACGCCAACCCAGAGCGCGTCAAACAGGAATTGGCCGATAACGGACTGTTGATCGAGGAATACGGCGGCGACGTGATCTGCGTGCCGGTTTCTGCCAAAATGCGCCGCGGCATCGAAGATCTGCTGGAAAACCTGGTGCTGGTGGCCGACATTGATCCGTTGAGGGCCAACCCGCAAGGCAACTGCATCGGCACGGTCATCGAGAGCCGGCTGGACAAGAATCGCGGCCCGCTGGCGACCCTGCTCGTCCAGAACGGCACGCTGCATGTGGGCGACAGCCTCGTCGCCGACGACATTTTCGGCAAAGTGCGCGCCATGTACGACGACAAGGGTCAGCCGATCACCGAAGCCACGCCTTCGACGCCCGTGGTGGTGCTGGGCCTGACCGACGTGGTCAACGCGGGCGACACCTTTACGGTGGAAGATGAACGCACGGCCCGTGCCCTGGCGTCTGAACGCCTGGCGAAGAACCGCGCCGATGCCAGCGCGGCCGCTGCGCCGAAGGCTGTCGCCCTGGACACCATCTTTGCCCAGGCCCAGGCCGGCAAAACCCAGGAACTCAATCTGATCCTGAAGGCCGACGTGCAAGGCTCGATCGAGCCGATCGTCAACTCGCTGAACAAGCTCGGCGACGAGAAGCTGAAGGTCAAGATCCTGCACCAGGGGACGGGCAACATCACCGAATCGGACGTCATGCTGGCGGTGGCTTCCAAAGCTATTATCTTGGGCTTCTCGGTGATCATGGATGGCGCCGTCCAACGCACGGCCGAGGTCGAGGGCGTGGACATCCGCATCTACAGCATCATTTATAATCTGATCGAAGACGTGGAGAAGGCGCTCAAAGGCCTGCTGGAGCCGGTCTACAAAGATGTCGTGCTCGGCCACGCCGAAGTGCGCGTCGTGTTCCGCGTCACCAAAGTGGGCAAGGTCGCCGGGTGCTACGTGACCGACGGCGAGCTGGTGCGAAACGCCATGGCCCGCATCAAGCGCGGCGGCCAGGTGTTGAAAGAAGACAAGATCGTTTCGCTCAAACGCTTCCAGGAAGACGCCTCCGAGGTCAAGACCGGCTTCGAATGCGGCCTCAACTTCGGGAACTTCAATGAGTTCGAGGTTGGGGACGTGATCGAGGCGTATAAGAAGGAAAGAGTGAGTTGACTTCGCATCGTCAAGAACGCATCTCCGAACTCCTACAAGAAGAACTCAGCCTGCTCATCGGCGCCGAATTGACCGACCCGCGCCTGGCGAATGCGATGGTAACGGTCACGAGCGTGCGGGTCAGTCCCGACCTGCGGAACGCACGCGTGTCCGTCGCGCACAGCCTGCCGGAAGCGCAGACGCGCGAGGTGGTGGCGGCGCTCCGCCACGCCGAAAGCTTTCTCCGCAGCCAGTTGGTCGCCAACCTGGCCATGCGCTTCGTGCCGGAGTTGAGCTTTCACGTGGACGCGACGGACGTCTACGCTCAGCGGGTGGATCAGATCCTTGACAGCATCGTAACATCAACGCACGCACAGGAAGGCTATGACAACGACTCCGCAACCGTTCCGTCGGACGACGACGCTGGCCCAAGTCGCTGACATTCTGTGCGATGCGCGGCGGGTGTTGGCCATCTCGCACGTGGCGCCGGACGGCGACGCAGTCGGCTCACTGCTTGGGCTTGGGTGGGTTCTGCGCGGGATGAGACCTGACACAGCGGCACGGGCTCCCATGCCCGCAAGCGGCGGCGTGGGAGCCGCCTCTGCTGGTTGGGGCGAAACCTGTCAGGTCTGCCTGGCGCTGGCTGACCCGGTACCGACCCAGTTCCGCTTCCTGCCCGGTGCGGCCGATATCGTGGCCGAGCCGCCGGCCGGGCCGTGGGATGCGGTGGTGGCCTTGGACGCCAGCGATCCGCTGCGCCTCGGTAAGTCGTTTCGCCCCGAAACATACGGCAAGACGCCGGTCATTGTCCTGGATCACCACGTCACCAATCTCTACTTCGGCGCGCTCAACTACGTGGACATCGCGGCCGCGGCCACGTCACAGATCGTCGTGGGCCTGGCCGACGCGCTCGGCGCGCCAATCGGCTGTGAGGCGGCGATCTGCTTGTTGACCGGCTTGGTGATGGACACGCTCAGTTTCCGCACAAGCAACGTCAACACAAAGGTTATGTCTACTGCGGTGCGACTGATGGAGGCCGGCGCGAACCTAGCCGAGATCACCGAACGCGCCATGAACCACAAGCCGCTCAACACCATGCGTCTGTGGGGCCTGGCGCTGGCCGACCTGAGACTGTTGCGAGGACAGGTCATCTGGACGCACATCACTCAGACCATGCGTCGCCAGGTAGCTGCTCCCGATAACGGCGACAGCGGGCTGGTCGGCTATTTGATCAACGCGCCGGAAGCGAAAATCTCAGCGGTTTTCTCGGAGACGAGCGACGGCAGAGTCGAGATCGGTTTCCGCGCCCGGCCCGGCTACGATGTGTCGGGTGTGGCCCTCAGCCTGGGCGGCGGCGGCCATCCGCAGGCAGCCGGCTGCACCGTTCCCGGCCCGCTGATCACGGCCGAAGCGCGCGTGTTGCCGATGTTGCTGGCGGCGAGTCGTGATACGTGAAACGTGGTACGTGGTGCGTGAAACGTGGTACGTGGTGCGTGAAACGTGATGCGTGAGAAGACACCGACGCACAATGGCATTCTGAACATCAATAAACCCACGGGCTGGACTTCGCACGATGTGGTGGCGAAGGTGCGGCGGCTGCTGGGCCAGCGCGAGGTGGGGCATGCGGGCACGCTCGATCCGCTGGCGACCGGTGTGCTGCTCGTCTGCGCCGGGGAGGCCACCCGCGTCAGCGAATACTTGATGGCCGGGCAGAAGGTCTATCGCGCGGTCGCCCGGCTGGGCGTCACAACCGACACCTATGACATAGACGGCCAGATCACTGCTGAAAAGCCCATTCCCAGGCTCACGCGACAAGACGTCCGGCGGGCGCTCGATCGCTTTGTAGGGGCCATCCAGCAGATGCCCCCGGCTTTTTCGGCAATCAAAAAGGACGGTGTTCCGGCGTATCAGCGCGCGCGGAAGGGACAGGAGGTCGAGCTGGCGGCACGGCCGGTCACCATCCACCGCATCGAGTTGCTGGAATTCCAGTCGCCGCACGTAACGATCGAGGTCGTCTGCGATCCGGGGACCTATATCCGCAGCCTGACGCACGATATGGGCCAGGTACTCGGCTGCGGTGCGGTGTTGATACAGTTGACGCGCCTGCGCAGCGGCCAGTTCACGGTAGAGGACGCGAACGATTTGGAAACCTTGGCCGAGGCCGCGCGAACAGGCGAACTCGCGCGCCATCTGCACCCGCTCCGGGCCGCGCTCTACGATCTGACGCCCGTCTCCATTGACGCCGCCGCCAGCCAACGATTGATGCACGGCCAGACAATTCCCTGCTCCGTTACTCCCAAGATGGACACCGGCTATGCGCTCGAATTCGATGGGACTGTGCGGGCTATCCTGACCTACGATGCGGCAACCAACCTGTGGCGACCACACAAGGTCTTTGCGACGGACGACGGAGGACGGATCAGCGCTGCCCCCTGTCTCCTGTCTCCTGTCTCCTGACTCCTGTCACCTGACGCCATGCAAACCTACCTTGACTTCCCAAGCCCGCCTCTTGAACGTTCCGCCTACCTGACCATCGGCAACTTCGACGGGGTGCATCGCGGGCATCAGCAACTTGTGAGTGAGATGGTGGCCGCGGCGCATGTGGCCGGCTGCCTGGCCGGGCTGCTCACGTTCGACCCGCACCCGCTGGCCGTGCTCCGCCCCGACGTGCCGTTGGCTTTCCTCACTTCGCCCGAAGAACGCGCGGAACTGTTGGCTGCGCTGGGTCTCGACTTCGTGTTGATCCTGCCATTTAACCGCAGCATTGCGGCCCTGCCGGCTGACGAGTTTATGCGCCGGTTGGTCGGCCGCATCCCGCTCTGCGCCCTGTGGATCGGCCCTGATTTCGCCTTGGGCCGCGGGCGCGAGGGGAATGCCGTGCGCCTGGCCGAGATCGGCCGTGAGCTGGGCTACCAGGTGATGGTGACACCAGACTACGACTGGCAGGGTGAGCCGGTGCGCAGCAGCCGCATTCGCGGGCTGTTGGCCCAGGATGGCGCCGTGGATCTGGCCGCCGATCTGCTGGGCCATCCCTACCAGACCTGGGGCGAGGTGGCGACCGGCGCGCAGCGAGGCCGCAGGCTGGGCTTCCCGACGGCGAACGTCATGCCTCCGGCGGGTCGCCTGCTGCCGGCGTTCGGCGTCTACGTCTGCTGGGCGTGGCGCGAGAATCGAGGGTACCCGGCCGTGGTCAACGTGGGGATACGGCCCAGCTTCGACAACGGTCAGCCGACCATCGAGGCCTACCTGCTCGACTTTGCCGGCGATCTCTACGGCGAAACGTTGGGACTGAGCTTCATCGCTCGACTGCGCGGCGAGATGAAGTTTGCCGACATCTCGGCTCTCATCGCTCAAATCCACGCCGACGCCGAGGCTGCGCGCCTGCTCCTGGCCGCCCCGCCCGATCATGCTGGAAGCTGGAAGCTGGAAGCTGGAAGTTGGACGCTGGAAGCTGGAGCGTCGTTTTGGACCGAGTTGTCCCATACCGCCGACTGGGCCGTTCGCGTCATCGGTGATTCGCAGCGTCAACTCTTTGCACGAACAGCCGCCGCTATGTACTTGCTGCAAGGCGCAGACCCGAGCCGGCCGATCACCCTGGCCCGCGCGGTGCAGGTGGAGGCCAGCAATCCGCCAGAGCTGCTGGTCGCGTGGCTGAATCGCCTGCTGCTGGGGCAAGAACTGGACGAGGCGATGTATACCCGATTCGAGATTCACGAGCTTTCGGCGACCGGTCTGGCTGGCGTGGCCTACGGCTACAGCGGCGCACCGGCGCACACGGGGATCAAGGCGGTGACGTATTACGATTTAAGCGTGGAGGAAACGGGGGCGGGCTGGGAGGCGACGGTGACGTTTGATGTATGAAGACCGCTGACCACCGACGATAGACCGCGGAGCTGCTTCGACGGTCGGCCGTCGCCGGTCGGTGGTCGCTTAAACCGCCACGTCCGCCGCGATGTGCGGATGCGGATCGTACCCGAGCAACTTAAAATCCTCGAACTTGAAGTCGAAGATGGACCCGACCGCCGGGTTGATGACTATTTGGGGCAACGGCCGGGGCGTGCGCGTGAGCTGGAGCCTGGCCTGCGCCTGGTGATTCAGGTAGAGATGCGCGTCGCCGGAGGTGTGGATGAACTCGCCGGGCCGCAAGCCGCACACCTGGGCCATCATCATCGTGAGCAGCGCGTACGACGCAATGTTGAACGGCAGCCCCAGGAAGACGTCTACCGACCGCTGGTAGAGCTGGCACGACAGCGCCCCGCCCGCCACGTAGAATTGGAAGAGCACGTGGCAAGGGGGCAGCGCCATCCGCTCGATCTCACCCACATTCCACGCGCTGACGATCAGCCGCCGCGAATTCGGGTTCGCCCCGATCTGCGCCACCACTTGGCTGATCTGATCCACCGTGACTCCACCGGCCGTGAGCCATGAGCGCCACTGCGCCCCATAGACCGGCCCCAGGTCGCCCCCCGCGTCCGCCCACTCGTCCCAAATGTGCACGCCATGGTCATTTAGATATTGGATATTGGTATCGCCGCGCAGAAACCAAAGCAGCTCGTAGATGATGGACTTCAGGTGCAGCTTCTTGGTTGTGATGAGGGGAAAGCCCGCGGCCAGGTCGAAGCGCATCTGGTAGCCAAAGACCGACAATGTGCCAGTGCCGGTGCGATCGTCCTTGCGGGCGCCGTGGTCGAGGATGTGCTGAAGTAGGTCAAGGTATTGGCGCATGAGGGGGCAGTCTCAGGACAGATGTCCATGCCGCGTCCGTCGCCACGGCGCATGAAAACAGGCCGCGGATTGCCACGGATTGACGCGGATTTTTTCTCTTATCCGCGTTCATCCGTGCGCATCCGCGGCTGATTCACAGGTGAGCGGTCGGCCGGCCACCGTCGGTGGTCAGTTTTCTAGATCAGACCGTTCGAAAATCGGTCACCTTTACCCCGAGCTTCTCGAAGGCCTGGCGCACGGCGGTCGCGTCCACATCCGTGAGCTTGAACATGATGCGCGGCTCGGCCGCGGTGGGACCGCTATAGGTGGCCACGCTGACGATGTTGGCGCCCAGGTCGGCCAGGCTGCGGCTGATCTGGGCCAGCACCCCCTTGGCCTCTTTCACCACAACGGTGACGCGCACCCCCGGCGTGCGCGCGCCGAGAAGCTCCAGCAAAACCTTGAAGATATCCGTCTCGGTGATGATGCCGACCAGTTGATCGTTTTCCACCACCGGCAGGCCGCCGATCTTGTTATCGGCCATGATGCGAGCGGCTTCTTCCACTGGCGTGTTCGCGCTGACGGTGATCACCGGGCTGGACATCACCCGCTTGATCGTCAGCTTGGCGAGCAGGTAGTGCAGCTCGTACACGCTGAGCGACGTGGCCGGGGATGGCGCGGCGTGTAGCAGGTCCTTGTCGGAGACGATCCCCACCATCCGGCCAGCGGCGTCAAGCACGGGTAAGCGGCGCACCTTGCGCTCGCGCATCAGGTGCAAACCCTCGTCAATACTGGCCTCTTCATTGATTGTCACGGGGTTGCGAGTCATTCGTTCGCCAACGAGCATGTCTTACCTCCTGACAGGGATAATTCGAAGCAGATTTCCAAAGGACGTGGGTTCCCGACCTGCATCCATCCGGCCACGGACAGGAACCCTTGCCATTTCGATCAATGCTCTAACATCTTGACCCCGACACAGGCCGCGCGCCAGCTCACCCGCCGAGAGCACTGCCGACATTCGAGAAGGTCATGCCGATGGCTGCGCCGATGAGGCCAAAGATCAGGCCGATCAACAGACTGATAATGAAAGCCACGACCGCCGCCACCACGACCGTCAAGGCGGCATTGGTGTTATCCTGATCCAGCGACTGTCGCGTGGCGATGAAACCGGTCGCAATGGTCCAGATCCAGGCGACGAATCCGACAAGGCCGCCGAGAAACGGGATGAAGCTCAGGATGTTCAGGACTCTCGGCGCCCAGGCGAACCCCAAAGCGCGAGCAACTTCACCGCGGTCGCCGGTACCCTTGAAGAATTTAGTGCCGATCAAGTGAACCAGGTAGACCCAGATGTAGTACGAAACGACGCCGGTCACGGCACTGACAACAAAGCTAAAGATCGCGACGCCGAAACTCCCACCGAACAACGCTGATAGGAAACCGCCCAGCGCGCCGGCGACCGAAGCCAAAATGACCACCACCAACGCATCCTGGGTGTAGCTGGTGTCATGCTCGACCTCTTCGTAGAAACTCTTGTCGAGCCGGGCGGCGCGGATCATACCGCTGAGAATACGATTGAAGTCCATGGTGTGCCTCCTGAGAGAGTGATGATTGACAGGCAACGATGAAGCGAGATAGCTGCTCAGCGTCTGTGGTCGAACAACATCCTAACGAGTGGATTTGCGCTTGGTGGGACGGGCACCTCCTTTATGAGGCTTGACCACAGGCGAGGCATAACCCAGGCGCAGCAATTCCTGCTCATCCATGCGCCACTTGGGTCGCACTTTGACCCACAGGTCAAGGTACACGCGGACACCGAGGAGGGATTCGATCTCCCGCCGGGCGCCCTGGCCGATGGCCTTCAGCATCTCACCGCCTTTGCCAAGCAGGATCGGTTTGTGCGTCTCCCGCTCGACGTAGATTGTGGCCGAGATGTAGGTCATACCGGGTGACGTGCCAGGCACTTCGGAAGTGCCTGGCACGTGGCGCTCCTTGAATTCGTTCACTGCCACCGCGACCCCATGGGGCACCTCATCGTGCAGGTGGAGGAGCACCTGCTCCCGCACTAACTCGGCTGCCATGAACCGCTCCTGTTGGTCGGTGTACTGATCTTCTGGATAATAACGCGGACCGAGCGGCAGGGTCGCGATGATCTTCGTCAGCAGCGCCGCCAGGTTGTCGCCGCGGGTGGCTGAAATCAGCAGACTATCCGCGCCGGGCGCCAATGCCGCGTACGCAGCCGTGTTTTCTTTGACGTACTCCGGCAAGAGCCGGTCGGCCTTGTTCAGCGCCAGGATCACCGGCAGCGACCTGCCGGCCTGGGCCAGGAGACCCGCGACCTGCCGGTCCTCGTCGTTTGGCCGACTGGACACATCCACCACCCACAGCGCCAGGTCGGCGTCGGGCAGAGTGGCGACGGCGGTTTCCAGCAGCACCTCGCCCAGTCGATGCAATGGCCGGTGGATGCCGGGCGTGTCCACGAAGATCACCTGAGCATCGTCCCGCGTCAGGATGCCGAGCAGCCGGTTACGCGTCGTCTGCGGCTTGGGCGAGACGATGGCGACCTTCTCGCCCAGCAGCGCGTTGACCAGCGTGGACTTGCCGACGTTGGGCCGGCCGACGACCGCCACGAAGCCAGAGCGGTGGGTCGCGGGAATTTCGGATTGCAGATTGCCGATTGCGGATTCGGTCACGCCATCACCCGGAATGGATTGAATTTCGTGTCCACGTCGTAGTAGTCCTCACACTCCACCCGCTTGAGCACAGTTACTATGCGGTAGGTAATCGGCGTGAAGAGCACTTCGATGCCGACCTTGAAGATGTAATTGGCGACGATGATGCTGAGCGCCGTGGCCCACGGGAAGACGCCGAACGCGCACGCGATGGTCACAAAGAGCGTGCTATCAATTCCCTCACCAACCAGGGTCGAGCCGATGGTGCGCGTCCAGAGCCAGCGCCCTCGCGTCAGCACCTTCATGCGAGCCAGCACGTAGGAATTGCTAAACTCCCCAGCGAAGTAGGCGGTCAGGCTGGCGACGATGATCCCGCCGCCGGTGACGCCGCCCAACACCGCGTTGAACGCCGATTGACCCACCGTGGCCTGCCAGATCGCCTCGCCGGGCATTCGCCCCACCAGCCAGAGGGTGGCGCTCATCAGGCCGGCCATCGCGAAGCCGATCCAGATCACCCGGCGGCCCCGGCTGTAGCCATAGACCTCTGTCAGCACGTCCCCGAAGATGTAGCTGATGGGAAAGAGCAGCGTGCCCCCGTCGAACGCCAGCGGCAGGCTGACCAGGGGCAGCGTCACCCCCCAATCCACGATCTTAGCCGATGAGGCGATGTTGCTGATGAGCAACACAGCCACGAACAGGGCCAGGATGAGGTCGTAGTAGCGGTAGGTCCGTGGCATGGCTTAGGCCGGCTGGAGTTCCAGGGCCTGGCTGAACGTTTCTAACGAGTCGGCCTGCACGGCGGCGCCCATCAACTCCTCAAGTCGGGTCACATCCAGCTTTTCCAGCCGCCTCAACAGAGCAGCCGGAATCGCGCCAAAGCGGAGTTGTAGCATACGCACCACTGCGCGTTGCACGCCCTTCTCCATACCCTTCGCCATACCCTTCGCCATACCCTTTTCCATGCCCTTTTCTAAGCCCTTCTCTATGCCAATTCTCTCAACACTCGTGATGTATGGCATACGCTTCGCCTCCTCATACTGATTCATCTGTTCCCAAAACGTCTCATCCAGTTCCCTGGGCAAGGCCAGGACCCAATCAATAAACCGGAAGAGGTTCAGGATATCCTCTCGCCCATACCCTCGTTCATACAAGCGGCGCACCAGGATCAGCTTCCACGCCTGCCGGTCGAGCAAGTTATGGTCGGTCTCCAATGCTTTCAGATACGCCATGACTACTGTCGCAAACGGATTGCGGCTCTCATCGAGTTCCGCCCACCGAGCGCGGTAGTCTACCAGCTTTATGATCGGGAACTCCAGGCTGGCGCGGCAGCCCCACAGGTCGTACTCGAACCGACCGGGCCGCCAGGCGACCTGTTCGTCGCCCAACACTGCCAGACTCGCCACCCGCCGATGAAAGCGGTCAAACAGGCGGTAATTGTAGACGTACATCCGCTCGGCGAAGTCCGTATCTTGCTGGCTCTGCACTTCCACGTGAACCAGGACCCACGTCTCGACGCCGTCCTTACGCCAGACCTTTACCAATTCGTCGACGCGACGCTCTCCCACAGCCGCGTCTGGCGTCACGCGACGTAGCTCTTTGGCCAGGAATTCATGACCCCTGGCCCAGTCAATATCGCCGTGCGCCTGCGGAAAGAAGAACGCCATGAAATCCGGAAAGTAGCGTTCCAGCACCTCTTTCCACGGGTTGTCGTAGGTGGATGGTCGGCGGGATGGGTTGCTCATACGATGTCCTGGGGTAGGCAAGGAAACAAAGCACTCCCCATGTCAGCCTTGTCTACTCAGTCCCCACTCGTGCCCGGAGCATGCGCACCTGTTCGCACAACCGTTCCGGCAGCCGATCGCCGAACTGGGCGAAATGTTTTTCGATGTCGGCCATCTCCGCTTGCCAGGCGGGGTGATCTATCTGCAGCAATTCGTGGACATTTTGCAGCAGAACATCCAACCCGGCCAGGTCGAGGTCTTCGGCGCGGGGCACGCAGCCGATGGGGGTCTCCGATGCGCGGGCTGTGCCTGCTACGCGCTCGCACATCCATTTGAGCACGCGGCTGTTCTCGCCGTAGCCGGGCCAGAGCCACTTGCCCTCCGGCGTCTTGCGGAACCAGTTCACGTAGAAGATGCGCGGGGCCTTGTCGCCCAGGCGATCGCCCATGTCCAGCCAGTGCTGGAAGTAGTCGGCCATGTTGTAGCCGCAGAAGGGCTGCATGGCGAAGGGATCGCGGCGCAGGTTGCCCACCGCGCCGATATTGGCCGCGGTCGTCTCCGACGAGGCCGTCGCGCCCATGAAGACGCCGTGATCCCAACCGAACGACTCGGTCACGAGCGGCACCACGCCGGCGCGGCGGCCGCCGAAGACGAAGATGTCAATCGGCACCCCTTCGGCTTTCTCCCAGTCGGGGCTGATAATCGGGCACTGCGCCGCGGGCGCGGTGAACCGAGCATTGGGATGCGCGGCGGGTTCCACCCCGCCGGGCGCCCAGTCGCGGCCCTTCCAGTCAATGGCGTGGGCCGGGGCCGGCGTCCCCATGCCTTCCCACCAGATATCGCCGTCATCGGTCAACGCGCAGTTGGTGAAGATCGTGTTCTCACACACGGTGTCCATCGCCATCGGGTTGGACTGATGCGACGTGCCCGGCGCGACGCCGAAGAAGCCCGCCTCCGGGTTGATCGCGTAGAGGCGGCCATCCGGGCCGATCTTCATCCATGCGATGTCGTCGCCGAGGCATTCGGCCCGCCAACCAGGGATCGTCGGCTGGATCATCGCCAGGTTCGTCTTGCCGCACGCCGACGGGAACGCAGCCGCGATGTGGTATTGCTTGCCGGCCGGGCTGATCAGCCGCAGGATCAGCATGTGCTAGGCCATCCAGCCCTCGCGCCGGGCGATCGCGGAGGCGATGCGCAGCGCAAAACACTTCTTGCCCAGCAGCGCATTGCCGCCGTAGCCGGAGCCGAACGACCAGATCAGGTTCTCCTCCGGAAAATGGCTGATGTACTTCTTCTCCATCGGTGCGCAGGGCCAGGGGACATCTTGCTGCCTCGAGGCGAGGGGCGCGCCGACCGAATGCAGGCAGGGCACGAACTCGCCGTGCGGCCCCAACGCCTCGATGACTTTTGTGCCCACGCGGGTCATCACGTGCATGTTGCATACGACGTAAGGACTATCCGTGATTTCGACGCCGATCTCGGACATGGGTGAGCCGATCGGCCCCATCGAAAACGGGATCACGTACATGGTCCGGCCCGCCATGCACCCGCGGTACAGTTCGGTCATCGTCCGCTTAAGCTCCGCTGGCGCAACCCAATTGTTCGTGGGGCCGGCATCCTCTTGGTGCGTGGTGCTGATATAGGTGCGGGCCTCGACGCGCGCCACGTCGCTAGGATCGGAGCGGAAGAGAAAGCTGTTTGGCCGTTGTTTGAGCGGGATCGCCGCACCGTCCGCCACCATCTGCGCCATGAGCCGATCGTATTCAGCCTGGCTGCCGTCGCACCAATGGATGGCCTCGGGCAGGCACAGCGTCGCCGTCTCCTGCACCCACTCCACCAGGCGTTTATTCTTCACCACGTAAGCCACCATGTAACTCCTTGATTCGGATATTGGGTATTAGGTATTACATCCTCTCTCCCCGATACCCGATATCCAATATCCATTACCTAATACCTCAGATGCGCCATCGTCCCGCGAATCAGATCGGCCGAGCGCTTCATCGCCGCCTTTTCTTCGTCGTTGAGTTCCAGTTCGACGATCCGCTCGACGCCGCCCTTGCCCAACACCACCGGCACGCCGAAGCAGATGTCCTCCAGGCCGTATTCGCCCTGCAGGTAGACCGACGCGGGGTAGATGTGATGCTGATTTTTGGCAATTGCCTGGGCCATCTTGCAGGCCGACGCGCCGGGCGCGTAGTAGGCGCTACCGGTCTTGAGATAGCGCACGATCTCGGCGCCGCCATCGCGGGTGCGGGCGACGATGCGGTCAATCTGTTCGTGGCTCAAGAAGTAGGTGATCGGGATGCCGCCGATGCTGGAGAAGCGCACGAGCGGCACCATTTCGTCGCCGTGGCCGCCCAGGACGGTCGTGTGGATGTTTTCGGGATCCAGGCCCGTTTCCATGGCGATGAAGGTCTTCATACGGCCGCCGTCGAGCACGCCTGCCTGGCCGATCACCCGCTCGCGCGGGAATCCGCTCAGCTTGTATGCCAGATACGTCATCGTGTCGAGCGGGTTGGTCATCATGATGATGACGCAGTTCGGCGAGTATTGCACCACTTCCTTGACGACCGAGCCGACGATGTTGGCGTTGATGCCCACCAGGTCCTCGCGCGTCATGCCTGGCTTGCGCGCCACACCGGCGGTGATGACAACGATGTCCGAGTTGGCGGTTTCGGCGTAATCGGTGGTGCCGACAGCGTCAATGGCGTGGCCGGCGATTGGCCCGGCCTGGATCAGGTCGAGCACCTTGCCCTTTGCCAGCCCATCCACCACGTCCACCAGGGTGATCTGGCAGCCGCCCGCGATCATCGCCCAATGCGCGACCGTCGAGCCGACGAATCCGGCGCCGATAATACTGACTTTGCTCATGTGGAAACTCCTGTTGTGTGTTGCGTCGCTGTCTGCCGATCCTTCGCACCGACTCAATCAACATCCTGTTCTAATAAGTTGGCGCTGTCATTGCGAGCGGGTTGTGCGAAAATAGCGCTGGAAGAGATGCCCCCAGGTGGTCTCTGCGCGCCAACCCTCGTAAACTTTCTTGAACTTCAACGGCCAATAGAGGTAATCCGTCTCGATTTCGCCGATCAGGGTCGGGATCGCCACCAGCGGCGTGTGCAGGACGAGCTTCTGGAAAACCCTGGTCGGGCCGAACCAGGCCAGCCAGGCCAGGAAGGAGTGGGTGCTGTAGCCGACCTTGAAGCCCCAGTCTTCGCCCGCCACATCATCGCCCACCAGCTCGATCTCCCGCGGATCGCCCACGCCCAGGCCGGCTTCGTGTGCCAGACGGATGTACTTAATGCCGAGCGGATCGAACCCCATCAGCTTCGCAGCCACCGCGTCAATCGCCACCTGGTCGGCCGAGGCCAGGATGACGTTCTTGATTACTGGCTGCATCAGCCGCGGGCCGGGGCCGTTGCCGACCGTCGTGCCATCCATGACGGCGAAGATGCCGGGGTGGATCTCCCGCTGGATCGCCAGCAGGTCCACCAGGGTCTCGTGAATCCAGGAATGGGTGTAATGCCGGTATTTGCTGAGCAGCCCGCCGAACGCGTTTTTCATCGCGCCGGTGGTCGTGGTGTACATGTGCGTCTTGACCGTCGGCAGGTGAACGATGTTCTTGCCGATGAAATAGTCGGGGATGCGGATGCCCTCCGGGTAGATGTGATCCAGGGCCAGCATTTTGGCCTTGGGTTGGTAGCGCACCCAGGTCATATCTTCCTTGCGGAAGTTATAGAGCGCCGGAACGCCGTAATGCCGGAAGATCGGCACGTAGCGGTTCAGGTCCTCGCCTTTGAACGCGTTGGTGACGACGGTCTGGTTTTGCACGCACACCAGGTCGTTGAACCCCGCCCGGCGCAGAGCCAGGATCGTCCCTTCGAGCTGCCACGGCGTGGTGTTGGCGCCAGGCATCGGGAAGTGCCACGAGATGTTATCCTTCAGGATCGTGGTCGTGTTGGGCGCCAACGCCGCCGCGCCCCCGGCCAATTCGAAGAGTCGCCCGTAGTCCTGCAGCGCCGTCTCCGGCTGCGTGCGAAGGATAGCGACTTTAGTTCTGGCTGGCATTCAAACACTCCTCGCCGTTGACCCACTCAGCGTGACAGTCTCGCCTATGCCATCACCGCGGCAGCCGGCACTCGAAGCTCTACCGGCATCGGCAACTCGATCCCATCCGCTGCCAGCACCGGCCTGAGCGCGGCGATGGCGCATTCGAGCATCGCCTCATCCGGCTCGCGCGTGGTGAGGCGTTGGAGCAGCAGCCCCGGGGCAATCAGCGCACGCACGAGCGGCTGATCCACGTGTCCGGCGGTAAAGCGCAGGAACTCGTAGGCGATGCCCGCGACGACCGGGATCAGCACGATGCGCGAGAGCAGGCGCAGGATCACGTTGTCGAAGTGGAACGGCGCAAAGACGACGATCGCGATGATCATCACCGAGAGCAGGAAGCTGGTGCCGCAGCGGGTGTGCGACGTGGAGAAGCGGGCCACGTTCGCCGGGGTGAGTAGAGCGCCGGACTCGTAGGCGTTGATCGTCTTGTGCTCGGCGCCGTGGTAGGCGAAGACGCGGCGAATGTCGGGCATGAAGCCGATGGCCCAGAGATACGCCAGGAAAAGGCCCAGCCGGATCACGCCCTCGACAAGGCTGACGAGCAGTCCGCCGGCGCTGATGGGCGAAAGCCACTTGGCCGCCGCAGTCGGCAGCAGGAAAAAGACGCCGACCGCGATCGCCAGCGACAGTGCCACTGTCGTCCCTGCCACCGGGCCGGTGAACTTGATCTCTTCTTTTCCTTCTTCCTGGATCGCCACATCGGCCGACCAGAGTAGCGCCCGCATCCCCAGCCCCAACGCATCCCACAGCATCCCCAGCCCGCGTACAAAGGGCCACTGGCCCCATTTTCGCGTATAAATGGCCGCAGTGAGCGGCTCCTCGTGCAGCACGACCTCGCCGTTCGGCGCGCGCACCGCCACTGCCACGCGCTTCCGCCCGCGCATCATAACGCCTTCGATGACGGCTTGTCCGCCGTAGTAGAATTTAGCCAATGTTCAGAATCCTCTCTCTCATGTACCTTCGAGGTCTCGGAGACCTCGAAGGTTTGTATCGGCTGATCGTTTGTGACGCCATTGTACACGACCGCCGCGGCAGTGTCAAAGCGCCGCGGTCATCATTCCTTGTTGGGCAACAGCCGTTCGAGTTGCTGCAGCAAACGCGGAATATCTCTGTCGGCCGTTCTCCATACTTCGTCCAGGTCCACGGAATCGCACTCGTGAATCAGATTGTCACGCATCCCAGCGATGAGCGGCCAGGGAATTTCTGGATATCGCAAGCGGAATTCCGACGAAAGCCGCTTGACCGCTTCACCCAGAACCATCAACTGATGCAACACGGCTGATTGGGTCTTGACATCATCGAAGAAGGTCAGTTCATCTGCACCACGCGTGAATTCGATGACCAATTGCGCGGCTCTCGCCATATCCAGCAACGTGGCATCATCGCGCGACATAGAAAGCCTCAGCGTTGTCCAAGATCGCCTGACGACGGATCGAATTCCTGCTTCTTTCGATAGCGCGGCGGCTAACCAGGTCTACCTTACGGCCGATAATAGCTTCAAGCTCCTGCTCCATCTTGATATGGTCAAACAAGCTCCAAGCGGCATCCGGAGCAAACGCCACCAATGCGTCAACATCGCTATCTGGACGAAAGTCATCGCGCAGGATCGAGCCGAACACGGCGAATTCGCTGATCTGCCAACGGCGGCAGAAATCCGCGATGCGCTCTCGTGGTAGTTCCAGGCTCAGGCGTTTCATCTGATTCCCCTCACTCCACATCCATCTCCCCTGCCTCATCCCCCTCCGCCTCCAGCCCCAGGCAGATCAGATAGCCCCGTGCCCGCTCGGTCTTGGGGTAGCGGTTGACCAGCCTCCAAAAGCGCGGGCCGTGATTGCCTTCCTGCAAGTGCGCCAGCTCGTGGACGATGACGTAATCGCGCACCCACGCCGGCATCGCGGCCAGGCGGTGCGAGATGCGGATGGTGCGCGTGGCCGGGGTGCAACTGCCGTAGCGGTGCTGCTGATTGGCAACGTAACGGATCTCGCTCCACACCAGCCGGCCGCCGAAGTACTGGCGGTTCAGTTCGGCTGCGCGGCAGGCCAACGCGCCATCGTCGGCGGTCTCGACGCGCTCTCGGTGGCGCAGCATGCGCCCCTTCAGGTTTTCGATGATCGGCGCCAGCTCGGCATCGGTCGCGGCCGCGGGAGCCAGCACCTCCATGATCTTGCCCTCTTCGATCCAACGGGCCGTGATGGTCCGGCGCCGCCGGTCGCTGCGGACGATGCGGATTTCGGGATCGGATGACATAGGCGCATCATAACACGATCTCGCGCCGGGGACAAGCCACCGTTTGGCGACTCACACGGGTTGTGCTAAACTGGCCTTCATGATCGAAGCCATGAATCGCGCCGCGCGGTTCTTCGACGCGGATTACGAGGACTACAATGACGACCTGCCCGCGCTCCAGGCGTATACGCAGCGCACCGGTGGGCCGCTCTTGGAACTGGGCTGCGGCACCGGGCGGGTGCTGATCCCGCTCGCCCGCGCCGGCTACAACGACACTGGCGTGGACTTCAGCCCGGAGATGCTGCGACTCGCCAGGGCAAAGGCCGCGGCCGCGGGCGTAGCCGGCCGCGTGACCCTGGTCGAAGGTGACTACGCCAGCGCGTCACTGCCCGGCCCCTACGCGTTCGCCTTCATCGTGATGAACACCTTCCTGCACCTGACCACGCAGCGAGCGCAGCTCCAGGCGTTGCGTCATTGGCGGGAGCACCTGATCCCCGGCGGCCTGCTGCTGATTGACATCTTCCACCCGGACGTGGCTCAACTGGCGAACCTGGATGGCCGACTGGAATGGGATCGGTCGTGGTCCGATCCG
>JAPLHB010000073.1 GCA_026389845.1 Chloroflexota bacterium
TCCGGCTTCGAGAAGCAGGCCGAGAGCATCCGCTACAAAGATTTCACCATCTACACCGACCGCTCGGACTACGTCTCGTCCATGTGCACCAACCTGGGCTACGCGCTGGCGGTGGAAAAGCTGATGGGGGTCGAGATCCCGCCGCGAGCGCAGGTGATCCGCGTGATCATGGCCGAGTTGCAACGCCTGGCCTCGCACCTGCTCTGGCTGGGCACGCACGTCATGGACGCCGCGGGCGTCAGCCATGCGCTGCTGATGTACTGCTTCCGCGAGCGCGAGCAGATCTTGGACATCCTGGAACTGGTGAGCGGCGCACGCCTGACCACCTCCTACATCCGCCCCGGCGGCGTCTGGCGAGACGTGCCGCCGAGCTTTGTGGATCGCGTCAAAGATGTCCTCAGCGCCTTTCCGAAGCGGCTCGCGGAATACGAACGGATGGTCACAGACAACCCGGTGTGGAAGTCTCGCACGATCGGCAACGGCAAGCTGACCATCGCCCAGGCGCAGGCGATGTGCGTCACCGGCCCCTTGCTGCGCGCCAGCGGCCTGGCGTTCGACTATCGCAAAGCGCGGCCCTACAGCGGCTACGAAAACTACGACTTCAAGATTCCGACCGCGACCGAGGGCGACACCTACGCCCGCTACCTGGTGCGCGTCGAAGAGATGAAGCAAAGCCTGCGTATCATCGAGCAGGCGCTCAAGAATCTGCCGGATGGCCCCGTGTGGACGGCCGACCGCAAGATGGCGCTGCCGCCCCGCCAGGAACTTGACACCAGCATGGAGGCCGTGATCCACCACTTCAAGCTGAACACCGAGGGCTTTACGCCGCCGAAGGGCGAGGTTTTCGAGAGCGTCGAAAACCCGCGCGGCCAAATGGGCTTCTACATCGTCAGCGACGGCACGGCCCATCCTTACCGGCTGCACATGCGCACCCCGTCGTTCGTCAATTTGCAGTCCACCGATCTCATGGCGCGCGGCGGCTTCATCGCCGACCTGGTGCTGGTAATCGGCTCGGTGGATATTACGTTGGGGGATGTGGATCGGTAGACGGGGTGACTTGGTAGATCGGTAGCTGGTGCATCGGTGAGGTAAATGATTCATCTGTTGCGGACGCGCGTAACTCAGAAACAGCTTGACGAGATGCTCGAGGCATTGGAGAGCTATGTCAAACTGGCTGTTGACATCCGGCGCGGTGTTCTCGCTGGCGGTGGGACACTCCACGCTGACAGTGAAGCTGTCTTGTTGGATGATGGCAGTGAGCAAGAGGACGTTTGGGGAGCGGACTGGATTCCATCCATTCAAGAGGTGCGGTACGAGGCGCTGATGAACATTCGTCCGCGCCAGAACAACCCGTCAATGAAGATTCTTGATCCAACTGTGCGCGTTGGTGTTGCTGAAGCGGTACACAGCTTGTTGGCAGGCGTATGAGAAATCAGGCTGTAATCAGAGAACGATACCTGCGCGACCCTCTACCGATCCGGCTTGGCGGACTGGCGGCTGATCTGGCGCGTGTCCAATCGTTCTCCGACAACTCCAACCTGCGAGATGCCGTGGAAGGACTGCTCGAGGAAAGCCGGTTTTTCATCGAGTGGATGGCGCCAGACGCAGAACTGGAAAAACAGGTCGCCCTGGTTGAGTTGCAACGTCAGTTGACCCGCTGGCAGCGTTCGTGGGCGCACATCTGGGCTGATCCTACCCGCCGCGCCGCCGTGGCCGAACAGGCCGGCGTTTGGTCGGAACGAGTGTTGGGGATGTCAGGGCTGATGTAGTAGAGCAGAACGATGCCAACCGCGTCATTTCGACGGTCGTGGCGACTCGCGAACAACTCGAACATGGGGCGATGGGGGTCAATCCGCTGATGCTGAACATCGAGCGGGAGGGAATTCGGCTGTGAAGCTTAACTGCACAGGTTTCTTGGGGGGCAACTATGACCGAGACAGCCGTTGTTTCTGCCAGGATTGACTCTGACTTGAAGCGTAGCGCAGAGCAGGTATTCAAGGGAATGGGGCTGAGCGCCGCGCAGGCTATTCGTTTGTTTTACAGGGAAGTGGATCTCCAGCAAGGCTTGCCTTTCCGAGCGAAGACACCGAACGAAGCTACCCGGCAAGCGTTACACGAGGCAAAAGCACGTTACGATCTTAAGAGCTTCAATAGCGCCGATGAGCTATTCGAAGATCTTGGAATCTGATGAAAACCGCCAGGCGCACCTCGCAGTTCAGGCAGGATGTCAAGCGCATGGAACGGCGAGGCAAGGACTTCGCTGTCTTCAAAGCAATTGTCGGTGATCTAATCGAAGGACAAGCCCTGGATCCCAAGTACCGCGATCACGCCCTGCTTGGGCAATACGCGGGAACGCGCGAATGTCACATCGAGCCGGACTGGCTGCTAATCTACGAGTTGACGTCGAGCGAGGTCGTGCTGATCATAACAGGCACGCACACGGATTTGTTTGACTAGCAAATTGTCGTTTCTCGGAGGACTTAGTGCTTTCCGACAAAGCTAAAGCCGAAATCCGAGCCTTACAGGCTCGTTATCCCGTGCCCCGCTCCGCGCTCGGCCCGGCGTTGTACGTCGCCCAGCGCGAGGCGGGCTGGCTGCCGCCTGACGTGCTGGCGGAAGTAGCCGCGTTCTTTGATCTCGATGTGACCGAGGTCGGCGAGTTCGCCAGCTTCTACCACATGTACAACACCCACCGCGCGCCAGGACGCTATCACATCGAGCTATGCACCAACGTGCCGTGCATGTTGCGCGGATCGGGCAAGCTGGCCGAAACGCTGCGATATCGGCTGGGCATCGAGTTCGGCAAGACGACGCCAGACGGCCTGTTCACCCTGGGCGAGGTCGAGTGCTTAGGCGCCTGCGCCACGGCGCCGATGTTCTCCTGCACCGAGAAGGGCACGGGCAAGATCCGCTTCTTCGAGGAATTGGACACGCCGGAGAAAGTGGACGCGGCGCTGGCGTTGATCGCGTCGGGTCACGGGTTCGACACCTGCGAGCGCTGGCCGCTCGGCCCCTTCCGCCACGGCGGCAAGCCGGAGACCAACTTCCTGCTGGCTCGTGTGGACAAGCCGGATTCGCACAAGATCGAAACCTACCTGGCCGACGGCGGGTACGAGACGGCTAAGGCGACCATTGTCGGCGGCGTAGGGGCGATCCCTCAGCGGTCGCCCCAGCAGGTGATTGACGAGATGAAGGCCGCCAACGTGCGCGGCCGCGGCGGCGCAGGTTTCCCGGCCGGCCAAAAGTGGAGCTTCCTCCCCGCGGGCAAATACCCGCGCTACCTGGTCGTCAACGCCGACGAGTCGGAACCCGGCACCTTCAAAGACCGCATGATCATGGAGTACGATCCCCACCAGTTGGTCGAGGGGATCATCCTGACGTGCTACGCCATCGAATCCGAGCGGGCGTTCATCTACGTGCGCGGCGAATATTACTTCGCGGCCGAGCGTCTGGAAGGCGCCATCGCCGAGGCGAAGGCCAGGGGCTTCCTGGGTCAGAACGTCTTCGGCAGCGGGAAGAAGCTGGAAGTGGTGGTGCATCGCGGCGCGGGCGCATACGAGTGCGGCGAAGAAACCGCGCAGCTCACGTCGCTCGAAGGCTACCGCGGCCACCCGCGGCTCAAGCCGCCTTTCCCTGCGGTCGAGGGCCTCTACGCCAGGCCGACCATCGTCAACAACGTCGAGACCATTGCCAACGTGCCCCATGTCTTGCGCCGCGGCGCGGACTGGTACAAGCAGTGGGGCACGCCGCAGAGCACTGGCTTCCGCGTCTTCTGCCTCAGTGGGCAGGTGAAGTACCCCGGTCTCTACGAGCTGCCGCACGGCACGTCGCTGCGCGAGCTGATCTACGACTTCGGCGGCGGGCTGACCGAGGACGCGGGCGAGTTGAAGGCGGTGATCCCCGGCGGGCTGTCGGTGCAACTGCTCGATCCGAGCCAACTGGACACCCCGCTGGACTACGAGAACGTCGCCAAGCAGGGGTCTGCGCTCGGCTCCGCGGCCGTAATCGTCATCGGCGCGAACCAGAGCCTGGTCGAAGTGGCCCGGCGCACGCTGGCCTTCTATCGCGAGGAAAGCTGCGGCAAGTGTACCCCGTGTCGCGAGGGCGCCCCCTGGCTGGAAGCGATCCTGGAGCGTAT
The DNA here is from genome assembly GCA_026389845.1 of Chloroflexota bacterium. Lineage (GTDB taxonomy): Bacteria > Chloroflexota > Anaerolineae > CG2-30-64-16 > CG2-30-64-16 > JAPLHB01. Next base: position 4,139 of record JAPLHB010000073.1, read on the forward strand.
CGAGCACGGCGCGGGCCGCGTGGACGACATCGCCCTGATGCTCTACCTGGCCGACATGATCGGCGGCAAGAGCTTTTGCCCCTTCGGCTACGCGGCCGTATGGGGTTTGCAGAGCAACCTGGCGAAGTTCGGATCCGAATTCGACGCCGCCATCGCCGCGGCCAAAGATCTGCCGGTCATCCCCGTCCGCCCGACCTACCGGCCCGACCCTGGTGTCCCGTCGGGTGTGACGGAGCCAAGCCTGCCGATGGAGGAAAGATATAACGCGCCGACGGTGAAGCGATAGGCGCGCAGCAGGGTATTGAGCGATTGGTGATCGAACACGGGCAGGAGTTGTTGGAGGCGTGGCAGGCGAAGTCTGGACGCCGATGCGGGCGAGCGTATGAAGAACGTCCATTTCGGTGACGACACGCTGAGTGTTGATCTGGTTGACGGCCGGATGATCACGGTGCCATTGGCTTGGTATCCGCGGTTGCTCCGTGCGACGGCGGTGCAGCGTGCCCATTGGCAAGTTTGCAGCGGAGGATTTGGCGTCCATTGGCCGGAGCTTGATGAGGATTTGTGCACGGAAGGGCTGCTGCGAGGCGTACCCGCTCCGCGTGTGTCGTCGGAGCTTGAGAAACAGGGGCTTGCGATGGTGTATGGCGAGGACAAGCCCACCGAGACATCCGTTGCGATCAAAGAGCCCGGCAGCGGATATGCCATCGAGCAGACGGCTCCTGGGGCGACCGAGGCGACGCTGCTAAGTGTGATCCATGCTCTGCCCCCTGAACGACGGGAAGACGTGTTGAACTACGCCTTTTTTGTGAAGGCAAGGTTGATGGAGAAGGCCGCCAACATCGGCATCGAAGCCGACAAGCACGCGTGGATGCAGGCATCCATTCGCTCGCTGGCTAAATACTGGGACACGCCAGAGGAAGATGCGGCATGGGCGTATTTGCAAGAGGGGACGTCGTCGTAGCCGCGTTGAGCTATTCTGACTTCAGATGATGATTGGTCAACCCAACTAGCGACAATGAAGCCAGGTTCTGGAAACGCAAGGAAAGGAGCGTGTACCATGCCCAACATAGGGCCAACAGAGTGCATAATTCTGCTTGTACTATGTGCTATCCCAGTAGCGGTTATTGCACTCATCGTGGCTGTTGTCCGAGCTAGCCAGAAGAGCTCTGCCACCAAAACGAAGCTGTGCCCATACTGTAAGTCACGGATCCACGCTGATGCAGTAGTCTGTAGGTATTGCACTCGAACTATTGAGCCGAAGGCAGAATCGCCGTCCTCCAACGCATAACGCATGATATGGACATCGGCATCGGCCGTCTAGGACCTGCAAAGCAACCTGGCGAAGTTCCGCGACGAGTTCGACGCCGCGATCGCCGCGGCCGGATCCGATATTGAGGTAGCCAGATGCACATCGGTCATCTGCAGTGGGATGAATACCGCGATGAGCAAGATCGAGCTTCCAGAGTTCAAGAGCTACGAAGAAGAGGCGGCATTTTGGGATAACCTGGATACTGGCGACTTCATGGAAGACGACGGCGAATGGCTTCACTTCGACGTTGCCGACGAGTGTGTGCAGACGAGTAACCAGGAATGTAGAGGGGGTGGAAAAGGGGAGGGTGAAGATGGCTTTGCAGATGATAGAATCCCAAGTCCTGGATGCAACCCATCTGGAGCTAAGTCGGCCTATTCAGATACGGCCGCGCTCAAAGGTGATGATCGCTGTTATGGCGTCTGACGACGTTTTGGATGAACGGGAGGCGTGGTTTAGGTTTGCAGCAGCGCAGTTCCAGGCCGCCTATGGTGAAGATGAGCCTGAGTACACGTTAGATATGATCCGAGAACCCAATCCTGAGTATAAGCCGTGAACGAGGGGAAAGTCATCCTCGCAGCGCTGCCGCAGGCGAACGGCAAGGTCAAGTTTCGGCCAGCGATCGTGTTGCGCGAGATGCCACCCTATGGAGACCTGCTCATCTGTGGTATAAGCTCACAATTGCATCAGTTTGTTGCCGGATTCGATGAGATGATACTTCGTACAGATGCCGACTTCGCTGCGAGCGGCCTGCTCAGTGAATCAATCATCCGGCTGGGCTTTTTGATGACCGTTTCCAGAAGTCATGCCGTCGGTAATACTGGCTCTATCTCGCATGAGCGCCTTCAGCGCCTACTTCGCCGATTGAGCGCCCATCTGAGCAAGAACCTGAGATAGACAAATCAACTCTCAGCCATTTGCCGATTTGTTGATTCGCCATTCGCTGATTCGCAATTTGCTGATTTGAGGACTGTTATGCCTGACCTGGTCACCCTGACCATTGACGACGTAAAAGTAACCGTGCCCGCGGGGACGCTGGTGGTGGACGCGGCTAAGACGGCCGGCATCGAGATCCCGGTCTTCTGCTCGCACCCCAAGCTCGATCCGCTGGGCGCGTGTCGCATGTGCACCGTGGAGTTCGTCGGGCCGCGCGGCAGCCGGCTGGATACCGCCTGCACGGTGCGCGTGGCCGAGGGGATGGCCGTCCGCACGAACACCGAGCAGGTGAAGAAGGTGCGCGAGGCCAACCTGGGTTTCATCCTGATCAACCACCCGCTCGACTGCCCCATCTGCGACAAGGGCGGCGAGTGCCCGCTGCAAGATCAGACGGTGGAGTACGGCCCCGGCGTCAGCAAGTTCATCGAGCCGAAGCGCCACAAGCAGAAGCACTACCCGATCAGCGACCTGATCATGCTCGACCAGGAACGCTGCATCCTCTGCTGGCGCTGCATCCGCTACCTGGAAGAGTGGGAAGACAAGCCGCAGCTCGGCCTCTTCGAACGCGGGGGCGAGACGCGCATTGACACCTTCCCGGAGCGGCCGGTAGACGCGGCAACCTCGGGCAGCATCATTGACATCTGCCCGGTCGGCGCGCTGACCAACCGCGTCTCCCGCTTCCGCTACCGCCCGTGGGAGTTGAAAAAGACGCCGAGCGTGTGCAACCACTGTCCGGTCGGCTGTAACTTGCGGCTGGACGAGCGCGTGCACGAGCTGCGCCGCATCGTCGCCCGCGAGAACATGGCCGTCAACGACGAATGGATCTGCGATAAGGGGCGGTTCGTCCACCAGTTCGTGGATCACCCGGAGCGGCTGGCAAAGCCGATGGTGCGGGACGATGGCAAGCTGCGCGAGGCGACCTGGGATGAGGCGCTGGGTCGGATCGTCGAAAAGCTGGGCGCGGTGGCCGATGCGGGCGGTCCGACCGCAATCGGCGGCGTGGCCTCGGCGCGGGTCAGCAACGAGGCGGCTTACCTGTTCCAGAAGTTCTTCCGCTCCCTGATCGGCACCAACAACGTGGACTTCCCTGGCGGCGCGGCCGTGCGCGGCCTGCCGACCGGCTTTTCGGCGATCAGCGACATCGCCAAGAGCGACCTGATCGTGCTCATCGGCTTCGACCCGAGCGAAGCAGCCCCGCTGCTCGACCTGCACATCAAGCGGGCCGTCCGCCGCGCGGGCGCGAAGCTGCTGATCGTCAACCCGCGACGCATCGAGCTGGCGCGCTACACGCCGGCCAAAGGCGCGTATCTACCCGTGCTGCCCGGCAATGAGACGGTGTTGCTCAATGAACTGGTTGCCGCGATTCTGGTGAGCAGATCGGCAAATCCGCAAATCGGCAAATCGCAAATCGCAAATCGCAAATCACCCACCGGGACCACGCAATACGCCATACGCAGTACGCAATACGCCCCCGTGATCGAACTGCTGACCGCGGCCAAGTCGCCGCTCTTCATCTACGGGCCAGACGCGGCCACGGGCGAACGCGGGCGGGCGGCGGTGTTGGCGCTAACCAACCTGGCGGTTGCGTTGGGCCAGGGCGACAAGCTGGCTTACATCGGCGCGGAGGCGAACGAGCAGGGTGCGCGGGACATGGGTCTGCTGCCCGACATGCTGCCCGGCCACCAACCGATCAGCGACGGGGCCGTGCGCGACCGCCTGGGCAAGCTGTGGGGCGTGCAACCGCCGGCCGAGGTGGGCCAGTCGTACAGCCAGATGATCGGCGGCGGGGTGAAGGGGCTGTTCGTCATGGGCGAGAACCCCGCGGCCCAGCTCGCCCTGGCCGAAACACTGCGCAAGCTCGACTTCCTGGTCGTCCAGGACCTCTTCCTGACCGAGACCGCGCAACTGGCCGACGTTCTGCTGCCCGCATGCAGCTTTGCCGAGGCCGACGGGACCTGCACTAACCTGGAGCGCCGCGTCCAACGTGGCCCGCAGGGCATCCGCGCCGTCGGCGAGAGCCAGCCCGACTGGGCAATCCTGGCCGCGCTGGCGGAGAAGTGGCTGGCAGCGGAGGGTAGGGGCGATCCCTTGCGGTCGCCCGAAGCGGGGCAGGTGCAAGACGCTGCCCCTACGGCGGTGGTGCCCGACTGGAAGCGCAAAAAAACACGCAAGGCGAAAACCGGCCCCGCGCCGAAGCCGTGGAATTACCCCAACGCCCAGACGGTGTTGGAGGAGATCGGCAAGGCCGTGCCGTTCTACGCGGCGCTGCGGTGGGACGCGTTGGGCGAAGGCGGCGTCCAGTGGCCGATTTCCGCGCTGGTGCGATCGCCTCGCAAGCCGGAAGGCGCCGACGTCGCGCCGGTAGCAGCGCCGGCTGCAGGCAGTTGGCTGCTAGTGAGCGGCCCGTTGCTCTGGGACGCCGGCCTGTTCATGCAACACGCGCCGGAACAGGTCCGCAAGCTGACGCCCGAGCCGTTCGTGGTGCTCAACCCAGCCGATCTGACCGCTGCGAAGCTGGCCGAGGGCAGCAAAGTGACCGTCACTTCGCCCCGCGGCAGCGTGACCCTGACCCTGAAAGCCGACGTCTCCGTCCAACCCGGCACGGCCTGGGTTCCGGCGAAGCTGGCGGGGCTACCTGCGGAGACGTTGGGGGCAGCAACGGGCGAATCTGTCAGCGTAACAGTGCGATAGTGCATTGGCGCGGGAACCAAAACACTACCGGACTATCGCACTAAAACACTATCGAACTATCGCACTACGGAACGAAAGCTATGGACTGGATCAACCTGATTCTCATTCCGGCGATCAAATCGGTCATCCTGGTCGTCGTGCTGCTGACCGGCTTCGCGTACCTGACGTGGGTCGAACGAAAGCTGATTTCCCGTTTCCAGCAGCGCATCGGGCCGAACCGCGCGTGGAAGTTCGGGCTGGGCCATCCCATCGCGGACGCGCTCAAGATGATCTTCAAGGAAGAGACCGTCCCCAGCTATACGGACAAGGTCCTGTTTATCCTCGGCCCAGCCCTGGCGATCGCGCCCGCGCTGCTGATCTTCGCAGTGGTGCCCGTGGGGCCGACGCTCAACCTTTTCGGCAAGGACATTCCGCTGGTGGTGGCCGATGTCAACGTGGGTGTGCTGTGGGTGTTGGCCGTGGTCGGCCTGGGCACGTATGGCATCGTCCTGGGCGGCTGGGCCAGCAACAACAAGTACTCGCTCCTTGGCGCGCTGCGCACCAGCAGCCAGATGCTCTCGTATGAGCTGCCGATGGGCATCCTGCTGATCGCGATCTTGCTGGTCTACGGCACGTTGAACCTGAACCAGATCGTCACGCCGGTGATCGCGATTCCCTGGTATCTCCGTGTCTGGCTGCTGCTGGCGTTCCCGCTCTACTTCATCACGATGTTGGCCGAGACCAGCCGCAAGCCGTTCGACTTTCCGGAGACGGAGAACGAGTTGGTGGCCGGCTTCCAAACCGAGTACGGCAGCATCAAGTTTGCGTTGTACTACATGACCGAGTATCTGCACATCCTGGGCGCCAGCGGGGTCGCGGTCACGCTCTTCTTCGGCGGCTGGCGCGGACCATTCGTCGAGCAGGTTCCCATCCTGGGGCTGTTCTACTTCACCGCCAAGGTGCTGGCGATGGTGTTCCTGTTCATCTGGGCCAGCGCCAGCGTGCCCAGGCCGCGCTACGACCAGTTGCTGCGCTTTTGCTGGACGTTTATGTTCCCAGTGTCGCTGGTTTATATGGCGATTACGGCGGTGATAGTGGTACTGTTGTAGATGGGTAAATTGGTAATCGGTAGGTTAATGAGCCAGCATACGAAACACGCAATACGCAATATGCAGTACGGAGTCGTTCCATGTCCAGTGTGAGCATGGTGTTCAAAGAGATCGGCGCTATCGCCCAGGCCATGGGCGTGACGATGAAGGCGCTTTTATCCAAGCAGTTGACGGTGCAGTATCCCGAAGAGCCGATCGCGGTCTATCCGCGGTTTCGGGCGCGACACGAGCTGCGGCGCTACGAAAACGGCCTGGAGCGGTGCATCGGCTGCTGCTTGTGCGAGGCGGCCTGTCCCACCGGCGCGATCCACGTCGAGGCGGCCGAGAACGACCCGAAGCATCCGCACAGCCCAGGCGAGCGGTACGCGGCGAATTACGAGGTCAACCTGATGCGCTGTGTCTTCTGCGGCGACTGCGAAACCGCCTGCCCGGTCGAGGCGATTGTCCTGGGGCATGATTTCGAGTTGGCAGTGTATAACCGAGATGGGTTCATGTTGAGCAAAGAGCAATTGTTGAACCCGAAGGCTCCGAATGTGATTGTGAGAGCGGAGTAGTTCGTACTGCGTACTGCGTATTCCGTGTCCGTTCGAGCAGCACCTTGATACGCAATACGTAGTACGTAGTACGGAGTACGCAATACGCAATGCGTGAGGCATCCATGTTTTTGTTTATCGTCTTTGCCCTCATCGCCGTGGTTGCTGCGCTGGGCGTGATTCTCAGCCGCAAGCCGGTGTATAGCGCGCTGTTTCTGCTGCTGAACTTCGCGACCCTGGCGGTCATGTACATCATGCTCCAGGCGCAGTTTCTGGCTGCGGTGCAGATCATCGTCTACGCAGGCGCGATTGTCGTGCTGTTCCTGTTCGTCGTCATGCTGATCGGCGGCGGGGAACTGAACGACGTGCGTGACCCGAGCAAGTCGCTGGCTGCGCGCTTCACCTGGCCGCGCGTGACGGCGCTCGTGCTGGCCGTCCTGTTGTTCGCGGGCCTGGGCTACGGCCTGATCACCGGCCAGCTTCATCAGCCGGCGGCCAACACCGCCGCATTCGGCCAGGGCAGTGTCGAGGCCATCGGGGCGGCGCTCTACACCGATTACCTGCTGCCGTTCGAGATGACATCGGTCCTGCTGCTGGTGGGGATGATCGGGGCGGTGGTGTTGGCGCAACGTGATGCGTGAAACGTGATGCGTGAAACGTGATGCGTGATGCGTGATGCGTGATGCGTGATGCGTGATGCGTGACGAGTGAGATGTGATTGACGACGAACAACTGTTGACTATCACGTAGCACGCTTCACGTAGTACGCCAGTTGAGAGAGATCAAAATGGTTCCTACTTCGTATTACTTGATCCTAAGCGCCCTCCTCTTCACCCTCGGCGTCGTCGGGGTATTGATCCGGCGCAACGTGCTGATCATCTTCATGTCGGTGGAGATGATGCTCAACGCGGTCAACCTGACCTTTGCCGCGCTGTCGCTGCACTTCCTGAACCTGAACGGCCAGATCTTCGTCCTGATGGCAATGGTTGTCGCTGCGGCTGAGGTGGCCGTGGGGTTGGCGATCGTGATGACGGTCGTACGGAACAAGGATACGACGAATATCGAGGATGTGAATTTGCTGAAGGGGTAGGTTGGCTCATGCTTGATTACGCTTGGCTGATGCTCTTATTCCCCGCCCTGGGGACACTCCTCATCGCCTTTTTCGGCAAGCGCCTGGGCAAGGGCGTCATCTCCTGGCTCGCGCCTGGGATGGTCGCACTCAGCTTCGCCGTGGCCGTGACGCAGTTCGTCACGTTGCTGGGCCTGCCCGCGGAAGAACGCAGCCACGAGGTCATGCTCTGGTCGTGGATGACGACGGGCACCTTTCACGTAGACCTGGCGCTGCTGATTGACCAGCTTTCGGTCACGATGGCGCTGGTGGTCACGGGGGTCGGCTTCCTGATCCACGTCTACTCCGTCGGCTACATGCACGATGATCCGCGCTTCGCCCGCTTCTTCGCTTACCTGAACTTCTTCATCCTGATGATGCTGACGTTGGTGCTGGCGAACAACTATCTCCAGCTCTACGTCGGCTGGGAAGGCGTGGGCCTGGCGTCGTATCTGTTGATCGGCTTCTGGTTTGATAAGCCGGCGGCGGCGGACGCGGGGAAGAAGGCGTTCATCGTCAACCGCATCGGCGACTTCGGCATGGCGCTGGCGATCATGTTTATCTGGACGAGCGTAGGAACCTTGCAGTTCAGCGAGGTGTTTGCGAAGGTCCAGACCCAGTGGATCGCCGGCGGGGCAATTGCCACCACCGTGACGATGCTACTGCTGCTGGCCGCGACGGGCAAGAGCGCACAACTCCCGCTCTTCGTCTGGTTGCCCGATGCGATGGAAGGCCCCACGCCGGTCTCCGCGCTGATTCATGCTGCGACCATGGTGACCGCGGGCGTTTACATGATTGCCCGCTCGGCGGCCCTGTTCAACCTGGCCCCCACCAGCGCGATGTGGGTGGCGGGCGTCGGCGCGGCGACCGCGCTCTTCGCGGCCACCATCGCGCTGACGCAGACCGATCTCAAGCGCATTCTGGCCTACTCGACCATCTCGCAGCTCGGCTACATGTTCCTGGCCGTCGGCGTCGGCGCGTATGCGTCGGGTATCTTCCACCTGGCGACGCATGCGTTCTTCAAGGCACTCCTGTTCCTGGCCGCGGGCAGCGTGATGCACGCGCTGGCGGGCGAGCTGAACATCAACAAGATGGGCAACCTGCGGGCGAAGATGCCGACGACCTACTGGACGTACCTGGTGGGCGCGGCCGCGCTGGCGGGCATCCCGCTCCTCTCCGGCTTCTTCAGCAAGGATGAAATCCTTTGGTATGCCTGGCAGAAGTCGCCGGTGTTGTGGGGCGTGGGCCTGGTAACCGCGGCGCTGACCGCGATCTACTCCTTCCGTTCGGTTTTCGTGCCGTTTTGGGGCGAGGAGCGCGACAAGAAGCTGCACCATCACGCGCACGAATCGCCGCGGAGCATGACGGTCCCGCTAATCCTCTTAGCGATCGGCGCCGTGCTGGCCGGCTACATCGGCCTGCCCAGGCTGTCACTGATCGAGGGCTGGCTGGAGCCGGTCTTCGTTACGAAGGCGGTTGAGGGCGCCGCGGCCGCGACGCAAGGCCCCATCGAGTGGCTGCTGCTGGCGGTATCGGCGCTGGTGGCGCTGGGCGGCGCGTACTTCGCCTACCACATTTATGTCGTCAACACCGATATCCCGAAGCAGGTGCGGGCCTCGCTCGGCTGGTTCGGCAAGCTGGTCGAGAACAAGTACTACGTGGATGAGATCTACAACGCCGTCATCGTCAATCCGCTGCGCGACCTGGGCGGCTGGTTCGCCGGCACGGTGGACAAGGGCGGCCTCGACGGCGCGGTCAACGGCATCGCGGGCGTCACCGGCTGGCTCGGCAGCCAGGCGCGGCGGTTGCAGACGGGGCTGGTGGGGCTGTATGCGCTCTCGATCCTGTTCGGGGCGGTGGCGCTGCTGGCGTGGTTGGTGATAAAATAGTGGTGGAGTTTCGGCGGGAGGCGGTTGATGTACATTGACGACTTCATCTGGCTGCCCGACATCGTCGAAAAGCTGATCGTCAAACACGGTGTCACGCAGGACGAAGCCGAGGAGGTATTTTTCGATCGGCCACGGTATCGGTTCGTCGAGGCAGGTCATAGGCCAGGTGAAGATGTGTACACCACTTTCGGGCAGACGGAAGCCGGTCGCTATCTGGTCGTGTTCTTCATCCACAAACGGGCGAATACAGCGTTGATCTTGAGCGCACGGGACATGGACGAGGGGGAGCGGAAACGGTATGAACGAAAATAGCCAAGAATCACTGACCAGCATCTCGAAAGCGCGCACGATAGAGGAGATTGCCAATTTCTGGGACACGCACAGCCTCGCCGACTATTGGGATCAGACACACGAAGTCGAGTTCGAGGTGCGGGCGCAACGAAGGCGACGCGTGACACTTGATCCAGAGGTTTTCTTCAAGGTTGAAGTGCAGGCTCGTAAGCGCGGCCTCCTACCGGAGACGTTGGTCAATCTGTGGATAGTTGAGCGCCTGCAAGCGACCGTTTGATATGACAGTGGGGTTTGGTCGGAGCCCGACGATGACGGTTCTACAGGTATCCGAGACATTAGCCGAAGCAATTCGCTACGAAGCTGAAACTCGTGCCCAGTCAATTGAGGATTTTCTGGCGATCGTGCTCCGTCGCGAGCGCACGCTGGCTGACCGCCGCAAGATCGAGGTAGAACAGGATTGGTGGCTGAGTCTGCCCCTGGGTGAGCGGGCCAGGTACGAAGGCGAATTCGTGGCAGTTCATAAGCGTACGCTGATAGATCACGACAGGGACGAACTGGCTTTGCGGCGGCGTGTGCGTGGCAAATTCGGTCGGACAGCGGTGCTACTGATGCCTGCTGAGGGACCACGGGAAATCCGGGCGGGCAGGGGGATTCGGCCAAGATGTCCATGAAACTCTTGGATTGGCGTTTCGATTCCATTACACTTAAATGGGCTGGTAGGATACAACCCCGAATTTCAGATACTCTGAGTGCGCAGTATCCAGGGCATATGTGCATAGACGATACTTGGCGTAGGTACACCTTAAGTGATTTTCCCTCGTATTGTCAGTCTCAACAGGGATACCTTTTCTGCAGCCCCGCAAACATCGCTAGATGCTTTGCCGACGGCAGAATGCTTGCAGGCCTCGCTCTAACTGTTGCTTGGGGCGGGATGGCTCGGACTGTTCAATACATCTATGCAAGGCCGTACGAACTCTAGTTTAGAGTTCAGCTTGGCTGATGTAGCACCTTAACAAAATGCGGGATTTCTGGTATAACAAGGATCGCGTACGGGCTGCGCGCTGTGCGGCTGATACGCTCATTCCTGCATGGTTGGAGGTCGCCCTATGAGCA
>JAPLHB010000181.1 GCA_026389845.1 Chloroflexota bacterium
CTCCTCGGTCAGGTTGCGGGCGTACATCGCGCGCACCATGCGCTCCAGCTCGTTGGCGGGGAAGATGTCGCCCAGCACGTTGTACACCTTGCCGGTGCGCCCCGGGTCCAGGTCGGCCTCGATGGCGCGCACGCGCTCGAATAGCGTGTCCAGCACCCGGCCCTCCCGCGTGTTGGTGCTGACGAAGTTGAAGATCAGGCAGTCCCGCTCCTGGAGGTAGCGGTGGATGCGCCCCATGCGCTGTTCCAAGCGTACCGGGTTCCAGGGGATGTCGTAGTTGACCATCAGCCAGCAGAACTGCAGGTTGATCCCTTCGCCCGCGGCCTCGGTAGCCACCAGCACCTGGCACTCCTCCTTGAATTCCCGTTCGGCGGCCAGCCGCGTGCCCGGCGCATCCCGGTCACCGATCTTCATGCCGCCGTGAATCTGCGTGACCTTCAACCCCCACGCGCGCAGCTTGCCAAACGGGCGGCCATCGCGGCCATCCCCTGCCAGGTAGTCGAGCGTGTCTTTGTGCTCGGTGAAGATGAGGAGCTTCATGGTCGGGTCGGCAAAGACCCCCTGGTCGGCCAGGAGCTCGCGCAGCTTGGTCAGCTTCGATTCGGTCTCAAGCGCCTCTACCGCCTTGGCCCGGGCGATCAACCGGTCCAGCTCCGCGATTTCGTCCCGCAGGGCCGCCGGGTCCACCGAGGCGACGACTTCCTCTAGCTCGTCCAGGATCGCCTGCCGTTCCTCGTCGGGGAGTTCGTCGAAGTCCTCGGGCAGCCGGCGCGTGATCTGCTCCTGGCGGTAGCCGGTCGGGTTTTGCAGGATCTTTCGGCGCTTGTCGCGCATCCGCTCCAGGCTGCGCCGCACCGCGTAGACGCTCGACGCGAACCGGCGTTGCAGCATCGCCATGATGAACCCCAGCGCCCGGCCGCGCGCCGAGTCGTCCGCGGCGGCCTTGACCGACTGCTCCTCCACGTAGCGGGTCAGCGCGTCGTAGAAGTCCCACTCATCCGCATCAATCTGGAAGTCGGCGGTGCGCACGAAACGCTTGGTAAAGAGCGCCTTGACCTCACCCGTCTCAGGATCGGGAAAACTGACCAGCGCCTCCTTGACCCGCCGCAGGTAGAATGGCGCCTCGGAACGGCGCATCGCCTCCTCCAGGCTCTTCACGTCGCCGTACACGTCGCGGTCGAGCAGCGCCAGGAACAGGGCAAAGTTCGCGGGATCGCCCTTGTGCGGGGTCGCGGTCAGCAGCAGGTAGTGGTCGGTCAGTTCGCCCAGCGCCTCGCCCAACTGGTAGGCCAGCGTCTTGTGCTCGGCGCTGTACGCGCTCATCTTGTGCGCCTCGTCCACGATGACGAGATCCCAATGGCTGCGCAGCAGGCTCTCTTTGGCATCCTCGATGCGCGAGACCCACGAGATCGAGGTGATGACCTGGCTCTTTTCCTGCCACGGGTTGGAGCCGTAGTTAGCGCGCAACACATCCCCGCGCACGATCTCGAAGCGTTCGTGGAACTTGTCCTGAAGCTCGCGCTGCCACTGGAACGACAGATTGGCGGGCGTCACGATCAGGATGCGCCGGGCCAGGCCGCGAATCTTCAGTTCCTTGATGAGCAGCCCAGCCATGATCGTCTTGCCCGCGCCGGGATCATCGGCCAGCAGGAAGCGGATGCGCGGCGACTTCAGCAGGTAGTCGTAAACAGCCTCAAGCTGGTGCGGCAGCGGGTCGACGCGCGCGATGGAGAGGGTGAAGTAGGGGTCGTACTCGTAGGCCAGCCCCAGCCGCATGGCCTCGATGCCCAGGCGGAAACGCGTGGCGTCCCCATCGAACGGCTCCTGGCCCGCGGGATGGCTGACCTGCAAGGTGGCGATCTGTTCCGGGGAAAGGATCGGCTCGTGGACCTGCCCGGTGCGCAGCCCCTTGCCAATCAGCTTGATTGCCGCGCCGAGTGGCACAGTCACGATGACCTGCACCGGCTCCGGGAGCATCGGACCGGTCACGATAACGTTTGGCTGAAGGGCGGCAGCAGTGGTGTTCAAGTCGGAACCTACCCTGGATGAACGGGTGTCATGGAAGCAAAAAAGGTGAAGCCGCGGCCCCTGAGATTGTGGGACCGCGGCCTCATTTGCTCACCACGAACAGCCGTGCCACAATGAGGGCTGCGATGCCCGGTTCCTGGGACTGACAGGATTCGGGTGTGGAGCCGGCCAGTTGCCAACTGGTCGGCTCCATCGGATCTTGAGCGCATTGTAATCGGATTCCGTGAAATCCGCAACTGGCCTTGCCATTGGTGGCTGGGTTGAGCCACCGCCACCCCCATTGAGCAACTTCTCGCCTCTCGCTACCTCTCCATCCATGTAACCGCAACCGCACCTGACCCCAATGAGCGGGCGCTTTCATGGTAAGACGCGCGCCGGCGGATGGGTTCGAGCGCACGAAGAGCGGTATCTCGGGCGTGGCGACCCAACTGGCGGTCGCCCGCGTCTACGACGACCTGGCGCCGGGCGCGTGGATCAGCGACACCATCGTGATCACGGGCCAGCAGGCGCTGCGCTCGGTGGCGCAACTGATTGATCCGGTCGGCGAGCTGCGTGCGCCGGTGGACATCACCGTCAACGGCAGCCCCGGCCTGCCCGCCGAGATCCAGACCGAGCGGCGACTGTTCGGCGGCGGGCTGGCGATCGTGGGTAACAAGAACAACCCCGACCTGGCGCTCCCCTTTGCGCTGCGCAGCCGCATCTCGTTTGACGACGCCGCGGGTGAGCTGGTCTTCCGCGGCTACTACGACGGCGCGTCGCCGGAATACATCAAGGGCGATCCGCTCTTGCTGCTCAACGTCATGGCGAAGTCCGACAAGGAGCGGCTGCAAAGCCTGTGCGCGGGCGGCGGCGCCACCTATCCCTTCGACGCCACGGACTGCGGCAAATACAAGAAGGCGGTCGAGGACCTCTACTGGCAGACCCTCAACCCCCGGCAGCTCGACCTGTGCCGGGACAGCGCCGGCAAGCTCGCCCCTGACGATCCGGAGCCGGCTACCAACCAGAAGGCGAAGGCCGCTGGCATGACCGTGTGCCGGACCGAAGGCGCGATCGTCTACTATCGGGATGGCCTGCCCGACCGGGCGTTTCTGATCAGTGTGCAGGACGCGAACGACGACGGCATCCCCGAACCCTACGCGGGGCTGGGCAAGGGCAAGGCGCTCAGCGCGGGCAACGCGGCCGGCACCGGTTACGTCACCCTGGCTTATAACAACGATCAGAGCCTGGGCGGCCTGCCGGTCTCCCTGCAGGTCATCAAGGTGGGCTGCGAGCAGAACGCACAAGGCGACGACAGCACCTACCGCGGCAACCTGCTAGTCATCAAGTCGGACAACCTGTTTGACGAGAAGCTGACGCTGCGCCACACCGGCGACTTCGGCGGCCGGCCCGACAACTTCACCTACGAGTGGTGGATCGCCGCGGTGGACGAGACCGCGGTCTCGCCAACCGCGCTGCCGCCGAGCTATCCGTGGAGCCGCTGGACCAAGATCGAGCCGGGCGCCGGCGCGCTGGGACCGGAGATCACTATCGAGGGCGCCAACCCGACCACGCTGCGCGATAACTGGCTGATCATGCGCTACCAGGGCTACAACGTCTGCGGCAACAAGTACCGCTACAGCGCGTTCGCGGGCGACCCCTCGGCCAAGCCCTCCGAAGTGCGGGCGCAGCTCGCCGAGGGGTGGATCAAGCGGGTGACGAACGCGCTCAACCCGTACGATGCACGGGTGAAGGATTTCGTCAGCTCGCCGGTCAACACCACCGTGGACATGATCAGCCAGGCCGGCGAACGCTACGAAGGGCCGATCGCCATGAGCAGCGACCCCGACACCCTGAACTCGGTCGGTTTGATCGAGGCGTACCAGACCGTGCTGGAGCGAGGCCGCGACCTGTCCATTGACTCCAACGTCAACGACCAGGGCGCGAACGCGGCGCTGCTCAACGTCACCTCGCGCATCTCCGACCTCTATATGCTGCTGGCGAACGACGCGTACGCCGACGCGCTCGACCCGACGGTCGGCCTGGGCACGACGAGCTCGTTGGGATCGCGCACGTCGAGTGCCTTCGCATTCATGAACCAGTTCCGGCCCGACAGCTTCGGCCTGATTGACGAGGAGTTGGCGCTGCTGCGCGGCCGCGATGAAACGTTAGGCGGCGTGGCTGCCGCGCCCACCTACAACCGTCTGACCTGGAACTTTACCAACGGCGAGGGCGAAGTCGCGTACGTGATGAACTACAACGTGAAGGACGTGAACGGCGACGGGTTCGTCAACGAGGCGGACGCGGCGATCCTCTACCCGCAGGGGCACGGCGACGCCTGGGGTCACTACCTGACCGCCATCACCAAATACTACGAGCTGCTGCGCCATCCCAACTATACCTGGAGCCCGCGCGCCGAGCCGGTGAGCGTGGCGGGCGCGCCGGTGGTGGTGGACTACTACGACGAGCGGCGCTTCGCCACGGATGCGGCGGCCAAGGCACGCGTCGGCGCGGAGATCGTGGATCTGGCGTACCGCAAGATGTACGCCGAGCCAACCAGCCAGGAATACGTGGACACCCACGTGGATGCCTCCGACGGCCAACTGCGCGCCTGGGGCGTGGCCGACTGGGCGCGCCGCGCCGGGCAGGGCGCCTACTTCGACTGGGTGGTCGGCAACGCGATCCTGCCGCCGGTGGATGAGCGCTACTCCGACGTGCGCAAGATTGACCGCACCACCGTGACGGAGCTGAAGGACATTGCGGATCAGTATGCGGCGATTCAGCAGGAGCTGGACAAGGCGGACAGCGGCGCCAACCCGCTGGGCCTGGCGCCCAACGCGGTGCTCTTTGACCTGGACCCGTCCAAGACCCAAACCACGCCCACCGCCCAGGGCCAGACGCACTTCGAGCAGGTTTTCGACCGCGCGGCTGGCGCGCTGGACAACGCCCTGAAGTCCTTCAACTACGCCAACGAGATGAAGATCGCGCTGCGCGACGCGCAGAACGAACACCGCGACTTCGTGGATGCGATCGTAGACGAGGATCGTAACCGGATCAACGAGCTGATTGATATCTTCGGCTACCCCTACGACGCCGACCTCGGGGTCAACGGCACCTATCCCGCCGGCTACACGGGGCCGGACGTCTACAACTACGACCTGGTGGATCGCAGCGAGTTGACCGACAGCGAGAAGCGCTGTAGTGCGCGCGATATCGGCACGCCAGCCTGCGGGCCAAAGGTCACTACGTACACGTTGGACTACGCACCGCTGAAGTGCATCGGCGACTACGTCGAGGCCGTGGGCAGCGGCAGCAACTCCCAAAACCTGGTGCTATGTGCGCCCATGCAGGATGAGACCAAGCAGATCACCTACACGGTCGGCATCGGCCTGGATGCGGGCTACGGCCGCTTCAAACCGGCCAACTGGTCGGCATCCAGTGCGCGGCCAGGGGTGGGCGAGATCCAGGTGAAGCTCGGCAGCCTCTACAGCGCCAAGGTGAGCTACGAGGCGGCCATCCTGAATTACCAGAACCAGGTGGAGCAGATCGAGGAGTTCCAAAACGCGATTGACGACCGCGCCGAAGTGCTGGACAAGGAGGGAAAGCTCTCGAACGCTGCCCGCTGGACGGTCTTCAGCCTGAAGACTGTCGCGCTCGTGCTGAAGGAGATTGCTTTTGGGATGAAGCAGTCCGAGAACAAAGCCTGGGATGCTGCCGTGGCAGCTAAGGAATGTCTGCCCACGACCCTCGGACTTTCTAGCGATACGACCTCGATCGCCCGTTGTGCCGCGCTCTTCGCCGGTAACATCGCATCTGGCGTCATGGGCGGCTGGGAGATCGCCGCGAGCGCGGGCGAGGATGCGGCTGACTTCAGTGCGGAAATAGCAGACCGGGCGCTGGAGACCGATCTCTTCAAACTGGAGAGCGACTATGAGTTAAGGCAACTGGGCCGCGAACTGCAGGGGCTGCTGCGCGATGAAAAGGGGCTGCGGTTGGAGCTGTACCTGGCCGCCGATGCGTACGCGGGTGCGATGGACGACTATAAGACGACGGTGCAGCGCGGCTTCTCCAGGCTGAACGAGCTGAGCCTCCTACGCCAGCGCTGGGCCGGCCAGGTCACCGAGCAGCGCTACGGCGACATGGCCTACCGCATCTTCCAGAACGACGCGCTCCAAAAGTACCGCCAGGAGTTCGACCTGACCCAGCTCTACACCTATCTGACCGCGGCGGCCTACGACTACGAGACCAACCTGGCGGGCAGCGATCCGGCCAACGGCGATCAGTTCCTCCGCCAGATCGTCGGGATGCGCTCGTTGGGCCAGGTGAGCTATGCGGGAGACGGGACGCTTCAGCCGATCCCCGGCTCGCATGGCCTGGCCGGGCCGCTGGGCCAGATGCGCGACAACTTCGTGGTGTTGAAGGGGCAGATGGGCTTCAACAACCCGCAGGCCGAAGTGAATCGCTTCTCGCTGCGCCAGGAGCTGTTCCGGCTGCGCGATGCGTCGGATGCGACGTGGCGGCAGACGCTGCAGCGCTACTACACGGCCGATATCTACGCGGACGACGCGGTGGCAAAGCTGGCGAAGCGGCCTTATGGTGAAACCAGCCGCGTGCCTGGGCTGGTGATCCCGTTCGGCACGATCATCAAGGATGGCCTGAACTTCTTCGGCCAACCGCTGGGGCCTGGCGACAGCGCCTACGACGCGACCCAGTTCGCGACCAAGATCGCCAACGTCGGCATCTGGTTCGAGGGCTACGACACGGCGCGGCTCGCCAACACCCCGCGGGTCTACCTGCTGCCCGCGGGCGCGGACGTGGTCCGGCCGCGGAGCACGAACGGCGTGCTGCGCTACTGGCGGGTGGCCGAGCAGTTGCTGCCGGTGCCCTACCCGCTCAGTCCGGACGACATGGCCAATCCCGACTGGATCTCCCGCATCAACGGCCTGAACGGCGACATCTTCGCCATCAAGCCCTATGCCCGCCTGCGCGCCTACCCCTTCAGCGAAGACCTGGAGCCGGATGAGCTCAACACCGATACCCGGCTCATTGGCCGGTCGGTGTGGAACACCGAGTGGCTGCTCGTCATCCCCGGCACGACCCTGCTGGCCGACCCGGAGATGGGGATCGAGCGATTCGTGCAGGACGTGGACGACATCTACCTCTACTTCCAGACGTATGCGTATGCGGGGACCGCGGCTGCAGCTCAGGCTAAGGCTAAGGCTGAGACCGGCACAGCCTCAACCTCAGCCTTAACCTCAGCCTCAACCTCCGCCGCCCAGCCGCTCCCGCTGCCCGACGTGCTCTTCTACGGCACGACCGCACGCAACAACGAGCCGCTGACCAGCGGCACGGTCAAGGCGATCCTGCCGCGCGGCGCGATCGTCAGCGTGGACGTGGCGCCGATCCAGGGCGCCAACTACACCTACGCGCTGACGGTGCCCCTGAGCCAGTACAACCCCGATCTGGGCGCGTACGCGACCGACTCGGCGCGGCCTGGCGAGACGATCCACTTCCTGGTCAACGACACGCCGGCCACCTTCCGCGACGCCAACGGCGCCACCACCGACCAGTTCGTCATCCCTGCCAACGGCATCGGCCGGCCTTACCGGCTCGACCAGGCGTTGGTCGGCCCCGACAGCTACCCGCTGGGCGACGTCAACGCCAACGGCCTGCGCAACTCGGCCGACGCGCTGCTGATCCTCAAGTACGACGTCGGTCTGATCGCCGGCGACACCAACTTCCCGCCTGGCCCGGGCAAGATCTACCTGCCGCTGTGCGACATCGTCCAGGACGGCCGCTGCAACTCCGGCGATGCGCTGCGCGTCCTGCAGTGCGACGCACAGATGCCGGGCGTGAGCTGTCCCAGCCGGCCGACGGTCGCGACCCAGACCTTTGAGGTCTCGGAGACCTCAAAGGTCTTCGCCGCGCCGACGCCGACCGCCAGCCTGGTCTTCCGCCCTGAGCTGCTCCACGGCCCCGCGGCCGACCAGGTGACGGTCGGGTGCAGTCGCTGGGGGCCGCGGCGCTCCAACTGCACTACGATGCCACCCGCCTGGCTGTGGAGACGTGCGCGGCCGACCCCGCGCACGCGCTCGACGGCGCGGTCTGCAACCCGGCGTACCGCGCGGATACCGTGTGGCTGAACGGGATCGCGGCCCAGGGTGCGGCCAATGCTGCGGTGCTGGCCGAGATCACGTTCCGGCTGCTCCGGCCGGCCGATGTCGGCGCGCTCCGCGGCCTAGCCGATGCCTTCGTGCTGGCGGCCGACGGCGCGTTCGATACCGCGGGCCGCGATCTGCCCTGGCGCAGCGCGCCGGCCGCGGAGCCGCCGCCCGATGGCACGCCGCGGCGCTTCTACCTGCCGCTGATAGTCCATCCCGCGGGCAACCTCCAACGCTCCGACGCAGACCGCCAGATCGCGCCGCAGCAGCTCGAGCGGCGGATGTATCTGCCGATGATGGGGCGGTAACCGCATCCCCCACTCCTCTCCTGCCGTCTGAGGTTCGGCGTCAGGAGAGGCAGGTAGCAAGGTGGTACCGCTATGACCCGGCTCACACCCCTCGCGAAATCTCCAACCCACAACTCCTGGTCTCGGAGTCACCGTCTCGCGCTCGCAGCCCTGGTGGCGTGCTGGCTGGTGGCCGCCGCCCAGACCTTTGAGGTTTCGGAAACCTCAAAGGTCTTCGTCGCCGCCGCCGCCCAGACCTTCGAGGTTTAGGAAATCTCAAAGGTCTTCGTCGCCGCCGCCCAGACCTTTGAGGTCTCGGAGACCTCAAAGGTCTTCGTCGCCGCCGCGAGCGCGACCGTGCGCGTCGGCGGCACGAGCGCGTACACCGTCGTGCCCGGCGGCCAGGTCAC
>JAPLHB010000224.1 GCA_026389845.1 Chloroflexota bacterium
CGTTAGCCGCAGCCGTGGCCGCCGCCAAGCAGTTCTTCGCCAAGGTCGCCGCACTGCCCGCCACCGTGTTGAGCTACATCGGCCGGACGAGCGGCCCGCTAGAGCGCGCCCTTGCACAGATTACGTGACTTACATTAGCACAGTTAATCGAGTTCACCAACTCTTGGTTCTCGATTGCCATTGCTGGCTTCCGAACCACACACTACGCTGAGAACGCCGACTGGTAAAGTTACCGGTTGGCGTTTTTGGTTTTAGCGTAGCGGAGGTGGAACATGGCAGGTAAGTTGGCTTCCCGGTCCGAGACGGTCATTCTCGTGCGGCGATCAGGAGATGACGCGGTTTCGGTAACCATCGGCGGCACGGAAAAGCGCTATGACTGGCGGCGTGCTGTGCCAGTGATCGTTGGAATCATGGTCCTGATCGCTGTGTGGATCGTGGTCGCAATGGGTACCCCGCAACAGGTGCAGGCACTGGGCGTTCTGCTGCGGGGGCTGACAACGGGATCCCCCTAGGCCAACGCAGGGGTACGACGCGGGAGCGATCCGACGTGATTCGCTTTCGCGCGCGGCGGGGGGGGCACAGCAATGGGGCCAGCTCCGCGCTGTCAATTTGGGATGGTTGCCGGGGACGCGGCGACCGATGGCGGGACCCTGCGCGATAATCCTGGCCGGCACGGTGATAGGTCACCGCGCCGGCCAGGAGCACTAGCGCGTGCGACTGACCAGGTCCCCGTCAAGTCCCCGTCCTGCGTGGTGCGATTCCCGAAGAGGGACAGGGGAGGAGGGCGTGAGGCCCGCCCCGGACGGGTGATGCGGTCAGGTGGTGGGCGGGGTCGGGTTGGCGATGCCGCGAGGGGCGCTCCTATGGTGATGGGGGACGCCCGCCCCGCTGTTGCTCCGCCAACCACTCCCGTCCCTTCTCGGTGATCTCCCACACGCTGTGCTTCAGTGCTTTCGCCATTGCGCGCAGTCGTTCGATCGCCCAAAGATGTCAACGCTCGGAACTTCTCCCATGTGCGTAACCAGCTTGGGGAGATCGCTGAGGCGCTGCGAAAGCTGCCTATGCACCTCCCTGAAGGGTGAGGGTTCTCCCCCTTTATGGGTAGAATTCCGGTAGCTGTACAGGGCTTCCACATACAGACGCTGGTTCTGTTGCGCCAACAGCAGGATGAACTGATGGCTGGTGAATGTCTCAGGCATCTGTTCGATCACCGCAGGATACTGTGCGTACAACTCGCTAAAATCGTGTGTCATGGTTCCTCCCTTTCTAATCACTGACTTATTGTATCGGCCACCCGCCGTGAGCCTCGATCACCTCGTCTATCTCCCCAATGATGCGGATCGTCTCGTTGAGTGCGACTACCACCCGCTGGTCATGCTCGATGTCCTCCGCCAACGCTCGTCGTTGATAGCTGTGAGCCAAGACCCTGCATCAGCCCGGATTTCCATCCCGCAAACGCCTTCTGGCGCACCTTGTCGAAGAAGAAAGAATAGTCCTCCGGCGACAGGAAGTAGAAGTGATAGCGCCACGGCTCACCCGCTTCAGCGAGCCGGCGATTCAGTGTGGCAAAGTGCTGCGTCCCATCGCGATACTTGGCCCGGTTGCGGTTCGAGTCGTCGCCTTCCTGCTTGATCTCCACCACCAGGATGTCGTGCGCGTCGCGGACGCGGATGAAGTAGTCCGGGTTGAAATTTTCGTTGGCGGTGTGGGTCCTCGCGGCCTGCGCAGGCTTGTATGAGTACGGAAAAGCGTAGCCGCCGCGGTCGGGCATCTTGACGAACGCGTCGAACAGGTCGGCGTTGGCGAAGAGCCGGTCGGAGAACTGGCGCTCCGGCTCGTAGCTGGCGTAGTGGACGTTCCAGGGGGTCTTGAACGCCCGCAGGTCCACCTGGTGCAGCCGACCAACGATCTCCCGCACGTCCTCATTCAGCAGTGAGTCGTCAATGTTGGCGATCTGCCGGGCCTTCTGGTAGTGCTCCCACAGTTGCACTTCGTGTCCATCGAACGACGGCTGCGCGCCGGCGGCATAGTAGACCGCGCCGTGCTCCTTGAGCGTGCTCTCGGAGAACGCCTGCCGCGGCACTTCCTGAAGATCAACGGAGACGACTTCCTGGGCGACCTGGCTGAGGCGCGGGTGTGGTTCGCCCAGTTCACGAAACATTGGGCCAAATGCCTCTTGGAGCTGCAGAAGATTGGCTTTGCTCAGGAAGGTGGTATCGTATCCGCCGGCCTCTAGCCCGTCCACGATGAATTTTCGCAGCCGCTCCTTTGTCCAGACTTGTGCCAGCGCCTCGTCCTTCTCTCGCAGGAAAAGGTACATATAGGCCACCGCGGCTTCGATGTCGTAGAGATCGTGATGGCTGATCTCCACCGCAAGTCGGCCCGTTTCTGAGAACGTGCTCCACTCGGTGGTGGTGCGCGCCTGCGGCAGGAAGGTAACCTCGGGTTCACGCGCCGGTTTTTGCTTGGTCTCGACGGTGGTCTGCTCCGGCTGGTAGCGCAGGTTGTAGAGCGGGAACGTGTACCGCGCCCGACTCGGTTCGTAGCCCCAGGAGAGGGTGTTCTCGACCTCCAGGATGTCCTTCAACAGGTTGGCGATCTCGCCCGACCACGCTTCGTGGTTGTTGATGGTGACGAGCGGCTGGTCGTCGAACCCCGGTGGGATGCGCAGCCCGCGACCGAGCACCTGGGCGATCAGCAACTTGGAGTTGAACGCGCGCGACTCGTGGGGGACGATCTGGAAGACGTTCTTGACGTCCCAGCCTTCGGTCAGCATCGAGACGGAGACGATCCACTCGACCGGGCTGCCGGGCCGATCCACCTCGGCCAGGAGCGCCAGGTTCTCCATCCGCCGCTTTTCCGGGCTATCGCGATCGTCGCGGCGGGGGCAGGCCGCCTCGACGCGGGCTTTGTCGCGTACGCCGGACGGGATGCCCGATGTGACCCAGATGCACTTGCACTCGGCGTCTGCCCGGCTGAGGCCCTCTTTTTCGACCAGGAAGTCAATCAGCTCTCGCCACACCTCCACGCAGCGCGCGATCTCCTGGGTGACCACGATGGTGATCGGCTTGAGCCGCGCGCCGTAGGCGGCCCAGTTCTGGCGGTGGATGGCGTAGGTCTGCTGCCAGTCGTGTGCGGTGAGGGTGTCTTCCAGCTTGTAGTTCGGCTTCTTAACAACGGGTTTCGCTATGGCTTCCTTTAATCCGAAGCGATAGACCACGTCAGGGAAGTAGTCATTGCCGACATAGGGGGTGCCAGTGACGTTGACGATGAAGCGGAAGTCGTAAACGGGATTCAGGAGGAACCTCAACCACTTCTTGAGCGCGGCGTCTTCGGGGCTGAAGAGGTGGTGCGCTTCGTCATTGAGTATCAAGGTGCGGCCGCCGACCCCGCGGAAACTGTCGGCGATGGAGGA
This sequence comes from Chloroflexota bacterium, assembly GCA_026389845.1. Lineage (GTDB taxonomy): Bacteria > Chloroflexota > Anaerolineae > CG2-30-64-16 > CG2-30-64-16 > JAPLHB01. Next base: position 3,416 of record JAPLHB010000224.1, read on the forward strand.
ACCCGCGTTCTCGTAAACCGCGTGGATGTTCTCGATGCAGATGTCGCCGCGGCCGATGGTTTCGTTGCCCCGCTTCAGGCCGGGGATCGCCACGGCCGCGCCCAACTCACGCAGGATCGCGCCGAACTCGTGCGTTTCGATGAAGGCCGTGAATTTGCGCAGCAATCCGTCTTCGATGGTCAGAGACGGGCACAGGACCAGGACACGGTCGGCCAACCCCTCGGCGAGCGCGAGCGCGGCCAGGGCGTACATAACATAGCTCTTGCCTGTGCCGGTCGCCAGGTCGAGGGAGACCGCCTTCTTATCACGCAGCGGCATCCGTCCGAGTAGGGCGTCCAGGCTGCCGTGACGCTGACGGATCGCTTCCTTCGTGCCCCAGTTGGCGCGGGCCAGGCTGGCGAGGTCGGGATATTGGTCCGAGACGAGGAAGCGCCACGCCGCGCGCACCGCGTCGCGCTGGAAGGCGTATTTGCCGTCGCACAATAGGTTCAGGAACGCGTCGTACTTGTGGACGAGCGCCTCGGTGGCGGCACGGCGATCAGCCACGTCGAGCACCTGATCGGCCACGCGGACTTGGAGGCTCATCGGAAGTCCTCCTTGCGGTAGACAAGCTGCTTCTCGTTGCCGTAGCGGTCGCAGAGGATCACCATCAGCCCCTGGCCGGTGAAGTCCTGTTCGGGGATGCGGAGCGCCAGGCTGCGCACCCCTTCCAACCCGTCGGCCTCCCGCAGTAGGTCGTCGGCCCAGAAGACGCGGCCCAGACGGAAGACCGCCGCGGCGTCGCCGGGGTCGGCCGCGCCGTAGTCCAGATCCACCATCGCCATAGAGAAGGTCTCGAAGTTGGCGAAGTCCTCCGGCTCGGTGGCGAGGGTCTGCGAGCGGAACTCAGTCAGCGCCAGGACGTATTCGGGGAAGAGCTGGCCGGGCTGGGCCGATTTGACGGCGTTGATCTTCACCACCGGCTGCGAGATGAAGTCGAACCCGACCGCGTTGATGACCTCGTTGACGTCCTCGGCCTTGACCGGCTGGGGCAGAGTCGGCGTCTTGCGCTGGCCGGGCGGCCGGCGCTCCAGCAGGCGTAGCAGCACCGAGAGGGGCACTTTCAGAAAGACGTAGGTGACGCCCCCGCGCACCACTTCGTCCTCGGCGAAGGCCATGGCCACCACCGGCGCGATAACATAGAATCGCTCGCCCGCCTGCTCACGGACTGTGCGGTGCAAGTCGTCCACGTAGCCGTGATCGAGGGTCAGCCGCTTGTGTTCTGGATAATTCCACACCAACACCGAGTGGACGCCGAGGTAGCCGTCGAGGTCGAGGCCGTAGCGTTGGTGGGGCTGCTCGCGCACGCCAAAGAGCTTGAGCACGAAGGGCCGATACTCGGTCCAGGGCATCTCGCGGATGGCGGCCATATCGTACAGCCCGGCGCGGTAGAGCGCGAACTCGTGCGCAGGCAACGGCTTCTCTCTCTCAGATTTGTCCTTCGCTTCCACAAACGAAATGCGGAACATCACACTGTCCACCGTGATCTGTTTCTCGCCCGGCCCCGCTTCGGGGTCGGCGTCCTCCAATTGGTCCTCAGGGATGCGCAGTTTGGCCCGCGGGCAGGCGAGGGAGAGTGCCCCATCGCGCTTGACCAGGCCGTGCTTGACCGCCAGGGCCGCCAAGTCGGCCAGCAGCGCGGGCGTCACCTCGCACTCGCCCCGCCGCGCCTTTTCGGTGATGAGCAACACGGCCGGCGCGGCCTTCAGGTGCGCGGCCCAATCGCTCACGCGGCCTGGCTCCGTGCGGCTGTCCGTCTTGGCTGCGCCGATGGCCGTAGTGAGGGTGAAAAGCCGCTTCTGGGTGGTGTAGATCGCCAGCTTGCCGCAATCCATGGCGATCCAGCGCCGACTCAGTTTCTCGGCCACGGCCGCCGTCGTCCCGCTGCCCGCGAACGCGTCGAGGACAATGTCGCCCTCATTGGATGAGGCTCTGATGATGCGTTCGAGAAGCTGTTCGGGTTTCTGAGTGGGGTAATTCTGCTTTTCTGTCGTCTGTGCCTGTATGGGATTAATCCCAAACCACACGTCAGGGACAGACTTGTTGCCGAGCGTATCTTTGAGGTACTGTTTGGGTTGAATCCGACCGTCTCTATTTGGTGGGAAATGTAGAAGTCCTGCATTATCCATTTCCACCATGCGATCATAGGCCACTTTCCACCCATTCTTCGGCGGTTTATACCCTTTGTAGTCATAGGTCAGGTTGGGGCGCGGGTGGGGGCTGGCGAAATTACCCAAGCGATACCGCTCCCAACCTGGAGGGGGCAGTTCTCCCTTCTTGAGCTTGACCCAATCCTTTTTATCGGGAGACTCCGCATACACGAAGAAGTGATCAATATACTCCTGCGATTGCTCCATCCTGGGTGCGTTCCAGATATACGCATCCCCCTTCTTATAGAAGAATAGCAGATCATGGATATTGCCGTACCGACCTGGGTCATTGTGGGAGGCAGTTCGTTGCCAAATCACCTCATTAATAAAGTTCTCTTCCCCGAACACCTCATCCAACACAGCCTTCACGTAGTGTCCCTTTTTCGTGTCCAGATGGACGTAGATGCTGCCATTATCCGCCAACACCTCGCGCAATAGCACCAACCGCCGGCGCAGAAACTCGATGAACTGGCTGCCCAGCACCTTGTCCTGGTACGCCTTCTCCTTGTCCTTCATGAAGTCCTGGCGGGTGGCGAAGGGCGGGTCAATGTAGATCAGCTTGATCTTGCCACGCGTGCCGTAACGATCGGGGCCGCGCTGGTCGGCCAGCAGCTCGCGCAGTGCCAGCAGGTTGTCGCCCCACACCAACAGGTTGCGCCAGCCATCCTCGAAGGGCCGGTCAGCGCAGAAGCGGCGCACAAGCTGCCACGGCGCGGCCGGCGTCTCGGCCAGCACCTCCTCGCGGCGGGCCTTGCCCTCGTACACGAGTTGATACTCTTTGCCGATCTCAATCGCGCGCGGGCTATCGGGGAAGAGGCGGCCGCGCCAGCCTTCCGGCAACGGCTGGCCGGACACGATGAGGCGGGTTAGCTCGTCACGTTCGGCGTCGGTCAGTGGATTGAATGCGGGCATGTGGTATGCTCTTTGTGCTTGGATACTTCACCGGTCAGGGACATTGCCGATTACCGCTCGTGCGGAGATCATTCTCGGAACCCCCTAGTCATTTCGGCGCCGTTCGTGTTCCTGAATCGCGGCCAAAGAACCATCTTCCAGGGATCGGCTTCCAAGTACGCCAAACGCTTCGTTGAGGAAGCGGGATAACTCACGGGGGTGAACGGCCGCTGCCGATTCAGAGACCTCAATCACCATGAAGAGGCCGCCCGGCAGAAACAACCGGGTACGGCTTTGCCTAGCTCCGCTATGAACAGCAGCGACACTATCCGATAACCCGAGAATACCAGGCACCGAGTAGATCATACCTGGGCGCAATTCCTCTTGCTTCTTATCGATCTTGACCTTCCAGCGCTCAACTACAAGCAGTCGCTTATTCGTTAGGAACAAGCTGGACTGAACAAATGATATGAGGCCGCTGACTGCCTCAAATGGCGTCCACGCCGGAACATATCTGAAGGCGATCCCCACATCGTCAACGGAAGCGCGGATCATCTCACCATCAAGCAGGACGTCCTGCACAGCCACCAGTATCTCATCCACCTGCTTTTCTCCTCAGTCGTAATTGACAAATATGACCGTGTCTGATTGGCCATTGCCACATCAGAGTCACGCATTTCCGCTGTCTGTTGCACTGCACCACGGCAGATCACGAAACAGAAAAGCCGCGGCCCCAGGGTGGAGAGGTCGCGGCCTTGCTTGCTCGTTCCGAACGACCGTGCTATACTTTCTCGCACAGCCCTTCGTCATGAAGGCTGCGAAACCCGATTCCTGGGATCGACAGGAGACGGGTATGAGGCCGACCAGTTCGCACCTGGTCGGCTTCGTTGTTAACCTTTGTTGATGCCTCGGGCCGGTCAGGGCCGCGAGGCTTTTGATTCGGTATGAGTTGATTCAGTCGCCAAAGACGGCCCCCGTTTTCAGTAACGACAAGGCGATCTGTCTGGCAGCGTTTTCGCGCCAACGGTGGGTCGCGGCCATCCGCCGTACGCGCTCGGATTTTACACTTCGTGTAAATCGCGCCTCGACAGGCTCCGCTGCGGAGATGAGCTTATTATAGGCCAACTGCCCCAGTCCTGTCAAGCATTTTTGGCCGCTCAAGTCCCCTCTATCATCCCCACCACCACCGGCGAGCTAACGATCCAGCCCTGTGGCTGACCCGCCCCATTAGACGGCAGACTCGGCGCCTGCATCACGCCAAGAGCGGTACCAGTAGGGGCCGTGCAACTGGCCGCGGGCGCACTTGCAGTTCGGCTTGCCACAGCGCACGAATTGGCTGAGCACCGAGCCAGGCAAACAAGAACCCCGTCTTCTTCAAGAAGACGGGGTTCTTCCTTCTACCCTACCTGCCCTACAACTGGATCTTCGCTCCCATCACCTGTAGGAACATCGCCAGCCACGCCGGGTGCGCGGGCCACGCGGGCGCGGTGACGAGGTTCCCGTCCACGTGCGCCTGATCCACGGGGATGGCCGCATAGTGGCCGCCGGCGTTGGTCACGTCCGGGCCGCAGGCCGGGTAGGCCGAGCAGCTCCTGCCCTTCAGCACGCCGGCCGCAGCCAGCACCTGCGCGCCGTGGCAGATGGCCGCGATCGGTTTCTGCGCCTCCGCGAAGTGGCGGACGATCGCCAGCACGTCTTCGTTGAGGCGGATGTACTCCGGCGCGCGGCCGCCGGGGATCACCAACGCATCGTAGTCCGCGGCCTGCACCTCGCCGAACGTCGCGTTCAGCGCGAAGTTGTGACCGGGCTTCTCGCTGTAGGTCTGGTCCCCCTCGAAGTCGTGGACCGCTGTGCGCACCTTCTCCCCGGCCTTCTTGCCGGGGCAGATCGCGTGAACCTGGTACCCGACCATCAGCAACGCCTGGAAGGGCACCATGACCTCGTAGTCTTCCACGAAGTCACCGACGAGCATCAGGATCTTCTTGGACATGGTTGCCTCCTTGAATTGCAGATTGCAGATTGCAGATTGCAGATTGCAGATTGCAGATTGCAGATTGGACTTGTCATGCTGAGCGGACCTGTCATGCTGAGCGGGTTAACGGTTCAAGGTTCGCCACGGCGAAATCCCAGCGAAGCATCCGTTCGTTTCACTCAGAGCTTGTCCCTTCGTTGCACTCAGGGCAGGCTCTGAACACAGCGAAGGGACAAGTTCTCGCGTCACAGCGGACTCTTCGCTGGACTCTCACCGTAACGCACTTCACGGGACCAACCCGCTCAGAGTGACAGCTAAGGCGATTTTCAGGACAAGCATCCGTTTCTCACGCGCCCGGTATCCGCAGCTTGCGGAAGTCCGGCGGCGCTTCGACCTCGTCGTTCAGGATCTTGCGCCCCAACTCGTCGCCGTAGGCGATCATCTGCGGCATTTTGCTGGGTTCGTCCATGCCGATGTTCTCGCGCATCTCCACCTGGAAGCGCCGGAAGTCCAGCCCCTCGAACAGCGTGCTGACCAGGTGTACCTGCTGCATATCCGAGGACTGGAGGAAGGCGCCCAGGATCGGGTCGAGCCACTCCCAGGCCCACATCTTGTTGGCCTGGCCGGGCGCCATGCCGGTGGGGAAGTGGCCCGTGCCCAGGCTGATGAGGGTCGTCTCGGCCGGGTCCCAGTTCAGGCAGTATTTGGCCTCGTAAGCCGCGTAGTAGCACGGGTTGGCGTAGGAGCCGACGCCGCCGTCCACGTAGCGGTCTTCGACGGCCGGGAAATAGGTGGGCACCGACGACGACGCCAGCACGGCCTTTGTCACCGGCCAATGCGCGTACTCCGGCTTGTACGGCTTGATGAAGCGGGAGCGGTTGTCCACCAGATCGAACACGGGGATGACCACGTCGGTGGTAGGGCTGGCCGACCAAAAGTCAGCCATCACCTTGTCGCCGATGGCCTGCTTGAGCGCAGCCTCCAGCGGGCCGTGGGGATAGCGGTACTTCGTGATGAGCCAGAGCTGACTGCGGAGCGTCTTGCGGAAGATGGTGTTGCCCAGCTCGACGTACAGTTGGTACATCCGCTCGGCCGAGAGGTCCGCGCCGATGCCGGCGGAGATGATCGAGCCGGTGGAGGTACCGGCCGACAAACGGAAGAGGTCGTGGACCGACCGGCCAAGCTGCTGTTCCAGGATGGAGAGCGCACGCGTGACGATCACGCCGCGGATGCCACCGCCGTCAATCGCGATGGCGACGTTCTTGCGGAAGGGTTTCATAGGAGCACCTCTTATGCGTACTTCTGATAGAAGTCGTACGCGTTCTCCACGGTCTGGATTTCCCAGGCCTTTTCGATGGGCACCTTGACGCCCATGCGATCGAACTCCAGCAATAGTTCCACCATGCGGATGGAGTCAATCCCCAGATCGTCCAGGAAGGAGGCCTTTGGCTGGAACTTCGCCTCCGGCATCCCCATGCGTTGGGCCAACATCTTGCGAAATTCGTCGAACGACATTTTGGTAGCTGCTGCCACAGTATTCACCTCCGAAGATACTTTACGTGCCAGGCACTTTCGGAAGTGCCTGGCACATGAATCAACTTTACGTGCCAGGCACTTTCGGAAGTGCCTGGCACGTGAATCAACTTTACGTGCCAGGCACTTTCGGAAGTGCCTGGCACGTGAATCAACTACCTTCCGCTTCCTGCCGCGCCTGCTCCCGCAGCTTGAAGTGCTGCACCTTCTGCAGCGCCGAGGTGACCGGAAGCTCGTCCGCGAAGACGACCTCATCGGGAACCTTGTAGGCCGCGATCTGGCCCCAGCAATAGCCCAACACGTCGGGCTGCGTCAGGGTGGCGCCCGGTTTGGCGACCACGTAGGCGCGTACTTTCTCACCGCCGGCCGCCGGGCTGGGTACGCCGATCACCGCTACCTGGGCGATCTGCGGGTGCGTCAGCAGAAAGTGCTCGATCTCGGCCGGGTAGATGTTGGCGCCGGCGCGGATGATCATGTCGCCGCGGCGGCCTAACACCTGCACGTAGCCCTGGCTGTCCATGGTACCCACGTCGCCAGTGTAGTACCAGCCCGCCGCGTCCACGGCCGCGGCGGTCGCCTCGGGCCGCTTGTAATACCCCTCCATCATGCTCGGCGCCAGCACCGCGATCTCCCCCGGCGTTCCCCGCGAGACCTCGTTGCGTTGGTCGTCCACGATCTTGACCTGCACGCCTTCGAAGTCGGCCCGGCCCACGGTCGTCTCCTGTTTTTCGTAGTCGTCGCGCGGGATGGTCAGAGTGGTCGCGGCGATCTCCGTGGCGCCGTAAAGGATCACCACGAAGCCGCCGACCCGCTGGCGCAGCTCCTTCACCAACTGCGGCGGCGTCGGCATCGCGGTGGTCAGCGAGATGATGACCGACGACACGTCGAACTTCTCGAAATCCGGCCGCGAGAGCATGGCCTGGTACATCGGCGGCACGCCCACCACCAGGGTGATGTGCTCCTTTTGGATCAGCTCCAGCGCCTTTTCGGGATGGAACCGCTCCATGACGATCAGTTTGTCGCCGGCCAGGGTGCCCAGGATCACCTGGAAGTAGCCGGCGATGTGGTAGAAGGGGGTGAGCACCAGCAGGCGGAGCTGCGACCAGTCCAGCCGGGTAAACAACGCCTCGATCAGGAAGGGCAGCCGGCGCAAGGTCTTGAGGTAGCGGGGCATGGTGCGGATCATCTCGACCGATGGCCGCAGCTCCAGCCCGTATTTGGCGACGATCAGGCGCGATGCCATCATCAGCGAACGGTGGCTGTGCATCGCGCCCTTCGGCGTGCCGGTGGTGCCCGAGGTGTAGAGGAGCATCGCCACGTCGGCCGGCTCGACGGTCGTCGTGGCGGTCTCGCCCGCGGCGCGGCGAGCTTGCCCATCGGCCAGCAGCCGGGCGAAGGAGATGTGACCCTCAGCCGGCGCCACGTCCGGCCTGGTGTTCACGATCACGTGGCGCAGCTTGGGCAGCGCGGGGCGGAGTTCGGCCAACAGCGCCAGCAGGTCGTTGCCGGGCGCCTTCACGTCGCTGATGACCGCGACCGCGTCCGCGTCCGTCAGGATGAACTCTAGCTCGCGCAGCCGCGACTGCGTATTGATCGGCACGGCTGCCGCGCCCAGCTCGGCCACCGCGAAGACCGCGTAGACGTACTCCGGGCAGTTGCCCAGGAGCAGCCCCACCTTGTCGCCCCGGCCGATGCCCAGTCCAGCCAGTCCGGTCGCCAGCGCCAGCACCCGTTCATCCAACTGGCGCAGGGTGATGCGCTGCTCGCCCAGGACGAGCGCCTCGCGCTGCGGATGCGCGGCCGCGATGTCGTGGAGGGCCTGGCCTAACGTCTGATTTCGCGCCAGGAACTTGGGATGCATGTTACCCTACCAGTTCGGCGATTCCCGCCATGATGCGCTTACCGGCGTCTTCGAGCATCCGGTCGTCAATCCATTCGAGGGTCGTCTCGGTCAGGCGGATCGGCTGACCGATGCGAACGATGACCTTGCCCGTCAGGTGCGGATTCTGCTCCCAGCGCGGCCAGATGTCGTAGGAGCCGGTGACGCCGATGGGCACGAACGGCGCGCCGGTGCGAAGCGCCATCCACGGCGCGCCGGACCGGGCCGGGTTCAGCCGGCCATCCCACTCGACCTCGCCCTCCACGGCCAGGAAGACCGCCTCGCCCGTGTCCAGGGCTTTCATCATGGCGAGGTTCTGCGCTGCCGGACTGTCGCCGCCTCGGCTGATGCCGATGCTCGGCATGCTACGCAAGCCGGTGCTGAACAGGCGGGCGGATAGGCGCTCGCCCCGGCTGCGCATGACCCCCGCTCGCCCCGCCTGACCGCGTACCATCCCTTCGGGAGCCACCACCACCGGCAGCCGCCGCGGCATGATCGCCAGCATGACGAACATATCGCCCAACAGCTTGCCCGGATGGTTGCAGCCGAGGATGCACGGGCCGGTGGCGGGGATATTCTCGATGCCGTGTGCCTCGAACCGGTAGAGAACGCGGGCGGCGATTCGCCCCAAAGTGAGCATGGTTTTTAGTTGCATCAGTTACGCTCCATGGTACGTGGTACGTGGTACGTGGTACGTGGTACGTGGTACGTGGTACGTGGTGCGTGGTACGTGGTACGTGGTGCGTGGTACGTGGTACGTGGTGCGTGGTACGTGGTATGTGGTATGTTGGGCGTAGTGCGTGGTGCGTGGTGCGTAAATGGGCGGCAATGAGACACGCAACACGCAACACGCAACACGCAACACGCAACACGCAACACGCAACACGCAACACGCAACACGCAACACGCAACACGCAACACGCAACACGTACCACGCAACACGCAACACGCAACACGCCCTCCGTCAGTCGTAGGCCATGTGGATCTTCACACCGCCCGCCGAGGAAATCGGCCGCAGCGCATGGTCGAGGTACACTTGCCACTTGAGCGGACTCTCGGCCACAAACTCGAACATCTCCACCAGACGCCGCTCGTGGCGCAGAATCAGGTACCGATCAATGAACAACTGCACCCCGCGCACCGTCGCCAGGGGCGGGCCGATGATCTCGCCCGCCGCGCCCGCGGGACCGGGACGCACGATCAGCCGGCGATCGGTGAGGAACAGATCGGCCTCGCCAATCTCCGTCAGAGGCGGCGCGTCGGGCGGCGGCGGTTCGGCCGGCGGCGGTAGCCTGGCGATGACCGCCTGGAAGCGCGGATCCATGCGCAGCACGCGCAGCCCCTCCGCGTGACCCTTGAGATACAGAGTCTCGCCCGGCGCCAGGGGCGCGGTGGCGTCGGTGATGGCCGCGAGCGCGAAGCCCTCACGCATCGCGTCGTACCATGCGGCCAGCGGCCGATCGGCGCCCCGCTGTGGGCCGGCGATCGCCCGGAAGCGAAAATCCGTCCCGCCCTTCACCCGGAGCAACAGCCAGGCCGACCCGCAGGCGGGGCAGCTCACCAGGTCGGGCCGCAGGGTGCGCTTGCGGCAGACGATGCTGTCGTTGGTCTTGCAGACCGGACAGCGCCAGAGGAGCTTGTTGAGCATGGTGATACCTCTTGTACCTACAACCGGTTCCGCCCATCCATCTCCGCCGGAATCGGCAGGTTGAGGGCGGTCAGGATGGTCGGCGCGATGTCCAGGATGTGCGGCCGGTCGCCGGAGAGATCGAGCCGCGCATTGGAGAGCAGCGAGCCGGGTACCAGCCGATGATCCACCGAGATGTGGTCGCCGCCGAGCGCGCTCAGGTTGTCTTCCACCGGCTCGCCGAGCGAGATCTGCCCCAGCGACGTCCACGACACGCGGTAGCCATCTTTCAGGCCGACGATCAAATCAGGCGCGCGGAACATCTGCGGCCCCCACTGCACGTCTCGGGAACGATAGACTGCGCTGACCACCGGGCCGCCGGTCTTGGGATCGCGCCAGGCCAGGAACCGGGCGCTGATCTCGTCTTCCAGGGCCTCGCTTGCAGGGCCGGGCGGCACGTTGCCCTGGCCCTCGCGGCCCTCCTGGTTGATGTAGATCTTGCCGCAGCCGAACGAGTAGGCCCGCGTCCGGCTCCAGTCCACCCGGGTCAAGGGCACGGCCGTTTCCCCGAAGATGCTGACCTGTTCCCCGGCGTTCTCGGGCGTGGTCTCCTTCAGCGTCAGATAGCCCTCGCGGCGGAGCCAGGTGTTGAAGTGTACCGACCGCCGCCAGTCGGTGCAGCCGTGATCCGAGTTGATCACGAGCAGCGTGTCGGCCCCCAGCACTGGCAGCAGCCGGCCGATCATCCCGTCGAGCCACTGGTAGACGCGCTGGATGGCGTCGCCATATTTGCGAGCGCCCAGCTCGGTGTAGAGCGGGTGCTGCGGATCGGTAAACGTCCAGTAGCCGTGCTGGGTGGTGTCCACCTGGCCGAACCAGGAGATCAGCAGGTCATCTTCGCCGCGATCAAGCAGGGTGCGGGTCATCTGCTCGCGCTCGGCCAGCGATGCGAAGGTGTCGGCCAACAGGATGTCAAAATCGAGCATGTCGGCAAGCAAGGCGAAGATATCCACCTCGCGGCCCAGCGTGCGGTAGTTGCCCAGCCAAGTGTACAACTCCCCGGCAAAGTCCGGCGGCCAGGTGATCGGCACAGACGGCTGGCGGGGATGGTTCATCGGCGGGGCCACGTAGACGCGCAGGTTCGGCGCCCGCTCCAGGAGGCAGAAGCGGGTCAGGCCCAGGGCTTCTCCCGCGGGCGTGAGCGGAAAGCGCACGTCGCACCAATCGCTCAACTGGCCCAATTCCAGCTCGACCGCGCCATCGGGCCAGGTGACCTGAACGCGGTCGCTGTTCGGCAGCAGCCGGAATTGGAGCGGGATGGTGTTCTGGCCCGGGCCGTACATGACCGTTTCGACCAGCCCATCCCGCACCACGATCCGCTCGTCGCGGCTGCGCAGATTCAGCACCGATGCCGGATGGGCCGTGCTGTAGTGGGTGGGAACGCCGGCTGTGCCGGTGATGTCGGGCGCGCCCATGCCGGAGAGCAGCCGGCCGTTGAAAGGGTCCGGCGGCCAGGTGACGGGCAGGTTGAGCACGGTGGCGTGCAGCCCATGATCGCCTGCGATCTTCCACATCGGGTCGCCGTGGCGGGCGTTTTTCGGGCGCGGCGGCTCATTGCCTCGCCGCGGGGCCATGGTGATCAAGCCGGGCAGCGGGCTGTAGGTGCGCGGGTCGCGCACCACGAAGTCGAAGACGCCGGTCTTGCCGGGATTCTGGCCCGTGGCGAAGGCCGCCCACGCGCACGCGGTCTCCGGTGGGTTGGTCGTGTTCATCACACTGAATGTGCCCGTCCGCCGCAGGTGATCGAAGTTGGGCAACAGTCCCGCGTCCATCCAGCGGGTCAACAGGACGGGGTCGAGGCCGTCCAGACAAAGACTTACAACGCGTTTGTAGGTCATCAGGATTTCCTCAGAAATTTGTCAATCAATTCCGCGGCCGTCTGCGGGCCGTTGTAGCCGGCAAGAATCGTCTTGAACCGCCCGGCGGCCGCACGATAGGCGGGATTGTCTAACGCCTCGGCCACGGCGGCGCGGAGCGCGTCGGCCGTCGGCGCGGCGACAGTGACGCCCAGGCCCAACTCGGCCTGGCGGCGAGCGTTCCAGTGCTGGTCCTGCACGTAGGGCCAGGCGACTAGCGGCACGCCTTCGGTCAACGCCTGGTAAGCGGTGCCGTTGCCGCCATGGCACACCACCACGTCGGCTCGCCGCGCCAACAGGTCGCCCGGCCCCATGGGGATCAGGTGGAAGTTGGCGGGCGCGGGCGGCAGATCGGCGGGCTGCACCAGGCCGCCGGTGGTGAGCAAGACCTGGTACTCCGTGTCGCCGAAGGCTTGAAACCCGACGCGGAACGCCTCGGCCGGGCCGGTGCTGCCCATGGTGAAGTAGATCGTCGGCCGCGTCGGGTCCAGCTCTGCCAGCCAGGGCAGCGGCGCGGCCGGGCCGTTCCAAATGATCGGGCCGACGTAGTGGAAGCTCGCGAGCGCGTTCGCCACCGGCGCATACTCGGCCGCGTCGCACATCAGGTTCAGATCGCCCACCATCAGCTCGAGGACGCTGCCCACCGGCGGCAATCCAAAACGCGTGCGTACCACGTTGTAGGCCACCTCGCCGCCCGGCCCCACCAGCGGCGGCGGCCCAGGGGATTTGAAAGAGAGCAGGCCGTTGACCGCGTAGGGTGTGCCATAGGCGTTGCTCAACGAGATCAGCGGCCGGCCGGCGATGGCGGCTGTGGTGCTGGCCGTGAGCCGGCCATCCTGGAATACGACGTCAGGCCGCAGCTCACGGAGGAGCGCCACTTCGGCGGCCACGAATTGCTCGACCATCTCGACCGTGTGCACCGCGGCCGGCCCCTGCCAGATGCGCGCCAGCGCCCAGGCGATATCGAACTCGGGCAGCGGCCGCACCTCGAAGCCGGCCGCCTGCACCGCAGCCAGCGGCCGCCCGCCGCCGCCGAAGATCACGCGGTAGCCCATGCCGCGCAGCAGCTTGCTCACTTCGAGCGCACGAACCACGTGCGCGACCACGGTGCTGGCCGAAAGAACCAGGATTGTTTTCATGCTCTACTGCTCGTCATCCGCTTCGACGGCGGCCTTGCCCTGCTCTTCACCCGTGTCGAAGCCGAACCGCTCGAAGACGTCCCGGAAATCGTTCAGGATCTGCTGCCGGTCGTAGCCGATTTCTTCGAGGGGGTGCAGGTGCTCGCTCTTGTAGCCGCCAGCCTTGGCGGTCTCCACGCGCAACGTCTGCGCGTAGGCCGGGCTGAGCGGGAAACCGAACCGCCGGTAGAGATCGGTGACCACCCGGCCGGGGTCGCGCACCAAGTCGTCGTATTTCACGATCGCCTGGGCGTCTTCCGGGGCTTTCGCCAACCGGTCGAGTGGGAAATGATACCAGGCCTTGGTCATCTCCATCAGGTCCTCTTTGCCGGGATACTTCTCTTTCGGATCCCAAAAGGCCTTGTATTGATAGGCCATCCAACTCGCCAGCGAGGGCAACATATCCAACGGGTTGCGCGCCAGGTAGATGATCTTGGCATCGGGGAAATACTCGTATAGTGCATCAATCTTGGGCGTAAATGCCGGGTTCTTGGAGAGGAACTGCCCCTTGCCGCCGTGGAAGTAGAGGTGACGCTGGACGCACTTCCTGTAGAACGTCATGATGCGCTTGCGCTCGGCCGGGGGGATCGCCAGGTCGAACGCGGCGTAGTTGGGCATCTCCTGCGGGAAGGGGAAGAACAGGCTCACGAAGAGCGTGGAGAAGATGTGGAACAGGATGAAATCGTCCTCCTCCGGCTCCCAGATGCCGAAGCGGTGCATCTTGACCTTGCTGAAGTTCTCCTGCTCCGCGGCGACGACCCGCCGGCGCAGCGGGCTGCCGAGCCGCCGATCCAGCGCAGCGACCGCCTTCCAGAAATGACGCTGAGTCACGGACGGCGCCAAGACGATTTCCCACGTGCGGATGGGGAGGAACGTCTCGGTATCCTTTGCCATCACGCGGTCCAAAAACGTCGTGCCGGCGCGCGGGTTGCCCAGCATGAAGACCGGTCGTTCGATCTTCTGTTTGCGGTAGCCGCGGAAGAAGATCTCGTCGCACAGGAAGCCGAGCCAGGCGAAGAACTCCAGCAGCCCGAAGCCGAGAAAGAAGAGCAGCAGGAAACGCCGGCGCTTGGGCGTCAGCCGGGCGTCCGTGCCGGCCGACTTGAAGAGCGAAGCGTAGTAGAGACGGAAATAGAGACCGAAGTTGAAGGCCATGAGGTGACTCCTAGTTCACGCCAGCGCGAGATAAATGGTCCTGATGCTCAAAATGGTAATCAGCACGCCGACCAGCTTCATCAGCGCGCGGGGCGGGATGAGCTTGCACACGTAGGCGGCCAGCGGCGCGGCCACGATCCCCCCGATCAGCAGGCCGACGATTGCATGCCAGTAGGCGGCCAGGCTGCCCAGGGTCAAGACGAACGTCACCGACTCGGCGAAGGTCACGAAGAACTCGACCAGGTTGACCGAGCCGACGGTGAAGCGGGGATGGTTGCCCTGCGCCACCAGGGTCGAGGTGACGATCGGCCCCCACCCGCCGCCGCCGATGGCGTCCATGAACCCGCCGAAGAAGCCCAACGGGATCAACCCGCGCTTGACTTCGGTCGGCTCGGCGGGCGTGCGGAACGCCTTGTAGAGGATCAGCAGGCCCATGATGAGGAGGTAGGCCGCCACGAAAGGCTTGATGATCGCGCCGTCAATCTCGGTCAGAATGTACGCGCCCAGGATGCCACCCACGACTCCCGGAATCAGCAGGCTGAGGAACAGTTGCTTTCTCACGTTGCCGAGCCGGAAATGGGAGAAGCCGGAAACGCCCGTCGTGAACACCTCGGCCGCGTGGACGCTGGCGCTTGCCAGGGCCGGCGGCACGCCCAGGCCGAGGAGCACGGTCGTCGAGGTGACGCCGTAGGCCATGCCCAGCGCGCCGTCAATCATCTGCGCGAGAAAGCCGACTGCAATGAACAACAGAATGCTCTGCGTGAGCATGAAGGACTCCCTTGCCGGATCGTCAGGTCTACACCATCAGTAATTTGAGGTCGTAATCAGATGGCCGCTCGCGGCCTTGATTTCTTTCGCGACGTAGGCGAAGTAGGTGATCCATTTGAGCAGGCTTTCTTGCGTGAAGCGCACGCTGTAGAGCCTCATGCCATAGAGAAGAACCAACGCCACGTTGAAGGTGGCATAGGCCGAGTTGAGCTTGTCCAGGGCGAAGTCAACCTGGCGGCCGTCAACACCTTGCCAGATCAACCGCTGGTTGGTCAGAAGCAACCGCCCTTGCCCCACGCGGGCGCTGCCCATCTCCTTCCTGTCGTGCGGGGTATCGGTGTCTGCTCCGCCGAAAAACAACGGGTCGCCGGCTTCCGCCGCCAGTCTGACGGTCCGACTCGCCAGGTAGAGCCGCTCGCCGTCCCCCAGCGTCACGGCCGGATGGGAAGGTACGGATGTCGCCTCGATCGGGGCCAGGGCGACCGTCTCCTTCAGCCGTGCATACCACTGGGCCAGCGGCAGGTCTCGGCCGACCTGCTCCTGGGTGGCCGGGCTGGCGATGACCTTCAGCCAGTAGTCGTCGCCGATCACCCGGCGCACCTGCCAGGTGGTGCCGCAGTGGCGACAGCGAAGCTGCGGCGGCCGGAACAGGCGTCGCTGCTGCATCAGGGCGTCGTTTGTCGCGCACAGAGGACAACGCCACAAGAGATCAGTTATCATAGCACGGCCTCCAACTGTGGGGCAAATTGCCAATTTGCCCTACCGCACGTCAACGGGCATGTTTGAGGTAGAAATCATACGCATCGCCGACGGTCTGAATCTCCCAGGCGGCATCCGGGGGAATCTTGAAGCCCAGCTCTTCGATGCGCAGCAGCAACTCGACCATGCGGATCGAATCCACCGCCAGGTCGGTGATGAAATAGGCTTCGGGAACCAGCTTGGCCGGGTCAACCATCAAGACTTCGGCCAAGACTGCCTTGAATTGATCGAATGAGAGCGGGGGGTTCGACGGTTGTGGGGACATGAAACAATCTCCTTCTAGCGTGCGATCAGGGCCGCCATCTCATCGTAGATGTGCTGGCTGGCGGCGGAGATCAGGTCATCGGTGACGCGAGTGACCGGCCCATCGCTGACGAAAAAGGGCTGGCAGGCTCGAACCGTGACCCGGCCGGTGAGCTTGGGCAAGCCCGCCCAACGAGGCATGATGTCGTAGCCGCCCTTGGAGACGACGGCGACGACCGGCACGTGCGCCCGCAGCGCCATCCAGGCGGCGCCGGGGGCCAGGGGGTGCTGCAAGCGGCCGTCCCATTCCAATTCTCCCTCTGCTGCCAGGGCGATCGGCCGGCCGGTCTTGAGATGATCGAGGGCTTTGAGCAGCTCGGGGGCCGAGAGGCCGCGGGCCTTGTAGGCGCCCAGGAGCGGCAGCTCCTTGCCGGCCAGCTTGCGCCGCGCCAACAGCCGGCCGAGCGGTCCGCCCATAGGCAGTGCGCGTCCGCCGAACGAGATGGTATCACGCCGGCGCTGCAGGATCACCAGGCCGGTGATACCATCCACGATCGGGGCGACGTGGTTGAACGCGAGGACGCAGGCCCCCTGGGTGGGGATGTTGTCGGCCCCTTCGATCTTCAGGTGGTAGAACACGCGTCCGGCAAACAGTAGGAATTTGATCAAGGCGTCGCCTTTAGCCATGTGTCATCCTTTCTGGTCTCTCCCTGGAGGTCAGACGGGAGAGGTGCAAACGGGCGTTGCCGCGAAGAATACGCGAAGTTGCGCAAGTGGCGCTATTCTAACGTTAGTCTGAGGTTTGTGTCAAACCGGGGGCAGTCGAGGTGTACACCAAAAAAGGGCTGCGCAGAACGCAGCCCTTCGATGGTAACATATCGCCATGCCGCGGATTAGAAGTATCCTCTCAATCATTCGGGGTAGGGGCTGGGCCTTGCGCCTGCCCGCCAGGGCGACCGCAAGGGTGCGCCCCTACTTCACGCTACCGATGGTCAAGCCGCTGACGATATACTTCTGAAGGAACAGATAGACGACGGAGACCGGCGTAGCTACCAGCAACGCCATCGCCGCGAAGTTGGACCAGGGCACCTGGCCCGAGTATTGGCCGGTCATATTCCACAAGGCCATGGACAAGGTGAAATTCTCGACCTTGCTGAGGAACTGCCACGACAGCGCGAACTCGGTCCAGCCACCCATAAAGCCCAGGAAAGCGGTCACTGCCAGGGCGGGGGTCGCCAGCGGCAGGATGATCTTGATGAAGGTCTGGTTGATGCTGGCGCCATCTATGCGTGCGGCTTCTTCCAGATCGCGCGGGATCGTGTCCAGGTAGCCCTTCAAGTTCCAGATCGCGAACGGCAGCGCGCCCGAGATACAAGCCAGACCGACGCCATACAGCGAATTGCGCAGCGTATCGGCGGCGCCGGCCCCGATCTTGATCTTGTTGAGCAGGACATAGAGGGGTGCGATCGAGCCAATCGCCGGCATCATCAGCACCGTCAACACGGCCAACATCAGGAACCGCTGGCCGCGGATGTTGAAGCGCGAGAAGACGTAGGCCGCACTCACGCCGATCAGCACCGAGAAAATCGCGACGCCGCTGGCCAGCTTGAAGGAATTCAAGGCAAGCTGCGCGAACGTGATCGGGTTGTTGGTCGGCTGATCCAGGACCTTCTGATACGCGGCCAGGGACGCGCCGGGCGGGATCAGGCGCAGCTCCGTGGGGCGGGAGATGCCGCGCGGGTCAAGCGAAAGGCTCACGACCCAGAGGATCGGGAAGACCGTGATGAAGGTGATGAACAGCAGGATGAGCTGACGGATCAACTGGCTCCGATACGGTAGTTCCGGCCTGGGGAGCAGCCTCCTGCGCATAGGGCGATTCGGTAGCGGGGTTGTTGTAGTGGCCATCAGGCATCATACCTTTCTGTGGACTTAGTGATGTAGTTCGTGGCTAACGTCAAGATCAGCAACACCAAGAAGATGATCACGCTAAAGGCAGAAGCAATGCCGTACAGGCGGTTCTCGTTGACCAGGCGGTACGCGGTCGTGACAAGAATTTCCGTCTGGCGCAAGGGCCCGCCGCCCGACAACAGGTAGATCAGGTTGAACAGGTTGAACGTGGTGATCATGCCCAGCACAGCCGCGGGGATGATCGCAGGGCGCAACAGCGGCACGGTGATCGCAGTGAACTGCTGGCGTCCGCTCGCGCCGTCAATCGAAGCCGCTTCGTACAAGTCAACAGGGATGCTCTGCAGCGCGCCGGTGGCCACGATGGTCATGAACGGCCAGCCCAACCAGATATTGGCGATCAGCAGGGCAAAGTAGGAGAGGGGCAAGGGCAGCCACGGGATCGGCGGGTTGACCTGATCAATCCAACGCCATGCCACCGCGGCGCCGCCGAAGAGATGGCTGACGCTCGTGAGCATCTGATTAATCGAGCCGAAGTCGGGGTCGAACATGTTGCGCCAGACCACCGCAATCACGAGCGAAGGGATCACCATCGGCAAGACGAAAATGGCCCGATAGAAGCGCTTGAACCAAAGCCCTTTCGTGTTCAACAGCACGGCAATCAACACGCCGATGACGATGTGGAAGGGCACGTTCGTAAACGTCCAGACCAGATCAAAGGCGAGAACTTTCCAGAAGCTGAAGTTTGCAATCGCGACCGGCAGACTGCCCGTGAAGATCTGATGGTAGTTCTCGAAGATACCCCAGGTACATTCCCCCTTTAGATTCGTCTGGCACGCCTCGCTCAGGTATGCGGGATTCGGCGCGGGGGAGTCAATGCGCAGGTTCTTGATGTCATAGTCCGTGGTGGACATCCAGACCTGGTAGAACAGGGGATAAAACGTGATGAGGCCCATCACAATGAAAGCGGGGAGGAGATAGAGCCAGGCGGTTCTAGTGGTTGCTGTGTGCCGCCACCAGTTGGCGAACCCCCCGGAGGATTTAGGTGCAACAGAAGTGGCTGTCATACGTTGGTCCTTTCGCGGAGATGCGTTACAGCACGCTACAACATCCTTCCGATGTGGGGAGCGCCGCGAGGGGCGGCGCTCCCCAGACCCTACCAACGTCCGTCTATTGTTATTTACCGCTGGCCTTGTTCATGGCGGCGCAAGCTTCGGTAACGGCCGCCGCCGGCTTGGACTGGCCTTCCATGACCTTGGTCACGGCATCGCCGAACGGCCCCCACCAGTTGCCGAATTCCTTGCTCTGGGGCCGCGGGAAGCCGGCTCCACCGTAATCGGCAAATGCGGACACCAGCGGATCAGCCGCTGTCACGCCCTTAGCCACCATCGGGTCGCCGGCCACGTCCTCATAGGTCTTGGCGCCCTTGGTGAAG
>JAPLHB010000203.1 GCA_026389845.1 Chloroflexota bacterium
GGCGTCTTCTGCAGCATCGCCTCGACCTGCGCCTGCGCCTTGGACGGATCGTCGTCGTTGTAGTCAACCGCCACCAGCTTGACATCCGGGTAGCTCTTGAGCGCTTCCTTGCAGCCGTCTTCGCGCGCATCGGTGCTGCTGATGCCGCGCTTGACGTTCTGGATGTAGATCGAGCCCTTCTTGCCCAGCGATTCCGCCAGCGCGCTGCAGGCGATCACGCCACCTTGCTTGTTGTCGGACGCAATGAACGACAGCGGGAACTTCACGGGGCCGTTTTCATAGTCGCCGTCGCCGATGAAGGTGTCCACGGTGATGATGGGCATGCCCGCGTCGTTGGCCTTCTTCAGCGGCGCGACCATGGCATCCTTGTCAACCGGCGCCAGGAACAAGAGGTTCAGGTCGCCGCGCGCGACCATGGCATCGAGCATGGGCGTCTGGTCGGTGACGTTCCAGTTCTTGGGGATCTGGACGACCAGCTCAACACCCAGGTCAGCCGCGGCCTGTTGCGCGCCGCGCTGCATGGTGTAGTAGAACGGGTCTTGGACGCCCGCCAGGAAGCCGAGCTTGTAGGCCTTCTTGGCCGGCGCCGCGGTCGCGGCGGGCGCCTGGGTCGGGGCCGGCGCCTGTGTGGCGACCGGCGCCTGCGTGGCAGCCGGCGCCTGGGTTGGGGCCGGCGCCTGGACGGGCGCGCACGCCGTCAACGCCATCGCCAGCACGAGCATGATACTGCACAGTTGAAAGACACGTTTGGCTTGCATGGGACTCCCCTTTCTTGAACTTGGATTGGAAATGGCATCGCGTAAGGGTGGTTGCTTTCGAGATTTCAGTGGTGACACCTCCTTCCCGGCAATACGTTCTGCCGCAATGGCCGGCGCGGCGCCGGCTCACCCGGCGCGGCGCGTGATCTGGCAGCCGCACGACTCGCGTTCGATCAGAACGGCGGGCAACACGATCACGCGCGGGCTGGCCGGCGGCTGGCCGGTCATCCGATCCAGCAGCAAGCCGGCGGCCCGCTCGCCCAGGTCGTAGCTCGGCTGGGCAATGGTGGTCACGCCGGGCGTGAAGGCCGACAGCCAGACCGTGTCGTCGAAGCCGACGACGGCGATATCCTGTGGGCAGCGCAGGCTGTGTTCTTTGATCGTGAGGAACAGCCCAACCGTCATCAGGTTGTTGGCCGCGAAGATGGCGCTGGGTCGCGGGGTGAGGGCGAGCAGCGCCTGCGCCGCGGCCGCGCCGCCCCGCGCGGTGGATTGGCCGTTCTGAATCAAGGCCGGGTCCACGGCCACGCCGAACTCAGCCAGGGCCGCTTCGTAGCCGAGCCGGCGCGAATCCGTCGTGCTGATACCCGTCCGGCCGACAATCGCGCCGATGCGGCGGTGTCCTCGTTGCAGCAGGTGCCGCACGGCGATCTCGGCGCCCTGGCAGTCGTCCACCAGGACGGTGTCGAGCCAGTCGCCGGGCAACCGGCGGTCAACCAACACAATCGGCAGCCCCGACAGGCTGGCCGCGCGTAGCGCCTCGACATTCGCGCCGGTGGCGACGAGGATCAGCCCGTCAATCTTCTTGCGGCTGAGCAGTTGCAGCGTCACCAGCTCGCGTTCCGGCGCTTCGTCGCTATTGCACAGAATCAGGCTGTAGTGGCGGTCGCGCAGCATGTCCTCGACGCCGCGCACGATGTCGGCATAGAACGGGTTCGTGATATCGGAGACGATCATGCCGACGGTCATGGTGCGCTTCGCGCGCAGGCTGCGGGCGATCTGGTCAGGCTCGTAGTTGAGTTCGGCAATGGCGCCGAGGATGCGCGTTTTGGTGCCGGGGCTGACAAAGCGGCTCCCGGTCAACACGTAGGAAACCGTCGTTGGGGATACGCCGGCTCGTTGCGCTACATCTTTGATGGTTGGCATGGCGCGCGTCGCTTTCCTGGAAATAACGAGCAACCTCATCTAAACGATTGGACAATCGTTTAGATGACCCAGTGTACCATGAAACCGGGGGCGCCGTCAAGTGCTCAAAAGTAAGATCGCAATATCGCAAAACTCGCTTTTGTCACCCCTTCGTTGCACTCAGGGCAAGCTCTGAGCGGGTTGGCCCCGTGAAGTGCGCTGCGGCGAGAATCCAGCGAAGAGCCTGTCCTGAGCGTAGTCGAAGGAGTCTCGTTGCGAGATGAGATTGCGTAAGATCTTATTGTGAGGCAACACGGGGATTACGCGGACAATTCTGGAAACGTGCTGGGGCCGGAAAACGAACACCAGACTTCGGAAGAGTGCGTCGCTCCCGAAGTCTGGTGTTCATCTACTGACTGCCAGCGGCTTTCGTTTTTCGTTTTGCGCCTTTCAGCCTACATCTCATCCACCATGCCGACGAAGGCGCCGTGCCAGGTGTGATACCAGACCTGCCCGGTGTAGCCGTTGACGCTCAACATACCGACGGTTTTGCCGTCCTTGTCCAACGTGTGGACGGTGTAGTAGCCATAGAAAACATCCAGGCCCTTTTCGACCGTCAGACCCGTCTTTGAGGCGTCGAGGTACGCCTGAGCGAGCCTGGCGACCTGGTCGGGCTTGACCGGCATGTCGGCAGTGGGCTGCAGCGGAGCCAGGCCGTTCGTCATGCCGCCCATCATGCCGCCG
Source organism: Chloroflexota bacterium (assembly GCA_026389845.1). Lineage (GTDB taxonomy): Bacteria > Chloroflexota > Anaerolineae > CG2-30-64-16 > CG2-30-64-16 > JAPLHB01. The sequence continues at coordinate 2,628 of JAPLHB010000203.1, forward strand.
CGCATCATTCCGCTCGCGCCGGTCATGTGGCCGTATTTGGTGTTCCACATCATGTTCGGGCCGTATTCGGGCTGAACCGCGCCGGTGAACGGGTCAATCAGCAACTCGAAGGCGTTGATCTTGGTGGACTTCTCGGCCACCTGGGCGTAGAAGTTCTGCTCGAATTCCATCAGTTCGACGACTTCCAGATCGGGGTTGTTGTAGTAGCGCGCCAAGTAGTCAGCGACCGCTTTCTCAACCTGGGCGTTGGTCAGGCGTGGGGCGGTGACGCCCGGCTGGCCGTAACCCTGGCCGCCCATCATGCTCTGACCGCCGTAGCCGAATCGTCGCATCATACCGCGGCCGAAGTCACCGAACCGCTGCATCATCCCGCCCAAGCCGCCGTTGCCGCCCATCATCCCAGGCCCTGAGCCATACCCGCCCCGCCCGGTGGGGGAGATCGGTTGAGTCGGCGTGATGGGCGCGGTACTACCCATCATGCCCGGCCCCTTACCCTGGCCTTGCATCATCCCTGGCCCCGTGCCCTGGGCGAAGACGGCCGTCGCCAGCGCCCCGACCAGCACTAACGCACTGATAGCGGCGGTTGTCAACAATACGAGACGCTTCTTCTGAGTCATGAGATTACCCCTTTAGGTGCAACGCTATAATCCGGCTACGCCAGGCTAGACGCCCAACTTGTGCCGCAGGTCTTCGAACTCCTGTGGCGTGATCTGCCCGCCGGCCATCCGCTCTCGCAGCCGCTCCAGCATCAAGGCATCCGTGTACCGGCCGGCCGGGCCGAACGCGGCGCGGACGATGAGGAAGGCCACCCACACGAGCAGGCCCACGAAGAGAATCCAGAATATCAACATTCCCAGCCCCGCCAGTGGCCCCATGCCCCAACCCATCATCATTGTAACCTCCTGCGCCTCTCGTGCATCATGGCTTCAGTATCGCGCACCATCGGTGATTGCGCAACAGCCCTTTGGCGGGCGCACAATAGGCCATTTGGCGCGTTGCGCATGGGTCATTTTGCGCTGGCTTTGGATGGCTGATCCGGTTATAATGTCCCGGTAAGACTTCGAGGAATGGATAAGGTAGGACTATGTCTGAAACTCAACACATCACACTGCCCGTCACCGGCATGACGTGCGCCAACTGCGTCGCCACCGTAGAGCGCAACCTTAAAAAACTGGATGGCGTGCAGGCCGCCGTGGTTAACCTGTCGTCCGAGCGCGCGAGCGTGGAGTTCGACCCCGTCAAGCTGGGGTTGGCCGATCTGATCGCACGCGTGGAGTATATCGGCTATGGTGTCGCCACCGGCGAGGCGGACCTGGTCATCAAGCGCCTGGCCGACGACAGCGACGCGCGGCGCCTCGAAAACGCCCTGCGCAAGCTGGAAGGCGTGCTCGAAGCCCAGGTGACCTACGCAGCCGAGAAAGCCCGCGTCAAGTACGTGCCGACCATCGTCAGCCAGGCGGAGATCCGCCGCGTCGTGGCTGCGGCCGGCTTCGAGGCCCTGGAGCTGGGCGGGGATGCGGAAGACGCCGAAGCGGCAGCCCGCCAGCACGAGATCAACACCCAGCGCCGCCTGCTGACCATCGGCCTGCTGTTCACCGTGCCGCTGTTCCTCTTGTCCATGGGCAAGGATGCCGGCCTGCTGCCCGCGTTCGTCTACAACCCGAGCGCCGCGGCCCACTTGGGCGGGATGCGCGAGGCTCAGCCGTGGTTCAACTGGGTGCTGTTGGCGCTGGCGCTCCCGGTGCAGTTCTACGTCGGCTGGCAATACTACATCGGCGCGGCCAAGGCGTTGCGCAACCGCGCGGCCAACATGGACGTGCTGATCGCGCTGGGTTCCTCGGCGGCCTTCTTCTACAGCCTGCCCATCACCTTCGGCTGGCTGAGCGGGCACGTCTACTTCGAAACCGCCGCGGTGATCATCACCCTCATCAAGCTGGGCAAATTCCTCGAGGCGCGCGCCAAGGGGCGCACCAGCGAGGCGATCAAAAAGCTGATGGGGCTGCGCGCCAAAACCGCGCGCGTGGTGCGCGATGGGGCCGAGCTGGAGATTCCGGTTGACGACGTCAGGGTGGGCGATCTGGTCCTGGTTCGGCCGGGGGAGAAGATTCCGGTGGATGGGGTGGTCGTCGAGGGGCGCTCGGCGGTGGACGAATCCATGCTCACCGGCGAATCGCTGCCGGTGGAGAAGCAGCCCGGTGATCCGGTCATCGGCGCAACGCTGAACAAGTTGGGCCTGCTCAAATTCGAAGCCACTAAGGTCGGCCGGGAGACAGCGCTCGCCCAGATCGTCCGGCTGGTCGAGGAAGCCCAGGCCAGCAAGGCGCCGATCCAGAAGCTCGCCGACCAGGTCTCCGGCGTGTTTGTGCCGGCGGTGATCGCCCTGGCCGCGCTGACGTTCGTGGGCTGGTACTTTTTCGGCCCGCCGCTGGCGGTCAACGCCGACATCAACGCGTTCACGCGCGCGCTCGTCAACATGGTGGCCGTGCTGGTCATCGCCTGCCCCTGCGCGATGGGGTTGGCCACGCCGACGGCCGTCATGGTGGGCACTGGCCGGGGCGCGGAGCTGGGCATCCTATTTCGCAGCTCCGAGGCCCTGGAGCGCGCCGGCAAGGTGGGCGTCGTCGTGCTGGACAAGACGGGGACGATCACCAAAGGCCAGCCCGCGGTGACCGACATCGTGACCGACGGGCAGATCACGCCGGATGAGCTGCTGCGCGCCGCCGCCTCGGTGGAACGGGGCAGCGAGCATCCCCTCGGCGAAGCCATTTGGGCCGAAGCGACCGCCCGCGGCCTGGCCCTCATCGAGCCACAGGGTTTCCAGGCCGAGGCCGGCCAGGGCGTCGAGGCCGAGGTGGACGGCCGCCGCGTCGCGGTGGGCAACCTGCGCATGATGGCAGCCCGCGGCTACCCGCTGAACAGCCTGGAGACCGCGGTCGAGCGTCTGCAAGCCGAGGCCAAGACCGCCATGCTCGTGTCGGTGGATGGCGCGGTGCGGGGCGTGATCGCCGTGGCCGATACGGTCAAGGACGGCTCGCGCGAAGCAATCGCCGAGCTGCGCCGCATGGGCCTGCGGGTCGTCATGCTCACCGGCGACAACCGCCGCACCGCCGAAGCGATTGCCGGCCAGGTGGGCGTGGACGACGTACTGGCCGAGGTGCTGCCGGGCGACAAGGCCGCGCATGTGAAGGCGCTGCAAGATTTCGGATTTCGGATTTCGGATTTCGGATTACCTGCGGCGAATCAAGATCATCCGCAATCCGCATTCCGCAATCCGCAATCCATCGTCGCGATGGTAGGTGACGGCGTGAACGATGCGCCGGCGCTGGCGCAGGCCGACGTGGGCTTGGCGATCGGCACCGGCACGGACGTGGCGATGGCGGCCGCGCCGGTCACCCTGATCAGCGGCGACCTGCGCGGGGTGGTGCGCGCCATCTCGCTCTCGCGCAAGACGCTGCGCACGATCAAGCAGAACCTTTTCTGGGCTTTCTTCTATAACATCATCCTGATCCCCACGGCCGCGCTCGGGTACTTGAACCCGATGCTGGCGGCCGGTGCGATGGCGTTCAGCAGCGTTTTTGTGGTCAGCAACAGCCTGCGCTTGCGCAGGCAGAGAATTGGATAGTCTTATGGAACAGTTATTCTTAGCCTTCATCACCGGCCTAACCACGGGCGGCCTGAGCTGCCTCGCCGTGCAGGGCGGCCTGCTTGCTGGCTCGCTGGCTCAGCAGATCGAGCTAGACGTGCTCAACGCGCCCGCGGCCGCGGCCAAGAATGCGGGCAAAGGCCGATCGGCGCGGCGGACCAACACGGCCCTGCCAATTGCCCTCTTCTTGCTCGCCAAGCTGGTTGCCTACACCCTGCTGGGCGGTCTGCTCGGTCTGCTCGGCTCGTTCCTGACCCTCTCCCCCGTGACGCGCGCCGTCCTGATGCTCCTCATCGGCGTGTTCATGGTTGGCAACGGCCTGCGCATGTTGAACGTCCACCCGATCTTCCGCTATTTCGTCATCGAGCCGCCCCGCTTCATCACCCGCTACATCCGCCGTACGGCGAAGCGGGAGACGGAGTTCTTTACGCCGCTCTTCCTGGGCGCTTTGACGGTGCTGATCCCCTGCGGCGTGACGCAGGCGATGATGGCCGCGGCGCTGGGCACGGGCAGCCCGGCGACCGGCGCCGCGCTGATGTTTGCGTTCGTGCTCGGCACCAGCCCGGTCTTCTTCCTGGTGGCCTATCTCGCCACGCAGATCGGCGCGCGGCTCCACTCCTATTTCCTGCGCTTCGTGGCGATCGTCGTGCTGGTCCTGGGACTCGTTACGATCGAGAGCGGGCTGAATCTGCTGGGTTCGCCGATCTCCTTCGCCAGTGCCGTGCGCAGCCTGCAGCCCGCGGCCCAGGCAGCGCCGGCAGCGCCCGTCGTGGCAGTGCAGGCGACGCCCGTGGCGCCTGCGGCAGGGGTCCCGACGGTGCCCGCGGCGCCTGCCGCTCCAGCCAAAAGCGCGTCAGTCCTCGAACTGCGCGTGGCCAACAACGGCTACATCCCCAACGTGCTGCATGCGCCGGCCAATCGTGAGGTGGCCCTGGCCCTGGTGACAAACAAGACCACCTCGTGCGCGCGCGACTTCGTCATCCCAAAGCTCAAGGTCTACCAACTGTTGCCCAGCACCGGACGCGTAACCGTGGACATCCCGCCGCAGACGCCCGGTACCGTGATGCGGTTCGCTTGTTCGATGGGCATGTATACCGGACAGATCGTGTTTGAATAACGGAAGCCAGACCATGATCAAGAAAACCTACGCCGTCAATGACATGCACTGCACCAACTGCGTCATGCGCATCGAAAGCCTGGAAGACGCGCTGCCGGGCATCAAGAGCATCTCTGCGAGCTACCGCAAGGGGCAGATGACGATGGAATTCGACGAGACGCGGCTCAGCGAGGTAGAGATCATCGCCGCGGTGGCGCGGCTGGGGTACACCGTCACTGCGTAGATGAAAAGCTACGCGGAGAGCCACGAAAGGTTATCAGAAAAACCGCAATAGCGCAAAACTCGCTACCCGTGGCCTGTCATTCTGAGCGGGTCTGTCCCTGAACTCTCGTTACGGCGTGACACCAACGAAGAATCCTTCGTCGCACTCAGGACAGGTTCTCTTTGCGCGATGAGACCCTTCGCTGGATTCTCGCCGCAGCGCACCTCACGGGATCAACCCGCTCAGGGTGACAAAAGCGAGTTTTGCGGCACTGCGAAAAACCCTTCGTGGCTCTCTGCGCGTTCATGGGCGGTCTGTGGGCGCTTAGCGGAGCAACGGCAGCCGTGCCGTGATGGCGGCGCCCTGGCCGGGGCCAGCGGTGATCGTAAGCTGCCCGCCGTAGAGCAGGACGCGCTCGCGCATCCCCATCAGCCCAAAATGCCCCTGATGAGCCAGGTCGGCCGGCTGCTCCGGCGGGGTGAAGCCGACGCCATCGTCGCGGATCAACAGGGTCAGTGTGTCGGCCGCAAACCCAACCTCGACCCAGGCGTTTTGGGCGTAAGCATGGGCAGCCACGTTGGCGAGCGCCTGCTGGACGATGCGGTAGGCGGCCAGTTCCAGGTCGGGGGCCAGCCGAACCACCTCGCCGCTCACCGTCAGGAGCACGCGCAGGCTGTGGCGCGCTTCCGTCTGCTGCGTCAGCATCTCCAGCGCCGGCACGAACCCGAGGTCCTCAAGGTAGATCGGCCGCAGATCGCCGATGATCCGGCGCAGACCCGCGATCTCCTCGTCAATCAAGCCGTTCAATTCCTGGAGTCGGGGGCCAACGCGTGCAGGGTCATGGCCGAGGGCTTTCTGCGCCATTTGGCCGCGCTGTTTCAAGGCGATGAGGCCCTGGATGATGACATCGTGAAGCTCATGAGCCAGCCGTGCGCGCTCATCTTCCTGGCCCTGGGTGAGGGCAGTCAGGTAATCGCGCATCCCGCCCTGGTAAGCGCGGATTCGTTCGGCCATCTGGGATAGGGTCGCACGCAAGTCATCAATCTCCTGCACCCCACCCACCGGCTGCCCGATGGCGTCGAAATCCCCCCAGGCCACCCGCGCAGCCCGCCGATCAAGCTCCTGGAGCGGACGCACGACGTTGAGCACGCCCAGCGAGACGGCCAGTAACGCGACCACTGCGACGAAGAGCAGCAACAGCGGCAGCACTTCGACGACGCTTATCCCCATCGCAGCGATGGCGCGGACATCTTCGGCCGTGATCAGCGTCCAACCGGGCGGCTCGATGCGCGCATACGACGCCAGCAACTCGCGTCCGGTGCGGTCTCGCAGATAGATCGAACCGGAACCGCTCGCGGGCACGTCTGCGAAGACGCTCGCATCCAGGATTAAGCCGCCGGGGTCATGGTGATGGACCCGCTGTCCAGTCTGGTCCAGCACCCACATGGCGCCCTGGGTCTCGCCTTCCATCGGCATGCTGCTTTCACCCAGGCTCAACGCCGCCACGGGCAACGCGGCGATCAAGGCCTGGCCGCCGCCAGCAGGGACGGCGATCAACAGGCGCGCGCCTTCCTCGTCCGCGCCTTCCCCACCAGTGAAGTCAGTCTCATACTGAGGCCCCCCGGCCGTCACGATCCGTCCGGCCAGCGTGCGCGCAGCATCGCCGTTGGCCCAGGCGGCCGCAGCCGATGAAGCCAGCAGGAGTGCACCGCGGTCGTCCAGTAACGCCAGGCCGTCGCTGAAGCCGCCGATGGTGTCACTCAGGAGGGAGGATGGCGCGGAGGGGGCTGTGGCCGCGGGCAGCGTCGCAGCCAGGCGCGTGAGCACGGCCGTTTGCTGCGCGATCTCGCGGCCCAGGCGGTTGGCTTCGGCCGCCGCCAGCCCGCGGTCGCGATCTTCCACCAGGCGGGTCATGGCCTGGCGGTGGCGCGTGACGCCGGCCAGCGATAGCACCACCAGTACCACCGCCAGCGGCAGGATCGTCCAGAGCAGCAGTTGGGCGCGCAGACCCCGCAGAAGCCGGCGGTTCCGGCGCGGCTGGCGACCGGTCGTCTCACGCGTCATCTAACACCAGCCAGCCCAACTTGAGCGCCTTTGTCACTGCCTCAGTGCGGCTGGCAACGGCCAGCTTGCCGTAGATGCTCGCCAGATGCCCTTGCGCCGTGCGGTCACTGATGCCCAGCGCGACCGCAATCGCCTTGTTGGTCAGCCCCTGACTGGCCAGGCGCAGCACATCCAGCTCGCGCTCGGTCAATGGCTCGACCTGCTCGGCGGCGGCAGCCGGCTTGCCGGAGGTCATCTGCGCAACCACCTTGGCCGCGATGTCGGGGGCCAACACCTTGCCTCCGCTCGCCACCGCCTTCACCGCCCGCACCAGGTCGTCGGGATCGGCATTCTTCAGGACGTAGCCGTCGGCGCCGGCGCGCAGCAGGGCGAAAACGTAGGGGGCCTCGTCATAGGCGGTGAGAATCAGCACGCGGATCTCGGGATAGGCGGCCTTGATCTGCCGCGTGGCCTCGATCCCGTTCATGCCCGGCATTTGCACGTCGAGCACGGCCACGGCCGGGCGGTGGATACCGGCCAGCCGGACAGCTTCAGCTCCGTCGGAGGCTTCGGCGACCACGGTGATCGCGCCGTCCTCTTCCAGGAATTCGCGGATGCCCTTGCGCACGATGGCGTGGTCATCGGCCAGCAAAACGCGCAGCGGCGTTGAGGTTATCATGGCACACTATCCTCTTCAGAGCCGCTCGTGGAGCCAGGCAAAGGCCGCCGCCTGCATCTCCGAATCGAATCTGTGGGGGCCGGGGTAGAATTGGCCGGTATAGGCTTCCGGGCGGCCCACGCCGGCAAAGTGGTCGCGCAACCGGGCATCGGCGGCCCTCATGCCGGGCTCGGTGAAGAGATCGTCTTCGAGGTCGTACTGCACGAGCAGGGGCGACGGCGCGCGGCAGGCCGCCAGGTCGGGCCAGTCTCCGTGGCGCGCCCAGCCGAAGGGGAAAAACATCCAGGTATGCGACATGTTATGATCGAGCAGGCCTTCGTAGGTGCTCATCAGACCGACGATGACCGTTGCTGCGATGCCGTCATGAGTGGCGTTGAGCAACGCGGCGCGGTTGCCTCCGCCGGAAAGACCCAGGCAACCCACCCGGTCGCGGAGCACGTCGGGCCGCGATAGGAGATAATTGACTGCGATGCGGTCCTCGTGACTGACGACGCCGGCCAGATTGGTCCCCAGCGCATTGCAGTATTTGGACACGGTGTGTTCGTGCGGGCCTGTCGCCGCATTGTATTCGGCGATCTCCGCCGACATGCCCCAGGCGGGGCCGCTGCCGGCCTGCCGCAACGCTTGCGCTGCGGCGCGCACCTCCTCGGGCATGGTCTCCACGGGAAAGCGCCGGCTGCCCCACAGGAAGGTGTCGTGCACCAGGACCACGAAGCCTTCGGCCGCCAGGGCGTTGGCATAGGCCCTGCCGCCGTAGTACTGCTCCCGGTACGCGACCAGCACGGCCGGCGGCGCGTCAGGCCCATCAGCGATTTTCTCCTTGCCATAGTACTTGAACCCACCGTGATCGTGCAAGGCCACCAGCGCGGGCAGCGGCTCTCGGGCGTGGGCCGGCCTGAGGAGATAGGCGTGCGTGCGCGGCCCATAGCCCACCGACCAGGAAAGCTCTTCGCCGGCCAGGCCATCACGTTCCCAGCGCCGTTCCGGCCGGACATCTAGCGGCATCTCTGGCCCGCGGCAGAAGCCCAGGACCTCGCGCACCAGCGCTTGCGTCTCTGGGCCGGGTGAGGCGACCGGATAGAGCGGCCCCTGTCGCCGCGCCTCCTCGACCAGATCACTGAAGATGCCGAGATGCTCGTAGTGTTGCGTCATACTTTCGTCCCCTACCGGTCAAGCCGGAGCCAAACAAGACGACCTACCAGTTTTGGGTTACGGCCGGACCATGTACAGGTTGATGCGGCCGCCGAAATCGGAGGCATACAGAATGCGGGCGCCATCCCAGCTCCAGGTGGGGTGGCAATGCGCACTCTGGGTGTGCCACGAAGTGCGATGGTTGCACAACACGACGGGGCTGGCATGCGGCCGAGAGATGTCAATCAGCACCAGATCGTCCACATCGTCGCCAACCAGGCAAGTGTGATCCGGGTTGGCGTGGTAGTGATTGCAGTAATAGGGCAAATCAATGCGCCGCACCACGTTGCCGTTACGGTCGGCCAGACCGACGAAGGGGATCATGGCGTTCTGGTTCACCTGCACGTCGGTGGCGACGGCCTGCGTGCGGTCCGAGGTGATGGTGCCATCGTGGCCGGGGCCGCGATCATCGAAGAAGATGTAGCCATCCTGGGTCCAGAACTCGTGGCCGACCGAGTCCTGCTCGGTCTGCCGGAAGCAGGGCTTCGCCTCGCGGGAGGCGAAGTCGAGCAGCCAGATGCGCTGGGTGACCAAGTTCCAGGGGCCCTCGTGACAGAAGGTGCCGAGGGTGCTATCGTCGGGGCAGAACTGGAAATGGCCGACCCAATGGGTATCTTTGAACGCGTCGAACCAGCCGGAGCCATCCAGGTAGGCCACCGTGATGCGACCGTCTTTGATCAGGTAGAAAGATTCCTTGAAGCCGGTGTAGTTAGGCCCGCGCGGGACGTCCACCTTCTCATTGCGGCAGAACGCGACGTAGCGCCCGTTGGGGGCAATGGACGGTGCGCCCAGGCTGTAATTGTCCGCTTCCTCGTAGATCACGGTTGTCCGGCCAGTAGCCATGTCCAGCTTCTTGATCTGCTCTCCGGTCCTGTAGACGACGATCTGGCTGTCAGGGGTCTTGGTGACGCTCCCTACGCCGCTGGGCCGCCCATTCTCAGCACCCGATTCGTCGGTCAACTGCACGATCTCGCCGCTGCGCAAATCCATGCGGAACAGATTGTAAGATGAGTTCTCGTGCGGCGGCCGATCCTCGCCAGAGGCCCGGTCGGAAAGGAAGATGATCTCGTCCTTCTCGGCGTCAAAGGAGTTCTCGGTGAAATACAAGTGGTGGTTGTTGCCGGTGCTGGTAAGCTGCCGAATCTCGCGGCCCGTCTTCGGGTCGTTGAAGGTATGGATCTCGGATTTCCAGGTTTGGCCGATCATGTGTGTTGCACCTTCCATGAGTTTATTCATGCAGTACCGCAAAACTTGCTATTGTCACCCTGAGCGGGTCAGCCCCGTGAGGTGTACTGCGGCAAGAATCCAGCGAAGGGTCTCGTTGCGGCAAGGAGAATTTGTCCTGAGCGCAGCGAACGGATTCTTCGCTGGCGTCACGCCGTAACGAGAGTTCAGGGACAGACCCGCTCAGAATGACAGGCAACGGGTAGCGAGTTTTGCGCTATTGCCTATTCACCCTTCCACGAAGTCCCGACGCATGGGGGTGAAGGCATCGAGCAAGACCGTGGGTGCGTAGGTGACGATATGATGCTTGACGTTCGAAGGAACGTAGTAGCTGCCGCCGCGGCTCAGGCGCACCGGCGCGCGGCCTGCCATCAGGAAGTCTATCTCGCCGTCTACGACATAACCTACCTGCTCATGAGGATGGCTGTGCTCCCACGAAGCGGCGCCAGCCTCGAACGTGAACTCAACCAGCATCAGGTTGTCGCCGTAGCTGAGCACGCGGCGCTGGGCGCCGTCTGGGGTGGTCACGGCTGGTTCGTGAGCGGCATTGGCAATCAGTTTCATGGTATGCTCCTTCTGGTTTTAATATCGGCCGGCGCGACTGCTTCCGGCCTCAACGAGCGCAGCAGATTCAGGGAGGCGTGCGCCCCTTCGACGCTCAACTCGAAGATGATCGGGCCTTGATAGCTCGCGGCGGTCAGACGGTCGAGCAGGCGCGTGACGTCCAGGTCGCCCTTGCCCAGCGCCTGGTGGTCCCGACCGTAGCCGAGTTTCATCTCGGCGCCTTGCCAGGGGGCATCGTGCAGGTGAATCTCGGCCAGGCGCGGCAGGCACAACTCGAGCGCCTGGAACAGGTCAATCGGGCCGGAGAAGCCCGCCAGCACGTGCCCGGTGTCCAGGCAGATGGCGACATCTAGCTCTACGGCGGTCTCCAGCAGCAGGTGGAACGGAAATTCGATGGTCTCGATCGCCAGCCGGCGGGACGATAGCCCGGTCTCGGCCAAGATGGCGCGGATGCTCTCGCGGGCGCTGTTCTGGAAGAAATCTCTCAGGATCAGGTCGCGAGTCGAGTCAGTCATGGCCCTGCGGTAGAACTCGGCCGCCAGCGGACCGGTGGCGTGTAAAACGTAGGCCTCCGGCTCCAGCGGCCGCGTGGCTCGGATGATCTCGGTCACTACGCGCACCGAGCCTTCGCGCACCGGCCGCAACGACGTCGAAGGCTCGACCGACCAGAGCGGCAGATGCACCGTGTAGGACAGCCCCAGCTCGGCCTTCAACTCAGCCAAGCGCGCGATGGCTGGTCCGGTGAAGGCTTGCGGGAAGAAGAGCGCCAGGTCCCCACCTAGCTCGATCAGTTGGAAGCCCTGCTCGGCCAGGCGGCGCACGTGCGCGGCATGATCGAAGCCCGCCAGGTGGGCCAGGGCGGTTTGGCGGGAGAGACCCGGTGGGAAGAAGGTGTTAAACTGCATCTCCTTGATGCCAAAACGCATCGAGACCACCTCTCGTTGGTTTTGATCGTAGCCATTTTCAAGGCGTGGATCGCAACCTGTGGTATAATACTCCCATCATACACCGGTAATCTGCCGAAGGCAAACGCCGATTGGACTTTCCCATGAGTCAAATGGAGACTGGTGGGTTGCGGGCACGACGCCCACGTATCGGCTACATCACGCCCAGGATCAGCGACCAGCACGGGTTGGCGATCTGGAGTGGCGTGGTCGAGACGGCTCAGTCGCGTGGCGTGGATGTGCTCTGCTTCGCGGGGGGTGAGGTACAACATCCGGAATACGCTGGGCGCCGTGGTACGGAAAAGCACGCAGTGGGCAATGCGATCTATGATCTGGTTGACCGGGGGAGCCTTGACGGGCTGGTGGTGTGGGGCTCATCGCTGGGCTACTATGCTGGCCCCGACGCCACCTACGACTTCTGCCGACGTTTTCAGCCGTTGCCATTGGTGAGCATCGGCGTTGCGCTGCCCGGCATTCCGGGCGTTGTCCTGGACAGCTACGGTGGGACGCGCGCGGCAATGGCCCACCTCATCGAGGTCCACGGACGCCGCCGGCTGGCGTTCATCCGAGGCCCGGCGGCGCACCGCGAGGCCAGGGAGCGCTATCGCTCCTACTGCGACACGCTGGCTGCCTACGGCATTGCCTTCGACCCAGACCTCGTTTCCCCGCCCTATCTGTGGGTGCAAGCGGACGGGATTGAGCTGCAAGCCAACGGCGCCGAGGCTATCCGCCTGTTCCTGGACGAACGCCGCGTCCGGTTCGATGCGGTTGTCGCGGCCAGTGATACCTTCGCCCTGGGTGCGCTCCCGGCTCTCCAAGCGCGGGGCATCCAGGTGCCGGAACAGGTGTCGGTCGTCGGTTTTGACGACAGGCCGGCCAGCCGTGCCGTCACGCCCCCCCTGACCACCCTCAAAATCCGCATGCGTGAGCGCGGCCGGCAGGCCTTATCCATGCTGCTGGCGCGCCTGGCAGGCGAGAGCCTGCCCGATGAAGTGTCGTTGCCGACGCGCCTGGTCATCCGCCGGTCGTGCGGCTGCTTCGACTCGGCGGTGGTGCGTGCGGGAGACAAGCCCAGTGAACCGGCAGCACCGGCGACTGCGAGTGCGACAGTCGAGCTGACCGACCGTTCCACGCAGCGCGCGACCATTCTCGCGGCGATAGACCGAGAGCTAGAGTCCATTGACGAAACCGTCCGGCACGGGCCGAAGCTGCTCGACGCCTACCTGGCAGAGCTGCTGAACGGGGAGGGAAAAACAGGTAGTTTCCTCGTCACGCTCGACAACATCTTGCGCCAGGCCGTTGATGCAGGGGGCGAGGTATGGGCCTGGCAAGGTGTGATCTCGGCGTTGCGGGAACAGATGCTGCCAAAGGTAGCCGGCGACATCCAAAGGCTGAGGCGGGCCGAGAGCCTCTGGCACCAGGCGCGTGTGCTCATCGGCGAGCGTGCCTGGCGCGCGCAGGCTTACGCCGACCGCTACGCCAGCCAACAGTCCGACCGTCTGCACGCCATCAGCCGGGCGCTGGCCCTGGCCGGGGACGTTCCCGAGCTGATGGACATCCTGGCGGCCGAGTTGCCTGCGATGGGCATCGGCTCCTGCGCCATGGCCCTCTATGAGAACCCACAGGCGCCGACTGGCGCCTGCCGCCTGGTGTTGGCTTACGATGAGCGGGGGCGAGCCAGCCTGGCGCCGGCTGGGGAAGTCTGGTCTGCTCCCGCCCTGGCATCGGGAGGGCTGCTGGCTGATGCTGTGCCCCAAAGTGACGGAACTTCGTCCCAGAGTGACGGGACTGCGCCCCAAAGTAACGGGACTTCGTCCCAAAGTAACGGGACTTCGCAGCACAGCATCGTGATTGAACCGCTCTACTACCGAGATGAGCAGCTTGGCTTCATCATGCTGGACGGCAGTCGCCGCGAGGGACAGGTCTACCGGGTCCTGCAGGAACAGATCAGCGGCGCGCTGAAGGGCGTGCTGTTGTTGCAGGAGAACGTGCGCCTGTACCATGCTGCGCTCGCTGCACAGCAGGCAGCGCAGGAAAAACAACGCCTGGCCGAAGAGGCCAACCGCCTGAAGAGCCGATTCCTGTCCATGGTCAGCCACGAGCTGCGCACCCCGTTGATTCTCCTTGAGGGACTGAGCGAGATGATGCTGCGCGAGGGGCTGGGCGATCGGCCGCCCGTGCCCGCTCCGTACCGTCAGGATCTGGCGCGCATCCGCGCGACCGCGCAGCAACTGGGCGGCTTGGTGCGGGATGTGTTGGACCTGGCCCGCAGCCAGGTCGGCCAGTTGCGGCTGGCAGTCAAGCCGCTGGACATGGCAGCCGTGTTGCAGCCCACCATCCTGGTCGGTGAACAGATGGCGCGCAGCAAGGGCCTGGACTGGCAGGTGGAGATCGCGCCGGACCTGCCGGAGGTCTGTGGCGATGGCGCCCGGCTGCAGGAGGTGACCCTGAACTTGATCTCGAACGCGGTCAAGTTCACCGCGCATGGAGAAGTGCGGCTGCGGATAGACGCCGATGACAGCGGGGTCACAGTGTCGGTCAGCGACACCGGCCTCGGCGTGCCGCTGGACGAGCAAGGGGCCATCTTCGACGAGTTCCGGCAGTCGGAACGGACGGCGGCACGCGGCTTCGGGGGGCTGGGTGTCGGCCTGGCCATCTGCCGGCAGATTGTCCATCTGCACGGCGGTGAAATCGGCGTCCAGTCGTCCGGGCTGGAGGACGGCGGCTCGGATTTCTTCTTCAGGCTCCCCGTCGTCGAGCCTGCCGCTTCGGGCGCAGTGTCACCGTCATTGCGGTTGTCTGCCGTTGGGCAACCGGGGGCTGCGCCCTGCTGCAGTCGCTCGCAGACTGTAGTGCTGCTGACGGATCAGGCCGCGAACGGCGAGCTTCTCCAGTCCCATCTGCTGGAGCAGGGCTTCGAGGTGGAAGTGCTGCCGGTCGAAGAAGGTGAAGACTGGCTGGCGCGGCTGCTGGCGCGGCGGCCGGGCGCAGTGGTGTTGGATCTGCAGCCCACCTGGGAACGCGGCTGGCAGTTATTTGACGTTTTGAAACACAGCGAGGCCACCCAGGATATCCCCGTGTTGCTCTACTCGCTGCTGGCCGAGCGAGGGCAGGGGGCCGTGCTGGCGCTGGATTACCTTGCCAAACCGATGGGCATCGTTTCTTTGGCCCAGGCGCTGCAAAACCTGGGGTTGGCAGACGGCGAAGTGCAGAACAAGGCCATTCTGATCGCCGACGACGATCCCGAGGTTCTGGCGATGCACGGCGACATCGTGCGAGCACGCTTCCCGAACTGCCGGATCCTGACGGCTGCGAACGGCCGCCAGGCCCTGGACATACTCCAGCGCGGGGAACGTCCCCTATTCGTCTTGCTGGACCTGATGATGCCCGAACTGGACGGAATGGGTGTGCTGGAGGCCATGCAGCGCGATGAGCGGCTGCGCGATATTCCGGTCATCGTGCTCACAGCGCAGTGTCTCTCGGAAGATGACATGAGCCACCTCAGCCGAGGGGTGGCGTCCATCCTGCAGAAGGGCATGTTCACAACCGAAGAGACCCTGGCACGGGTCGAACAGGCGCTGGCTCGCAACAAGCGCCTGGGCAGCGAGACCCAGCGACTGGTACGCAGGGTGATGGCCTACATACATACGAACTTCAGCCAGGACATCTCGCGCGAACAGATGGCCAGCTACGTGGGAGTCAGCGCTCGGCACCTGACGCGCTGTTTCGCACAAGAAGTGGGACTCTCTCCCATTGACTACCTCAACCGTTTCCGGGTGGTGCAGGCGCGCCGGCTGCTGGATGACGGCCACGCGAACATCACAGAGGTGATGAACGCGGTCGGTTTCCGCGACAGCAGCTACTTCTCCAAGATCTTCCGGCGCGAGGTCGGCATGTCGCCCAGCGCCTACCGGCGCCATGCCCATACCCCCAACCAGCCGCCAGCGGTAGCTTCAGATAAAAGGCAATAGCGCAAAATTCGCTTTTGTCACCCCTTCGCTGGCGTCACGCCGTACCGAGAGTTCGGGGACAGGCCCGCTGTTCAGAAACTTGCAACGCCGGATGCTTCGCTGGATACTCGCCGCAGCAATCGTTGGCTGGTAGGCCCGCTCAGCATGACAAGCGCGGGAGTTTCTATCTTCAAGAATGCCGCCGCGCGGCATGGCAGTTCTCAGAATGACAGGCAGTAGGTAGCGAGTTTTGGCGGTACTGCGGTTAAAGACAGCTCCCAAAGACGCTCCACCGACAGTCAGTCTTGCCCCCGACGAGGAATATCAGCCCGCGGCTTGTCCCAATCGGACAAAAAGCAGTCCCAAAAACACAAGACAGGGCAGGACCTTTGCGGTAGAATCATCAGGCCATGTTCAAAATCGGTTGTAGGGGCGGGTTTCTCCACGTCAACGGGAAGCTTCTCAATTTGTAGGGGCGCACCCTTGCGGTCGCCCCAGCGGGCAGACGCAAGGCCATGCCCCTACCACGGAAAACCCGCCCCTACTGAGACACCGTACTGGCGGTGACGCACTAGCCGGGAATGGGCCTGATGAGGAAGACTGTCATAATCGCAGTCAACGATCCGCACATCCTCTACTTGCTCCAACGCTACGCTGAAGAGAGCGGTCTTCAGACGGTTAGCGCGTGTCAAGGTATAGACCTGTTGGCCCTGCTGGCCCACCAGGCAAACCCCGCCCTCCTCATCCTGGATGTCGAATGGCCAGGGACCGCCGGCCAAAAGAAATTGCACGGGGTAAAGGCCGAAGCTGCAACCCGCAATATCCCCGTTGTGGTCTACTCGTGCCTGGATGAGCCGGCTGATGAGTGGAATGAGGGCGTGGCCGGCTATCTGCCCAAATCGGTCATGTACGACGATTTTGTGGCGGTATTGAAACACGCCGGTGTCTGTTTGGAACCTGCCTGGCCCAGGTAAGGCCGATCGCCCGCCGCGCCGGGGATATACTCGGCACGGTCGCAAAGTGCGTTTTTCGGCGACTGTCATTCTGAGCGGGTTTGCCCCTAACTTCTCGCGACGGCTAGCATCCAGCGAAGAATCCCATTCCGCGGCGAGACTCCTTCGACTACGCTCAGGACAGGCTCTTCGCTGGATTCTCACCGCGACGCACTTCACGGGACCAACCCGCTCAGGGTGACAAAGTAGCTTTTGCAGTACTAGAAAAACGCAGTTTATGCCCGTGGGCAGTAGTCGAGAAACTGATCCGAGCGCCTTTGCGGATGGCCGCTGGTCATGATAGGGATCTTATGGCCGAACAAACCACTGAAAGTCCCAAGCTCCTCGAAGTCGTAGACTTGAAAAAACACTTCCCGGTCAAACGCGGCTTTCTGTTCTCCAGACAGGTAGGCAATGTCCGAGCGGTGGACGGGGTCAGCTTTTTCATCCGTGAAGGCGAAACCCTGGGATTGGTGGGCGAAAGCGGCTGCGGGAAGACGACGATCGGCCGGTTGATTTTGCGCGCTTACGATCCGACCGCAGGGGAGATCTGGTTTGCCGACCGCAGAATGGGCCGGGTGGATGTGGCAACGATGGAGGAAGCGCAACTCCGGACACTACGCCAGAATATGCAGTTGATCTTCCAGGATCCCTATTCATCCCTCAATCCACGCATGACACTGCTGGAAATCGTCGGGGAGCCGCTGTACACGAACGGAGTGGCCAAGGGCCGCGAGCTGAAAGATCGCGTCGCCGACTTGCTCAGGGTGGTGGGCCTGCGGCCCGAGTACATGGCCCGCTACCCGCACGCATTCAGCGGCGGCCAGCGCCAGCGCATCGGGGTGGCGCGTGCCCTGGCATTACATCCCCAACTTGTCGTCTGCGATGAGCCGGTCTCGGCGCTCGATGTATCGGTCCAGGCGCAGATCCTCAACCTGCTCCAGGAACTCCAGGAGCAATTCGGGCTGACCTACCTGTTTATCTCGCACGACTTGAGCGTGGTCGAGCACATCAGCAATCGGGTTGCAGTGATGTATGTGGGCAAGCTGGTCGAGAGCGCCGACACAGCAGAGCTCTTCAGCAACCCACGGCATCCTTACACCGAAGCGCTGCTTTCGGCCGTGCCCAAGCCCGATCCGCGCATCCGCGCCGAGGTGATCGTGATGCCAGGGGAGGTGGCTGATCCAGCTCACCCGCCCAGCGGATGTTATTTTCACCCGCGCTGCCGGTATTGCATGGACCGCTGCAAAACCGAAGAACCGAGCTTGCGAGAGATCGCGCCGGATCACTACGTCAGTTGCCACCGGGCGGAAGAGCTGACACTCGTCGGCGTCCAGAGCCTGGACTAGCCGACGGCCTCCTGTCCCAAGCCAAAGAAAGGAGCTGCCTCTCGAGTCATGACCCACACAAGATACCACCGAACGAAAGCGACAATATCATTCACCATTCCTAAAGGAGGAAGGTACCATGAAAGTGCGAACGATCAACCGACGTGAGTTCATCCGACTGTCGGCGTTGACGGCGGCAGGGGCTGTGGCAGCGGCCTGCTCGCAGCCCACGCCGATCCCAGTGCCCACGGCCGCACCGACCAAGGCCCCGGCGCCGACGACTGCTCCGGCTCCGGCGGCCACCGCGGCCCCCATAGCGACCGCGGCTCCCGTAGCGACCGCGGTGCCCAAGGTTGAGCCGACAAAGCCCCCTGCTCCGACGGCCACGCCAGTCCCGGCGGTCGCTAAGGAAGCTCCCATGTTGGCCGAGCTGGTCAAGGCGGGCAAGCTGCCGCCTCTAGAGCAACGGCTGCCCAAGAACCCCTGGGTCGTGGCGTCGTATGAGGGAACCGGTAAGTATGGCGGCAATTGGCGCCGGTGTTTCCAGGGCGTATCCGACGCGTGGGGCCCCACCAAATGCGTGGACCGCGCGTGGGGTTGGTTCGACAAGAATCTGAACTTGATCCCACGCATGCTCGAATCGTGGAAAGTCAGTGCGGATGGGAAAGTGTGGACCATCAAGATGCGCGAGGGACTCAAGTGGTCGGATGGCAAGGCGGAACACACCACCGACGACCTTGCCTTCTGGTACCAGTACGAGCTGCAGAACAAGAAACTGGTGGGCGGCAGTTCTATAACGCCGTGGCAAGACCCCGACAAGACCCTCGTCAAGTTTGCGGCGGTGGACAAGTACACCGCGACGTTCACGTACACCAAGCCCAAGCCGATGTTCATCTACAACATGACCCGCGGCGGCACCGGCGGCGGCTCGACCATCGCCCCCCTGCCTGTCTCTCCCAGCCACTACATGAAGGCGTTCCACGAAGATACGACGACGGACAAGGCGGCGTTGGAGGCGGATATCAAGAAGCGCGGCTCTGCGGACTGGCAGTCCTACTACATGCAGTTCGCCAGGCAGTGGTCAGCCAACCCCGACAGACCCACGACGGGGCCGTGGTTGGCGAAGAACGACCTCACCAAAGAGCTGTTCACCATGGAGCGCAACCCGTACTTCTGGGCCGTGGATCCGCAAGGCAGTCAACTTCCCTACATTGACACGGTCACGCACCGCCAGTATGCAGCGGGATCGCCCGAGGTGCGCAACCTGTGGGTGACCAACGGCGAGATTGACATGCAGTACCGGCAAATGACCGTCGGCGATATCCCGCTCTACAAGAGCGGCGAGGCCAAGGGCGACTACAAGACGATCATGGGGCTCAACGCCAGTCATGTGGCGATGCAGCTCAACCTCACCACCAAGAATCAACTGCTCAACGAGTTCTTCAACCAGCGAGACGCGCGCATCGCCATCTCGCAGGCGATCGACCGCGACAAGATCAACCAGTTGGTCTTCAGCGGCTTGATGAAGCCGCGCCAGTACAGCCCGCTGCCCATGTCACCGCAGTACTACGAAAAGGCGACCACCGCCTACATCAAGTACGATCCGGCCGCGGCGAACAAGCTGCTGGACGGTTTGGGCTATACCAAGAAGAACTCGGAGGGCATCCGCCTGCACAAGGACGGAAAGACCCCGATCAGCTTCATCGTCGAGGGGACCGACGCAGCCGGCACGCCGACCGAGGACGCGGCGTTGCTGGCCACCGGCTACCTGGCGAAGATCGGCATCAGAATGACCTACAAGTTCGTCGAGCGGGCGCTCTACACCTCGCACTATACCGCCAACGACATCGAAGCGGCCTGGTGGGGCGGCGACCGGACGGTGTTGCCCCTGGTGCCGGAAGCGATCATCTTCCGCGGCGTCCAGGCGGACCGGCCGTGGTGCCCGGGCTGGGGGTTCTGGTATCTACAAGACCCAGCCAAACCGAATGAGAACGCCGTCAAGCCGCCCGATGGGCACTGGATCTACACCATCTGGAAGATCTGGGACGAAGAGATCGCCATCGAGCCGGATCCCGCCAAACAGACAGCGGCGTTCAAGAAGATCCTCGACATCTGGGCTACCGAGCTGCCGATGATCGGCATCCTCGGCGAACAGCCGGGGCCCACGATTGTCAAGAACGGCTTCAAGGGGTATCCGGCCGGTATGCCGAATGACGATACGACCGGCGACGAGCACTTCTGCAGCAGCGAGACGTACTACTGGGACGACCCAAGTAAGCACAAGGCGTAAGCCTGCGCTGGGCCTGACAGGGCTGGCCAGCCCTGTCAGGCTTGAATTGGGCATATAGACCTGACAGGTCTCGCGGAACGGGCCTGTCAGGTCTGCACGGGAGGCGGTGTATGTTCGGTTACATCATGCGACGTGTCTTGATCATGATTCCGACCCTGTTTCTGATTTCGGTTGTCTCTTTCGCCGCCCTCCAACTCCCCCCCGGCGACTACTTGACGTCATACGCAGCCCAATTAACCACAACGGGCGAGTACATTGACCAAGAGTCGCTTGATTCGTTGCGAGATCGCTATGGATTGGGCCAGCCGGTCTATGTGCAATACACTAAATGGGTCACCGGCATCATCACGCGCGGCGATTTTGGCCAATCTATGGAATGGCAAATGCCGGTCAAGAACCTGGTCGGGCAGGCATTGGGGCTAACGGTAGCACTGGCGGTCTTTTCGCTATTGATCAGTTGGGCGATTGCGATCCCAATGGGCGTTTACTCTGCCACGCACCAGTACTCGATCCCTGATTACCTCATGTCCGTTTTCAGTTTTCTGGGTGTGGGCGTGCCTGCCTTTCTGTGGGCGCTCATCATCATGTATTTTGCGCAAGCCCAACTCGGCATGAACGTCGGCGGGCTGTTCTCGCAAAAATATCTCAGCGCGCCGTGGTCGTGGGACAAAGTGGTGGACTTGCTCAAGCATCTGTGGATTCCGGGCTTGATCGTGGCGATAGAGAATACTGCCGGTGAACTCCGCACCACGCGGGCCAACCTGCTCGACGAGATCAACAAGCCCTACGTGGAGCTGGCCCGGGCCAAGGGGTTGAGCGAGCAAAGATTGATCTGGAAATACCCGGTGCGCGTGGCGTTGAATCCATTTTTCAGCACGGTCGGCTGGTCGCTGGCAAACCGCATCTCGTCCATCACGCTGATGTCGGTGGTGCTCAGTCTGCAGACGACGGGACCGCTGCAGTTGCGCGCGTTGACGTCGCAAGACATGTACCTGGCCGGCACCATTCTCCTGTTATTGAGCGCATTGACAGTCATCGGCACACTCCTTTCCGACATCCTGCTGGCGTGGGTGGACCCGCGCATCCGGCTGGAGGGATAAGACATGGCTGTTCCAGGGCAGGCAGAAAAGGAAATCGAAACAACCCCGGTCGAGGAGGAGGATCTCCAAAAAGCCGGGGAGAAGATTTATGTCGCGCCACCCTGGAAACTGATGTGGTGGCGGTTCCGCAAGCACAAGATGGCGTTGGTCTGCAGCGTGGTGTTGATCCTCCTTTATTTCGTAGCCATCTTTTGCGAGTTCGTGGCGCCCTACGATCCCGATCAGGCGATGCTCCAGTTCAAGCAAGTGCCGCCGACCGCGATCCACTTCCGCGATACCCAAGGGCAGTTTCACTGGCCGTTCGTCTACCAGCACACACGCGCCATGGATCCCGAGACGCTCCAAATCACTTACGTCGAAGACACGAACACCCGGTATCCGATCCAGTTCTTTGTACACGACTTTCAGTACAAGCTGGTGGGGCTGTGGCCAACGGACATTCACCTGTATGGTTTGCCTCCCGCCGCCAAGGAGCAGCAAGGTGTGTTTATTCTCGGGACTGACCGTCTGGGGCGGGACATGTTCGCCCGCGTGTGCTACGGCGCGCGGCTTTCGCTCTCGATGGGGATGATCAGCGTGTTCCTCAGTCTGGCGCTGGGCGTTGTCCTGGGGGGCATCTCGGGTTATTACGGCGGGACTCCTGATGTCATCATTCAGCGCGTCATCGAGTTCATCCGCACGATCCCTACCATCCCACTCTACATGACGCTGAGCGCAGCGCTGCCGCGCGACTGGCCCATCGAGCGGGTGTACTTTGGCATCACCATGATCATTGCGGTGGTGGGATGGACCTGGATGGCGCGTGTGGTGCGCGGGCGGTTCCTGGCGATGCGCGAGGAGGACTTTGTGCTCGCCGCCCGGTTGAACGGATCGAGCCAGATGCGCATTATCCTGCGCCACATGCTGCCATCCTTCCTCTCCTATATTATCGCCGCACTGACGCTGAATATCCCCAACATGATCCTCGCCGAGACGGGGCTGAGTTTCATCGGTCTGGGACTGCGCCCTCCTGCGATCAGTTGGGGTGTGTTGTTGCAGGAAGCGATGAACCTGCGCTCGTTGGTCTTGGCGCCGTGGGTGCTGGCGCCAGGCCTCGCCGTCGTGATTTCAGTGTTGGCGTTCAACTTCGTCGGCGATGGCCTGCGCGATGCCGCCGATCCCTACGCCCGCTAGGAGCCCACGACATGAAACAAGATCAACTGCTCGTAGAAGTCAAGGACATCAAAACCTACTTCTTCCTGGACGAGGGCACAGTCCGGGCAGTGGATGGGGTAGATTTCAACATCTGGCGCGGCCAGACATTGGGCGTGGTCGGCGAAAGCGGCTGCGGCAAGAGCGTCACCGCACGCTCGATCCTGCGCATTGTGCCCAAACCGGGGCGCATCGTTAACGGCGAGATTACGCTCTTCCGGAAGTGCGGTGAGAACGGCAGTGGGCAGACGGAGGAAGTCAAGCTGACCGACATCAACCCGACCGGACGTACGATGTGCAGCATCCGCGGGTGCGAGATCGCGCTCGTGCCACAAGAGCCGATGGCCTCCCTCAGTCCGGTCCATACCATTGGCAACCAGATCGCGGAAGCGATCATGCTGCATCAGAGAGTAGACAAACATGTGGGACGCGCCAAGGCCATCGAAGTGCTCGATCTGGCTGGCTTCCCGCAACCCAAGGAGCGCGTGGACTGCTACCCACACCAATTGTCGGGGGGATTGCGCCAACGCGCCGTGATCGCGATGGCGCTTTCCTGCCACCCCAGCCTGCTGATCGCCGATGAGCCGACGACTGCGCTGGACGTGACGACCGAAGCCCAGATTCTGCGGCTGATGCGCAGCCTCCAGAGCGAGCTGGGCATGGCGATCATGTACATCACGCACAACCTGGGCGTGGTTGCGCAGATGTGCGAGGACGTGCTCGTGATGTACATGGGCAAGGTGGTTGAAGAAACCACTGTGGACGCCCTGTTCCATTCCCCGCTGCACCCCTACACGCAGGCGCTACTGCGCTCCATCCCGCGGTTGGGTCAGAAAACACGCGGCCGGCAACGCCTGGAATCCATTCGCGGCACGGTGCCGGACCCCTACTCCATCCCCAAGGGCTGTCCCTTTCACCCGCGCTGCACGCAGCGTATCCGGGGCGTGTGCGATCAGGAGGCGCCGCCCTGGCTCGAAGTTGAGCCGGGGCACAAGGTGCGGTGTGTGCTCTACAAGCCGTAGGCCGCGTGGATGCAGCTCGATCCCAGTCCAATTTCCCCGGTGCCCGTGCATCGCGGCAGTCCGTTACTAGCGGTATGTGATCCACACTGTTTTCTGTGTCAGGACATCCCTCCATGAAGCCAAAACCTGCTTCCGCGCTGACCCCAAAAGGTGTTTTGCTTTACGTACTTGCCTATCTGCTCTGGCTGGTGAGCATCGTGGTCTGCGTGGTGGCCGTCATCCAACTCCGTGCCACGGCCAACGCACTCTGGGCGGCGCTCGGCGGCGACCGTTACTCGGTTGGCGTGGTCAACCAGGTGAGTCTGCTGTTGGGTGGCCTGGCTGCTCTGATTTATGTGATGTACCTGGAGAGTTATTATCGTGGAAGCGTCACCCGCCGAGTCCAGCGGCCGGAAGCCAGCAGTGCTGCTCCCACCCAAGGGCCGGTTTTGCGTCGAAGCCGCATTTCGCAGTGGTTGACCCGCGTAGGGTTGGCTGTTCTGCTGCGACGTTTTGCGATTACGATTGCCATTCCACTCGGTGTAATTGTCATTTCCCTGGCGCTGCTCGAAGTTGCCCTGCGTGCCATACATCGGTAGGGGCGGGTTTTCTGTGGTTGATGCTGGCCTGCCTGGTATGGCAGCAACGCGGTGCCGGCAAGCTTCCCGTCGACGCGGAGAAACCCGCCCCTACAACGGATTTTGAACACGCCCCATCGGGAAGAGGAAAAGATGCC
Organism: Chloroflexota bacterium; assembly: GCA_026389845.1. Classification (GTDB taxonomy): domain Bacteria; phylum Chloroflexota; class Anaerolineae; order CG2-30-64-16; family CG2-30-64-16; genus JAPLHB01. The sequence goes on from JAPLHB010000203.1 coordinate 26,823, forward strand.
TGTTTACTATGCTCGCTATGAACTTGCAGACGGTTACATCCACAACTGGCTGTTCGCTGGCCCTCAGGCCATCCCCGTGCTTGACCTGGATCACTATCAGGGCCAGGACTGGAAGTTGCAGATTGCCCGCCATTACCACGTGCCAGGCACCTCGGAGGTGCCTGGCACGTCCCAACCTCCAGTACAGGACGAAGCCTTTGTGGTGGACGACACTGCGCTTACGTGGAAGTACTACCGCTGCGACGACGATCACTTCGTTGACTGCACGGCCTTTTATCACATCTGCCATTACCTGCGCAGTTGGGCCTACAGTCGGGTCGTGAGTCCTGCGGCGCGGGAGGTGACGTGCATCCTGACGACCAACGGCCCGGCGGATGTCTGGCTGAACGGTAAGCACGTCCATCGCCATGAGCATTTCCATCATCAGATACCGGTGAGTGTCTCTTTTCGGGCCAAGCTGAAGAAAGGGCCAAACGACTTCCTGGTGCGCTTTGAAGCGGTGGCGGCGCGCGAATGTCCGTATGCAATGGCGTTGCGGATCCTGGACCCATTGCCGGAAGCGTTCGTGTTCGTGCCAACTTCACACGCGGGCGTGGCTCGCCGTCAAACTGTCGAAAGAGCCATTGAGGCGGCGTATCTGGATCGAGATGTGTACGTGTGGGACGACGACATCACCGTGCACTGGCCTGAGGAGATGGTTGCATCGGCCGAACTGACAGTTCGTCTCCAGAAACCATCGGGCTGGATCTATTCAGAGGCACGCCCGACCGTCTCGGCTGGATACAAGAAGTCCATGGGCCAGCCGTTTCAAGTGCCGGAGGGCCCATTCCAGATCTTCTTGATCCCCTCGCTGCAAGAGTATTACGAGGGCAATTTGCGTCTGGAACGCAAGGTCGCCTTGGCGGCGGTGCGCAACAAATACTCGCAGACCTCATACGGCACATTTGACGAGCGTCGCGGCGAGGCGCTAATGGATGCGGCTCGGCGTGAGATCAATCTCTTTTCCGAGATCGCCAAGATGGCGCTGGGCGATTGGGCCGATGTGAAGAACGACGTGATCCTGGAGGCCATCGAGGGGATCAACCAACGCAAGGATTGCAGCGACTTCTACCTGGTCGGCCTATTGGGGATGTTGCAGCGCTACGGCGACGATCCCTCATTCCCGGAGTCACTCAGGCAGCCGCTCGAGGCGTGTGTCCTCAACTTCAAATACTGGGCAGACGAGCCGGGCGCTGATTCGATGTGGTTCTGGTCGGAAAACCACCAAATTCTGTTTCACGCCTGCGAGATCCTGGCCGGTCAGCTTTATCCGGAGCGCACCTTTACAAACGCCGACCAGACCGGTCAATGGCATCGCGAAAAAGGCGAACGCCTGGCGATTTCCTGGCTGCTCAAGCGCGGCGCGGGCGGCTTCAGCGAATGGGACTCGAACTGCTATTTCGAAGAGGACCTGCTGGCCCTTTCGCACCTGGCTGACCTGGCCGATAGCCAGCCCGTCTATGACCTCGCCACCGTCATCATGGACAAGATGTTTCTGACGATGGCGCTCAATTCGTACAAGGGGACGTTCGGCTCAACCCACGGGCGTACCTACACCCCGCACATCAAAGGCGCGCGCGGGGAATCCACCGCAGGCATCAGCCGTCTGATGTGGGGCATGGGCGTTTTCAACGACAAGATCCTGGCAACGGTCAGCCTGGCGTGCGTGGAGAACTACGGATTTCCGCGCATCATCGGCGACATCGCCGCCGACCTGCCCGAGGAGATGTGGAACCGCGAGCGCCACGCGGGCACATATGAAGAGTGGCGCGACCGGGCGGCGGGCGACTGGGAAGTGAACAAGGTGACGTACAAGACGCCGGATTCCATGCTCTGCTCCGCACAGGACTACCATCCGGGCGCAAAGGGCGTCCAGGAGCACATCTGGCAGGCCACTTTCGGGCCGGACGCCGTCGCCTTTGTCACGCATCCGCCCTGCCTGAGCGAAGAGGGCTCGCACCGTCCCGGCTTTTGGCATGGGAACGTGGTTCTGCCGCGCGTGGCGCAGTGGAAGGACGTGCTCGTCGCGGTTCACAAACTGCCGGACGACGACTGGCTGGGCTTTACGCACGCCTATTTCCCCGCCTGGGCGTTTGATGAGCACCTGGGCCGTGCTGCGCTCGACGGCGATTTCGGCGCTTTCCAAGACAAGATCCTCGCACTGGATGTGGCTTTTGGCGACCTGGCGATGCGCTGTGCCACCCTGCGCGGCGACATGTTGGCCTTCGGCTGGGAAGGAGCGTTCTTGCGCAACGAGCAGCCGCAGCCGCTTTCCGGCTTCAAGCACTATGACAACCCGTACTGCGTTGCCGACTTGCCCGCTGCGGAGTTGGAGGTTCGTTACGGCGACCAGGTCATGCGGCTGAACTTTGCGGCTGGGTGACCGGCGCGCCATGAAAGTCATGTTGATCTTCCCGCCACAGTGGACACCGGCGATGCCGCACCTGGCACTGCCGGTACTCACTGCTGCGCTGCGCGCGCATGGCGTGGAGGTCATCCAACGCGATCTGAACCTCGAAACCTACGACGCGATCTTGACCCGCGCCTATCTTGAGCAGTCCATTGACCGTCTCAACGCCCGCTATCCACGCGGGCATCGGCGCGGCCGTCCTGTTCCCGAAAGGGTCCAGTGGGCTTGGGCAGAGGGGCCGAAGTTGGCAGCGCAAGTCGAGGCGGCCAAAGCGGTGTTTCGCAGTCCAGCGTTTTACGATGGGGAGCGGAGCCGGGCGGCGTTTCTGGTCATCGCGCAGGCGCTCGAATTGGTTTCGTTGCCCTACTTCCCGGCGCAATTCGATCTCCTGAGCTACCAACCGGCCTTGCCGGTGGATAGCAGCCGGCACTTGCTGCAGGCGGTGCGCGATCCGGGGCGCAACATGCTCCTGGACATCTTCCGCCGCGGCATCATCCCCGACATCGTCCGTGAGCGGCCCGACATCGTCGGCATCTCGATTCCCACCCGGGGGCAGATGCCAGCGGCGATGACCCTGGCGTATCTGATCAAACAGGCGGGCCTGGATTGCCACATCACCGTGGGCGGGCCGCATGTCTCCATGCTCCGCGAGCAGATCCCGCAGACGCCGGGGCTGTTCAAGCTGATTGACAGCGCCGTCGTGTTCGACGGCGAAGTGCCATTGCTCCGACTCGCTGGGGCGTTGGACGGCGACGGCAACCTGAGCGATGTCCCGAATCTGATCTACAAGCTGGGCGACCAGGTTCGCGTGAACCCAGTGACACATGCCGGCAGCAGCGGCTTGGGCCGCTCCGCTGCCGACCGGATGCCCGATTTCGATGGCTTGCCGCTCGACCGTTACCTGGCGCCTGATCTGGTGTTGCCGCTCATCACGGCGCACGGCTGTTATCACGGCCGATGCGCCTTCTGCAATGTCGGATATGGGACCGGCGAAGGATTCCATGCGCTGCCGGTGGACCAGGTTTTTGAACAGATCATGACCCTGCAGAAGAAGCACGACGTGCGCCACATCTTCTTCGCCGACGAAGCCATCCCCCCGCGCACGTTGCGCCTGCTCTCGGCGAAACTCGCAGAACAGGGTTCGCCGGTCGCGTGGTGTGGATGTGCGCGATTGGAGCCTGGGCTATCGGAGCAGTTGCTGGGGAGCATGGCGGCCGGAGGCTGCCGGATGCTGCTCTTCGGGTTGGAGACAGCCTCGGAACGAGTGATTCGGCACATGATCAAGGGCACACGCCGCGAGACCATGAGCCAGGTGCTGCACGCCAGCGCGCAGGCCGGCATCTGGAATCACACGTTTTTCTTCTTTGGCTTTCCCACAGAAACCATGCAAGACGCGCAGGAGACGGTTAACTTTCTCTATGCCCATCAAGACTCGGTGCACTCGGCGTCGCCCGGCGTGTTTGTCCTGGAACGCTTTTCGCCGGTCCATGTTGACCCGACCAAGTTCGGCGTCAGGCGCGTTATTGACGAGCCTGATCAAGACCTGGCGATCTATTTCGATTACGAGCTTGAGGCGGGGCTAGATGAGAACATGGCGCGCACCCTTGTCGAGGGATTGTTAGGCGCCCTGCCCACCAAACGGTACGGCCAGTACTATCTCCATGATGTGAATCGTTTCTTGTACGCCAGCCACCTGCACGCCCAGGGACAACCGTTTCCGCTTTGGCTGGCGGACGAGGCGGTCACATCGGTCGAAGGACAAGAGGGTTGAAGGTCGCCAACATGAGAGGCGAAGACGGCTACGAACTGTGGTTACGATATCGCCGGGTGGATGATGCGGACCACTTGGCGCAATACCGCGAGACGATCCGCAGTGCGGCAGTGCTCGGTACAGGCGCAACAGCCGCGATCATACGCAGTGAGCTTGGCCGGGCGCTGCCCGTCCTGCTGGACAACTCGGTGCCGATCTCCCGAGAGCCGTCCGGCAGCGCCCTGGTCGTGGGCACGGCTGACGAACTGGCAGCCGTCGGTGTGACCCTAGCACAGGCCGAGCGCCGCCGTTTGGGCGAGGAAGGGTTCTTGATCCGTCATCATCAGACCGAGAGCAATAACTGGCTTCTCATTGGGGGCAACTCCGGGCCGGCCGTTCTGACGGGGATATTCCACTTCCTGCGGCTGCTCCAGACGCACCAGAATATTCACGCCCTCGACCTTATGAGCCGCCCCCGGATCCGCCACCGCATCCTCGCGCACTGGGACAATCTCGACGGCTCCATCGAGCGCGGCTACGCGGGGCGATCGCTGTGGAACTGGGATGAGCTGCCGAGACGCATAGACCCGCGCTACCACGACTATGCCCGAGCCTGCGCCTCCATCGGCATCAACGGCGCCTGCCTGAACAACGTTAACGCCAGCGCCAGAAGCCTGACCGCCGAATACCTGGAGAAAGCCGCCGCGCTGGCGGATGTCTTCCGGCCCTATGGTATGCGCGTCTACCTATCGCCCGTTTTCTCCGCCCCTATGGTGCTCGGGGGCCTGTCCACCAGCGACCCGCGAGACCCGGCCGTCGCCGCGTGGTGGCGGCGCAAGGCAGATGAGATCTATCGTCTGATCCCGGACTTCGGCGGTTTCCAGGTCAAGGCGAACTCGGAGGGGCAGCCGGGCCCGCAAGACTACGGCGCAAACCATGCCGATGGCGCCAACATGCTCGCCGATGCGCTCGCGCCGCATGGCGGCATGGTGCTCTGGCGCGCCTTCGTCTACGATACGACCGTTGACGCGGACAGGGCTAAGTGCGCCTACAAGGAATTTGTGCCCCTGGATGGCAGGTTCCGCCCCAACGTTTTCGTGCAGGTGAAGAACGGCCCGGTTGATTTCCAGCCGAGAGAACCGTTCCATCCCCTCTTTGGCGCCATGAAAGGGACGCCCCTGGCGTTGGAGCTCCAGATCACCCAAGAATACCTCGGCCAGTCGGTTCATCTGGTCTACCTGGGCCCCATGTGGGAGGAGATCCTGGGGTCGGATACCTGTGCTGACGGAGCAGTCCCTCATGCCCCACGTGTCGCCGCGGAGCATGACAGTGGGCCGCGGATGGGCGCGGACGGACGCGGATTTTCCTCTTTATCCGCGCTTATCCGCAACGATCCGCGGCCTGTTCTCGGGGCCGGTTCGACGGTCGCCGAGGTTGTGGATGGCTCGTTGAACGAGCACGCTACCTCGTGCATCATCGGCGTCGCCAACACCGGCTCCGATCGCAATTGGTGCGGCCATCACTTCGCCCAGGCAAACTGGTATGCCTTCGGCCGCCTTGCCTGGGATGACAGCCTGAGCGCCCAAACGATCGCCGACGAATGGACTCGCATGACCTGGTCGAGCGACCCGTCTGTGGTGGACGCGATCGAGACGATGATGCTTGGCTCCTGGGAATCCTGCATCAACACCATGACCCCGTTGGGCCTGCATCACCTCATGCAGGAAGGCCATCACTATGGGCCTGATCCGGGTTTCCAGGCCGCGAAACGCGTGGACTGGAACAACGTTTACTTTCATCGGGCTGATAAGCGTGGCATCGGCTTTGACCGCAGCAGCACCGGCAGCAATGCGGTTAGCCAGTATCACCGCCCCTTGCGCGAGCAGTTCGATGAAATTGAGATCTGTCCTGAAAAGTTCCTGCTGTGGTTTCATCACGTGCCCTGGGATCATCGCCTCCCATCCGGCAGCACACTCTGGGGGGAGTTACAGCATCGCTACGATGCGGGCGTCGCCTTTGTCGAACGGATGCGTGACATCTGGCAGGATGTGCAGGCCGGAATTGACCCCCAGCGTCACGCGCACGTCAGCCGGCGACTGGAGCAGCAGCTAGATAACGCGCGCTTGTGGCGACAGGTGTGCATCCACTACTTCAGTCAGTTTAGGTGAGGAGGCGTATAGCCATGCATCCCAACCTATGCCGCCGCGTCCCAGCGGGCGAGATCATCAAGCCCTGGCTGATCCTGGGGCCGTTCTACGAAGACCTCTCAGCGACCGTCCAGGGGCTGACCCTCTTCGAGAAACCCGGTGCGACCGTCGGCCGCGCCGCAATGACGCAGATCGTAGGCGACGCGCAGACCATCCTTCGTTCGCGGCCGGTCGAGGGGGAGGAAACGACCTTCCGGGGCCAAGCCATGCGCTGGGAGCTGGTGCGCGGGCCCGAGAACTACCTCTCGTGGGGCCGCTACAACATCTCCAACCACCTCGGCGCGGCGTTCCTGACGACGATCCTGACCCCCGACCAGCCCGGCGTCCATGAATGGCGACTGATCATCGGCATCACCTCGCGGGCCATCGTCGCGATCAACGGGACGGCGGTCTACGACACCGACGCGCATCCCGTGAAGCAGGCGGACGGCATTTTCGAGTACCGTTTCGAGGCCGCGCTTCTGGCCGGGGAGAACATTGTCACCGTGACGCTCTTCCGACTCGGCCGCATGGCGCAGATCGGCTGCAGGCTGGAGGCAGCCGCCGGGATGAGCGCCCGCGTACCCCTGGCCGCCTCGATGCCGGCTGAGGCGCGTGCCGGCATCGAGGCGCAGATCGGCAGCATTCGCCTGGGCCGCGATGTGTTCTACGGCGAGCACGAGATCGGCCTCCGGCTGGGCGTCGCACCTGACGCCGCCGCGCCGCTGACGGTCAGCCTGTGCACCGAGAGCGAGGAGACGTTGCGCGCGGTGCAGCCGTCGGCCGCCGGGCCGATCGTCCTTTGCCGGGGCGACGAGTTGGCTGACGGCCATTATGGGCTTCTGTGCAGTTGGGCGGCTGCTGACAGCCGACCGCTGACCGCTGCTTCGTTCGCCATCCACAAGCTGACGCCGGCCCCCGCGCTGCCAGGCTACGAGCAGTTAGCGGAGCGCAAGCGGCGCGTCCTGGCACACTACGCGGGCTTCCAGCGGGCCGAGCACCGGCCTGACATCTGGTGCGAGGTCGCCCGCTACGCGCTGGGCCGTTATGCCGAGGTGGACGAGGCCGTGATCCGGGATACCTGCCAGTTCATCGCGGCGCGCAAGGACTGCGCGGACTTCGTCATCCAGGGCATCCTGCGCCTGATGTGCTGGGAGCGGGAACAGCCCCCTGGCGGGGATCTTCGAGAGACGCCCCAGCTCAGCCCGCAAATCCACGCCATGATGAAGGACACCGTGCTCGGCTTCAAGTATTGGGTGGACGAGCCGGGCGACACGGTGATGTACATGGGCTCCGAGAACCATCGCCTTCTGTTTCACGTGGCCGAATGGCTGGCCGGCAAGCTGTTCCCCACCGAGGAGTTCACTAACAGCCACATGCGGGGGCTTTACCACGCCACCAAGGGCCTGAGCTACATCACCGAATGGCTGCGCCAGCGGGGGCGCTTCGGCTTCGATGAATGGCACTCCAACTCCTACTATCCCGTCAACATCGCGCCGCTGATCAACGTGTACGACTTCGCCTCGCACGAGGGGGAACAGAAGCTGCGCCAGATGACCGGCCTGGTGCTGGATTACGTATTCTTCAACCTGGCTGCCGACAGCTTCGAGGGCGTTTTCGGCACCACCCACGGCCGCAGCTACGGCATCAACCTGAAATACCCCGACTTCGAGGGCACCTCGGCCACCTGCTGGCTGCTCTACGGCGTCGGCTCGCTGAGTTGGGGTACCGATGGCATGTCGCCCGTATCCCTGGCCACGAGCGAGTACCGCGCGCCCAGGATTCTGGCCGATATCGCCACCGACAAGCAGGCAGTCGTTGAGTCCAAAGTCCGGCAGGGCATCATTAAGGGCGCTGCCCACCATGCCGATTTCGTGGTCTACCGCACGCCGGACTACATGGTATCGGCAGTGCAGGATTTGCGCAAAGGTGAGTTCGAGTCCTCGACGCACGTGGCGCAGGTGACGTTGGGCAACAAGACAACCGTCTTCTGGTCCTGCCCGCACACCTCCGGCGAAGGCTCCGGGCTGCGTCCTGACTACTGGTCGGGCCACACTACGCTGCCGCGCGCGATTCAGTACCGCAACGTGCTGGCGCTCACCTGGCGGCTGACCTGGCGCGCGTGGATGTCCCACTGCTTTTTCGAGCAGGAGCGCTTCGACGAAGTCCGCTTCGCAGGCAACTGGGCCTTCGGTCGCGTGGGCCGCGGCTACGTGGGCATCTACTCGCAGCACGGCTTCGTCGTCGGTGATGAGGGGCAATACGCGGGCCGCGAGCTGCAATGCGCGGCGGTCGAGAACACCTGGCTGGTGGAATGCGGTCGCGAGGCCGATTGGGGGTCGTTCGACGCCTTCGTGAACGCGCTCGTGGCCGCGCCAGTCGAGGCGAAGGATGGCGTCATCACGTACACGTCGCCTTCTGTCGGTAAGTTCGTCACCGGCTGGGACGTGAAGCCCACAATCAACAGCGAGCCGATCCAGATCCACGGCTACCCGCTGGTAGACAGCCCGTGGGCACACGCAGACTTCGGGTCGGGGGAGCTGACGATCCGGCACGGGGATGACGAGTACGAGATTTGGTTTAATCAGTAGCATCACCGATGCGGAGAGGCGCGCTCATGCCGATTATCGAAACCGAATTCATGGAGCTGACGGCGAAGCTGGACGTGAGGGCCTGGTGGGAGGAGAACGCGGGTTGCCAGGGACTCACGCCCGACAAGCCGCGCTGCTCGGCCTCCTTCTCGCCGGATGACCACTGGATCTTCGAGTTCATGGACGTGCCCTCGACGCTCCGCTACTACCTGGATCAGGCATACCGAAACGCGCTGCACCGGGAGGTCAATGCAATCACGCTGGCGCACGTGGGGCAGGCGTTTTTTGACGAAGATACCTGGCGCACGACGCCCAAGCGTATCGAAAACCTCTTCGGCTGCGAATTCGGGTACTACGAAGGCGGCACGCCCTGGCTTGAGCCAGTGACCGATGACCCCGCTGAGTTCAGCCGGGTGCTGGATCGGGCCGAGGCGACCGACCTGCGGACGTGGGCCTTGCCCCCTTCGGGGGAGTACCTGGCGGAGTGGGAGGAACGCACGGCCGCGGGCAAGCCGTTGCCGAAGCTGGGCACGGGCAGCCGCGGCCCGGCGACGATCATGACCTCGATCCTCAAGCCGGAGACGCTCTTCTACTGGTTCTATGACCATCCCGACCTGATGCGGCGCTTCCGGGACATCCTGGCAGCCAGGATGGTCGAGTTCAATCGCGTCCTGCGCGAGTTTAGCGGGGTCACCGAGCCGGGCTGGTGGATCACCGATGACAACTCCGCGCTCTTCAACCGCAAGCTCTACCGGGAGTATTGTTACCCCGTCTTGGAGCGGGTGTTGGCCGCGATGGCGCCGGGCGACGCGCGACGCTATCAGCATTCAGACAGCGCGATGGGGCACCTGCTGGACATGCAGTACGCGCTGGGAATTCGCAACGTGAACTACGGGCCGACAGTGGATGCCGGGCTGATCCGACAGAAGATGCCCGACGCGCTGATCAACGGGCAGATGCCGCCCTTCCTCCTGCGCAACGGCGGCCCGGAAGAAATCCGCCAGCAGGTCATCGCTGACTTCCACAAGGCAGGCGGCAACGGCCGGCTGAACGTCACCACCGCCGGATCGCTGGCCGCAGGCACAGGGGTCGGCCGCATGCGGTGGTTCATGCAGGTTGTACAGGAGTGCTGTCGTTACGACAGACAGGAAAGTACACTGTATGTATAACAGAGGAGCAAACACATGGGTACCGCAGTCAAGATCGGAATTATCGGCGCAGGAAGCGCCCAGTTCTCCCTGGGGCTGGTGAAAGACATCTGCCTCACGGAGAGCTTGCGTGGCAGCCACATCACCTTCATGGATATTGATGAAGGACGGCTGGACATCATCTACAAGCTGGCAACCAAGTACGCCAGCCAACTGGGGGCAGACCTGACCTTCGACGCCACGTGCGATCGCTCGGCGGCGCTGCAGGATGCCAACTTCGTCGTCAGCACCGCTTATGTTCTCGGCCACGTGGTAGAGGCCAAGATGCGCAACCTGGCCGCCGAGAAGTACGGCTACTATCACTCCGGCGGCAGCTTCGGCTCATACCATCAACTGCGCCTGATGCTTGACGTGGCTCGCGATATGGAGCGCATCTGCCCGGACGCCTGGCTGATCCAATCGGGCAACCCGGTGTTCAACGGCTGCACGCTGATGACGCGTGAGACCGGCATCAAGGTGTGCGGGCTATGCCACGGTCACTACGGCTGCGAGGAGATCGCCCACACCATCGGCATTGACCCGGCGAAGGTGACCTGGCAGGCGCCGGGCCTGAACCACAACATCTGGCTGACGCACTTCATCTACGAGGGCAAGAACGCCTACCCGTTGATTGACGAGTGGATCGCGACGCAGGGCGAGGAATACTGGCGCACGCACATCGCGCAGCGCACCCACGATGCCCAGATGTCGCGGGGAGCCGTGCACCAATACCACATGTTCGGGCTGTTCCCGATCGGCGACACCCTGCGGTATCGCCTGTGGTGGTGGTATCACACCGACATCGCCACCAAGAAGCACTGGTTTGGCGAGCCATGGGGCGGGCCGGACACGCACCTGGCGCGACCGTTCTTCGTGTCGCAGCTAGAAGAACGGATCAAGGAGTACCACCGCTGGGCCGTAGACCCCAAGGCCGACCTGCCGCAACTGATGGGCACGCAGAAGACCCACGAGCAGCAGGTTCCCATCATGGATGGGCTGACCAATAACACCGAAGGCTATTTCCAGGTCAACGTGCCCAATCAAGGCGCGCTGCAAGGCATCCCGGACGACGTCGTGGTCGAGGTGCCCGCGATCGTCAACCAAAAGGGCGTCCAGCCGCTGCGCGTAGGCAGCCTGCCGCCCAAGATCATGTTCGAGTGCATCCTGCCCGACTGGCTGGATATGGAACGCGAGCTGCTGGCCTTCAAGACCGGCGACCGGTCTATGCAGTTGTTCGAGACTCTGAATAACCACCAGACGCGCAACTACGATTCGGCCGTGGCTCTGCTGGACGAGCTGATCCACATGCCAGAAGTTGCGGAGATCGAAGACTGGGAGAAAATGGAGCGCATTCAGGACTATTACAAATACCCCATGCCGCTATGAACCTGGCCGCGCTGCTTTTCGACCTGGGGGATACCATCATGGTCGAGGAAACGGAGGTCAAGGACGCGGAGGGGACAACGTTGCGGGCCGAGCTGGCGCCGGGCATGGCGGAGACGCTGCGGGAGTTCAAGGCTGCCGGGCATCGGATGGGGCTGGCGGCCGACAGTCGCCCCCGTACGCCCGAGAACGTGCTGCGCCAGCACGGCCTGTATGAGCTGTTCGACACCCTGGCCATCTCCGAGATTGTCGGCGCCAGTAAACCCGACCCACGCCTCTTCCGTGCCGCGTTGGATGCCCTGGCAATCCCGGAAAAGGACTATGGGCGGGTCATCATGGTGGGCAATAACCTGGAGCGAGACGTCGTCGGGGCCAACCGGCTCGGCCTGATCTCGGTCTTCTATCATCTGAACGACCGGCGGCGCGCATACGCCCTGATACCCGATGAGGTCCCGCGCTACACCGTCACCTCAGCGGCGGAGTTGCGCGATCTCATCGCACGTCTGGTCAAGCAGGAGGCTTGAGAATGGCATTCACAACGCGACAGGCCAAGGGGCTGACCAGGTGCCTGGTCGAGACCGGCATTGATCCCGAGAAGCTGCGCATCCACATCTCCGAAATACCGCCGGGTACGCGCGCACATCCGCCGCATACGCATGAAGCGGTCGAGGCGTTCTACGTCCTGGAAGGCCACGGCGCGGTCGAGGTCGGCGGTGAGCGCCACGCGGTCGGTCCCAACGAGGCGATCATCCTGGATGCCAGGAACCCGCACGGGCTGGAGAACATCGGCGACACGCCGATGCGCTACCTGGTCATCATCACGCCGGCATAAGGTAGGGGCACGGCCTTGCGCCTGCCCACGTGGGCGACCGCAAGGGATCGCCACTACGCACAAGGAGGATCAGCGATGGCCCATCCGGCCGAAGACCTGACGCCTGCGGCACAGGACCTGCTGGAGCGCTCGGTCGCGTGGATGGATCGTTACTGGGATGCGGAGCGCGGTCTCCTCTGGGGCATGGGCGATGCGCCTGATCCGCAAGGCAGCGGGCACGTCCCCTATCATATTGTGCGCGAGAGCGCCTGGTACGCCCTGGGCCTGTTGATGCGCGACGGCGAAGGCGATGCGGGTCGCGCCGTGCAGGCATTGGAGGCAATCCTGCCTAACCAGTTCGACGAGCCTGGCAAGGTCTACCACGGCACCTTCTACCGTGCGCCGGAGGAGCCACATCCGCCCGAGCCGGCCATCGAGTGGAGGCACTACGACCCCAACTGGCGCGAGTTCATCATCACCACCATTGCGGTGATCCTGAGTGAGTACGAAGACCGGCTGCCGCCTGCGTTGGTCGCGCAGATTGACGGTGCGATCCGCAAAACAGTCGAGGGCGCGCTGGCGCGGCCCCTGTCCGCGGGCTACACCAACATCGCCCTGATGAATGCCCAGATGCTCATCTATGCCGGCGACCGGCTGGGGGAGCGCGCCTGGGGCGAGCGTGGCGAGGCGATGGGGCGCGAGGTGTACCGCCGGTTCAAGCTGCATGATGCATTCGGGGAGTACAACTCGCCCACTTACTACGGGCCGGACATCTACGCCCTGGGCCTATGGCAGGCCTACTGCTCATCGCCACGGCTGCAACAGATGGGCGCCGAGATGGAAGCGGTGCTCTGGCGAGACATCGCTCAGTTCTACCATGCCGGCCTGAGAAATCTGGCCGGCCCATACGACCGGGCCTACGGCATGGACATGCGCCACTACGTGGCCCTTTTGGGCGAGTGGATCTGGCTCGTCACCGGGCGGGAGAACGCCGCGTTCCCGGATGTGAACAGCCGCTTCGCGCACGCCGCTGATTTCTGCTTCGGTCCCCTGGTCGCCATCCTGGGGTTGCGCGTACCGCCGGAGGTCATCCCGCACCTGCTGGCCTTCCGGGGTGAGCACTGCGTCAAGCGCGTCATCGGCGACTCGCCGCGGCGCACCGCCACGGCCTGGCTGGGCGAGAGGGCGATGATCGGCGCGGAGCACACCTCCCTGGCTGACATCGGTCAAAGCCAGTTCCACCCCGCGACGATCCATTGGCAGACCGGCGCCGGGCAGGTCGGCTGGATCCGGCTGATGTACACGGGGCCGGTGGATGCGGCCGCCAGCCCGCGCCGGCTGGTGATCACCGGCTCTGCGCAACTGGCTTTCCTGATTCATGCGCCTGGCATCCAGGCGGCCCTGGTGAAGCCTGAATACTGGCGGCTGCCGGGACTGGAAGTGCGCGTCGAAGCCAGCGCGCCGGGTGTGATAGAGACCGCAGGCGAGCAGGTGCTGGTGCGCTATGCCGGGGAAGCCGGGCAGGAAGTGCGAATCGCGCTGGATTTATCGCAATAGCGCAAAACTCGCTACCCGTCGCCTGTCATTCTGAGCGGGTCTGTCCCTGAACTCTCGTTACGGCGTGATGCCAGCGAAGAATCCGTGCGCTGCGCTCAGAGCCTGTCCTGAACACAGTGAAGGAACAAGTTCTCCTTGCCGCGACGAGACCCCTTCGACTGCGCTCAGGGCAGGCTCTTCGCTGGTGTGACGCCGCAGCGCAATTCACGGGATCGCCCCGCTCAGGGTGACATCCATTCTTATTCCCGATAAGGTCTTAATCTCTCAGAGAAGGGATCGAAGGCTATGTCAACACAACCACCACTACGCTTTGCGGCCATCGGCCTGAACCACGACCACATCACCGGGCAAACGAACATCCTGCTGGAAGCGGGCGCTCAATTGGTGTCGTACTACGCTGTTGAGCCGGAGCTGGCCGCGGCCTATGGTCAGAAGTATCCCCAGGCCGCGCGCGCTGCCAGCGCCGAGGAAATCCTGGAGGACGCCAGCATCCAGCTCATCATCAATGCCGGGATCCCTTGCGACCGCGCGCCGCTGGGCATCCGCGCCATGCAGCACGGCAAAGACTACATGACCGACAAGCCCGGCATGACGACCTTCGCCCAGTTGGAGGCCGTGCGCCGAGTCCACGCCGAGACGGGGCGCATCTACTCCGTGGACTTCAGCGAGCGGTTTCACGTGCGCTCGGCCGTCAAGGCGAGCCAGTTGATCCAGGCCGACGCCATCGGCCAGGTGCTCCAGGTGGTCATCCTCGCGCCTCACCACAGCCGGCTGGCGACCCGCCCCGCGTGGTTCTTCGAACGCGAGAAGTACGGCGGCATCCTGGTGGACATCGGCTCCCACCAGTTTGACCAGATCCTCTTCTACACGGGTTCTGACCGCGCCGAGGTCGTCACGGCTCAGATCGGCAATCTGCACCACCCGGAGTATCCCGAGTTCGAGGACTTCGGCGATGCCATCATCAGAGGCAGCGGCGGCCTGGGCTACGTGCGCGTAGACTGGTTCACACCCGATGGGCTGGGCACCTGGGGCGACGGCCGCCTCTTCATCCTGGGCACGGACGGCTACATCGAAGCCCGCAAGTACTGCGACGTCGCAGGGCGACCCGGCGGCGACCACCTGTTCCTGGTGGATCAACGCAGCGCCCAACGCATTGACTGCCACGACGTGGCGTTGACGTACGGCCGGCAGCTCATCGAGGACATTCGGAACCGCACCGAGACCGCCATGTCTCACGCGCATTGCTTCCTGGTGTCGGAGCTGGCTCTCGAAGCGGAGGCCAAAGCGGCCAGACTGGGGTACCTGCGATGATGAAATCCCGTCACTTTGGGATACACGACAAAATCCGCGTGGCGGTAGTCGGCGGCGGCATCGGCCGGGGACACCTGACGGCATACCGTGCCTTGCCCGACATGTTCGACGTCGCCGCGGTCTGTGACATTGACCTGGCTCGGGCCACCAGCCTGGCCGAGGCTTTTGCTGTGCCGAATGTCGCCGGCTCGCTCGACGATCTCTGCCGGATGGACGAGCTCGATGTGATTGACATCTGTACGCCGTCTCATCTCCATGCGGCGCACACGATGCAGGTGCTGACGGCGGGCAAACACGCCATCTGTGAGAAGCCGGTGGCCGGCTCCCTCGCGGCGCTGGATCGGCTGGCCGAAGTGGAGGTCCGCTCAGGCCGCCGGGTGATGCCCATCTTCAATTATCGGTTTGGCGCCGGGGCGCAGAAGCTGCGACACCTCATCGCGGCGGGGATCGCCGGGCGCGCCTACCTCGGCACCATCGAGGTGGCCTGGCGGCGACGGGCCGATTACTATGCCGTGCCGTGGCGCGGTCACTGGCAGACGGAGTTAGGCGGCAGCCTGACCACCCACGCGATTCACTTCCTGGACCTGCTCACGTACCTGCTTGGCCCTGTGCGCAGCGTTTTCGCACGCACGACAACCCTGGTCAATCCCATCGAGACCGAAGACTGCGCGTCCGTTTCGCTCGAAATGGCGAACGGCGCCCTGGCGTCGGTCTCAGTGACGCTAGGCTCCAGCGTTGAGATATCCAGGCAGCGCTATTGCTTCGCCAACTTGGTCGCAGAAAGCAACCTGGCCCCGTATGACAAGAACACGAGCGAACCCTGGCAGTTCGTCGCCGACACGCCCGAGCTGAAGGCGCGAATGGATGCCACGCTGGCGTCCGTCGCGCCCGGCCCCGAGGGCTTCGTGGGCCAGTTCGCACATTTCGGTGAAGCGCTGCACTCTGACACCGAGCTGCCGGTGACACTGGCTGATGCCCGCAGGGCGGTCGAGTTGCTTACCGCCCTCTACGCGTCGGCGCGGACCCGCACGGTTGTGAACCTGCCCATCGGACCAGAGCACCCGCTGTATGGGGGCTGGCTGCCCTGAGAATCACCGCGTATGCAATAGAGGCACACCATGCAGTCACGAGCAGATCAGCCACTCGTCACGGCAGACGGGCCCTCCCAAAGTGATGGGACTTCGTGGTCGGTCCGCATGGCGGATTCGATGCTCAAGAGGCATCCCGTCTCGCTCATGCGCTGGCGCTACGAGGACGGGTTCCTGGTCAAAGCCATCGAACAGGTCGGGCTGAGGACGGGGGAAGCCAGATACTGGCAGGCGGTCGTGGATTACGTGGATCGCTTCGTCAAGCCGGACGGTAGCATCGGCACCTACTGTCTGGCCGACTACAACCTCGATCAGGTGAACCCCGGCAAGCTGCTCTTCCCAGTCTACCGGGCCAATGGTGCGGAAAGGTACCGGCAGGCTATCTGCCTGCTGCGCGAACAACTGCGCCTGCAGCCGCGCACGCACGCCGGCGGCTTCTGGCACAAGCTGATCTATCCCCACCAGATGTGGCTCGACGGCATCTACATGGGGTCCCCCTTTTATGCCCAATACGCCGCGACCTTCGATGAGCCGGCCGCCTTCGACGATGTCGTGCACCAGATCATCACCATTGAGCAGCACACGCGCGACCCGAAAACCGGCTTGCTCTACCACGCGTGGGATGAGAGCCGGCAGCAGCGTTGGGCCAACCCCAGCACCGGTTGGTCGCCGCATTTCTGGTGCCGCGCCATCGGCTGGTACGTGATGGCGCTCGTGGACGTGCTGGACACCCTGCCCGCCAGTCACCCCCAGGCGGCGACGATCATCGCCATCCTGGAGCGCACGCTGGCAGCGTTGCTCGCGGTGCAGGATCCGGCCACTGGTCTGTGGTATCAGGTGCTCGATCAAGGAGACCGGCCCGGCAACTACCTGGAAGCCTCTGGCGCGTGCATGTTCGTGTATGCGATGGCCAAGGGCGTCCGCAAGGGTCATCTGCCGCCGCACTGGCTGGATGTGGCGCGGCGGAGCTACCAGCAGATCGTGGAGCGTTTCATCCAGGTGGATGCGCTGGGCGAGACCAATTTGCACTGGACTTGCGGCATGGCGGGACTCGGCGGCGATCCCTACCGCGATGGCAGCTACGAGTATTACGTTACCGAGAGAGTGGTCACGAACGACCCCAAAGGCTCGGCCGCTTTCATCCTGGCCGCAGTCGAGATGGAGATCGGTAACTTGGGAGATCGGTGAAAGACAGGGGGAGCTATGCTTGACGTGCGGAACTTCGGCGCGACCGGCGATGGCCTAGCCCTCGACACGCTGGCCATCCAGGCGGCTATTGATGCCTGCGGCGCGGCAGGCGGTGGGACGGTCTACTTCGGGGTGGGCCGTTACGCCACCGGGGCGCTGTTCCTGCACAGCCACGTGACGCTCGACCTCGACGCCGGCGCCACCTTACTGGGCAGCGAGGACCCGGCCGACTACCCGATCATCGGCAGCCGCTGGGAAGGCGTCGAGCAAGAGACGCACGCGCCGCTGATCGGCGGCTGCCAGCTCGAAGGCATCGCAATCGCGGGGCGGGGCACGGTGGATGGCCGTGGCGCCGCCTGGTGGCGAAGATTCCGAGACGGCGCCTTGCGCTATCCCCGGCCGCGGCTGATCTCGTTCGTGGATTGCCAGAACGTCTTGATCGAAGGCGTCACTCTGACCCGCTCGCCCAGTTGGACGATCAACCCGGTGCGCTGCCGTAACGTCACGGTTGACAAGGTAACCATCGTCAACCCCGCCGATTCGCCCAATACCGACGGTATCAATCCAGACTCGTGCCGCAACGTGCACATCTCCAACTGCCACATAGACGTCGGCGACGACTGTATCGCACTCAAATCCGGCACCGAAGACGAGGACAGTGACAAACGCGCCCCCTGCGAGAACGTCACGATCACAAATTGCACGATGGTGCATGGCCATGGCGGCGTCGTGATCGGCAGCGAGATGTCGGGCGGCATCCGTAACGTCGTCATCGCCAATTGTGTCTTCGAGGGCACCGACCGCGGGATCAGGCTCAAATCGCGGCGCGGCCGCGGCGGGGTCGTGGAAGACATCCGCGTGACCAACGTCATCATGGTGGGTGTATTGTGCCCGTTCACGGTGAACCTCTACTATGCCTGCGGCGCGTGGGGCGACAAGACCGTTGCCGACAAGCGGCCTCATGCCGTGACCGCGGGGACGCCGCGCTTTCGTCGCATTCACCTGAGCCACATTACCGCGCGCGACGCGAAACTGGCGGCCGGATTCGTGTGTGGGCTGCCCGAGATGCCCGTGGAGGACGTGTCGCTCGACGACGTTGCGATCTCGATGGTGGGCGAGGCCGAACCGGGGTACCCCGAGATGGCCGACGACATGGAGCTGATGCAGGGGGCCGGGCTGTACGTCCGCCATGTCCGAGGCTTGCGGTTGCAGGACGTCGCGATCACAGGGCAACGGGGGCCGGCTCTGCTGCTGGATGACGCGACCGAACAATTGGCCGTCACTTTGCCTGACGATAGGCCGCGGATGAACGCAGATAAACGCGGATAGAAGAAGACCATGAAATCGAAAGGAATGCAACCTGTGGCGACGACAGATGGCATGCCACAACGTTCCGAGTCCCGCAGCCAGCGGTACGCGCTGGCCCTGGATTTCGCAGCGAAACAGTTGCGCCACCTGAGCGAGACCTGTCCCGATTCCTTCCCGATCTACACGGTCGGGGGCAAGTGGCTGCACGGCGGCGAGGCGTGGACCAACTGGTGCGAAGGCTTCCTCGGCGGCCAGCTCTGGCTGCTCTACGGGCGCACGGGCGAGCCTTACTGGCGCGGCCAGGCCGAACACACCTCGCGTTTGATCGAGCACCGGGTCAAAGACCGAAGCGTCCACGACTTGGGCTTTCTCTTCTGGTCCACCTGGAAGCGCTGGTATGACCTGACGCACGACGAGGCGGTCAACGCCGTGGTGGTCGAGGCGGGTCAGACGTTGGCCCTGCGCTTCAAGGAACGGGGAGGATACCTGCGCTCCTTCGTGGCCGACGAGAGCCTCTTCATAGACATCATGATGAACGTCGGCATCATCTTCTATGCCGCCCAGCAGACCGGGGATGCTGACTTGTTGCGCATCGCAACGCAGCACTGCCTGACGACCCGGCGCTATCTGGTGCGCGGCGACGGCAGCACCGCGCATGAGGGCATCTTCGACACCGCCACCGGCGAGTTCCTGCGCCAGAGCACACACCAGGGCTGGCGCGGCGACTCGGCCTGGGCGCGCGGCCAGGCCTGGGCACTCTATGGGTTTGGCACGGCCTATCGCTTCACCCGCGATGCCCGTTTCCTGCAGACCGCGGAGGCGTGCGCGAACTTCTACATCGAGCGTACCCCCGCCCACGGCGTTCCGCCTAACGACTGGGATGAGCCGAATCCCGTGTTGCCCTACGAGAGTTCGGCCGCTGCGATCGCGGCCAGCGGAATGCTTAGCCTGGCAAAGCTCACCGGCGACCCGGCCCGCGCCATACTGTACCGTGACTATGCTGTGCGCATCCTGGATACCCTGACCAGCCCCGAATTCCTGGCAGTCGAGACACCCGGCTGGGAAGGCATCCTGAAGCACGGCATGTATCACCAGCGCAAGGGGCTGGGAGTGGACGAGAGCGTGATGTGGGGCGACTACTTCTTCCTGGAGGCGTTGAGCAAGGCGCTGGGGAGCGAATCAGCGAATCAGCGAATCAGCGAATGAACGAATGAACGAATCAGCAAATCAGCGAAGCAGTGAATCGGCGAAGGGACGCGTGGCGTTGGTGACCGGGGCGAGCCGGGGGATCGGCCGCGCGATTGCCGTGGCCCTGGCCGGGGATGGCTGGACGGTTGTGGTCAACTATCAGGCCAATGCAGAGGCCGCGGCTCAGGCCTTGGCCCAGGTGCAGGCCGCGGGCGGGCAGGGGGTGACGATCCAGGCCGACATCGCCGACGCGGCCGACCGGGAGCGGCTGGTGCAGGAGACGTTGTCCCGCTACGGACGGATTGATCTGTTGGTGAACAATGCGGGCGTGGCCCCGCGCCAACGCGTGGATCTGTTGGAAGCGACCGAAGCCAGCTACGACGAGGTCATGGCCGTCAACCTGAAAGGGCCGTTCTTCCTAACGCAGCGCGTGGCACAGGTGATGATCGCGCTCCTGGCGGCCGGAGCCATTCAACGGCCGAAGATCGTCAACATCGGCTCGATAAGCGCCTACACCAGCAGCACGAACCGGGGAGAGTATTGTCTCTCCAAGGCCGGCATCGGGATGATGACCCAGCTCTACGCCGACCGGCTGGCTGAATATGGCATCAACGTCTACGAGGTTCGGCCCGGCATCGTCGAAACCGACATGACGAGCGCGGTGCGCGAGAAGTATGATCGGCTGATTGCCGCTGGGCTGACGCCGTTTCGCCGCTGGGGCCGGCCCGAAGACGTGGCCCTGGCCGTTCAGATGATCGCGGCCGGGCGGCTCCCGTTTTCGACCGGCGAAGTGATCAACGTGGACGGCGGCTTTCACCTACGCCGGCTGCCCTGAGAACGGGCCGCGGATGTGCGCGGATCAACGCGGATGGAGGAGAAAATCCGCGTCCATCCGCGTTGATCCGCGGCCCAGTTTCATCCGCCGTGGCGCTAGGCGTGCATGGACATCTACCCTGAAATCGGAGCAAGACGTGACCACTTATCGTCGCGTAGCGGCCCTGAAGACACCCGCCGCGTTGGCCGAACACCTGGCGCAGATCGGCGTTGACCTGCCCTTCGACGAACACGTGCAGACTGGCGCCGACGCGCCGCTGGCGCAGCCGTACCGCCTGCCCGGCGGCAGCATCGTGGGCAACCGCTGCGCCATTCTGCCGATGGAAGGTTGGGACGGAACCCTGGACGGCCGCCCCAGCGAGCTGACCCTCCGGCGCTGGCGGCGGTTCGGCGCGAGTGGCGCCAAGCTGATCTGGGGCGGCGAGGCGGCGGCCGTGCGTCACGATGGCCGCGCCAACCCCAATCAACTGCTCGTCAACGAAGCCACCCTCGGCGAGCTGGCCGCGTTGCGGCAGGCGCTCGTGGCCGAGCACGAGGCGCAATGGGCCAGCAGCGACCTGCTGATCGGCCTGCAGCTCACTCATTCCGGTCGTTTTGCGCGGCCGAACGGGGTGAAACTGGAACCGGCGATCCTCTACCATCACCCCTGGCTCGACCGCAAGTTCGGCATCCCAGCCGACTACCCGCTGATGAGCGACGGCGAGATCGCCAGGCTGGTAGACGACTTCGCGACGGCCGGCCGCCTGGCTCAACGCGCCGGCTTCGCATTCGTGGATGTCAAGCACTGCCACGGCTACCTGGGGCACGAGTTCCTGAGCGCCGTTGAGCGGCCAGGGCGCTACGGCGGCAGCTTCGAGAACCGGACGCGGTTTCTGCGCGAGGCGGTTGCTGCCATCCGAGCGGCCGCCGCGGGCCTGATGATCGGCGTGCGGTTGAGCGCGTTCGACTTCATGCCGTTCCGGCCGGGACCGGATGGGGTCGGTGAGCCGGATTGGCCGGATGTAGGGGCGACCCTCGCGGTCGCCCGCGGGGATGAGGGCGGACGCAAGGCCCGCCCCTACCCCTACGCGTTTGGCGGTGATGGCACAGGGTTGGGTATAGACCTGCGCGAACCACGGGCGACCCTGGACCTGCTTGTCGAGCTGGGTATCCCCCTGGTGTGCATCACCGGCGGCAGCCCCTACTACAACCCCCACATCCAACGCCCTGCCATCTTCCCGCCGTCCGATGGCTACAAGCCGCCGGAGGACCCGCTGATCGGCGTGGCGCGGCAGATCGCGGTCACCGCACAGCTCAAGGCGCACCGCCCCGAGCTGCTGGTCCTCGGCTCGGCGCTTTCTTACCTCCAGGAGTGGCTGCCAAACGTGGCCCAGGCTGTGGTGCGCCAGGGCATGGCTGACTTCGTTGGGCTGGGCCGCATGGCCCTGTCATACCCCGACATGATCGCCGACGTGCTGGCTGGGCGGCCTTTGCAACGCAAGCGCATCTGCCGCACCTTCAGCGACTGCACAACCGCGCCGCGCAAGGGGTTGGTCTCCGGCTGCTATCCGCTGGATGAATACTATCGGGAACGCCCGGAAGCCCGGTATCTCCATCCAGTCCCTTCGCAGAGTAACCGGATAGATTGAGTAGATAGGCAGATAGCTTGGACAACGATCTCTCCTGCGTTATAATGGCGCCCGGAGGCGACCTGTGCCCATCTCTGCACCCCTCCTCGCCACCAAGCTCACCGTTCCACCGCCGCGGCCGGCCCTGGTGGCCCGCCCGCGTCTGATGGCGCGCCTGGCGGACGGGCTGGCACGGCCGGTCACGCTGATCTCGGCGCCTGCAGGATTCGGCAAGACGACAGTGGTAGCGGAATGGCTGCACGACTCGGCAGGGGAGAAAGGGAGCAGGGGAGCGGAGGAGCAAGGAATGCTCTCCTCTGCCCCCCTCCCCCCCTGCTCCCCCGCCCAAACCGCCTGGCTCTCCCTCGACGAGGGCGACAACGATCCCGTGCGTTTCTTCGCCTATCTCATTGCCGCCCTGCAGAACCTGGATCCCGCGCTGGGCCAGGCCGCGCAGGCCCTTCTGATGGCCCAACCGCCGCCACCGATCGAGACACTGGTCGCGACGCTGGTCAACGATCTGACCGGCAGAGCAGCCGCGACGGCGCTGGTTCTGGACGATTATCACCTGATCCATAGCGACGCGGTGCACCAGGCCCTGCGTTTTTTGGTCGAACATCAGCCGCCGAACCTGCACCTGATTCTGGTCAGCCGAGAAGACCCGCCCTTGCCCTTCTCGCGACTGCGCGTGCGCGACCAGATCGTCGAGCTGCGCGAGGCCGATCTGCGCTTCACGCCGGAAGAAGCCGCCGCCTTCCTGACCCGCACGATGGGCCTGAGCCTCGCTCCCACAGCGATCGCCGACCTCGCCGAGCGCACCGAAGGCTGGATTGCCGCGCTGCAGATTGCGGGGCTTTCGCTGCAGAATCGCCGCGACGCCGAAGCGTACATTGCCGCCTTCCGCGGGGATGACCGCTACGTCATGGACTACCTGATGGACGAGGTCTTCGACCGCCAGCCGCCGGAGATCCAGGACTTCCTGCTCCAGACCTCGATCCTAGAGACCTTGTGTGGTTCGTTGTGCGATGCGCTCTTGTGGAAGAGGGCAGAGGAGCAAGGGAGCAGAGGAGCAGGTGAGAAACGGAACGCCAGGGTCGCATCCCCCTTGCCCCCCTGCGCCCCTGCCCCCCCAGCGCAGGCCATTCTCGAACACCTCGACCGCGCCAACCTCTTCCTCGTGCCGCTGGACAACCGGCGCGAATGGTATCGCTACCACCGCCTCTTCGCCGATCTGTTGCGCTACCGGTTGCAGCGCAGCTATCCGGAACGCCTGCCAGAGCTGCACCGCCGTGCCTGCCGCTGGTACGCCGAGGCCGGTGACTCCGACGAGGCGATGCGGCACGCGCTCGCCATCCCCGACCCGACCCTGGCGGCCGACCTGGCCGAACGCTACCTGCTGCACCTGATCGGGAGCAGCCGGATCGTCACCTACCTGGGCTGGATCCAACGGCTGCCGGCGGAGATCGTCCGCGGTCGCGCCTACCTGGCCGCGGGCTGCGGCTGGGCAACCGTGCTGGTCAACCAGCCCGAGGCGGCTCTTAGTTATGTCAACAGCGGAGAGATTGCCCTGCCCCACTACGAGCCGGTGGTCAGCGCGCCCGAAGGCCGGCAGATCACCCGGGCTGAGGTGGCCGGCAACCTGGCGGCCATCCGCTCCTATGCCGACCGGCTGCGTGGAGACCTGACCGGCGCTGTCGAGCACGCGCGGCAGGCCCTCGCCGCGCTCCCAGCCGAAGCCGACGCGATCCGTTGCGCGGTAGCCCTCAACCTGGGGTTGTTGCACCTGGACGACGGCGAGCTTGAGCCGGCGCGGCAGGCCCTTTACGAGGCGTTCGAGGCAGCCAGGCGCTCTCACACCAACGCCTACGCCGCCGTCAGCGCGCTGAGCCAGTTGGGCGGCATCGCAGCCATGCAGGGGAAGCTCAGGGAGGCGGAAGGCTTCTTCCAGCGCGCTGTCCGCTACGGGGCCGACGAAGCGGGAGTGGCCGCTTCAGCGCCAGGGGTCGGGATCGCCCACGGCTGGCTGATGTGGCTGCACACCCAGCGCAATGAGCTTCCCGCAGCTCAGGAGCACCTCGACCGCGTCCTGGAGGCCGCGGGGCAGATGGGCGCGCCCGCGACCACGGCCCGCGCCACCATCTACCAGGCGTTGCTGGCTCAACGCCGCGGCGAGTTAGATGCAGCCACAGTGTGGTACGCGCAGGCCGAAGAGCTGCTGCGGGCGCACCCGAGCGGCGGCCTCATCCAGACGGAATGGACCGCCTTCCGCGGACAGCTCCACCTGCTGCAAGGCGACAGCGCGGCCGCGGCCGGACTGCTGGCGGCGCAGGGTCTCAAGCCCGGCGACCTGGAGGAGCAGCCCACGCGCTGGTTGAGGCCGCGGTTGGCCGGTTACGTGCTGCTGGCTCGTGTCCTGGCCGCGCGGGGCGCCAGCCAGCAGGCCGACGGCCTGCTGGAGCGGGTGTCCGCGCTCGCCGAGCGCATCCCCAACACCGAGGCGCTGCTGGAGGCGCTCGCGCTCCACGCTACTCTGCACGGGGATACGTCGCGCGGACTGGCATCGCTGGCGCGTGCGCTCAACCTGGCCGCGGCCGAAGGCTTCGTCGCCCCATTTCTGGCTGCGGGCGAGCCTCTGGTTAAGCTGTTGCGCCGCGCCATCTCGGACGGCATCCAGCCCGGCTTTGCCCAGCATCTGCTGGCCCAGTTGGCGGAAGAGGAACGCAGGCGGGCTATTGCCGGCCACGTGCCAGGCGCCTCCGAGGTGCCTGCGAAGTCCCGCGACAGCGGGGGCACGTCTCGCTTGATCGAACCCCTCACCGACCGCGAGCGGCAGGTGTTGCGCTTGCTGGCGGCCGGCCTCTCCAGCACCGAGGTAGCCGAAGAGTTGGTCATCTCGGTCAGCACCGCCCGCTCGTACATCAAGAGCCTCTACGGCAAGCTCGACGCACACAGCCGGCAAGAAACGATCGAGCGTGGGCGCCGGTTCGGGCTGCTGTGAGCTGACCCCGATTCCCCCTAACCCCCCCACGTCCCAGATGATCATGCAGGAACCTTGCCGATTTTGTCACCCCAACGATTCCAGAAGTTCAGCAACCCGATCAGAAAGCCCATGCCATAGCTTAGATGGAGGATAGCAAATGTGATTGACAACAACAAGATTCGCTTACCATCAGGACGCGCCGTCCACAGCGAAACGATCAGATTGGTAACGAGATATGTGCCACCAACAAGAGCTAAAAGGGTTTGCCCGACAATCGTAAACGGGGCTAACAGGGCTGACCCAAGCAAAGATGCCACAAATAGCGGTGGCATGAACTGCCGCATCTGCATCTGGCGTGGATGTTTCTGCAGGACGCGCACCTTCCAGAAGCCGTATTGGAAGTATTGTTTCCACAAAGTTTTGGGCATGCTGCGCCCTGTGTAGAATAACTTGATTTGGGGGCTATGCAAGATACGCCCACCATACTCGCGTAGACGGTAGTTAAATTCATCGTCCTGATCACGAACTAACTCCTCGTCGAAAAGACCAATCCGAGCAAATACCTCGCGCGGCCAGGCCCCCAAATACACTGTGTCCACCCATTCTTCCCGATCCGAGTAGTGGAACCGCGCTCCGCCTACGCCAAAGGGAGTGCTGGTTGCCAAAGCCACCGCTTCACCAAAAGTGTTTTCCCCAACCGCATTCATTGTCCCGCCCACGTTATCCGCCTGGGTGCGCTGTAATGCCTCGACACACTGGCGCACATAGTCGGGCGCAATGACCGTATGCCCGTCCACACGAACGATGATATCACCTCTGGCATGCCGAATGCCGATGTTGAACGCGGTGGGCGTAATTCGACCAGAGTTATCTAGTAAGCGTACGGCGACGGGCGATTTGGCTTCCGCCGCCTGCCCCTGTGCTTGGCGCGCTGCTGCCTGCACGATTTCGCGTGTGCCGTCGGTGGACAGGCCGTCTACCACCATTACTTCCATCCGGTCATGCGGATAATCCTGATTGAGAATAGCTTCCAGGCAACGAGAGATGTGGCGCGCCTCATTACGCAGTGGTACCAACACCGATACAAATGGCAAAGGCAGGGTTGAGGATGAGGTCATGCTGATGGTCCATTTATAAGAAGATAAAATCGAGTGCAAAACAACTTGATTCATTCGCATTCTCCTTGAAAGTTAAAGCTATTTCCAGATCATTTTTCGATATCCAGATCGTAAGGTCTTCCAAAGAGCTAGAGCGGTTTTAGGTGGGAGCAAAGAAAGGCCCCATAGGACCCAGGCGTATACATGAAGGGGCTGATTTTTCAGGAGTTGAGCAAGGTGAGAGCGCCCAGCCAATCTATCACCCCTTGCGAGTTCTCTGATCGCCCGGGCGAGAATGTAATCGTTTTCGCGGCTCGACAACCTCAGACTTGAGAAAAAACGCCGCATGGTAGTTCGCTGAACCTGAGTTATTTCCAGGCTGGGTTCTGGCTGTCCACCCCGACGCTTTTCCGCGCAAATTCGCGCCAGTTGCCCATAATCGCGCTGGTCTTCCCCCTTCGCGGTGGTTACGCTGCCCGAGCGGAGTCGCCAACAATACGCATACATGGGCAGGTTGGCCAATTGAGTTTTCTCAGCCAGACGCAGCCACAGATCCCTATCCTGGGAATGTTTAAATTCTTGCCGATATCCTCCAATCTGCAGCGCCAATGCTCGGCGAAACATCACAGAACCATGAACAATGGGGTTTCCTACATCCGGAGAGAGTAGCGCTTGCTGGATTTCCGTGTTGTCAACGGGCAATTTCTTTCGTTCTATTTCTTGCCCGACTTCATCGATCACGATGCTTCTGGTGCCTACCAGCCCGATCTCAGGGTGAGCATCCAGAAAATCGCTCTGATTTTCCAAGCGATCCAGGGCCGAGATGTCGTCTCCATCTTGCCGTGCGATATACTGTCCACAGGAATCTTCCATCCCCCTATTTAACGCAGTTGCCAGTCCGTAATTCTGTTGGCGGATTATCCGGATGCGCGGATCGTTGAATGTCTCAATTTGAGCAATGGTATCATCAATACTACCATCATCTACAATGACAAACTCGAAATCCGCAAAGGTCTGGGAGAGGATACTTTGTACAGCCTGCGTAACAAATTGGCCGTCATTGTATACGCTCATCACCACGCTGATCTTAATCGTATTCATCTTCCATGCATCAGGCATCTTTGCAAGAGTTCCTTTTTGCAGGCAAACACCACGCGCGCGCTCATCGTGGCTTCGATGGACTGCCTTGCTCGTTGCCCTAGCTGGCGTCTCCGTTCGGAGTTTGCGAAGATCTCGATCAACGCAGCACTGATCGCCTCGGGGGTGGCCTCGGTCAACACGCCGCCATTCGTCGAGCAAATGCATTCGCGAATCCCAACGGATTCGACGCCAACGCAAGGTAGCCCGCACGCCATAGCCTCGATGAGGGCTTTCGGATGACCTTCCCAAAATGATGCGATGACAAAGGCCTGGTGCTCACACAATATTCGGGGTAACTTCTCGTGTTCTATTAATCCGGGTAACTTCAAATTGAGCCTCAGGTCATTGGCCAGGCTGCGCAACCTTTCGCGCTCTGGGCCGTCGCCAATGATGGTAACCTGCGATACTTGTGCTGCTGCACAGGCCTTCAATAAAAGATCGTGTCTTTTGATCGGTTGTAACCGACCCACATTCACAACTGAACGCGCTACGGGCAGTATATTCTCCTGGGGAGCGAACAAATCCGTATCTACGTAGTTGGGAATCACATGGATTTTCCCCTTATCAACCTGGTAACGAGTCTGAAGCCAATCAGCGAGGTGCGGCGAAGTCACTTCAACCATCGTGGCTTCTCGGAAAGCCTGAGACTCCTTCCGTTGGTAACGATGAGAATGCTCACCAGGGCCGGAAACGATTTCTAGCCTTTCCCCGCGCACATAACCGCACCTGAGCAAAATGGGCTTCTTCCAAACACGAGCGGCGTTTGTAAAGTGCCAGGCGTTCAGGCTTTGGTTGGTCATGATCAGGTCTATGGATGCACCTAATCCTCTGTAAACAAAAGGCAGGCACCACAGCAAATAGTGGTGAGGAAAACAAACCAGCGATATTTCATCTGGCAGGCGATAGGGCTTAGTCGACTCGGGTCGAAAGGTCAGGATCTTGACCTTCCAGCCATCATAGGCCAGGCTGCGCAAGAAATGCAACTCGCGCTGGTCGGTGCCCTGGCTCTTCCAGGTTCGGAGCGAAACGCCCGGTGTCATACAAAAGAGTAATGTGGGCATTTTCTACACTGCCTCGTTTTGTAACTTGTTTCGCAAAGCGAATAACGCCGCTGCTACCCCAAAACATAGCCACATGAGCTTGTGCTCATCGCCATTGGCTTTCGTCCCGTTGAGCAATAGGATGAGTAAGGCTGACTGCCAGGCGATGACCAGGCTGTTGAAAGATGCCGAGGCATTGCCGTTGATGCGCTGAGCTTTGTAAAAATACCGGAATACAACGCCAACAATTGCCAGGAAGATGCCCAGTCCGATGATCCCGTCCTCTGCCAGGAATGTAATGTAAATATTATGGGCAGGTGCTGCCCGGCCGAGAAGCCATGGGGATTCCCAGGTTCTTTGATAGTATCCTCCCGGGCCGATCCCTAAGATTGGGCTGCTCTGCCAGAATTGTATAGCCAATTCCCACATTCTAAATCGTAACCCAATGGTGTCGCTTGCAGTCAAAATATCTTTAGGGATATTAATGATACGCTCAAGGTAATTATCCGGCGCAAAAGATACGGTGAAAAAGAGGGCCGCCAAAATGAGTATCGCCGGCGTAAATATCGTCCCTTTGACGGATCCATGCAAAACCTGGTAAAGTATGACTGGCACAAAAAACAGAACTGCTCCGCGCGAACCCGTCAGGATCATCGCAATGAACATTAAGGGAATGGTAGCCAGGCAAAAGACGTGCAGAAAAGTAGAACTCGAGTGGCGGAAGAAGTAGTAAGCCATGACGATAGCAACAGATAAATCAATTCCCATGCCGTTGGCATTGCCCACCAGTCCTTCCAATCTTACCAGGCCGGAGTTGCTAACGAGAGCACCGCTGGTGTAGAGAGTATACAACCCAACGCTAACAGAAAGCTGGCATGAGAGGAGATACACAATCATGAGAAATCGAATCTCGCTCTCCCCGGTCAGAAGCTGCTCGCAAAGCCAGACCAGGATCAGCAGTTGGAGATAGGTGAAAAAATAGTTGCGTTCACTCATGTTGGGCGAACGTAATTGCCCAAAGAGCATCATGATCGTCATCCCAAAAACTAAGAGATACAGTACCCTGCCTTGGTTTCTCGAAAGTTGATTGGCAAGTAGAGCTTTCGAGAAAAAAGCTAAGACCGTAAATGCGCCAATAAGAACGTTAATGGAGGTGACAAAAGGGATGGGCGGCAAACTATCAGTCAAGGGAATCAGTGCTATGAGGCCGGCAAGCCCGAAAACAGGCTTATAATATATTAGCCCACCCAATACTACGCCGATGGGCAGTAGCAAGGCCTGTGCGCTGTCGAGTGATCCGACAAGGAAAGCAGGAAAAAGCGTAACAAGTATTACAACAATAATAATAAGAGTTGTCTTCATTTGGCGAAGCCAGGTATTAGCGAATAGTTACATTTTGGGTCGGGTATGGCGCTATTGGTTTGCCCATCAGTCGAAAGAAGATCAAGGGAAACCAGAATTTTCCAGCCCCAGGTATTTGATCGCCTCTTGATTATGGGGATCCAATTGAATAACCCGCGCGTATTGCCGCCGGGCGCAAGGCAGGTCTTTTAGTTCGTGGCATACCTGAGCATAAACGACCAGGCCCTGTACTCCCAGCTTTTCAGGCGGTTCAACGGCCATCAGAAAAGCCCGCGCCTGCCCCAATTGCCCGGCCCGGCGTGCGGCATCCACTGCCTGAAGCCGCAATTGCATATCGTTTGGGTAATCCCGCAGTGACTGCCTGAACAATGGAACCGCTTCGTCAAAGTTTTGCTGTCTTACCAGGATGCGCGCCAGCAGCAATGCGGCGCTGTATCCGCCGGAAGCAGCGCGGCGTAGCCAGGGTTCAGCAAGCTCATATTGGCCCTGGTAATAATAGATCTCACCGATGCGGCGACACAAGAAGGGCTTCAGGCTATCTTCCTGTCCTGGGGGAAGCAAAGCCAGGCCCAGGTTGAGGTAACGCCGCGCCAGGACCCATTGATCATCTACCCTGCACTGGCCCGCCAGTGAAAGATAGTATTCCGCCAGATCCCGTTCTGCGAATGGGCCTGCTTCGGGAAGTCTCGCAACGAGTGCTTCATCGCCTCCTGCCCGGCGCCACTGATTGGCCACCAATAGCAGCGCTGCAGGGTTGCGACGACTTCGATAATCCCCCAGCAAGGCCGCCTCCGCTTGCGCTGATTGACCGGCCAGGAGAGCGGCCACCCCGTCCAGGTAAAGACTCCAACGAGGCAAGAAAAAGTCGCTTTCAGGAACAGCCTTCAATTGGGAGCACCCGTCATGTGTCCCAGACATAAACTCGGTGACTTCAGTCGGGCTGAAGTGCAAAAATCCAGAAAATCTCACAAATCCTCCGATAGCTCTTCCACTACCCAGAAGCAACACAGCCGCCCACAAAATCATCACGATTCTCAAACGCATCACTGCCCAAGCCTTTTTTGATACACCTGGATCACTTGTTGCGTCACCCGATCTTCGTCTAAATCCTGAACGGCGTTCCAACCTTGCACCCGCTGCCGCTTAGACACCACTTGCGACAGGCCAGCAGCAATCGTTTCAGGACGATCATCTTCACACACCACACAGCCCACCACCGGCCCAAGCCGTTCGCGAACATCGCCGACATCCGTCGAGACCACCGGCAGATTGCACGCCAGCGCTTCTTTAACTACATTAGAAGACCCTTCGTGCACAGATGTCAACAGCAACGCATCGCAAGCGATCATGTAGAGTGGAACTTGTTCATGCGGAACATTTTTCAACACCACCATTTCCAAATCAGGAAATTGGCGCCAGGCCAAATCCACCGCCTGGCTTGCTAAGTCAAAACGCTTTAGAAAATTACCGGGATTTGCACCGAACAATACATAACGCCGATCACTATCTAGCCCTAAATCCTGCCTGGCCTGGCTTTGATCGCCAGGATGAAACAGCTTGAAATCAATTCCTCCGGGGATAACGTAATAGGAGCGCTTTGGCAAATGCTCCATCAGGCAGCGAGAAACCACAATGGCATCATCTGCCCAATGGGCCACAATCCGGCTGGAGAACTGCAATAGCCTGCCTGACTTGGTTAATTTGCCATCTCGCCCAACGATCCCTAACACATCACTGCCGCGGAAAGTGACCACAAGAGGCGGACGGCAGGGAAGAGCTAACAAAGCGCTCTGCCCAAATTGGGCATGGATCAAATCGTAATGCGTACTCTCCAGGCGTTGTTGCACGGAACGCCGGGCCTTCAGATAGTTCCAGGGTTTCTTCGCCCCTCGAAAATGGAAAACGTCCACCTCCACGCCTGCCCGCCGCAGAGAATTCACTTGCTGAACCAGGAAAGGCACCCATTCAGGATGTTCAGCCGTCGGCCATTCGCTGGTGATCATCAATACTCTCATAACCATCCCCTACAAATAAGTTCGACTACATCATTCGATACAGCCTGATGATCCGCGGATACTCCTGAAATTTCCGGAAGGTCTTTACCGGATGGAAAACCGGATAGAACACCCCCAGCCTCTTCATAGACTGTTCGTTTCGGCTGTTTTCCTCGAGACGCTGAATGGCTTGTTGAATCAAATCCGCATAGAGATACCCGGTCTCTTTATCGAATTCTCTCAATAAGTACATCATGTTTTGGCGCCACTTCTCGCTTTCGTTCCGGCTGGTGGTCGCTGTAAATCCCGTCGAAAGCCTGCGAGCCACCGACATAATTTCGTTGAGATATCCCAGGGGGCCGTGATGGGCGCACCACAACCGGGCCAAGAGATCGCCCGACCAGACGTTTTTGCGCCATTCTGGAATACTTTCTAAAACCTCCCGGCGCGCCAGCGTGCTGGCGGTTGGAATGAAGTTTTTCCTGAGAAGGACGTCTGTCATTGTGACCATGGCGGGCAAATCGTTCGGACAAAAATAGCCAGGCATACCGACTTTGCCGGCCCCGTCCTCTCGCACTATCAGCGCATCGTGAAAACACATCGGGCATTCGGGGTGCGTTTCCAGAAAGTCCACCTGCCTTTGTAATTTCAGTGGATCAATCCAGTAATCGTCGCCCTCACACATAGCCCAAAAGAAGCCACGGCAAGCTCGATTGATCCGCAGGATGTTTTGCTGCATACCGACATTTTGCTCTGAAGTTATCGTCTGGATGACCTCCGGGAATCTCTTTTCATAATCAAGAACGATCTCTCGGGTGCGATCCGTGCTGCAATCCTCACCGATGATGACTTCAAACGGAAAATCCGTCTTTTGCATGAGAACCCCTTCGATGCAGCGAGCAATGTATCTTTCATGGTTGTAAGTGGGTATTCTCACACTGACTGATGGCGGCATAGTATCCCTCATGGTAGAGTCAGTTTTGAGTTCTAAGTTTCCGGTTGAGGGATCACTTGAATAAGCGAGATTTCACTGTCAGGGGCAACGATCTCTTCAACAGACGAGCCGCCCACCCCCACACGATCCCCACGACCTCATACAAGGGTCCCGATTTCCGAAACCAGTTTAGGGCCAGGTAGAGGATCACGCCGATTCCAACCTGGGCGACCAGGCGGAGGAAATCGTTTGTCGGCCCAATCGCGATGCCAACGAGCAACATCCCACCCCCCATCAGCCCTGCAAGCAGAAACGAAGGCAGCACATCCAGGATTTGAGCCTTTATCGGGTACGCGATCAACCTTTCGGAGTAGAAGCTGTTCAACAAGTACGCGATCCCCGAAATCACCACCTGACCGAGCAATATGGCACTGATGCCCCAACGATAGGCGATCAGGATGTTGGCGATGATCAGAATCCGCCTGATGACCTGAAGGTTAAGGAACAGATCCGAACGGCCCCTGACCTTCAGGATATTAAGATTGATAATCTGAAGAGGATAGAGAAGTCCGGCCGCACACATCAGTTGAAAAAACACCACGCAGTCATCCCACTTTGTAGAGAAGAGCAAGGCAATCAGCGGGCGCGCGACCACGATCAAGCCAATCATGATCGGAAAGTGAACGAAAGCGGACAACACCGCGGACTTACGATAGCTCCGTTTCAGGCGTTCAGGATCATCCTGGATGGACGCCAAAGCGGGAAACATGACCCGGCCTATAGCGCTGGACGTAGTGTCGATCACGACTCCCCGTAAAGACGCAGCACGGGTGTAGTAGCCCAGAGAGGCGGCCGAGAATACCTTGCCGATGAACATCTGGTACAGGTTGTCGAAAAACACGGCGATCAGCCCCGATAAGAGCATCCGCGAGCCGAAGCCGAACATCCCCCTGAGCGAGGCCAGGCTAAAAACGAGCGCCGGACGCCAGGCGCTCAACCGCCACAGGGTGAGGGTGCGCAGTATGGAACCGGACAGGGTCTGGATGACCAGGCTCCATACGCCAAGGCCGAAATACGCCGCCGCCACGCCGAAAATGCCGGCAAACAGGGTCGCGAACAGGTTGGCCTTGATCTGCGTCTTGAAGTCAATGGCGCGGGTCAGCAGCGTAGTCTGAATCAGTTCGAAGGAATTGATCAGGATATCGAGTGACATCCAGCGCGTCAGTCCGACCAGAATCGGCTGTTGAAAAAAAGCGGCGATCAGAGGCGCGCTAAAAAACAGGACGAGAACAGAAATCCCGCCGACCAATATATTGAAATAGAAAATCGAACACTCATCGAGGTGCGTGGCATCTCGCTTCTGGATGAGGGCGACGCCGAAACCGCTGTCCAAAAAGGCGTTCGCAACCGCAATGAACAAGGAGAGCATACCGATTAAGCCGAATTGCTCCGGCGCCAGCAGGCGGGCAAGAACAATGGTGGGAACGAAGGAGATGACTTGATTCCCCACTTGTTCCAGCAAATTCCAGGATAACCCTACGAGTGTCCTGTCCCTTAGATCGTCCATTACGAGGGCGCCTGCTTGTAGATTTCGGTGTTCATAAACGGCTGACCCTTCACGTCATACGACGATCGCGTCCCCGACTTGTTTTCTATGTTGGCAGTTCTATTCTCCCACGGGAAATCCTTCCCTACACATGGTCTTTCAAGAAATCGGCACAGTTTATCGTAAGCGCCGGGTTCCGCCACGTTGAGCACCAACAAATCCTCCGGCCTGTGTCGAAAATATGCTAATACGGCGTTGTTGTGCGCATTGTAGCCGGCAATCAAGGCATCTCTGTTGTATAGATCATCCTCTGGAGTACTATAGAGAAGTCGGTTGGCTTCATACATAAAACCCGGATAGACGTATCTGGCGGCCTTCAAGTCCTCCGCGGTGGGGATGCGACCATGCCCAAATAAAGCCGCATGAAAACGCGTCAGCGAGTTGTACCATTGTTCAGGGCTGTCACGCATGGTCAAGATGAATTTGCTGCCCGGGAATCTCTGGTCCAATGCCTGGAATGTGTAGGGGAGACTGAAAGGGACGTCCTGAAACGCCTGCGCTGTATGGCAGTACAAAAAGAGCCTGCGAAAGTCTCGGCGCGCCCAATCGTGCAGCAGTCGCTCGGCCAACGATTGCGCCCCTACAACCAGCCCCAGCTCACTGAACGCGCGGGCCATCGAAGTCGTGCCGGTCTTATTCTTGCCGATGCAGAATACTTTTTGTTTGCCCATTGAACGCAGGGTATTGGTTACCAGTTGCAGCAAGAAGCGCGCTCTTTTGGAAATAGGTCCGTAGTTGGTGTACACTACCTTCATAGACGCTACATTCACCGTATGCTCCCAGTCTGGTCTTTGTACCACATCACCGTACGCCGCAGACCCTCGTGCCATCCTACACTCGGCCGGTAGCCTAACAGCCGGGATGCCAGGTCAATGGCTGCCAGAGAATGGTTCACGTCACCGACCCGGGCAGGGCCAAAGACCGGCCGGATATTCTTGCCGATCAGCGCCTTCAGTTCGCTATGCAGGTCAAGTAGGGTATGTCGTTCACCGCAAGCTACGTTCATCACCTGCCCGATTGCCTCCTGACTGTAGCAAGCCAGCAAATTAGCCTGTACCACATTCGCTACATAGGTAAAGTCCCGCGATTGCGTCCCATCGCCATAGATCGTTGGCGATTCATCGCGCAACAGGGCAACGATAAACCTAGGCATCACCCCGGCATACTGTGAAGTCGGATCTTGCCGCGGGCCGAACACATTGAAGTAACGTAGTGCTACGGTTGGCAAACCGTATACGTGATGAAAGGCTCGGCAGTAATTTTCACCTGCCAGTTTGGATGTGGCATAGGGCGAGAGTGGGCCGATGGGCATAGTCTCGTGCTTGGGCAGCGCTGGGTTATTGCCGTACACCGAAGAAGATGAAGCGTATACCACCCGCCTGACGCGCGCCTCACGCGCCGCAACCAGCACATTCAACGTGCCCGTTACGTTGACCTCGTTCGTCGTCAGGGGATCGGCCACCGAGCGGGGCACCGAAGGCAGCGCCGCTTGATGCAGTACGTAATCCACACCCTGCATCGCTAACTGGACCACCTGGCGGTTCCGAATATCGCCTTCAAACAATTCAATCTGTCCTCTTGCGCCTAACAGATTCTCGCGGCGGCCGGTGCTAAAGTCGTCCAACACCTTCACTCGCTCGCCTCGCTGCACGAGTTCATCTACGATGTGTGAGCCAATGAAGCCAGCGCCGCCGGTCACCAGATATATAGCCATCACCAGGTTCCTCCCCAAAAGAACCGCCATTTAGACTGTTGGACCTGCCATCAGAGAATCACCTCGTCTCATACTTTTTTTTGCTACGGCTTGACACAGGCAAAATCCTTCGTGTCGTTCGTGCTACCGTCCCCTGTATACCTGGCAACCTGCGGGTATAGACACAGCAGACGAGCACCATCGAGGCTGACCATCTCGGCCGGCGCGATCCCCTGTTCGACCCACTGCCTGACCGCCGCGAGGGTATCGAAGAGGGGTGGACCTGTCCCACTTCCGCAGTGCATCATCCCGGGCACCATGTAGAGGCGCAAGAATTCCTGCGTCTCGGCTTCGCTGCCCATGGTGGACACTACGCTGTTATAGTAGTTGATGCTGTTGCGCGGAGCGACTTGTTGATCAGCCCATCCGTGGTACATGATGAGCTTGCCACCGAGCGCCTGGAAGGTGGAGAGATCAGGGTTGATAGCGTTGAGGATCGGCCCATACCTGGCATCCGCGTCAGTCAGGATGGCGAAATCTTGTGGATCTGTAAAGTTAAAGGATTTCCAATCCCAACCTGAATTCTCGGCGAATAACAGGTATTTAAAGTAGGCCAATGGGAGGTCAAACGGCTCG
Organism: Chloroflexota bacterium; assembly: GCA_026389845.1. Taxonomy (GTDB): domain Bacteria; phylum Chloroflexota; class Anaerolineae; order CG2-30-64-16; family CG2-30-64-16; genus JAPLHB01. The sequence goes on from JAPLHB010000203.1 coordinate 63,743, forward strand.
GGGAGCAGAGCGCCCCAGCCGATCCAGCCGACCTCGCTGCCCGGCTCAAGGCCAGGCCAGAACTGCTCCCCGGTGGTTGGATCGTTCAATCCGGCATAGATCAGCCTGACCGAATCCACCTCTCCCGCTGTGAGGCAATCGGCGCCATCCTGACCCTGGCACAATAGCACCGCGGGATCAAAGCGGCAATGAAGGGGATCACTGATCACGCCATCCACCAGGCCGTCGTTAGCATCACAGGCGGCAAGCGCCCCCTGGTAGATGGTGGATAGCTTGCCTGCCGGAATGACATTTTCGGCGCTCCTATGTGTCACGTAGGGTGGCCAGATTTCACCCGGCCACGAATGTGTCCGGTAGTTGGCGGGCGCGCCGGCGACAAGACCGTCGTAATCAGCAGGATACCGCTGCGCCTCCGCCAATGCCTGCTGTCCACCCCCAGAACAGCCGGTAAAGTACGAATACTGAGGCCCCTGCCCGTAATAGGCCAGGATGACTGCCTGGGCATCCAGGGTCATTTCATGGATCGCCCGATACGAAAAATCCACCAGCAGTTCTGGATGGCCGACCATCCATCTCCCGTCCGTGGCATCGGCTTGATGACCGGTATCGGTGCCGGCAGTGGCATAGCCGTTCTTCAGCGCAGCCAGCATACGAGAGTACCGAATGTAACCCGCCAGGCCGCCATTCCCAACGCCATTGAATCTGCCATTCCAGGGCTTGTCTCCCGTAGTCAGAGGTAGCCACAATTCGAAATTGATGGAGGGTGCGATCCTTCCCGTAACTCGGCAAATGATTCTGTCAATTTGGACTTGCTCGTAGGGTCCCGGCGACTGCCACCCCGGCCAGACAATCTCAGATACTGTAATCGTGGTGTCTGGCAATTCAAGATTTGTCAGGTCGGCGCACGGAATCTGGCCAGGATCAACGATGATGGGTGTAGCAGTAGGTGTATGGGTCGGCGTGCGAGTCCGCGTGTGCGTCGCCGTCGGCGTGCGCGTCCGCGTACTCGTTGGCGTATCTGTTAACGTGGCTGCAGGCGTATGGGTCGGCGTGTAATTCGGCGTGCGCGTCGCCGTCGGTGTGTCAGTCCGCGTACTCGTTGGCGTGTCTGTTAGCGTGGCAGCAGGCGTATGGGTCGGCGTGTGAGTCGCCGTCGGTGTCGCGATCAGTAGCGCTTCGTGTGCAACCAGGGGCAGGAATAGCGAGTACGAGGGAGTGCCGCCTGGCAGCGTATACGTTGTGGCGGCGCCGTTGTACCGGGTCGCCTGCATGATGAGCGCGACGAGAGCAATGCTGGCAATGCTCGCGAGCAAGATGCGATAAGAACGCGTGTCCATAGTTCACTTACTACAATGGCTTCAAGAATGATCCATGACCTGCGACACGTTGATGAACCTCACTGGCGTTGGCAATTGCGGCGCGCAGGATGTCGCAAATCGTCTCGATGTCCTGTTCGGTGATGCTGGAACCGGTTGGCAGCACCATGATGCGCTCGGCGACCTCCTCGGTCCTGGGCAGCGTTAAAGAAGCATTGGGGAAATGCGAGCGATACGGTTCCATGCGATGACAGCCGGGCCAGAAATAGCGCCGTGCCAGCACATTTTCTGCGTGCAGCACCTTGATCAGACCGTCGCGATGCAATCCCGTTATTTGCGGATCAACTTCCACGACCATGTATTGATAATTGCCTCTTTCGCTTTCGTCGTAATGGATCAGGGACAATCCTGGGATGTCACCGATTTCTTGTTGGTACTTGCGATAATTACGATAGTTGGCACAGATGAACTCGTCCAAGGACTGCAAATTAGTCAAGCCCATCGCGGCCGAGACTTCGCTCATTTTGCCATTGGTGCCCACGCAGGTCACGTCATCGTAACCGGCGAAACCGAAATTTCTCATCAAGCGGACCCTGGCAGCCACGGCATCGTCGTCGGTTGTGATCGCCCCGCCTTCGCAGGTGTTGAAACACTTGGTGGCATGGAAACTGAAGACCTCAGCATCCCCGAAGCCGCCGATCATCTTGCCTGCATGAGTACAGCCAAAGGCATGGGCAGCATCGAACATCAATTTCAAGTTCCTGGCGCGGGCGATTTGCTGCAAAGCGTCCACTGCGCACGGCCTGCCCCACACGTGTACGCCGATGATGCCCGTCGTGCGCGGGGTGATCAGTTGCTCGACGCCTTCGGGGTCCAGATTGTGGGTTTGTGGGTCAATATCGCAAAAGACCGGCGTGACACCCAGCCATTGCAGGGAATGCGCCGTAGCGATGAAGGTAAAGGATGGTACGATCACTTCACCCGTCAGACCCAAAGCGCGAATAACGATTTCAAGCGCAATAGTGGCGTTACAAATAGCCATGCAATGCTTCACGCCCAGGAATTCGCTTAGTTCCTGCTCGAACTGGCTTGCAAATGGACCACAGTTGGTCAGCCAGCGGTTATCGAAAATCCGGTTGGCGTACTCCATGAACTGCTGGCGGTCTCCGATGTTGGGACGCCCGACATGAAGGGCGGACTTGAATGCAGGTTCGCCGCCCAGGATAGCCAGTTTTCGCTGGCTGGCGCTGCCGATGAGCGTGTCAGTCATGTTGCCTCGCCTTTTTCCTGCTTCAGGCGAAAGGTATCCAGGTAATGCTTGATTTGTTCAGGCGAATTCCACATCATCACGTCAATGATGGACAGGGCCGGTTCATAATGACACCTGCCGCAGTCATAGGTCATGTTGGTAAACGATTGGATGGTGAGCTTTGTGCCGTGTTTCGCGAGTCTTTCAGCGTTGTACAGCCCGGCCCCTCCCGGCGGATTGATATATTCACTGGCGCCAACTGCCTGGCAGATGCTCAACGCCAGGTCCTCTGCCCCGCGCACTGGTGTCATCGCGAGATCCATTTCCGAAAACACGTAGATGGGCGTGTCAATGCCCAACCAGCGGCAGGTCTTTCGGAAGAGTCGCGTGTTCAGTCGCGCCAGGTTATTCTCCGGATTGGCAAGACACTCCTCCAGAAAACCGGTCACCTGAGAATAATACGGCGCGTCCGTGTGATAGTGCTGCAACTGCCTGAAGATTCTCGTTTTCCAATCAATCTCGCTCGCGATCTCCATTTGATTGATGGGCGTCGTGAACGGGTGTTTTTTCATCGGCACAAGGATATACTGCCAGCCGGAAGTGGGATGCAAGACGCGGTTGCGATTGACCCAGCCGTGGCGGATGTACTGCGCCACATCGTAAACGATCCACACGTCGGCCTGATTGATCAGATCGAACTGGCCGAGGTATGGAAAGAAATACGGCTGCATGGCTGCCAGTTTCACGAAACGCCCTTCCGCTCCAGAAGGCCGGCGATCGCATTGATCGTATCCAGGTTGTCAGGTGTCAATTCATCACTATCGAAAGTCACCTGGTAGTGATCTTCGAGGAAGACGATCAACTCGGCCACCTTGAGGGAGTCAAGCAGCTTGGTGGCTAACAGGGAGTCGTCGTCCCCGATCCGCACCTCTTTGTTAGCCAACGTGGTCAAGAAATCCCGAACACCTTGCTTTTCGGTCATCATCGCCCCCGAAATAAGATGTTCTCCAGCCTGTCACTGGGCAGCGGCAACAGGGTCGGCGGACCTACTTTGTAGACACCCTTCTCGCGCGTATTTTCTTGAATTACTGCCCCGGCGCCTATCACGCACGCTCCGGCAACCGTTACACCGTCCAAAATCGTCGCGTTGGCCCCGATACAGCAATAAGGCTCCACAGTGACCGCCCCCAGCAGGGTCGCTCGAGAGGCGATGAAACAATGATCCTTGATCACCGAATCGTGCCCAAGGAAGGCGCCAGCCATGATCATGACGTCGTTGCAAATCTTGAGGAAAGGCCTGCAGATGCTGCCCTCGCCGATAAAGCAGTTATCCCCGACGACCAGGTCGGGCCAGGTGATCGCCTTCGAGCTGATGTAACTGATCAACTCGTACCCTTTTGCCTTCGCCTGATGATACTTTTCTGCTCTTGTCTTGTTCACCCGGTTAGCGAGGAGAGCCACCAGCATCTTGTGGTCGTGCGGCGGGTAGATGGACTCGATCTCCTCGAAAGGAATCACCGGCAGTCCGCAGAACTGCTCTTCCTTGATGTAGCTCCGATCCACCGTAAACGCCACGACTTCGTGCGGCGAATCATGGGTCAGGCAGAAATGACTGAGCGCCGCTCCTGCTGAAGTTCCGAATATGACGACTTTTTCCATGGGATGTCCTCTTTATGCCAGGTCTGTTTTTTTGATTTTGCCACTGGGAGTCTTGGGCAGGCTATCTCTGATCTCTATCTGGCGCGGCACTTTGAACTCTTCCAACGTCTGGTGGCAATGTCTCAGAATGTCCTGAACGGTCAAGGAACTGCGAGCTTGCTCACTCAACACGACAATGGCCTTGATCACCTGGCCCAAAAGCGGATCGGGGACTCCGATGGCCGCTGCTTCGAGAACGCCTGAGAGGCCATACAACGCGTTTTCGATCTCCTTAGGCGCCACTTTCTTGGCGCCGCTCTTGATGATCTCGTCGCTGCGCCCCACGAAGTAGAAGTAGCCTTCCTCGTCCATACGGAACACGTCGCCGGTAAAGCAAACCAGCTCACCAGGGATAGAGCCGGGCCGGAAACGTTGCGCCGTGGCCGCCGAATCGTTCCAGTAACCGCTGCGTATGTGGCCGCCGCGCACGACCAGCTCGCCGATCTGGTCTGGTCCAAGTCGTCGGCCATCTTCCTCAATGATCCAGGCTTGAGTGCCCGGAAACGGCTTGCCCACCGATGTGGGGCGTTGGTCTATCTGGGCAGGCTCCAAACCCAGCGAGTAGGACGCCTCAGCCATGCCGTAAGTCGAGAAGATCGCCACGCGAGGGAGCCTCTGACGGATTTGCTGAATGATGCTGGGGGCCAAGGCTGCGCCGATGCTACTCACATAGCGCAGACGGCTCAAGTCGTAGCGGCTTGAATCCATTTGCAGCAGAAGGGCAAGAATGGTGGGCACACCGGCGAATCCGGTTGCACCCTCAGCGGCCATTCTCTTGAGTGTCATGACGGGATAAGCAAACGATCTTTCCAGGATCAGCGTACCGCCGATCCGGAACGTCTGTAGTAATTGGTTGATGCCCGGGCTGAATGACAGCGGCAGCGGACTGGCGTGAATGTCATCCTCAGACAGGCCAAGGTACTCGATGCCGCTTTCAATCGTGAAAAGGGAACTCCGATGAGTGACCAAGACCCCCTTGGGCTTTCCGGTGGTTCCGGAGGTGTAGATCAGGTAAGCCAGGTCACGATCAATCATGCTCTGGGGAGGAGGATCGGGCGGATAGTCTTCCTGGATCGCATCGAAGGCCAGCAGGTTGGGGACAGGCTGCCTGGCGCCTCGACCAGTCAAGACGGCGAATCGCAAAGAGGGAACATCCTGCAACAGGCGGGCAGCCGACTCGGCTTGATGGTCGTAGGTGACCACGGCTGCGGCCTCGCAATCGGCGGCGATGTAACGCAGGGTGTCGAACGTGTTGGCATAATCAATCACGGAAAAGACCGCGTTGGCCTTGAGCGCGGCGAAGATGCTGACCACCAGCTCACTGCTGTTGAGTAAATGGAACAGGATGCGATCGCCATCCTGAACGCCGTTCTTTCGAAATGCGTTCGCCAGCCGGTCGGCCATGGCGTCAATCTGGGCATAGGTCAGCCGCCGGTTTTCGCAAATCAGCGCCACTTTGTCGGGGCGCTCAGTCACATTGGCTCTTAAGATGTCTTGAATCAGGCGAATCGTGCGAGTCTGCATCGTCATCTGGCGTGCCCCCTTATCAAAGGCCGCTTCTGTATCTCTCGACCGCCTGGGCGTATTGCTTCAGTCTGGCGACGAATTTGCCCGGAAATATCGGGTATACTCGGCACGGTCACAAAATGCGCTTGTAGGCGGCTGTCATTCTGAGCGGGTCTACCCCTGACTTCTCGTGACGGCGAGCATCCAGCGAAGAATCCGTCCCGCAACGAGACCCTTCGCTGGATTTTCACCGCGACGCACTGCACGGGACCAACCCGCTCAGGGTGACAAAGCCAAGGTTTCAGCGCCGCGAAAAACGCAGTCTATGCCCGTGTGCAGTATAGTAGCGCCAGCCCAGTTGCTGACGCCGCCAGGCTTCCTTTTCCTGCTTGACCAGCTTTGGGATCAGGTCTGTGTGTTGATAGCCGGTTTCGCGGTCGAATTGTTGATAGAGGTAAATCAATAGCCTCGCCAAGATTGCGGTGAGCTAGATAGGAGCTGAAAAGGCTTGCGTAGTATAGTTGTTGTCCACCAAAACCGCAACTCAAGGACTCACGAAAGCCCAACGGTGCGAGGAAGCCGCCGCTGCAGGACTGGCAAGGCGCTCGTGCCCGCCCACGACTACGCTGGCGCGGCACGCGTCCCTTACGCTGCGAAGCAGCGGCCGGCTTCACCCAGGGGTTGGGCTTTTCTACTTCTCGGTTGGCCCAATAAAGCGATAAACGATTGCTCCCAACACCCCACCGACAATCGGCGCCACCCAGAAGAGCCAGAGTTGCGCGATGGCCCAGCCGCCGACGAACAGAGCGACCCCCGTGCTGCGGGCGGGGTTGACTGACGTGTTGGTGACGGGAATGCTGATCAGGTGGATCAAGGTCAAGCACAAGCCGATCGCGATCGGAGCAAAGCCTTGCGGCGCCCGCTTGTCGGTGGCGCCGAGGATGACGAGCAGGAACATCATGGTCATGACAATCTCGGTCAACAATGCCGCCAGCAACGAGTAGCCGCCGGGCGAATGCTCGCCGTAGCCGTTGGATGCGAAGCCGGCGGATACACTGAAGCCCGCCTTGCCGCTCGCGATCAGATAGAGGACACCGCCAGCGACAATGCCGCCGAGCACCTGGGCTACGATGTAGGGGAGTAACTTCTTCGCCGGGAAACGGCCTCCCGCCCATAAGCCGATGGAGACTGCCGGATTGAGATGGCAGCCCGAAATGTGACCGATGGCAAAGGCCATGGTCAAGACCGTCAGACCGAACGCCAGGGCTACTCCAAGTAATCCAATCCCGACGTTCGGGAAAGCCGCAGCCAACACCGCGCTGCCGCAGCCGCCCAGAACCAGCCAAAACGTTCCGAAGAACTCCGCACCATACTGTTTCATTGGACCATCTCCTTTTTTGATTGCAGATTTCGGATTTCGGATTGTGGATTTGCTTATTCGCTCATAGGCTGATTCCTCCCTCTTGTCTACCCATCTCCTGGTCTACTCGTGTACCCCGTCAGGTATCGCACAATCTCATCCATCCCCTGCACCAGGTGCGATTGCGCGGCGTAGGTGGTCAGCGTACCGGTGGCCGCGTCCACGCTGAGCAGGCGCCAGGCGGGGTGTGATTGTAGGAGGGCCAGCGCCTCGGCGGTCCGCGCCGCGTCAACGATCACCACGTCGTCCGGGCAGGGCGAGGCGCGCAGGTCAGCCAGGTCGACGGGGACCACCGCCAGCTCGGACTGGAGGCACAAGCTAGCGGCCAGTCCGGCCAGGGAGATGGAGTTGCCGCAAAGGAGGATACGCTTCACAAGATAGAGTATTGCATAAATGAGGGCGGAAGTCACTACCCCTGAGGTGTAGTAAAAGTGTAGTTAAAGTGTAGCGGGGGTGGGGGGGGGAACTGAGGGAACTCGGGGGAACAGGGGGAACAGGGGGAACTTGGGGGAGAGAGCTTGAAAAGGCTCAGGTCACACTGAACGCAAGCATCTTCGGCGGCAAGCCCATCATCCGCGGGCATCGCCTGGCGGTCGAGCATGTCCTGGGGATGTTGGCGGCAGGTGACACGCCGCAGACCCTGCTGGAAGCCTATCCATGGCTGGAGCCGGACGATATCCGCGCCTCTCTGCTGTACGCACGCAAAGTGGTGGGCGAAGAACGTATCGAGCCGCTCATGATGGAAGCTGCTTGATGAAGGTTCTGTGCGGATACGGCAACCTGGCGGTTCGTGAGTGAGTTTTATCACCCCGTCACCCTGTCACCCCCTCACCCTGCCACCCCCTCACCCTGTCACCGTGTCACTTTGTCACCATGCCGTCGGGCGTAGGCGACAGCCTGCTCGCGATTGGCCAGGTGCAGAAGCTCCAGGATCCGCCCCATGTGATACTTGACGCCTTCCTCGCTCAGATGCAGGGCCGCGCCGGCCTCTTTGTACGTCATGCCCCGGGCCACCAGTTGCAGAATCTCCCACTGGCGCGGGGGCAGGTCGGCGGGGACCCCCCTCTCGTCCCCCCTGCGAGGGGGGAGGGAGTGCGCCCATTCCGCCACGAGGCGGGCGGCCAGCGCAGGCGGCAACGGCGCTTCCCCGCGCATGACGCCGGCCAACAGCTTGACGAACTCGCCGGCGTCCAGGCTCTTGAGCAAGTACCCCGATGCGCCGCTCTTGATGGCCTCGAAGAGATCGCCTTCGCTTTCCGACACGGTGAGCATGACGATCTTGATCTCCGGCAGTTGCGCTTTGATGGCCCGCACCGCCTCCAGGCCGTTGCAGCGCGGCATCTCCAGATCCATGACGATCAGGTTGGGGCGCAGGGCGATGGCCCGCTCCTGCGCCTCCAGCCCATCGCGCGCCAGGCCGATCACGTTGACCCCGCGAGCGACCAGCAGGTTGCGCAGACCGTCCAGGAAGAGCGGGTGATCGTCCACCAACAGGACGCGCATCTCCCGCGTTTCATCCTTGTCATCCGGCATCGAGGCGGAGCATGGCAGGGTGAGCAGCACCCGCGTCCCCTGGCCGGACGTGGAGCGCACCTCCAGGCGGCCGCCCACTTGCGCGGCCCGTTCGCGCATGATGCTGAGGCCGAAGTGATTGCCGATTGCGGATTGCGGACTGCTTGCGTCCAGCGCAGCGGGATTGCGGACTATGGCCCCCGGAACGGAGTGGAGCGGGATTTCCGCTGGAGACTCGTCATTCCGCAATCCCAAATCCGAAATCCGAAATCCACCACCATCGTCCGAGATGATGACCTGCGCCTGCTCGCCTGTGAAACTGAAGAGCACTTCCACGCGGGTGGCGCCGGCGTGCTTGCGGACGTTCGTCAGCGCCTCTTGCACGATGCGTATGACCTGCTCTTCCACGGCCGGCGCAAAGGGGGCGCAGGGTGGGTCGGCCGGATAGCTCAAGGTGGCCTGGATCCCGTACTGCTCGGTAAACTGGCGCAAATAGGTCTCCAGGGTCTGGCGTAGGTCGCCCGGGGCTGTGGCCGGGAGGCGCAGCCCCAGGATGTAGTTGCGGATATCGGCGTGGGCGTCTTGCGCGGCCTGAGTCATTTGGTGCAGATTGGTCTGCGCCGCGGCCGTTTGGCCCTCGGCCAGCAGGGTTTGCACGGCCTGCGACTGCACGTTGATGTAGCCCATCACCTGGCCCAGGCCATCGTGCAGCTCTCGTCCCAGCCGCTCGCGTTCCTCGGCCGCCGCCAACGCGCGCTGCTGCACCAGCAGTTGCGCCTGTGTCGCCTCGCGCTGGTCTATCTCCTGCCGCAGCCGCGCGTTGACCTGCGTCAGGTCGGCGGTGCGCTCGGCCACGCGCGTCTCCAGCGTGGCGACCAGGTCGCGCAACTTCGCCACCGTGCTGTTGAACGATGCGGTCAGGAAGCCGATCTCGTCACGGAAATAGATGGGCATGGCCGCCTGCAGGTCGCCGGCGTTGACGCGGCGCACCCCGGCCAGCAACGTCTCCAGGGGCTTGACCAGGTTGAGCCGGAACAGCCAGGGAAAGGCCAGCAGCATCAGCAGGCTAGAGCCGAGTATCAGGTAGGCCAGGGGCAGCAGCAGCGTGTGCAGATGCTCCCGGAAGTCCAGGTAGTAGTCCTGCACCAGGCCCGCCGACCCGCTGCTGATGATGTTAGTGCTGCCTTGGATCAGGTCCGCCAGCGCGATGCGCCGCGGCGAGCGCGTCACAGCCTGCCCTGAGCGAGTCGAAGGGTCGCCAGGGGTCGCGCCGATGGCCCACACGTTGGCCGACGGTTCGTCGTCGGGGCGATAGGGCAGCGCCGCGGGCAGGCCATCGTAGGAGAACTCGAAGACGCCGCTGCGATAGAGGATCGCCTGAAACGTGAAGACCGCCTCCCGCCGATAGAACGCGGGCACGCGCTGCCAGGTGACGATCAGCCGGTCGGCCTCTTGCCGGACGAAGGCGTCGCCCCGCCCGGTCTCCTCCGGGGCCAGGTCGAGCAGCAGCGGCATGAGCAGCGGAATGCTGCCGTAGTGGTAGGAGTAGTCGCTATAGCTGGGCACAGTGTGGCCCAGGACGATCGTGCCATCGAGGTTGGCGTACACACGGTCGTAGGTGTGGCCGAAAAACGGGAAGACGAAATCGTGTTGCGCCTGGCTTTCTACGAAGGAGCGACCGGCAGCGTCCAGCACGGGGGGCTTGATGAAGCTGGCCCCCAGGTCGCGCTCGAAGCGGAACGACGCCAGGCTGAGATCGTAACCACCGGCGGCGTTCGGCGTGAAGCGCAGGGTGCGTTGATCGGGAAAGACCGGGCGATACTGCGCAGCGTAAGCCGGCGTCACCAGCCAGCCCACCGCGGCCAACACGGTCAGCAGGGTCACCAGGGTCGCGCCCACCAGCCGCACCATGAAAGACGTCGTTTCCGGCAGGTGGTTGAGGTAGACGATGGCAAAGGCCGCCAGGGCCAGCATGATGCCCAGGGAACGGCTCAGTTGGAGCAGCTCCTGCGGAATGCCGTAGTAGGACCTGAGGATCGTCAGCAGGCTGATGCCGAAGGGCAGCAGATAGACGAGCATCAAGGCCCGCGCGGTACGCGCGGCCTGCCCCTGCGGTCGCCACAGATCGCGGAAGGGTCGCCAGAGGGCGTGCAACAAACGCTGTAGGGGCGGGGTGGGTAGGGGCGGGGTGACCCCGCCCCTACCCGCGTCCCCTGCCCGCTGCCGCGCCGAGGCGGCCAACGACTGCCGCAGAACCACCACCCCCGCCCACAGCAGCCCCAGGGCAATTGGATAATCCATCTCAGCGCCGCGGAAGCGTACCTGCCCCCAGGTCAACCGCTCAAAGCGGTAGATAGCAGTTGTGACTTCTTCCAGGATAAATCGGAGGTTGAATGCGAGCACCAGCCACGCCTCCCATTTGGGGTGCAGGCGCTCCGGGAAGCGATAGGCGAATTGCTGCAGCAGGATGATACCCAGGAACAGCACAGGGGCTTGCAGGATCACGGCGTACCAGCGCTCGCCGGACGGCAGCGCGGCCTCCAGGATCAAAAGCAGGGTCAGCAGGGTGATGCAGGCGAAAAAGGCGGTCAGCAGCACCCGATGCGCCGGCCGATCGGCGCGGCGCGGCAGCAGCCGGGCGATGAAATAGCCCGCGATCAGCAGCGCCAGGATGAACTGCGCCAGGTAGCCCAGCGCGGCGGGGGTGAAATACAAAGT
>JAPLHB010000071.1 GCA_026389845.1 Chloroflexota bacterium
GACGATGTAGCTTTGCAGGCCGTAGTTCACCAATGAGACGCCGACGTTGGCTTCGGCGCCGGTGTAGTCCACCTCCATTTCTCTCGCTTGCACGATCCGTTCATATCGTTTGGTGGCCAGTCGCATCATCAACTCGCCAAAGAACACCGCCTTCTTGTCCGATTTCATTTTCTTCGATCTCCTGTGGTTTTCTGCCGGTGATTGAAATCACCGTCTGGTACGAAAAGTGCGTTGAAACGCACTGCGGCCCGTGCGTCAACCCGTTTCAACGGGTTTTGGCGATGCCAGGCTACGGTTTCAACCGTAGCCGACTGGTAAGCGCCTAACCCTGCATCTCCGCCTTCGCGCCTTGAACAACCTTGATGAATCTCTCCGCGTTTTCCTTGATCTGCCTGTAATCTCTGCCCTTGATGAGATCGTTGCCGATCAGCTCCCTGCCGACGCCCACGCCGATCGCACCGGCCTTGATGAAGTCCGGGGTGTTCTGCAGCGTCACGCCTTTGGTTGGCAGCAGTTCGATCTGTGGCAGAGGTTCTTTGACGCTCTTGATGAAGGCCGGCCCTCCGATGTTGGCGGGGAAGACCTTGACCACGTCCGAGCCGCCCTCCCAGGCATTGAAGATCTCCTGAGGCGTGAGCGCGCCTGCCATCACGGTCACGCTGTAGCGGTTGCACAGGGTGACCATGGCCTGGCTGAAGATGGGCGCTACCGCGAACTTGCCCCCGGCCAGGATGACGGCCCTGGCTGTTTCGCTGTCGAGAACCGTGCCTGCGCCGATATACACGTCCTCATGCTTCAACTGAGAAACGGCTTCTTCGATGATCTTGAGCGCGCCGGGAATGGTCATGGTAATCTCGATCAACCTGACGCCTCCCTCGCAGAGAGCCTTGGCCGCCCCCACCAGGTCACCCGGATTGTCCGTTCGGATGACGGCAATAATGCCCGTTTCTCGCAGAGCATCGAGGACTTTTTGCTTTGTAGACATGCGATCTCCCTTCTCAGGCGGTCTGTCATTCGACCGCGATCTTGACCACCACTTTCTTGACCAGCACTGGCGTATCCATAGCATGCCCCGCAGTTCCGGGCACGGCCAGGCACGGCATATGACCATCGGTCGGCCACAGGAGCATGAAGCTACCGCTCGGCAGGGTGACGGAATCCCCTTCGCCCGACAGACGCCAGAAGTCCTTGGCCTCATCATACGCGCCAGGGGTCAATCGGCTCAATGGCGCATAGCAGATGCGCTCTGCCCCTTCAACGATGACCTGCAAATCAATATAGCGGCGATGCGCCTCCCAGACCCCCTGCTCTTGCGGCCGGGTGGCATATTGCTGCACCCTGACGTAGATGTTCTTGCCGTCTATCTCGTGATTACCCAGCTCAAGCGCCGCCAGATCGGTTTGATGCAGATACTCGAAGGCGCGCCTGATCCTGGGGCTTAAGACATCGTACAACTGTGAATTGGCCAGCAGGTCTACTATCATGGTTCTTCCCCTTTCGTTATCGTTGAACTCTTCCCGATGCATCGCCCGCCATCAATGCCTTCACTTCTTCCAGGGAAGCGAGATTGAAGTCGCCAGGAATCGAATGCTTCAGGCAGGAGGCTGCGGCGGCGAACTCGATCACGTCTTGTAGGGGCATCCCGGTCAGCAGGCCGTAGATCAGGCCGCCGCCGAACGAATCACCGCCGCCGACACGATCAATCACGTACATGCTGTAGCTTCGGCTGCGATACAGTTGCGCGCCATCGTATAGCACGCCCGACCAGTTGTTGAACGTCGCCGACAGGCTCTCGCGCAGCGTGATCGCGATGTGTTTGCAGCCGAACCGCTGGCGGAGTTGGCGGGCTACATCCTGGTACTTCTCCGCCTCCAGGCGGCCGCTGCGAACGTCAACCCCTTCCGCCTTGATGCCAAACACCATCTCGGCATCCTCTTCGTTGCAGATCAGAACGTCCACGTAGGCCATCAGGCCGGTCATCACGCGCTGCGCTTTTTCCGGCGACCACAGCTTCTTGCGGTAATTCAGGTCGCAACTGACCGTGACGCCCATCTCCTTGGCTACCTGGCACGCTTCTTCAACCACTTCGGGCATGTTGGGGCCCAGCGCCGGTGCCGTGCCGGAGAAATGGAGCCAGTCCTTGCCCTCAAGAACCGTCTTCCAGTCAATCTCGCCCTTCTTCAAGGTGGTGATGGCGCTGTTGGCCCGGTCATAGATCACTTTGGAGGGGCGCTGAGATGCTCCCGTCTCGAGATAGAACAGCCCCAGTCTATCCCCTCCTCTCACGATATAATCCGTGTTCAGCCCGTGGCCCTTCAGAAAATTGATGCAGGCCTGCCCGATGTCATTGGCAGGCACTTTGGAGACCACGTAGCCCTCCATGCCGAAATTGACCAGGGAGACACAGGTATTGGCTTCGGCCCCCGTGTAATACGCCTCAAATTCCCTGGCCTGGCTGAAGCGCTGAAATTGGCGCGTGCCCAACCTCAGCAACAGCTCGCCAAACCCCACGATCTTCTTGTTGCCACCCATTTCAGTTGACTCCTCTTGAGATAGAAATGCCGATGTCAATGCCCGCCGCAGGTGCAGGGCTTGCTCATCGCACCGGATATACTGCGCACGGGCACAAATTGCATTTTCGAGTACTGCAAGAGCCACTTTGTCACCCTGAGCGGGTTAATCCCGTGACGTGTGTTGCGGCGAAAATCCAGCGAAGGGTCTCGCGGCGGCATAAGATTCTTCGCTGGATGCTCGCCGTCGCGAGAAGTTAGGGGCAGACCCGCTCAGAATGACAGCCGCCCAAAAGCGCACTTTGTGATCGTTTCAAGTATACCGACCGTACCGCTCCCCCGCGTCGAGGTAGGCCCGATAATTGGCCGGCGGGACGGGAATCAGCGTGTCCGGGGCCAGGATGTAGCCGCCGCCCGGCGCGAGCAGGCGGATGCGTTCCCGCACCTCGGCGGCGATCTCCTCCGGCGTGCCGAGCGAGAGCAGGTGTTGCGTGTCTATGCCGCCCATGAAGCAGATCTTGTCCCCGTACAGGCGCTTGGCCTCCGCCTGATCGTTGGCGCGCACCTGCACCGGGTCGAGCACGTCCACGCCGATATCGATCAAATCCGGGATGATCTCCATGACGTGGCCGCAGGAATGGAGCCAGAAGAAGGCCCCGCCGGTCTTGGCGGCCTTGACGATCCGAGCCAGCTCGGGTTTGATCAGCCTGCGCCACAGCCGGGGGCCGAGCAGGAGCGCCTGCTGGCCGCCGTAGTCGTCCAACCCCCGAATGATGTCGGCCCCCATGTCCAGATACCGGCGCACGATGCCGATTTGGTAGTCCGCGATCCGGCGCAGCAAGGCGCGCACCCGGTCGGGCTGATCCACCGCGGCCATGCAGAAGTTGTCCAGCCCCATCAGCAGGTGGCCGCGATCCTGAACCGGGAAGCAGATTTCGCCCGTGATCAAGACCTGCTCGCGATCCACGCCGTCCATCAGGCCATCCATGATCCCCGGCTCGTTTGGGTCGGGGAACGGATACGTGTCCAGCTCGGACAGGTCTTGGAGCGGATGATTGACCGGATAGCCCTGGATTTCGGCGTCCCACTCGCTGGTCGCGGCGATGCCGCCCGCCCAGGTGACGCCCCACCGGTCGGCGCCGCTCAGCAGCGCCCGGCTGTCCTTGTAGATGATCCGCACCATGCCGGAGATGCTGCCATCCAGCCGCCGGATGGGGACGTGGTCGGGGTTGTTCCGCGTGATGGCGCGGAGCAGGTTTTCTTTTTCCAGCATTCAATTCACCTTGAATCCCGGTAGGTCCCGATCTCCAGCCCTCTTTCGACGAAGTACTTGTACGTTTCGTAATTCACCAGGGGGGAGACACTGTGATCCACCTGCAGCACGTAGCCACTGCCCGCCATCGCCAGGGGCAATTTGCTCAGTAGTTCCGCTTCGACGACCTGGCAATCGTTGGTCTCCAGGGTGCGAACGTCCATGCCGCCGATCAGCGCGATTTGGTCGCCGAATCGTTTCTTCAGCTTGACCAGATCCATGCCCGCTTTGACTTCGAGGGGCTGCAGGCAGTTGATGCCGGCTTCGATCAGAGAAGGGATGAGCGTTTCCACGTAGCCGTCGCAGTGTAGGACCACCGGCAGCTTGCGGCTGTGGGCGAAGTCGAAGAGCTTCTTGTGCGCCGGATAGATCAGCGCGCGGTACATCGTAGGGGACATGAACGGCCTGTGCTTGAACCCCAGGTCATCCCAGACCCAGAGTCCGTCCGGCAGCCCTTCCCGCTCGAAGAGGATCTCCAGCAGGCGAATCGTCACGGTGGCGTAGAGATCGGCCATGGCGCCCACCCACTCCGGATCGAGCGCCATGCCCATGAGCAGATGCTCGTGGCCGCACATGGGCGACATCAGGTCGAACGCGCCGACCACGCCGCAGGTCATGAAGCGATTGTCCCGCGCGCACTTGGCTCGCAAAGCCCGGTACATGCCGAAGTTGATGCGCCGTTCGTAGAGCCGCTCGTCGAGCAGAAATGGGCGAATGTGTTCTTCCCAGCTCCGGCGATCTCTGACTGCGAAATCGACGTGCTCCGGCGCGCCCGATCCGTTCTTGATCCAGCGCAGGAGTGCGCCGTTGCCGTCGCGCACGAGCTTCACTGCGTCCGTCTCGTCCACGATCTGCTCACCCGCGTCGATGTTGGCGACCAGGTTGGCGGTGCGGTAGTCCATCGGGGTGATCTCGCCGCCGACGCGCCGCACGTCCAGGCCGAAATGATCGCTCACCATCACCGGCTGCGCAAAGTGCCCTTCGTCCGACCATCTCTGGGCCGTTTCCTTCCAGTAGACCTCGAACAGGCCGACGCGGTCCACCGGTTGGTGCTGCAAGATGCGATCAAACCGTTCTTTACTCGTTAGTTCCATGAAAATGTCTCCTCTCTTATCTCCCAAGTAGTCTCAAGGCTTCTTCGGCCACGTGCTCGGGCGTGATGCCCAGGTAGGCCAGCACTTCCGGCCCGGGGCCGCATTCGCCGAAGCGGTCAATCCCGATAATGGCGCCGGAAAGGCCCACCCAGCGCTCCCACCCGAAGGTGACGCCTGCTTCAACCGCCACGCGCGCAGTGATCGCCGCCGGCAAGACTGCCTCACGATAGGCGGCATCCTGCTCCCGGAACAGTTCCCAACTGGGGATGCTGACGACGCGGGCCTGGACGCCACCCTGCGCCAGCAGGTCGCGGCCGGCCAACGCCACCGCGACCTCCGAGCCGGCGGCGATCAGGATGACATCGGGCCAGGCGTCGGGCGCATCGGCGATCACGTAGGCGCCTTGAGCGACCAGGTTTCTCGCAGAAATCGGGTCGTTTTGCGGCAAAACGGGCAGGGCTTGCCGCGCCAGCAGCAGGGCCACTGGCCGGTCGCGATGGGTCAGGGCATAGCGCCAGGCCGCGACCGTCTCATTGGCGTCCGCGGGGCGAAACACGACCAGGTTCGGGATGCAGCGCAGCGCGGCCGCGTGCTCGACCGGCTGGTGCGTCGGCCCGTCCGGCCCTACGCTCACGCTGTCGTGCGTCCAGACGTAGATCACCGGCGCCTTCATCATCGCCGCGCACCGCACCGCGCCGCGCATGTAGTCGGAGAATACCAGATAGGTGCCGCTGTAGGGGATGATCCCGCCGTGGAGCGCCATCCCGTTCATCATGCCGGCCATTGCGTGCTCGCGGATGCCGTAATGGACGTAGCGCCCGCGGAAGTCGCCGGGGCCTATGTCCACGGCATCCGCGGCGCGGGTCTGGTTGGAGTCGGTCAGGTCGGCCGAGCCGCCTACCAGAGACGGCAGCCGGCCGGCGATGACGTTCAGCACCTTTTGGGAGGCGGCCTTGGGCGAAACCATCACGCCCGGTTCCCAGGCCGGCAGGCCGGCATCCCATCCGGCGGGTAGCTCGTCGGCAAGGGTCTGGCGGAACGTCTGCGCCGCGTCGGGGTACGCCTCGGCGTAGCGGGCGAACAGGGCGTTCCACGCCTCCTGCTGCCGCTGGCCGAACGCGGCGAGGCCGCGCCAGTGCTCCCGCACCTCGTCGGGAACCCAGTAGGTCTCCTCCTCCGGCAAGCCAAGCGCCCGTTTGGTCAGCCTGGCCTCTGCGGCGCCTAGCGGCGTGGCGTGCACCACGTTTGTGTTTTGCGTGTGCGGACTGCCGTAGCCGATGATCGTGCGGCAGGCGATCAGCGAGGGCCGGTCGGTGACGGACTGGGCCGCGGCCAACGCCGCGGCGACGGCTGCCACGTCGTGGCCGTCCACAGCCTGGACGTGCCAGCCGTAGGCGTCGAACCGTTGCTTCACGTTCTCGGTGAAGGAGACCGTGGTCGGGCCATCAATGGTCATCCGGTTGTCGTCGTAGAGGCAGATCAGCTTGCCCAGCTTCAGGTGTCCAGCCAGCGAAGCGGCCTCGTGCGTGATCCCTTCTTCCATGTCCCCATCGCCGGAAACGCAGTAGGTGAAGTGATCCACGATGGGATAGCCGGGCCGGTTGAAGGTCGCGGCCAGCAGGGCTTCGGCCAGCGCCATGCCCACGGCGTTGGCAAAGCCCTGCCCCAGCGGCCCGGTGGTGGTCTCAACGCCGGGGGGCCGCCCCAGCTCGGGGTGGCCGGGGGTCAGGCTGTGCAGTCGTCGGTGGCGCTTGAGTTGTTCCATGGGCAGATCGTACCCGGCCAGGTGCAGAAGGCTGTAGAGCAACATCGAACCATGCCCGGCTGAGAGTACGAAGCGATCGCGGTTGAACCAGGTCGGATCGGTTGGGTTGTGGCAGAGGAAGCGGCTCCACAGGACGGTGGCGACGTGAGCCATTCCCAGCGGCATCCCCGGATGGCCGACGTGATACTGCTCGATGGCGTCTATCACCAGCCCGCGAATCACGTTGCTGGAGAGCACGTCGAGGCGGTCGTCGGCAAAAGGACGGGATACTCTGTCAGTGGTCACTTGGCGATCCTGCTTTGTTGGTGTGGGTGTCTTGTTAGTGTGGGAGTTGCACTCCCACACCGGCAGGTCGGGTTCAGGAGTGCAACTCCTGAACCAACGTATACTCGGCACGGTCACAGAATGCGCTTTGGGACGTCTGTCATTCTGAGCGGGTCTGCCCCTAACTTCTCGCGACGGCGAGCATCCAGCGAAGAATCCGTTCGCTGCGCTCAGAGCTTGTCCTGAACACAGTGAAGGAACAGGTTCTCTTGCTGCAACGAGACCCTTCGCTGGATTTTCGCCGCAACGAATTTCACGGGACCAACCCGCTCAGAGCTTGCCCTGAGTGCAACGAAGGGGTGACATAGCCAAGGTTGCGGTACTCGAAGAAACGCAGTTTATGCCTGTGCGCAGTATAGACTCGTTTAGTTGATGCGCTGCGAGCGTCATCGCCCGGTAAACGCGGTAATTCCGCTCGTAAACGGCCCGGTGCTCGGCCGACGGCGCGGAGGTCGTCTCCACCCGGACGGTGGCCCGGCAGGCCTCGGCGATGTCGCGGTAGCAGCCAACGCCCACGCCGGCCAGCAGCGCCGCGCCGAAGGCCGCGCACTCCGTTACATACAGTGCACTTTCCTGCACGTTGACGGTCGCGTGCTCCAGGCCGGTGACATCCGCCTGAATCTGTCGCCAGAGCGCGCTCTTGGCGCCACCCCCGGTGGCGCGCATCTGCGCCAGGGGCACACCCATTTCCCGGAAGATTTCGACCGAATCCCGGATGCCGAAAGCGACCCCCCCAAACACCGCGCGCACGAAATGGGGCTTGGCGTGCCGCAGGTGGATGCCGTAAAAGGCCCCGGCGGCGCGGGGGTCGGGGATCGGCGTTCTCATCCCCAGGAGATGGGGCAAAAAGATCAGCCCCTCGCTCCCCGGCGGCACGGTTGCGGCTTCTTGACACAGCAGGTCGTAGACGTCCGCGCCGGTATGCTCCGCCACGGCGCATTCGACCTCGCCGAAACTGTTCTTCAGCCAGCGGAGACTGGCTCCCGCGGCGTTGGTGGCCCCGATGATCTGCCACCGGCCCGGAACGGCGTGGCAGAAGAGGTCCAGGCGCATGAGCGGATCAACCGTGGCCTGGGCGCTCGTTGCAAGCAGCACTGCGGATGTGCCCACCGAGGAAGCGACGATCCCCGGCTCCACGGCCCCGCATCCCACCGCGCTGGCGGCATCGTCGCCCGATCCGGCTACGACCGGCGTGCCGGCGGCCAAGCCCGTCGCTTCGGCTGCGGCCGCGGTGATCCGGCCGGCGACGGCGGCTGAATCGTACACCGGCGGCAGCCACTCCCGCGGTACGGCCAGCGCCTCGACCATCTCGACCGACCACACGCGGGCCGCCACGTCGAACAAAGCAGTCGCCGAGGCGTCGGTCACATCGGTCGCGTGTTCGCCGGTGAGCCGCAGGCGGACGTAGTCCTTGGGAAGCAGCAGCCGGCGCACCCGGTCATAGATTTCCGGCTCGTGCTCCCGGAGCCAGAGGATCTTGCTGGCGGTGGAGCCCATGAGCAGGGGGTTGCAGGTCAGCTCGACGATGCGCGGCTGCCCGATGGCCTGGCTGAACTGCTCTGCGACCGCGCCCGTCCGTTGATCGCACCAGAGCAGGGCGCGACGCAACACCCGGTCGGCGGCGTCGAGGAACACCGACCCTTGCATCTGGCCGCTCAATCCGACGCCGGCGATCTCACGGCCGGCGATGCCGCTCCGTTTGAGCGCCTGGCGCACGGCCGCGAGGGTCGCCTGCCACCAGTCATCGGGGTCTTGCTCGGCCCAGGTCGGCTGGGGGGTGTGCAGCGGGTACGCGGCCGCGCCGACGCCCAGCATCGCGCCGCCACGCGCCGGATCAACGACGACCGCTTTCGTCCCGCCCGTTCCGACGTCTATCCCCAGGAGGCAACCCACGGCACACCTCCCTCAGTGCCCGCAAAGGGCACAACTTCACTTTCAGGATTCGCGGCGGCCGATCGTTCCGTTGGCGCCCATGGCGATGTTGCCCCCATCCAGTGGGAATACCACGCCGGTGACGTAACCGGATGCGTCGGAAGCGAGGAACATGATCAAGCCCTTGATATCCTCTGGCACCCCCAGGTGTCCCGCCGGGATGCCGCGCAAGAAGGTCTCCCGCAGGCCCGGCGTAGCATCCATCCGCACATCGAAGCCCGGGTTGGTGATCTGAGCCGGGGCGATGGCATTCACGCGGACGCCCCGGTCGCCCCATTCGGTGCTCAGCTCGCGAGTCATCTGGATCACGCCCGCCTGGGCGATGCTATACGTGAAGTTTCCGCGCCCGAGGGCATATATGCCACCAATCGAGGACATATTGATGATGCTGCCCTTGCCTTGAGCCAGCATGCGCCGGCCTCCCTCTTGACAGCAGATGAACTTCCCGACCAGGTTTCGCAGTTGCACTTGTGTGAAGTGCTCTATCGAAATATCCTCTGGGTGACCCAGATAGCCTGCGCCGGGAATATTCACCAGGACATCTATGCGGCCATATTCCTCATCTAAGCGCCGGAACATGGCCTTGATCTGCTCTTCGTCGGATACGTCGCAGGTTAAGGCAAGCGCCCGGCGGCCCATGCGGCGAATGCACTCGGCCGTGTCTTCGACCCCCGGACCGTTGAGGTCGGTCACCAGCAGATCCGCGCCTATCTCCGCCAGGGCCAGTGCTGAGTTGCGGCCCATGTTCTGGGCAGCACCGGATACCAGGGCCACCCGGCCTGTTAGATCAAAAAGTGGGTGAGGCATGATGTAGATGCATCCTTTTTATTGATTGTGACATGCTTCGAACAGCGCCTGAAGGTTTTCGATGGGGACTTCCGGCGGCAGCGAGTTGGACGGCCCTACGAGGTAGGCATTGCCAAACGCCCTGCCCAGCGTGTCAATCGTCCGGTGGACATGGTCCTTGACCTGGGACGGCGTGAAGACCACGATTTCCTGATCGCTGATGCCGCCGCAGAAGGCGACTTTCCCTCCGAATTCCCGGGCGATCCGCGAGATGTCCATCGCTTCCGGTTGCAGCGGATCCAGCACGTCAACCCCGGCATCAATCAGATCACCTATGATCTGGGTTACATTGCCGCAACTGTGGAACATCACGTCTATGTCCCACCGGTGCGCCTCGTCGCAGATACGACGATAGCGGGCCGCGAAGAATTTCCGCCACATGCGCGGCGAGATCATCAACGAACCCTGCGTGCCCCAATCATCCGTCAGAAACCACCCGTCTGGGCGCAAACCACCATCGCCGCCGAGCCTTCCCCACGCACGGATGATCTCCAGCAGGTACTCCGTGAGCGCGCCCAACAGGCGGTCCACTTCGCCGGGGAACAGATGGAAGTCCTCAAAGGTCTGCTGCATACCCCGCAGGCAATGGAGTCTCTCGAAGAGCGCCAGGTGCGTCATACCGGCGACGTATTTCGTGCTGCCGTGCATTTGGAGCGCCGGTATCGCGCCATCCAGGCGCCCCGCGGCCAGTGGATCCGGCATCCGCTCGGCAAGATAGGCATCCAGTTGAGACCAGTCGTGCAGAGGGTGAGAGACGGTGATGGCGCCCATGCCGCCGACAGAGTGACGCCATTCCGTGCCCCACTCATCCGTCCATTGGGCATTCTCCGTCAAGACCTGGAGCGAATTAATCTGATTGGGGCGGTCCTTTGGTTGGTAACCGATGGTCGCCTCATAGGCAGGGGCGCCGACGGCGTCGTCAGGGTATTGGCAGAAAAGATCGGCGAGCGCGTCGCTATGCCGTAGGATCACATCCACTGACAGGCGTTTCAGGCGCACGGGGCAGCGTTCCGCGCCGCCGTGGCGCAAGGCTTTTCGCACCCAACCCTTGGTCGGGGCGCTATTAACCATCGCCTGGTCTACGCGGCCATGGAACCGCTGGACAATCGCTTCGCGTTCCTGCAAAGTCAATTCGGCGAGTGTTTTCATGTTCTCATCTTCCGGCTTTGGATACCCGGATTCTCGCAGAAAACGGGTGTCATTAGCCATGCGCCTGCTCCCAACCACGCACCGTCTCCCGCGCGCCGGAGAGCGAAAGGCCGACGCGATTGGCCCCGGCTTCGATCATGCTGATGTACCGGTGGTAGTTGCGCATCCGCCCCGATGCCTTGACGCCCATCTCCCGGCCGACGGTCTGGCGGATCAGCCGCACGTCCTCGTAGAGCGCGATCGGGTCCGGGCTGTAGCCGGTGCAGGTCTTGACGAAGGCGGCGCCGGCGTCTTTGACCAGCCGGGCCGCGGCGGTCTTCTGGTCGCGGTTGAGATAGGGGGTCTCGATGATGACCTTGACGGGCGCCCCCGCGGCCGCCCGCACCACCGCGACGACGTCCGCCCCGGCGAACTTCAGATCACCGCCCAGGAAGGCCCCCAGGTTCAGCACCATGTCAATTTCGCTGGCGCCGTCGGCGAGCGCGCCCTCGACCTCCGCGATTTTGACCGCGGTCTTTACGATCCCCATTGGAAAGCCGACGCACCCCACGATCTTGTGCGGCGTCCCCTGTAGAATCTCGAAACACGGCTTGACGTGCAGCGAATGGACGCAGACGAAGCCGTAGCCTTCCTTGAGGGTCGCCTCGGCCAGGCCGCGGATCTGGGCCTCGGTCGTCGTCGGATCGAGCATAGCGATGTCCATGCTGCCGAGCAATTTTGCTTTGGTGACATCCATCCCGGATTCTCCCTTGGGTCAACGTCCAGGTTTGTTCAGGAATAGAGGCTTCAGCCGGTCTGCCGGCCATCCCGCGCCGCCGATCCCCGGTTAAAGCCTCTACTCCAGGGGCAGTAAGGGTTATAGCCCCAACGCCTTCCGATTGACGATAGACCGGGGCAGTTTGCCTTGCAGCGCATCCACCACGTTCTTCGCGACCTCGGTGCGCAACTCGACCACGGCTTGGGTGGACCCGCTTGCGGCGTGGGGAGTGGTGATCACATTGTCCAGTTGCAGCAGCGGATCGTCGGGCTTGGGCGGCTCCACTTCGAGCACGTCGAGCGCCGCGCCGGTGATCTTGTGGTTGACGAGCGCCTCGTAGAGCGCGGACTGGACCACCACAGGGCCGCGAGACATGTTGATCAGACAGGCGGTCGGCTTCATCAGCGCGAGCTGCGCCGCGCCGATCAGCCCGCGCGTCTCGGCGATCAAGGGGCAGTGCAGGCTCACGTAGTCGGAGCGGCGCAGCAACTCGTCCAGCGTTACCAGCTCCACGCCCAGCTCGGCTGCCTGTTCGGGTTTGACATAAGGATCATGGCTGAGTAACTTCAACCCCAGGCAGCCGGCCTTCTGCGCCACCATCCGGCCGATATTCCCCAACCCGACGATGCCGAGGGTCTGGCCGCGCAGACGGGAAGGGGGCCAGTAGGGGATCGGGCGCGTCGAGCCCCAGCCGCCGGAGCGCACCCAGCGGTCCAAGACGAAGGTGCGGCGGTTGAGGTCGAGAATGAAACCGATGGTGGAGTCGCTGACCTCTTCGATGCAGAAGTCGGGAACGTTGGCAACCGGGATGCCATGGTCGGCCGCGGCCTGCAGGTCCACCATGTCTACGCCGATGCCATAGCGGGAGATGACCTTGCAGCGGGTCATGGCTTCGATGACCTTACGGTTAACCGAGGCCCATTGCACGATCACCGCGTCGGCGTCGGCCACGTGCGGGATCAGTTCCTCTGGAACCTTGGTTTGCAGGCGGACGATGTTGATGTCCAGGCCAGAGCCGTGCAGAACCGCGGCTTCCAGATCGTTGTCGGCATCGCCGAAATCAGTGATGACTACTTTGAAGGGTGACATCCGAATGCTCCTCAGTGAAATGATTGGGATTAAGGCAATACCGCAAAACGCGCTACCCGTCGCCTGTCATTCTGAGCGGGTCTATCCCTGAACTCTCGTTACGGCGTGAATCCAGCGAAGAATCTCCTTGCTGCGACGAGACCCTTCGCTGGATTCTCGCCGCAGCGCACCTCACGGGGCTGACCCGCTCAGAGCTTGCCCTGAGTGCAGCGAAGGGGCGACAAAAGCGAGTTTTGCGCTATTGCGGATTAAGAGACTCTTTCCAACTGGCGCAAGACCTCCCGTGCCCCGGCAGCGATCAGACCGCCGTCATCGGCCGTAGTGACGAACTGGAACCCCTGCTCGATCCGGCGGCGAGCGACGGCCGCGTTGGGCGTGTAGATGCCCGGGATCTTGCCGGTTTTGCGGCAGGCAGCCAACACGCGCAAGATGGCGTCCTCGTGCGTTGGCGCACCCGGCGCTACACCCATCGAGCGTGCCAGATCCATCGGCCCGATCCAGCAGCCATCCACGCCTTCCACGGCCATGATCTCCTCGGCGTGCTGGGCGGCCGGCGCGGTTTCGATCTGGACGGCCAGGAAGACCTCGCGGTCGGCCCAGGTGTCGTAGTCGGCGCCGTAGTGGACGGCCAGGCAGCCCGCAAAGGAACGGCCGCCGAAGGGCGGATAGCGCATGGCGAAGGCCGCGGCGCGGGCTTCGTCGGCCGAATTGACCATCGGCACGATGATGCCGAGCGCGCCCCGATCCAGCATCCGGCCGATGGCATAGAAGTCGTTCTTCCGCACGCGCGTCATCGGGATGGCGCTGCCCAGCGAGATGTTGCGGAACGCCGCCAGCGTCGTGGCGTCGTCCCAGTCGCCGTGCTGGTTGTCCACCAGGACGAAGTCGAAGCCGCAGCGCGCAAGGATTCCCGCCGCGGTGGGCGAGCCCAGACCCAGGACGATCCCCAGGGCCGGCTGTCCGGCCAACATGCGTTGTCTGGCAGTGTTAATCATGCTTGATCTCCAGTGTTAATCTCAACTAGAAGTGGGCTGAGTGGCCCAACTTCGACCGTAAACGAAAGTCTGCCATCTTCCAGGCACACGTCGGCGTTCTTTACGGAACGGAGGGCCGTCACGCCGACCTCGCTGGCCGAGATTTCGACCTTTCGCGTGATCGGCTCGCTGCCGAGATTGAAAAGGACGAAGACGGCCGAACCTTCTTCGGGCAGGGCGTGACAATGGACGAGCGGCTCGATGCCGATGAAACGCCCGCGCGTGAAGAAGGCCTTCAGCCGCCGGTACGTGGCGACGGCCCGCTTCAACGCCTGGTAGAGCGGGCTGGCCGGGTCCTTAACGCCGCCGATGCCGAGGTGGCGGCAGGTCGAGGCGTACCACCAGAACGCCAGCATCTTGTCGTTATCCTGCCCGCAGTGGATGTGCAGGTAGAGCGGGATGTCGTAAGCCAGGTTGTATTCGTACAGCGACAGGGCCTTCCCCGAGAGGAGATCCATGAAGGAATCCCACATGTACTCGAAGCCCCAGTTCTCGTCGAAGGAATCGGGCAAACCGTGCTGGAAATAGAGCGGGTGGAAATCCTGCATGCCGCTCGTCACCCGATCGTGCGACTCGATCAGGACGTTCGGGTACCGGCGCTTGACCGCCTGGATGACTTTGAGGAGTCCATCAGCATGCTCCTGCAAGGTCAGCGGTACTGCGTGCCCGTGGCCCGGATCCCAACAGGCCGAGCTGTTCGCCTCGATCCACTTCCTTGACACCTGTGGCGGGACGTAGGCGTTGAAGTCGAACATCATGAAGGTGACTCCGGCGTCCGCCAGCTTGAGCAGCCGCTCGATCTTCATCTGCTGCCAGACCGGCGAGGCCGCACAGATGCGACCTCCGCTGTAGAGACCCGGCCAGGCGTCTATGCTGCCGTCCTGCCTGCGCCGGTAGATGCGTGGGTCCTCCGCCAGGTTCTTGGTGTGCATCATCAAGTGCAAGGAGGTCTTCAGGCCGTAGCGATCGCGCATCGTCCGGACGAATTCTGCGAGCGGACCAAGCCGCTCTTCATCCCAGATGCTGCTTCCCTCGATGACATCCCAGACCGGGTCGAAGTAGAAGGCCTCCGCGCCGATGTCCTGGGCGATGGCCGCTTCTGCGTAGAGCGCAGGAAGCTCCTGCAAGGGCGCGTTGTCGCCTCCGCGCCAGCCGAGATTGTAGAGCTCGTTCCAATGGAGCGGCGGATCGAAGTCGGGCGGGCAGCGATGTCTTTTTTCCAACAGGAAACCCTTGTAGGTCTTATAGCCCTCTTGCCAATCCCCCTCGATCGGGTAGATCCGGGTTGCGCCAAACTCTATGGCCGCGTCGCAGCCCAGGTCGTGAACCGCTTCCGGCACGGTGTTGTACCGGCCCGCGCCCGCGAAACGGAAGCATGTGTTCGCACCACCGGCGATCTGTGAGTTGAACGTCTGGTAGTATTTGTCGGCCCGCTTGCTGGGCGCCAGGACGAACTCGCCGTCGGCCAGAGAGAACTCCATCTCTTCTTGGTTGTATTTGGCGATCAGGTACCCCGCCACGCCATCGGACCAGATCCACGCCTCTGCCCCACGTCCGGGCAAGTTATCCCCGCTCCAGTTGCCGGGCACAAGATCGCTCATGCTGTACGACGCCACCCGGTGGTCCACGATCTGCCCCCAACGGCGCCGGTGTGGGACGGGCACGACGGTCTGGCGGTCAGCGCCGTGAAGCCAGGATTGGCTGTCGCGGTCGAAGATCGTCTTGCGAAATCCGAAGCGGATGTTACGGACCTCGTGGACATCCCGGCCGAAGCGGTGGCGCAGGCGAATCTGCTCCTCGAACCAGGGTTCGGTATCGGGCAGGCGGAACACGTGCTCGATCTCGATGTCGGTTGGTCCGAGCAGGCCGAAATCGAAGCGGCCGGTGAAGCGCACTTCCTTGCCTCCCTGGGGCAGATCGCTGGCAGCCCACCCGCGGAAGCGCACCCGGTTGGTGGTCACCACATCACCTGCCGGTCCGCTCGTCTGCCCCCGTCTGCCTGTAAACCCGGAATCGCCCTTGGGCGCAAGTGCGAGTTCGTAAGCATACGCCTCGTCAGCTACCGGCCGGTTGCGCTCGACGTCGAAGAGATAGCTGGGATCGAGCCAGCCATCCACCCCCACGCGCAGCAGCCAATACCGGTTTTTCAGTTCGACAACCCCGTCTCGGGCCGTAACGCCCGCCAGTTCAGCCATAGTCAATTGCCTCTCATGTCTCAGACTTCCGAAGCTCGTCGGCTACGGTTGAAACGCAGTACCGAAAAACTCGCTTTTGTCACCCCTTCGTTGCACTCAGGGCAGGCTCTGAGCGGGTTGGTCCCGGGAGGTCCGGCACGGCGAGATTCCAGCGAAGGGTCTCGTTGCGACACCGGATTCTTCGCTGGACGCTCGCCGTCGCGAGA
>JAPLHB010000216.1 GCA_026389845.1 Chloroflexota bacterium
TCGAAGGCCGACGAACTGGTGGAGACCGCGATTGACCTCGGCCCCGGCCTGACGAACGGCCTGGGCCAGCTCGTGGTGATCGTCGAGCCGGATATCTCGCTGCTGTCGTCTATCTTCAAGCCCGGTCAGCGCCCCCCGGCGGCCCGCGCCTGGGTGCAGGCCACGCGGATCGGGCTGGATGCGTTCGTGGACGGCGACCAAATGATCGCCTGGGCCAACGACTTGGCGAACGGCGCGCCGCTCAACGGGGTCGCGTTCAGCCTGCTGACCTCTGGCGGTGGCGCGACCGCGAACGACGCGGGCGTGGCGACCCTGGCTCTGCCCGGCGGCAGCGCCGCGGGCGTGCTCGTCGGCCGCAAGGGCAGCGACCTCGCGATCCTGCCGCAAAACACCTATTTCTGGGGTGACGGCGGCTGGCAGCGGCAAGCGCGGCAGGACGAGCTGCGCTGGTACGTCTTCGACGACCGCACCATGTATCGCCCCGGCGAGGAAGTCCACGTCAAGGGGTGGATGCGGCGGATCGGCAGTGGGAAGGACGGCGACGTCGGGCTGATCGGCGGCGTGGTCAGGCAGGTGAGCTACCGCGTGCGTGACTCGCGCGGCAATGAGGTGCTCAACGGTACGGCCGCGGTCAACGCCCTGGGCGGCTTCGACTTCGCGTTCACCCTGAAGGACACGATGAACCTGGGCTACACCAGCCTGGAGATCACCTCCGACGGCCCCAGCGACATCGGCGGCCGCACCTACAACCATCAGTTCCAGGTGCAGGAGTTCCGGAGGCCGGAGTTCGAGGTGAAGGCGACCGCCAGCGAAGGCCCGTTCCTGGTCAACGGCGCCGCCAACGTCTCGGTGGCGGCCAACTATTACGCGGGTGGCGGTCTGCCCAACGCGGATGTGACCTGGCGCGTGTCGTGGCGCAGCGGCCAATACACCCCGCCCGGCTGGGACGACTTCACCTTCGGCACGTGGATCCCCTGGTGGCGCGACGTCGCGACCCTTGCCCGGTCGCCCTCCTCCGGCCCCGTGCGCGTCGTGTCTGGCGGCGAGGCCAACGTTGAAACCTTTACCGGCAAGACCGACGCGTCCGGCGTCCACCGGCTGAAGCTCGACTTCGGCCCCGTGGATCCACCCGGCCCGACCGTCTACACCGCCGAGGCGAGCGTGATGGACGTCAATCGCCAGGCATGGAATTCGTCGGCCAGCCTGCTGGTACATCCCGCCAGCCTCTACGTCGGCTTGCGCAGTGACCGGATGTTCGTCCAGCGCGAGCAGCCGCTCAAGATTCACGCCATCGTCACCGACCTGGACGGCAAGCCGGTGGCGGGCAAGGCGATCGCGATTCGCACGGCCCGGCTGGATTGGCAGCTCAAGAGCGGCGTGTGGCAGGAGGTCGAGGTCGCGCCGCAGCCGTGTACGGTGACGTCGGCGAAGGAGCCGGTGACGTGTACCTTCGAGACGCCGGAAGGCGGCACGTATCGCATCGTCGCCGCCATTAGCGACGACCAGGGCCGTGTCAACCGCACCGAGTTCACCCGCTGGGTCAGCGGCGGTCAACGGCCGCCCGCGCGGCAGGTGGAGCAGGAAGAGGTCACGCTGATCCCGGACAAGAAGGATTACCGGCCCGGCGACACCGCCGAGATCCTGGTGCAGTCACCCTTCTTCCCGGCCGAGGGCGTGCTGACGTTGCGGCGCTCCGGCATCGTGGAAAGCTCCCGCTTTACGATGTCCGGCCCCACCTATACGGTCAAAGTGCCGATCAAGGAAAGCTACATTCCGAACCTGTACGTTCAGGTTGATCTCGTCGGCGCGGCCAGTCGCACCGACGACGCGGGCAATCCCAAGCCCGATCTGCCGAAACGTCCGGCGTATGCCACCGGCCAGCTCAATCTCTCCGTGCCGCCGTTGGCTCGGACGCTGAAGCTGGACGTGGCTCCGCGCGATGCCAGGCTCGAACCCGGCGGCAAGACCACCGTGGATGTGACTGTGAAAGATGCCGCGGGAAAGCCCGTTTCCGGCGCCGAGTTGGCCGTCGTCGTGGTGGACGAAGCGGTGTTGGCGCTCAGCAACTACGACCTGGCCGACCCCATGTCGGTGTTCTACAGTTCGCGCGACGACGGCGCGAGCGACTACCACACCCGCGCCAGCATCGTGCTCGCCAACCCCGAAGACCTGACGGAGCAGGTCGTGGCGGGGCAGGCGTTGTCCATGGAACGTGCGGTCATGATGCCGGCGGCGGCTGCGCCGAGTGCGACCGCGGCCCCTGCCGCGGCGCCGAAGATGGCCGCGGGCGCGATGGACAATGCGGCCGAGCCGGCCCCGGTCATCGCGGTCCGAACGGACTTCAACGCGCTGGCGACCTTCGCCGCATCCGTGCCGACCGATGCCCAGGGCAAGGCTACAGTTGAGGTCAAGGTGCCCGACAACCTGACCCGCTACCGCGTGATGGTGGTGGCGGTCTCCGGCGGGAAGCAGTTCGGCAAAGGCGAGTCGGCCATCACCGCCCGCCTGCCGTTGATGGTGCGGCCGTCGGCCCCGCGCTTCCTCAACTTCGGCGACAAGTTCGAGCTGCCGATCGTGCTGCAGAACCAGACCGACGCCGCGATGACGGTGGACGTGGCCGTGCGCGGGACGAATATCGCGCTCGTCAGCGTCCCCCTGGCCCCCCAATCTGGGGGGAACGCGACTTCCCCCAATATTGGGGGCCAGGGGGCGGCCGCGGTTGGCAAGCGCGTCACCGTTCCCGCCAACGACCGCGTCGAAGTCCGCTTCCCCGCGACGACCGTCAGCGCGGGCACGGCGCGCTTCCAGGTGGCCGCGGCTTCCGGCAAATGGGCCGACGCTGCCAGCTTTGAGCTTCCAGTCTGGACCCCCGCCACCACCGAGGCATTCGCGGTCTACGGCGTGCTCGACCAGGGCGCGGTCGCCCAGCCGGTCATCGCGCCGAGCAACGTCTTCACCCAGTTCGGCGGGCTGGAGATCACCACGTCGTCCACCGCGCTGCAGGCGCTCACCGACGCGTTCCTCTACCTGCAAGCTTACCCGTTCGAGTGCTCCGAGCAGCTTTCGTCGCGCATCCTGGCCGTGGCTGCGCTGCGCGACGTGCTGACTGCGTTCCGGGCCGAGGGGCTGCCCGCGCCGGCCGCGATCGAGGCGGCCATGGCGCGCGACATCGAGCGGCTGCGCGGGATGCAGAACAGCGACGGCGGCTGGCCCGTCTGGATCAGGGGCTACGAGACGTGGCCCTATCACAGCATCCACGTGGCCCATGCGTTGGCTCGCGCCAGGCAGAAGGGCTACACCGTCCCGGCCGACATGCTGACGAAGTCGCAGAACTACCTGCGCAACATCGAACGCAGCATCCCGTCGTGGTATAGCGAGGACGCCCGCCGCAGCCTGATCGCCTACGCGCTCTACGTCCGCAAGCTGAACGGCGACGCCGACCCGACCCGCGCTCGCAGCCTGATCAAGGAGGCCGGCGGCGTCGAGAAGCTGTCGTTCGAGGCGCTCGGCTGGCTCATGCCGACCCTGAGCGATGACCCGAACTCGCAGGCCGAGATCGAGGCGCTCCGCCGCCACCTGAACAACCGCGTGACCGAGACCGCGGGCGCAGCCCACTTCGTCACCTCCTATGGCGACCAGGGCTACGTGCTGCTCCACTCCGACCGCCGCGCCGACGGCATCCTGCTGGACGCGCTGATCGGCGACCAGCCGCAGAGCGACCTGATCCCGAAGCTCGTGACCGGGCTGCTGGCGCAGCGGGTGGCCGGCCGGTGGGCCAACACCCAGGAGAACGCGTTCATCCTGCTGGCGCTCGACCGCTACTTCAACACCTACGAGGCCCAAACGCCCGACTTCGTGGCTCGCATCTGGCTGGGCGACGGCTACGCGGGCGACGCGACCTTCCGCGGTCGCACCACCGAGTACCAGCAGATTACTATCCCGATGAGCTATCTCGCGAACGTGCCAGGCACCTCGCAGGTGCCTGGCACGTCAACGCTGATTCTCAGCAAAGAGGGCGCGGGCCGGCTCTACTATCGCCTGGGCTTGCGCTATGCGCCGACCGACCTCAAGCTGCCGCCTTACGACGCCGGCTTCACCGTGGAGCGCGTCTACGAAGCGGTGGACAAGTCGGACGACGTGACGCGTGATAAGGACGGCACGTGGCACATCAAGGCCGGCGCGCGGGTGCGAGTCCGGCTGACGATGGTCGCCCCGGCCCGGCGCTACCACGTCGCGCTTGTGGATCCACTGCCCGCGGGCCTGGAGGGGATGAACCCCGCGCTGGCCGTCACCGGCAACATCCCGCAAGACCCGAAGAATCAGACCGGGGTGAACGCGTACTGGTGGTGGTGGCGCACCTGGTACGAGCACCAGAACATGCGGGATGAGCGCGTCGAAGCGTTTGCGTCGCTGCTGTGGGAGGGCGTCCACACCTACACCTACGTCGCGCGCGCTACGACCCCCGGCACCTTCATCGTCCCGCCCACCAAGGCCGAGGAGATGTACGCGCCGGAGACGTTCGGGCGAGGGGCGGTGGATGTGGTTGTCGTACAATAAGAGCGCATAGACGCGGAACCCCGGAAGGGTCTCCCAGACCCTTCCGGGGTTCGGAACGGCAGATGTTTGGTAAAGAATGAGCTACAGTGTCTCGGGAAGCGTGGACTTTGGGGTAATCAGCTTCCCGTTCGGCGCGTAGCATAGTTCGCCAAGCCGCTCGCCTGTTGAGGCAAGCACAGGCACGATCCAATCTCCGGCAACCGTCCGCTGGGCTGGTTCGATCACTACGGCATCGCCCACATGTTTCAGAAGGTACTGTAGCGCACGGTTCTCGATTGTTTCCAAGTCTACTTCTGCGAAGGTCTCCATCTCTACGCTCCCTCGATCTTTCCACTCGCCATGGACGACAGTATACACGCCAACCCGTGTCACTCCAAACAGATGGGCTTTGCTGGCCTGCTCACCTCGTGGTAAAATGGCAATGGCGCAAAATCTACTGTTAGGCGGCTGTCATTCTGAGCGGGTTTGCCCCTAACCTCTCGCGACGGCGAGAATCCAGCGAAGAATCTCATCCCGCGACGAGACCCTTCGCTGGATTCCCGCCGCAACGCACTTCACGGGATCGACCCGCTCAGGGTGACAAAGCAGATTTCGCGGCACTGCGTAAAACAATCTGTCGTGAGGAGGGTGGGATGAGCGCGCTTACGATCGAAGAGGCACGGACACAAATCTCGGACTTGGAGCAACGACTGCAGAAGTACGAGGATAAGTACGGTTGCAGCTATGACCTGTTTGCCTATCGTACAGCCACCGATGAAGAGTACATCAGGCAACTGAACGCTGTGCAGGCGACCCAAGAGTGGGAAGGCGACCTGATTTCCTGGGAGTTCGATGTCGAGGAGTTGCGGGAATGGCGACGCCGTTTACGGGATTTATTAACTTTGTCTTCCATACGAGAAGCAGGGCCGACCTGGACTACTGCGTCACAGGACGACGAATGGCGTGATGGGGGCGAGTTTGCGCGTCAAATGATCGCGAACAACCGCGAGCTTTTCGAGAAGTTGGCCCAACTCTGAGGCGCCACCATGCCGCACACGATTTCCGTCCAGCAGGAGATAGGCAGCGTCGAGGGTGACGCTGTCGGGGCAGTCATCGGTAAGGCCGCGTCACCGTCCGACGCCACTGTCAGTACAGTGCAAACCATCAACAAGATCGAGCCTGGCGGCGTGGCCGTGGGTGCGATCGTAGTCAACATCGGCGCACAGGAGCAAGAGCTGGCAAAGGTGTGCGCCGCGTTGGACGAGCTGCAGAACACCGTGCGGATGCTGACTGCCGGCAGCGCCGACCGCCAGGCGTGGACCGAGACGGTCGCGCGGCTGGAAGCGCTGCAACAGCAGGCTCAGGCCTACGTCGGCGCTTTGCAGCAGGCGCAGAAGCCAGCCGAGGCCGCGCGCTGGCAAGCGGCGCTCAAGCGCATTGGCGAGTTGATCCTGCTGCTGGTCGGCGTCACGTTGTTAGATGAGTTATTTCCTGACCTCAAGACGCGGCTGCACGAGCTTTTGGGGCAGGCCCGAGGGATCATGGGGCCGCAAAGTTCCGCGGCCCCGTCCGCGCCTGCACCGGCCCCGACACGCGCCCCGACGCCTTCTCGCCCGGCCGAGCCGAAAGTGCGCGGTCCACTGGACTTCGACTGGGTGACGATCCCGGCCGGCGAATTCCTGATGGGCAGCGATCGCAGAAAAGATGCATCAGCTTCCGACAATGAGCTGCCGCAGCACAGGGTCTACCTGCCGGCGTATCGGATTGCCCGCACGCCGGTGACGGTGGCGCAGTTCGTGGCCTTCGTGCGCGCCGCCGATTATCGGACGACGGCTGAAAGGCAGAAATCAGACTACTGCTGGTATCAGCCGCACGGGCGGGGCAGCGCTATCGGCAGGGATAAACTCCGGCATCCGGTGACGCAGGTTTCGTGGGAGGACGCGCTCGCGTTCTGCCGGTGGGCGGGCGTGCGGCTGCCGACCGAACCCGAGTGGGAAAAGGCCGCTCGCGGCGCGGACGGCCGCATCTGGCCGTGGGGCAACGAGCTGCCGGATCGGAGCCGGTGCAACTTCGGCAACAACGTGGGAGATACGACGCCGGTGGGGCAGTACAGCCCGCGTGGCGACAGCCATTATGGGTGTGCGGATATGATCGGCAACGTATGGGAATGGACGTCGAGCTGGCACGCGAAATACCCCTACAATTCAAAGGATGGTCGGGAGGCGCTGGATGGCGGTCGTGGTACTTACCGTGTGGTGCGGGGCGGGTCGTGGTACGGTGATCTGAGGTACGCCCGCTGCGCCTACCGCGGCAGGCTCGTATCCGGGATCTCGACCATACGCTCATCGGTTTTCGGGTGGTCGTGTCCCTATCGTCCTGAGTTCTGCTGTTCTGAGTTCTGCGGCTGCTGATTGCTGCAGTTCTGGGGGATGGGTGCAGGGAAGGGGGCGACGCCCCCTTCCCTGCCCGCGGTGTAACGGTGGGGGGCGGGTTTATCGCCGCGGCGGCGGGTCAGGGACATATGTACCGCTCGCCGTCGCGGACATCTCGCCGTTGATGCGGCCCAAACCCGCCCCTACGATGCGTGACGGGGGATGTAGGGGCGGGTTTTCTCGCCACGCGAAATGCCCTTCATACCCGGCGATACCCGCGCAACGGCGATCATCGCATCAACGCACGCGAAACCCGCCCCCCGTTGTGTCCGACGGCGGCGCTCGGGTGGGGGCGGGTTTGTCGCCGCGGCGGGATGACGTGGACATATGGGTGGATCGCCGTGATGGACATCTCGCCGTTGATGCGGCCCAAACCCGCCCCCCGTCGTGTCCGACGGCGGCGCGAGCGGGGGGGCGGGTTTATCGCCGCGGCGATGGGTCAGGGACATATGTACCGATCGTCGCGAAGGACATCTCGCCGTTGATGGGGGTCAAACCCGCCCCTACGACGCGGGCACTCCCATCATGCCAGGCATCTCTTCACGTCCCGCACGTGGATCTTGGCGTGCTGATACACCGCCTTGATATACGCTTCCAACGTCACGTCCCCCAGCGCGGGGTGGCGTCCATGGTGATCAAGGTCGGTATCGGCCAGTTGCTCCACCAGTGCGATCAGATCAGCGCGGGCGACGCGAAAGTCGGCCAGCAGGTCGGACGGGCTGCGGCCGGCCAGGGCCGCGACCTCGACCGCGTTGAACGCGTCGTAGTCGAAATCGGCCGCCACGCCTGACCCACCGCCCACCACGTCCTCGATCATGCGCGTCAGGCCCCGTTCCGCGCTGACCAGGTGCGCCAGCACGTCGTGGCTGGTCCAGGGCGTCCCCTCGGTGTAGATCGGCGTGCGCCATTGCTCGGGCAGGAACGCCGCGAAGAACGCGGCCAGGGCCGCGTCCTCGTCGCGCAGTCGGGCCGCCAGGGTGTCGGTGCGTTGGCTCATTGGGTCTCCTGTGTTGACTCCGGTAGCTTCTTCCGCAGGGGAGTATATCACCCCCGGCGCAACATCCCAAACCGCCATTTCGCTGGCGAGGGGTCTCGTCATGTGGCGCGGAGATTCTTCGCTGGTTTCACGTTGCCATGAGAGATCCGGGGCAGATTCGCTCAGAATGACGCGATTCGCCGCTGCTCATGCGCTATCGTCCCGCTTTTGACGCGGCTCTCTCCAGATGTTATCATGCTTCAACATCACGTCACACCAGGCGTAACGCACGCTGTCTGGCATCCGCAGTCTGCCATCAGCCATCTGCCATCAGCTATCTGCCATTTGCGAGGTTCCCATGCGCCGTTGGAACGGTTGGGGCGACGACACGATCACGTATCCCCTGCATGCGTCAGCGCTCCGATTCCTGGAGCAGCGCGTGGGGCCGGGCGCGCCGCCAGGGGATGTCGTCTTTGCGGATGCCGTCGCCCAGGTTCCACCCTCGCGCCTTCCGATTCATCCGCTCGTCTCGCCCGACCCCGCCGACCGCCTCCGCCACGCGCGCGGGCAGAGCCTGCCGGATTGGGTGGCGTTGCGCGGTGGGCGGATCGGCGCGTTCCCGGACGGCGTCGCCTATCCTGCATCCGACGCCGACGTGCGGGAGCTGATCCGTTACGCGGAGGCCATCGGCGCCCGGCTGATCCCTTACGGCGGCGGGACGAGCGTCGTTGGGCACGTCAACGTAGGGCAATTTGCCAAATTGCCCTACAGCCCGCCGACCCTCACCGTTGACCTGAGCCGTCTCAACCGTCTGCGCCGCCTCGACGCGACGAGCGGCCTGGCGACCTTCGGCGCGGGCGTGATCGGTCCCGATCTGGAGGCGCAACTGCGCGCGGCCGGCTTCACCTTGGGGCACTTCCCGCAGTCGTTTGAGTATTCGACCCTGGGCGGCTGGATCGCCACGCGCTCCTGCGGCCAGCAATCGCTCGGCTACGGCCGGATCGAGCGACTGTTCGCCGGCGGACACGTCGAAACGCCCGCCGGCAGCCTGGATCTGCCGTCCTTTCCCGCCTCGGCCGCCGGGCCGGATTTGCGTGAGCTTGTCCTGGGTTCGGAGGGGCGGCTGGGGATCATCACCGAGGCCACCGTCCGCGTGACGCCGTTGCCGGAGCACGAGGAGTTCCGCGCGGTCTTCTTCCCGACCTGGGAGCAGGCGCAGACCGCAGCGCGGGCGATCGTGCAGGCGCGGCTGCCGCTCTCGATGCTGCGCGTCAGCACGACCGCCGAGACCGAGATCACCCTGGCCCTGGCCGGCCACGACAACCTGATTGCCGCGCTGGAGAGCCTGCTGAAGGTGCGCGGCGCGGGCGATGGCAAGTGCATGGCGCTCCTGGGCCTCACCGGCCGCGAGGGGATGGTCAAGGCGGCCCGGCACGAGGCGCTCGGCCTCACGGCCGATCACCGCGGCGTTCACGTGGGGGAGACCTTCGGCAAGCAGTGGCACGCGGGCCGTTTCCGCACGCCATATCTGCGCAACGCCCTCTGGGAACTGGGTTACGCCATTGATACCCTGGAGACCGCTACCGATTGGGCTAACGTCCCGCTCATGGTGGACGCCATCGAAGCCGCGCTTCACGTCGCGCTGGCTGAGACCGGCGAGCGGGTGCACGTCTTCACTCACCTGTCGCATCTCTATCCCTACGGCTCCAGCATCTACACGACCTACCTCTTCCGCCTGGCGGCCGATCCCGACGAGACGCTGGCGCGCTGGCAGGCGATGAAGACCGCAGCCAGCGCAGCCATCGTGGCCCGCGGCGGTACCATCAGCCATCAACATGGAGTCGGGGCGGATCACGCGCCGTACCTTGGCGCGGAAAAAGGGGCGTTGGGGCTGAGGGCCATTCGCGAGTTATGCGCTGTTTTCGATCCGGGTGGGATAATGAATGCGGGGAAGCTGGTTGAGTAAAACACCTTGCGTTTTCGTTTTACGTTTTGGAGTCATCCATGTGGGTCAGTAACTGGCGCGACGATGTTTGGTTGAAACTTGCCCCCCCCTGGGACATCATCGTCATCGGCGGCGGGATCACCGGCGCGGGCATCCTGCGGGAGGCGACGCGGCTGGGGTTGCGGACGCTCCTGGTCGAGCAACGCGACTTTGCCTGGGGCACGTCCAGCCGGTCGTCGAAGCTGGTCCACGGCGGGCTGCGCTACTTGAAGGAAGGCAAGGTGCGGCTGACGCGCGCTTCGGTGCAGGAGCGGGAACGGCTGCTGGAGGAAGGCCCCGGCCTGATTGACCCGCTCGGCTTTTTGCTGGCGACCTACAAGGGCGACCGCCCCGGCCGGCGCACCTATAGCGCGGGGCTGTCGGTCTACGATCTCCTGGCGCTCCAATGGAGCCACCGCTACTACAGCGCCGCCGATTTCCAGTTGTTCGCCCCGCACCTCTGTCTCGACGGCCTGCAGGGCGGCTTCCGCTATGGCGACGCGCAAACCGACGACGCCCGCCTGGTGCTGCGGGTGATCCGTGAGGCCGTGGCCGACGGCGGCGCTGCGATCAACTACGTTGCCGCGACCGATCTGCTGCGCGACGAACGCGGGCAGGTGGTCGGCGTGAGGGTGCGGGATGATGCCCAGGCTCGGTCGGGAGACCGGTCAGAGCATGATGGCGCGATGAGCCGCACCGCCGACGTCTACGCCAAAGTCGTCATCAACGCCACCGGCGCGTGGGCTGATCGGTTGCGCGAGCAGGCGATTACTCCGGAATCGAGCCTTCAGGCGGGTGTGAAACCGGCTGAAGCCTCTACTCCGGTGCCGGGCATCGTGGCTGCTCGCGTTGGCAACGGCAGTCCTCGCAGCGGCCGGCTGGCTCGGTTCCGTCGCCGGCCACGGACGCCGGGCCATATCCGCCCATTGCGCGGCAGCCACCTGATCTTTTCGGCGTGGCGGCTGCCCGTGGCGCAGGCGCTCAGCTTTCTGCACCCGCTCGACCACCGCCCGGTGTTTATCTTCCCGTGGGAAGGGATCACACTGGTCGGCACGACCGACGTTGACCACCACGCATCCCTGGACGTTGAGCCGGCCATCAGCCCGGCCGAAGTCGCGTATCTGATGGCCGCAGCCGAGTCGCAGTTCCCGTCCCTGGGGCTGACGTTGGCCGACGTGACCGCCACCTTCGCCGGCGTCCGGCCGGTCATCGGCAGTGGCAAGGATGACCCATCGCAGGAATCGCGTGACCACATAGTCTGGGTGGAGAACGGCCTGCTGACCGTCACCGGCGGCAAGCTGACCACCTTCCGGCGCATCGCGCTCGACGCGTTCAAGGCCGTGAGGGACCGCCTTCCCGATCTGCCGAAGCCGGATGCGAAACTGCCGGTGCTGAATCAGGTAGACATAACTCTGATGAATCAGGATCACCTGGACGAGACGCGACGGCGGCGCCTGTTGGGCCGCTACGGGGCCGATGCGCCGGATCTGGTTGCGGCCGCGCGGCCGGGCGAGCTGACGCCCATCCCCGGCACGCAGACTCTCTGGGCCGAACTGCGCTGGGCCGCCCGCGCCGAGGGGGTGGTGCGCCTGGAAGACCTGCTCTTGCGCCGCGTGCGCATCGGGCTGCTCCTGCCGCAGGGCGGTGAGGCGATCCTGCCGCGCGTGCGAGCCATCTGCCAGGCCGAGCTGGGGTGGGACGATGGGCGGTGGGCGGCCGAAGAGGCCGCCTACCTGGCGCTCTGGCGCTGTTGCTACGCTCCGCCCGATCCCAAGGCCGTCCCCGACTGGCGCGCGCTGTTGGCCGAGGCCAGGAGCCAACGCCAGGTGGGCAAGCGCGTCCGCCGTCGGCGGCTGATCCGGCGGTCGGCCTGGGCCGGCGGGGTGGGGAGCGCAGTGGTGGCGTTGGGGACGTGGCTGTGGCGGCGACGACGGCGGGGGAGACGGCTGACGGACGACCGCTGACCAACGACCGTTGACCGCTGTCATCGTTCGTCGTCCGTCCTCGGTCGGCGGTCTGTAATCTGGCGTGAAAAGGGGTAACTATGCCTGGTGACATCATCCTGGCCATTGACAACGGCACGCAGAGTGTCCGCGCCCTGCTGTTCGATTTGCGCGGCAATCTGCTGGCAAAATCGCGCGTCCCGCTGGAGCCGTATTTCTCCGAGCAGCCCGGCTGGGCCGAGCAGCACGCCGACTACTACTGGTCATCGTTGTGCCAGGCGTGCCAGCAGCTTTGGGCGCAAACGGAGATTCCGAGGTCGGCCATCGCCGGCGTCGCGCTGACCACGCAGCGTTCCACGGTGGTCAACCTGGATCGCGGCGGCAAGCCGCTGCGCCCGGCCATGGTCTGGCTTGACCAGCGCCGCACCTACGACCTCAAGCCGGTGAGCGGGCTGTGGGGGCTGGCCTTCGCGCTTTCGGGCATGAAGGAGACCGTCGCCTACCTCCAGGCCGAGGCGGAGGCCAACTGGATCCGGACGAATCAGCCCGACATCTGGGCGCAGACCCACAAATATCTGTTCCTCTCCGGCTATCTCACCTACCGGCTGACCGGCCGCTTCGCCGATTCGACTGGCTGCCAGGTGGGTTACGTGCCGTTCGATTACAAGAAGCTGACCTGGGCGGCCCGGAGCGATTGGAAGTGGCAGGCTGTGCCCATAGACGCGGCGCTCCTGCCTGATCTGATGCCGCCGGCCGGCCGATTGGGCGAGGTCACGGCCGAGGCGGCCGAGGCGACCGGCATCCCCGCGGGTCTGCCCCTCATCGCCGCGGCGGCCGACAAGGCGTGCGAGGTGATCGGCGCAGGCTGCCTGGAGCCGCACGTTGGCTGCCTGAGCTATGGGACGACCGCGACGATCAACACGACACACCGCAAGTACATCGAGGTCATCCCGCTCATCCCGCCTTATCCCGCTGCCGTTCCCAATGCGTACAGCCTGGAGATCCAGATCTACCGCGGGTTCTGGATGGTGAGCTGGTTCAAGCAGGAGTTCGGCCAACCGGAGCAACGCATAGCCGAGGAGGGGGGTATTGAGCCGGAGCAGTTGTTGGATGAGCTGGTGCAGCAGGCGCCGCCCGGCTCGATGGGGCTGGTATTGCAGCCCTACTGGTCGCCCGGGCTGAAGACGCCCGGCCCCGAGGCAAAGGGCGCAATCATCGGCTTCGGCGACGTACACACCCGCGCGCACCTCTACCGGGCCATTCTGGAAGGACTGGCCTATGCGCTGCGCGAAGGCAAGGAGCGCATCGAGCGGCGTAGCGGCGTCCCGATCACCGAGCTGCGGGTGGCAGGCGGCGGCTCGCAGAGCGATGCGGCCATGCAGCTCACCGCCGACGTCTTCGGCCTGCCTGCGGTCCGTCCGCATCTCTACGAGACCTCGGGCCTGGGCGCGGCCATTGATGCGGCCGTGGGGCTGGGGCTGCATCGCGACTTCGTGACCGCCGTGGCTGAGATGACCCACGTCGGCCGCATCTTCGAGCCTGACCCGAAGACGCGCGAGCTGTACGATGGACTGTATCAGCGGGTCTACAAGAAGATGTATGAGCGGCTCAAGCCGCTGTATGATGAGATTCGGGAGATTACGGGGTATCCGGTGGACGTTATACGAAAAACGCAAAACGAAAAACGAAAAACGTAAAACGCGAGCCATCGCTTCTCGCACCACGCGGATCGCGTCCTTTCGTTTTTCGGTATGCTCTCAATAATCCGGGGTAGGGGCATGGCCTTGCGCCTGCCCGCCTGGGCGACCGCAAGGGTGCGCCCCTACAAATTGAGAAGATACACTTCATGGAACCAACCAACTCAGAGCTTGCCCTGAGTGCAACGAAGTGGTGACAAAGCGAGTTTTGTGGTACTGCGTTTTTCGTTTTTCGTTTTGCACATTGCGAGGAGGCGCCATGTTTCCCGCATTATCTACTCTTCAACGGTTCTGGTTTATCGCCCTGCTGCTCCTCTGGGCCGGACTGCTGTTCGGCGGATTCGCGTTTGGCAAGCTGGATGCCCGGCGGGAGCGGCGGATGCCGAGGTGGACGCGCATGGCGTCGTCGGCGACGCTGGTGGTGGCCGCGTGGAGCTGGTACCTGGTGAGCCGCGGTACGACGACCGCGCTCTTCGGCCTGCTGATCGCGGTCGGCATGACGCTGGGCTGCCTGGGTGACCTGTTTATGGCGCGACTGCTGCCCGTCAGCCAGTGCGTGCTCTGTGGCATGGCCGCGTTCGGGCTGGGACACGTGGCCTACGTTGCCGGCGGGCTGATCTACGGCAGCAGCCACGGGCTGGCCGCGCTGACTCCGCTCCTGGCCGCGTGGGGCGTTTGGCTGCTGGTGGGAGTGGTGGGCTGGTTCTTCGTCGTCTTTCGCGGCCAGAAGCCGATCCCCCTGCACTGGGTCGCGCTGTCCTACGCCTTGTTGCTCGCCAGCACCGCCGGCGTGGCGACCGGCCTGGCGTTGCAGCAGGCCAGGTTGCTGCCGATGGCGCTCGGCGCGGCGCTGTTTCTCACCAGCGATCTGATCCTGGCCACACATCTCTTCAACGGCCGGCGGTTCTACCTGGTGGACGACGTGATCTGGCTGACCTATGGGCCGGGGCAGATGTTGATCGTGTATGCGGTTGGCAGCGTACTCTGAGGCCAGGAGATATAGACAATGACTGAGTCTGTCACCGAGCGAGTGGTTATGCAACCTGTCGTCGGGCGGCGCATCCAACAGGGCATCCACAAGATCGTGGCTGCCGTGCGGCCCACGTTAGGCCCGCGGCCCCGGCTCGTCGCCGTGCAACGCAGCAACGTCACGGACACGCCGGAGCTGCTCGACGACGCGGGCGTGATCGTGCGACGCATCATCGCGTTACCCGACCGCGACGAGGACATGGGGGCTATGCTCGCCCGCCAGGCGGTGTGGCGCGTCCACGACCGGGCCGGCGACGGGGCGGCCACGGCCGCGGTTATGCTCGAATCCGTGTACGACCAGGGCCTGGCGTATATCGCCGCGGGAGGCAACGCCAAGCGGCTGCAGGCCCACCTGGAACAGGGCATGAGGATGATCCTGGCCGAGCTGGCCCGGATGACCGTTCCCATTAGCGGCCAGGAGAAGCTGACCCAGTTCGCCTATGCGATCTGCCAGGACCAGGAAATGGCGCGGCTGTCCGGCGAGATTTTTGACATCATCGGCGAGTGGGGTCAGCTCGAAGTGCGCGCCGGCAGCGGTCGTGAGTTGGAGCGCGAATACGTCGAAGGGATGTTCTGGGAGGGCACCCCGTTCTCACGAGACATGCTCACAGCGAAGGGTATGTCACGGGTGGATCTGGAAGACGCGGTCGTCCTGATCAGCAACCTCGCCATCGAAGACCCTCACGAGTTCGTGCCGCTCCTCAGCATGGTGAAGCAGGCCGGCATCCGCTCCCTGCTCATCACGGCCCAAAATCTATCGAGCGCGGTGATCGCCCTGCTGCTGGCGAACAGCGGCCCGGAAAAGCTCCAGATCATGGCCGTCAAGACGTCTCGCAGCATCACCACACGGCAGCAGGGGCTGATGGAAGACCTGGCCTTGTTGACCGGCGGCCGGTTGATCGCGGAGGCTGCGGGCGAAAAGTTGAGCGGCGTCAACCTTGCCGATCTGGGCCGCGCCCGCAAAGCCTGGGCCGATCGTGAGTACTTCGGCATCATCGGCGGCCGGGGCGATCCACGCGCTTTGCGCAGTCACCTGGGTCAGTTGCGGGCCGCGTTCGGCCAGACCGTGGACCCGGACGCACGGCAGGAATTGCGGGCGCGCATCGGCAAGCTGCTGGGCGGGTCGGCGACGCTGTGGATCGGCGGCGCGACCGAGACCGAGGTCAACATGCGCAAAGAGCTGGCCCAACGGACGGCCGAAGCGTTGCGCGGGGCCATGCTCGAAGGGGTGCTGCCCGGCGGCGGCGCGGCGTTGCTGACGTGTCGCCCCGCGTTGCACCAGCGACTCGCCGGCAGCAGCGACCCGGACGAACGGGCGGCCTGCCGCATCCTGATCCGCGCGCTGGAAGAACCGGCCCGCACGATCATCGGCAACGCCGGCTGCGACGTCGCCGGTGTGCTCGCGGCCATCAACCGGGGCGGGCCAGGCTGCGGCTTTGAAGTACATGCGGAGCGGGTGGTCAACATGGCGGAGGCGGGCGTCCTCGACGCCACCAGCGTGACCCGCACGGCTGTGAC
The DNA here is from genome assembly GCA_026389845.1 of Chloroflexota bacterium. Lineage (GTDB taxonomy): Bacteria > Chloroflexota > Anaerolineae > CG2-30-64-16 > CG2-30-64-16 > JAPLHB01. The sequence goes on from JAPLHB010000216.1 coordinate 16,116, forward strand.
TACAGCCATCACGATGGCGGCCCTGGCCCTCACGACCGATGTGCTGATTCATCGCCGGAAACCCGAAGAGGCGGTTACGCCATGAATAGGATATGGAGATATGACGCCAGACATCATTGAAGAGCGCGATTGGCAGGATATCGTCTATGCGCTTGCCACGTCGCCGGCCTTTGCGGTGGATCGGATCTGCTTTGCGGCGCGTTCCTCGGGGCTGTATGGCTCCACCGACGGGGGCGTCACTTGGCGCTCACTGTATGATTCCCTGCAACTCGAAACGGCCCTGACCGCGACCGCGGTGGCCGTTTCCTCCTCCTTTGCGGCGGATCGCACCCTGTTCGCCGGCACCCTGGGCGGTGTCCTGCGTTCTGCGGACGGCGGGAGGACCTGGGAGGTCGCGGTTTTGCCTTCGCCGCCGCCGCTGGTCGTGGCGCTGGCGATCTCGCCCAACTACAGCCAGGATGGCCTGGTGTTCGCGGCCGCGGCCCAAGATGGCGTCTATCGCTCGGCCGACCGCGGCCGGCGGTGGGTCGCCTGGAACTTCGGGCTGCTGGATCTGAATATCTTGAGCCTGGCGCTCTCGCCGGGCTTCGCAGCCGACGAAACGCTGTTCGTGGGCACGGAGAGCGGCGTTTTTCGCAGCACGAACGGTGGTCGCGCCTGGCGCGAAACCGGCTTTCCGAGCGAATGGGCGCCAGTGCTCAGTCTGGCGTTGTCGCCGGAGTACGACCGTGACGGCGTGTTGTTTGCGGGCACAGAGGCGTGCGGTCTCTGCCACTCCCGAGATCGCGGCCAGACCTGGGAGCGCATCGGCGAGGCCGCGATCCCGGAGACCGTCAACGCCGTGGTCGTTTCCCCGCGCTACCCGGCTCAGCCGGCCGTGGTCGCGCTGACCGGCGAGGGGCTGCTCCTCTCGACCGACGACGGCGGCGCTTGGACCGATCTGACTGCCGGCATGGCGGAAGGGGAAGAGCTGACCTGCGTGGCGGCGCCGCTGGGCCTGGACGCGGACGCGCCCGTGTTGGCCGGCCTGACGAACGGGGCGGTGCTGCGCCTGGCGGTTGAGAACCTATCCGATGGAGGTATATAGTGATAGATAGGAGATAAGGCGATGGAATTTTACAGCAAGAAGATCGAGCGTGTCTATGAGCCTGACGTTTTGGTGTGCGGGTTGGGCCCGGCAGGCATCTCGGCTGCCGTGGCGGCGGCGCGCATGGGCGCGCTGACGATGGCTGTTGAGAGATGCGCATTCGCGGGAGGCAATTTTACAAACGCCAAGGTGGTCGGTATCATCGGCGCTGTCAATACTATCACTGGTGCACTCATCACGGGCGGCATTACGTTCGAGATGCTCAAGCGGGCTGCGTACCGGAGGGAGGACGACTATTCTCGCAAGCCGCTCTGCGAGCTGTTTGAGGAGAATCAGGACAGTGTTGGTCAGGTGTATCGGCCAAAAACCACCCAAAATCATGTCAGGCAGGTTAACAGCGTGCGGCTGCTCTTTGACCCCGAGATATTCAAGCATCAGGCCGACATGCTTTTGACCGGAAGCGGCGTGAAGCTCCTGTATCATACGGTGATTGCCGATACGGTCATGGCGGAGGGACACATCAAGAAAGTCATCCTTGCCAACAAGGACGGGCTTTCATGTGTCAAGCCCAAGATGGTCATTGACTGTACCGGAGATGCGGATATTTCCGCGATGTCCGGTGCGCCGTTCGAAAAGGCGGATGTCGTTCAGCCCGGCACATTGATGTTTACAGTCGGGGGTCTTGTATTCGACGACTTCCAGGCTTTTTATGACGCGTGCCGTAAGGCTATGGCGCAGGCGGCAGACTGCGGCGAGATCGGAATCTACGCCGGCCCCAGCGTCGGCTGGGTGCGGCCGGGCATGATGAATTTCAACAATACGCGCCTTGTTTTCGACGCGACCTCCGCCGAGAGCGTCACCGAGGCTGAGATCCGTGGCCGCGAGGACGTGTTTCGATTTTTTGAGGTGTACAAAAAGTATATCGGCGCGTTTAAGGACGCCTATATCCTTGACAGCGGCCCGTACCTCGGGACAAGAGAATCGCGGCGGATCATCGGCGAATATGTGCTGACGCTCGATGATATTGTTGAGGGCAGACGCTTCGACGACGCAATTGCACTGGCTGGCGGCATCGTTGATTTCCATCGTCTGGATAAAAGCGGGCACAGCGCGTTGCAGTTTGTCAAGCCGAGTGACATTCCGTACCGGACGCTCCTACCGCAGAAGGTAGACAATCTGCTTGTCGCCGGACGCTGCCACTCCGTTACACAGATGGCCGCCGCCGTTACCCGTATGGGTGTGACGGCCATGCTGATGGGTGAGGCGGCGGGTCGCGCGGCGGTGCTTGCACTGAACGGCGGATGCACGCCGAGCGATGTGGACGTCGAACAGCTCCGGGCGTTGTTGCTGAAAAACGAGGCCATTCTAAACGATTGAAGGAGATTCTTCGCTGGCTTCACGCCGTAACGAGAGGCTCGAGGTCGACCCGCTCAGAATGACAGTTGTTCCCGATAATCTCTATTTGAGAGGAGGGGTAAAAATGCTTCAGTCTCCTAAAGAATTCTTTGGATTTCAGCCTGGCAGCGACAAAAATATGATTCACTGGAACGACCTGATCCGGTACTATCAAATGCTCGCCCGTGAATCCGACCGTGTGCAATGTATTGATATGGGACCTACGACACTCGGGAATCCGTTTTTGGAGGTCATCATCACTTCGCCTGGCAACATGGAAAGGCTTGAGACGTATCGAAAACTCAGTATGCTGCTGGCCGATCCAAGGCGTATGGATAGAGAGACCATCTCCCGGGCCTGCACTGACGGCAAGGCTGTCTGCGTGCAGACTGTGAGTGCGCATGCCTCCGAAATCGGAGGTACACAGATGTCTCCGCTGCTTGCTTTCGATCTGGCTGCAGGAGACAGCGCCGAGATTCTTGAGATCCTCGATAAGGTCATCTTCATCCTTATCCCCTGCTTCAATCCGGACGGCGAGATCATGATTGCGGAGTGGTATGCCAAATACCGCAATACAGAGCATGACGCCGTGGATTTCCCGCGACTGTGGCAAACGTATGCCGGCTATGGCAACTACGCCGATGTGATTTACGAGAATTTTCGGGAATCGCAATACGTCAATCAGATTCTGTTCCGCGAGTGGATGCCGCAGGTCTATGTGGACCATCACCAAATGCCGAGAAACTGGGCGCGGTTTTTTGTCCCGCCGTATAAAAACCCCATGCGGCCTTATTGCAGTCCCATTCTCTGGCGGGAGATTGCCTTCTACGGCGCGAATATGGCCTATCAGCTTGAGGAGGCGGGTGTGCGGGGCGTGATCAGCAACGAGTATTTCCCCACCTGCGCGGCGTCCGGCTATTTTACAATGACCAACTGCCACAACATTGCCGGCATACTGACGGAATCGTCCTCGGCTCGCTTTGCATCACCGTACACCGTCCACCCCGAAAGTCTGCCGGACGAGCCCGCGGGCGTGTTTTATCCGAACCCGTGGCCGGGCGGCGAATGGCATCTCTCCGATATCGTACGCCAGCAGACCATTGCGGCGCGCTCGCTCCTCAGCACGATGGCGGGAAACCGCGAGCGCATCCTGCGCAACATGGCCAACAAGGCGCTACGTCAGACGGAGGCGGGCGCACAGAACCCGATTCAGGCGTTTCTGATTCCGCCGGAGCAGCACGATACCGGCTGCGCCGAAAAAACGATCAGACTCCTTCAAAAGCAGGGTATCGAGCTGTATGCAGCGGCAGAACCAGTCAAGACCGCCCGGGGCACATATCCGGCCGGTACGGTCGTTGTGCCGCTTGCGCAACCGAAATACGCCCTGATCATGGCGTTGCTCTCGCACATCGAGTATCCGCGCAACAAATACACGCTTCTGGCGAATGGCGCCGTCGAGGTCTATGAGGTTATCAGCGAGAACATCGCCGAATTCATGGGCGTGCACGTCGTCGAGGCAGGCAAGGTGCTCACCTGTGCGCTGACGGAATTTCGCGGCCTCGCCCGGCCGCGGACGCCCGCAAATGTGTATCCCGGCACTGAGAACGAGAGCTTCCAGCGGGCCAATGCGAGGCTTTCCGCGGGCAAGGCCGTGTATCGCGCGCCGAACGGTGACTTCTATACGTCATCTCCGCCGACGGACGCCCCAAGAATCGCCTTTTCGCGCGTTGGCATCTATCGGACGACATGCGGCGTGGGACGGCTCGGCGGCGGCAATCCCGACGAGGGACAGACGCGCCTGTTGTTTGAGCAGTACGGTTTCCCGTATGAGACAGTAGGGCCAGCCGATGTCGCCGCAGGCATGCTCGACCGGCTGGACGTGCTCATATTTCCCGACAACCTGAAGGGTGATCTGAACGGAGAAAACGAATCCATCAAGGAGCTTTTGCCGGAGGATCGCGTCTGGCTGGGCCCAGCAGAGGAAGAGAAAATTCGCGTGTTCGTGCGCGGCAGCGGGCGGCTGCTGGCCCTGGGTAAGTCCTGCGACTATGTTATTGATACGCTGGGGTTGAAAGTCAAAAACCGCACGGCTCACCTGAGCATGGCGCAGTACAACACGCATGGCTCCATGCTGCGCGTCAAAATTGAGGCTTCACCGCTGACGGTCGGCATGCCTGCCGAAGGTCTGGTATTCCACGCGAACCCTCCGGTTCTGGAAATCACCGAATATTTCAAGCCGTGGCTCTACCACACCGACATGCGCTTCGTATCGGAGCACGTGCTGGAAAGTGGACTCTGTGTCGGTGAGGCGTATCTGGCTGGTCAGCCGTGCCTTGTCACTGCGTCCTACGGCAGGGGCAAAGCGGTGCTGTACGCCTTTGCGCCGCAGTTTCGCACGCAGACGGATGGCACGTTCAAGGTTCTGTTCAACGCGCTGTATCAAACTAACGAGAAGCGAGGCTCCGCACGACTTTGATTCCACCGTTGATCCGCAACGACAACGGGTTGATAGTACAGAGCCGACGTTTCTTCGCGGCTGTCATCTCTAGGCCGCTACAGCAAGGGGCGCACCGCCGCCGCAACGGCGCATGTCGGCATCGTCTCCCCATCCGCGCCCGGGGACCATCGCGGACAACGATCGAATTCGTAAGGAGGCATCGAAATGAAAGAAGTCCGATTCGGCATCACAGGCTCTGGATACATGGCGCGCACGCACGCAGAGGCCATTCGGCGGCTGGGGTCAGCGGCCAGGTTGGTGGCGTTCTGGGGCGGAAGCCGGGCCCCCGATCTCGCTGCGCGCTACGGAGTTGACTGCGAAAGGACGGCGGAGGGACTAGCGAAGCGTCCCGATATCGACGCCATCGTGGTCACGACCCCCCATCCGCTGCATGCCCGGGAGACGATGCTTGCGCTCGAGGCGGGGAAACACGTCCTTGTGGAAAAGCCGATGGCGACGACCCTGGAGGACTGCGATCGGATGGTGGATACGGCGGCCCGGCGCGGCCTGATCCTCGCCGTAGGCTATACGCTGCGGTTCCGCAACAACGCTCCGCGCGCCCGCGACCTGATCGCGGCCGGCGCCATCGGCCGCGTGCTCACCATGCACTATTCCATGATTCGGCGGATGGACGACAATTTCGGCGGCAACAAGCTCGCGTGGATGAGCTCCCCGGACGCCGTGGGCTTCCTGATCGACGGCCTCCCGCACGGCATCGATTTGATTCGATGGCTGACGGGCGCGGAAGCCAGGACAGTGGCGGGGTTCAGCCGGACGTTTCTGCCCGGCCGGGCGGTCGAGGACTCGACGGTAGGCCTGATCGAGTTCTCGAACGGTTCGATTTGCTCGCTGAACGTCACGAACGCGGCGACCGGACCGTATCCCGGAGAGGAGGCGCGGCTGAGCATGATCGGGAGCGCTGGCATTCTCGACCTGAACGCTTTCGGAGACCTGCATCTTTCAGACCGGGCAGGAGGCTGGCGGGTGGTCTCGAGCCAACCACCCGTGCCCTTCGCAGATCCTGACGCGGCTTTCACGGCTGTGGAGCGCATGCAAGCGTTCTACGATCAGATGCAGTCTTTTGTGGACGGCATCCAGGGCAAACCCATGCGGGCGGGTACCGGCGCAGACGGCCGCGCGGCCGTCGCGGTGTGCCTGGCTCTGCTCGCCTCATCCCGCGAGCACCGGCTGGTCCCGGTTCCGTAGCTCCGCTCAGGTTTCCCGCAGCTCAGCCCAAGGCCGAAGCGGGAATCGAGGACGCACATCCCGATTGATGGGAAAAGGCGGCCAAAATCCGCGCACAATCGCTTCAATCGCCCCGACGACCGTGATGACGCACTCCTCCCTCGCCTCGATCGCGCCCGCCCCGTAGTGCGGCGTGAGCGTGACGTTCTCGAGCTCCAGGATCCGTGCGGTAATCGCCGCGGGCGCAGTCGACATCGCTCACCTGGAGGCGCCGTTCCATTGGGCTTCAGCGTTTGGTGGATTCGCCCAGCGCCTCGGAGAGGTCATGGCCATATCGCGCGACCATCTCGGTGATCGCGGCATAGTCGCCTCCGCGAAGGATCAGCCGTGCGCCCGCGGCGACCAACTGGCGGATGTCCGCCGCATTCAAGCCGGGCCGACCCCAGGCGATGCCATTCCTGGCCGCGGCAGCCGCCACGCGAGCGTGCGCTTCGCGCATCGGCGGATCATCCCACCGGTCGAAGCAGTGCAGGCGAAGGGAGAGGTCGGCCGGACCGATGTAGAGCGCATCAACCCCTGGAACTGCGGCGATTTGATCGACGCACGCGACCGCCTCGGGCGTTTCGATCATGACCATGACCACCGTCTCCTCGTTGGCTGCGGCCATGTACGCCTCCACCGAGTCGCCCCACGTATATTGATTGTCAAAGGCCGGCGCGCTGAGACCACGCTGGCCGAGTGGCGGAAACTTGACCGCCTGCACGAGCGCCCTGGCCTCTTCGGCGCTGTTCACCATCTGGAATAGAAATCCGGTGGCGCCGTCCTCCAACAGGTGATAGAGATCCGGCGGATTGCGGTTCGCGGGGCGGATAAGGCAGTCGATGCGCGCGGCGTGATGCAGGGACACCATCCGTTGGATCTCGCGGCGGTCCCAACTGGCATGCTCGTTGTCGAGCAGAACCGCATCGAAGCCGGCGCGGGCGGCGTGCGACGGCAGGACGTCCGTCGGGTACATGAGGCTGATGAACCGAACCACCTGGTTTTGGCGAAGACGGGCGCGAACTAAGGAAGAGCGCATAGCGATCCTGATTGGCGAAAAGGGAAAGAGACTTTCAAGAGCCGCTTCACTTGGGCGAACTCCCTCAGAGGCTTTTCTATCGCAATTCACTCAATACGTGTAACTGATGCAGTCAGTGTACACTGGTCAGAATGGCCTGTCAAGAAAACGCAGGTCGCCGCTGAAGTCCCCTATCGCGGGGTGGTGCGCATTCGGCGCACGGCGAAGACCATGGTCAGCGACTTGCCCGAGCCTTGCGTGTGCCAGACCACGCCGGAGCGCTCGCCGGCGCCGTCGCGGCCGAGCAGGCGCTTCGCCCCAGTTGATTGCCTTTGCGAGCTCAATTGCTCGCTGTCTCAGCGCATCGAGTTTAGACATCGTGTTTTCTCCTCACCGCGTGTTCACGTGGCATCCCAGTCGTGCTCTCACTATCTACCCCGAAACGCCTGGGCCAGCAGCGCGCTCACTTGCTGCTCGCGGGCAAGGAACAGCAATACCTGCCACTCGGCAAGGGCCAGGGCCGTCAACCGGCCGGCGGAAATCCGGCCGGCATCCTGGTGCAGGCAATCCAGCAACAGCGTGATAATCTTCTCGTCCATCATGTCCATGACTTCTTACGGGCCGCACCGGGTGATTTGGGCAAACCGCGCCGCGATCCGCCTCGGAATCTCCCTGCGGCTCGCCAAGCCCCAGCGGTATTGCAGGAAGGTCAGGAAATCCCCTGGCTGCGGCGCCAGGCCTCTGGCCGCGGCCGTGCGGCGGTATTGGGCATAGGCTAGGCGCAGGGCCTGACGATGGCTGGCTGCCGCATCGGACGGAACAGCTATAGGCCCCTCACGCGCTTCGAATGGCGAAACAGGCGTCATCCGCAGCCGCGCCAGCACGTCGGGCGGCGCGGCGATCCCCAGCCCATCTTCTAGACACTCCAGCGCGGCAAGCAGCGAGCGCTCGATGTGACCATGTGCGGCCAATTCGATCACAGTCGGCCAGTCAACCTCGGGGTCCGTGCGCTCCATCAGCAGGGCCGCCACATCGGCCAGGGCGATGAGCGCGGCGGGGCCGGGTAGGATTGCTGTGCGGCAACTACGCGCCAGTTGATCAGCGGCGCTCAGCGCCAGCACGGGCCGGCCTGCCAGCGTAATCGGCCGCGCCCGGCCCCAGGCCGCCGCGTCCATCTCCCCTGAAGGCCAGAACGCTGCGGCGTGCCAGTGCAGGTCGGCAAATTGCCCCCCGGCCGAGCGGAAGCGCCGGCTGGTCGCCCAGATGACACTGCCGCAGGGCGCCGCGGTCGTGGGCGCGACCCCCTGCCAGCCCTGGTCGGCCAGGACGCGACATGCTTCCTCCGCCAGGTCGGCCGGCACAATGAGCGCCAGTGCGCCGATCGGCCGCAGGCGGTCGGTATAGACGGTCAGCGCCAGGGGCAGAGCATCGGCCAGCATGATGGGGATTCCGGCGGCGACCAGAGCCTGCGTCAGCTTGTCCGCGGCCCCGAGCATGAGCTGGTTGGCGTACCAGGCGCGGCGGTGGACGCCGCGCAGGCGGGGCAGCCAGGGGTGATCGGGATGGGCCTGCTCCAGAGCTTGCACGGCCAGCGGGAGCAGCGGGAATTGCTTCGGCAGCAGGCGCTCCAGATCGGCCGCGGCCAGCCAGGTGCGCCCCGCCTCGGCCGCGGCCGGCCCGGTCAGCGTGGCCGCGGCCAGGAGGGCGATGGGGAGAGTGGTCGGTGGGGTCATGGCGCGATCCTCGTCCATGACGTGCCCCCGCTATCGCGGGACTTCGCAGGCACTTCCGAAAAGTGCCTGGCACGTATTGCCATCCTGACGAGGGCACGATAGGCTCTACCCGCCGAACGGCGCAACAAGGCGCCATAGTTGCGGCGCGCCAGGGCGAACGCGTCGTCCTGCGGCCGGTAGCCGAGGGTGTCCTGGGCCTCGGTGATGTCAAACCGCCGCCCCCGGTTGGCCGACAGTCCGTGGAAGACCCCATAGCGGAGATCATCGGGCGCTTCGATGCAGCACGCCAGCAGGTGAACCAGGTCACGCGGGGTGATGACCCGGTCGAGGTGCGGATCCCCCGGCGCCAGACTGGACAGATCTTTCAGCCAGCCGATGCGCACGCAAAGCACCGATAGCCCCCACTGGTGCGCGTAATAGCTGCCCAACGTCTCAGCCCAGGCCTTGGAGGCGCCGTAAAGATCAGCCGGACTGGGCGGCATATCGGCGCGCACGACGACCCTCGGCGCATAGCCCAGCACGGCATGGAGACTGCTGGCGAGGATGACCCGGCGACAACCGGCTTCGCAGGCCGCCTCCAGGACGTTGCGCACGCCGATGATGTTATTCGCCAGCAAACTGTCCCACGGAGCGTGGGGCCGAGGGTCAGCGGCCAGGTGCACGACGCTATCGTGGCCCTGAAAATGGCTGCGGATGGTGTCCAACTGGGCGATATCGGCCCGGACGAAGGGCAGCGAGAGGTCGCTCGGCGGCGGCCGCCGGTCGAGCAGGGTGAAGTCATAGCGGTCGGCCAGGCCGCGGGCGAGGAGGAGGCCGATGCGTCCGCAGCCGCCGGTGATCAAGATGCGTGGCCGGTGTGGGGTCTCCATCAGGGCTGCTCCGGCGCAGGATTGCCCGCCTGCGCGGCCAACGCCCGGCGCTGCGCAAGCAACTCGCGCAGCAGGCGCAGATAGTCGGCGCGGCCCTGCACATCGCGCCGCATCAGATTACCGGTGTGCAGGCGTCGTCGCAAGACCAACTCCGGCAGGACGGTGAAGCTCAGGTTAAGCCTGGCAGCGCGCGCCCACCATTCGATGAATTCGCCCTGACGCCAGCGGGTGTCGAACCAACCCACCCGCAAGAACGCAGTGCGGCGGATCAGTAAGGCGCCGATGTGGAAGCTGCCAGTCTGAGTAGCAGACTTCGACAGCAAACGGCGTTCAGCGTCGTCCAATTCCGGGCTGATGAAATTCCCGACCCTGCCCAGCACCGCCTCGCATGCGGGGTCTGCCTGAAGCATTTGCATCTGCCGGGCAAGTTTGTCGGTCGTCCACAGGTCGTCGGCGTCGAGAAAGGCCAGCAGGTCGCCCGTAGCTTGGCTGACGCCCAGGTTGCGCGCCGCGGCCGGGCCGCGGTTGGGCTGGCGCAGACAGCGCACCGGCGGGCCAAAGGCGCGGGCGATCTGGGCGCTGTCGTCGGTGGAGCCGTCGTCCACGATCAGGATCCCGGTGGGCGGCAGGGTCTGGGCCAGCACGCTCTGGATGGCTTCGCCCAAATAGCGCTCGCCGTTGTGCACCGGAATAATGACGGTTATCGGCGCCTGAGACGATGTCATGACTACTCCCTCAACCAACTGGACAGATCCCTGCCAATCAGCTCTTGCAACTCGCCTATCTCATCCGCATAGCCAGCACTTAATTGCCGGCGCGTGGCTGGATGCAGATTTGGACGGCTCTGGTTTAGTTTTGGCAGCACTTGGCGCAGTTGTATCGGTAACACGCTCTTTATCATCTGTTTGATTAGCGTGTTGCGGCGCATTACTCTGCTTACCTGGCGACTTCGCGGCAAAAGTGAGCGATTGTATTGCTGCGAGACGTCAGGCACGAAAGACGGGTCTACGCCGAGAAACTGATAGATATCCTGGATCATCGCAACAGGATTGCTACATAGATCGTCGTACAAATAGACGCGCACCTGTTCCCGACAGAAATGGCTGAAATAGGTTTTTAGACTTTTAACATAATAGCCGCGCGTCTCATATTCCGAGAGAAATGGCCACCAGTTAGCTTGTCGGCGCCGTTCACAATCCCAGAAGGCAGCGACAAAATCGTCCACAGGTTCTAGGCCTATCCGGCGTGTGTTTAAGAATTGCGAAAACCCCCGGTCTACGGGCTGGCGCAAAATACAGATTAGCCGGACATCAGGTAACAGCCGCCGGATGTTTTTACAAGCCGCCGGACTGAAGAAGTTGCTGGAGGTTGCTTCGCCTATGGCGGTCTCCGTGGTTGCGCCAATAAAGAATTGTAGATATTCCTCCCAGGTGGTGGCAGTGGCTCCCCACCAGACATTTGACTCAGTGCGGGAATCAATGAGGTGTCCCCGGAAGGGTAGCTCGTCAAGACGGGGGACGGCGGGCATTTGCGGACCGTTCCACTGCGGCTGTTTGCCGCTAAACTCAAAAAAGTTCAATTCCTTAGCCGGACTCATGAAAACCTGCGGGTGCTGACGCAGATAGAAATACACCGAAGTGGTACCCGTCTTGGCTGGCCCGATGACCAGGAAATTGGGGGCATGGGGGCTGGCGCTGGTTGTAGACATCATTCTGACACATCTCCTCTTTGGGTATCGGGGGTAGCACCCGTTTGTCGATGACGTTCTACGGCCCGCTTCAAAACGGGGAAGATTGTGGTTTTCGTGTGGTCAATGCCAGCAGTTAGACTTTCTTTGTGGCGGCGATAGAAAAGGGTAACCTGGTCTATCTTGGCGATAGCCACGCCGCCCTTCCGAGCACGCAGAAACCAATCGGTGTCTTCTCCGATGCGCAAGGTCGAATCAAAAAAGCCGATCTGCTCAAAGATGTCGCGTCGAACGAGGGCGCAGCCAAGCAGCAATTCATCCCAGGGAGGGGTGCGCGGCTCAAACGCCAGAGTAAGTGCATCGCTCTCCGTGGGCCACAAGCGTTGGACCTTGCCCATCACGATCTGTATGGTACGGTCGTCGTGCAGCACGGGCAACTGCAGCCGCAATTTGTCGTCCGGCCATAAGTCGTCGGCGTCTATGAAAGCGATAAGATCGCCGGTAACCAGTTCCAGTCCACGGTTGCGTGCTGCGGCGGGGCCTTGGTTGGCCTGATGCACTGTGCGAATATCGGATCCCAAGCGTTCGATCAGTGTTGCCGTGCCATCAGTAGAGCCATCATCCACGATGATGATCTCTAGCGGCGCGTACGCTTGGCGCCGTACGCTGGCAATAGCCTCGGCCAGGTAGCGCTCGCCGTTGTAGACCGGAACAATCACACTGAGCCGCATAGGCGATGATATAACGCGTCGTAAGCATCCACAAAGTGGCTGAAGCTGAACTGACGTTCGGCCCACCGCTGCGCCTGTTGACCATATTGCTCGCCGATCGCCGGGTGATCGAGCATGAACAGCACAGCATCGGCCAATTGATCGCTGTGATCCGGCTCCACCAACAGGCCGGTCTCGCCATGCACTACCACCTCCTCCAGGCCATCCACCCGGCTGGCGACTACAGGCCGCGCCATCTGAGCGGCCTCCAACGCCACCAGGCCGAAAGGCTCGTAACGGGAGGGGATAAGCATCATCGTAGCCTGATTGAGCAGAGCGTATACCTCTGGGTGGCTCACCCGTCCCAAAAACCGTACTCGCTCCCCCAGCCCCAGCCGGGCAGACTGTTGCTCCAGGTCGGTACGCAGATCGCCTTCGCCCGCCACGAGCAGAGTGGCTGTCGGATAACGAGACAGCACGCGGCCGAAGGCGTCGAGGGCCACATCAAACCCTTTTTGCTGGGTCAGCCGGCCAGCACACAGAAGCACCGGGGGCGCAAACGACAACGGGGTTGGCGTCAGCGGGGGCGTTTCAAGAGCGTTGTAAATCAGGGAGGCGCGATCCGCAATCGCCGGCACTGCCCGGCTGGCATCACGCAAGCTGGCGCGCGAAACCCCGACCACATGGGTAACCGAATTCAGCACCCGGGCCGCCATGCTGCCCGGCTGGCTGGCGATGGGCAATGGCATGTGCAGCGTCAGCAACGTAGGTGTCTGCACGGCCGTGGAATTACGCAAATAGAAGATTGCGCTGGGGCCGGTGGTATTCAGGTGGATCAAGTCGGGCTGGACTCTGTGCAGCAAGCCGTTGAGTTGGTTGCCGCTCGTCAGTATCTGGCGCAAGTCGCGGCGATCCAACGCAGTGGCAAACGGGAATCGCCACACCGGCACGCCCGCCATCATTTCCGGTTGCCCATCATCAGCGGGTCGGCCCGAGGTCACAACCGTGAAGGTGTGGCCGCGCGCTTGCAAGGCACGTATCAACTGCTGGCTGAAGGTTTCGACCCCACCGATGCCGGGCCAGAATTTCTCTGCCCAATACAAGATCTTCATGGCATGCTGTGTCCTTCTGTAGCAGCGCGCTGCCGTCTGCGATCCAGCGCGGCCTTGAGGATGGCGGCGCGTGGACCGATGGTGTCTTGCCGGGCGATACCCTTGTTGGCGGCATGCACGCGACGCCTATAGACACACTCTTCCAGCATCACTGTGCGGAGTTCAGCCTCCCGAGCGCGGATCATCCAGCTCATGAATTCACCGACGCGCAGTTGGGGCTCAAAAAGACCCACGCGCAGGAACGCCTTGCGCCAAATCAGGAGGGCGCCTGGCACATAACCGGGCAGGAGGCCATCTGGACACCAGAGTCGGGATCGCGCTTCTTCCGATAGTTCTGGGCTGTAAAACTGGCGTACGCGGCCCAGCACGGCTTCTGTGTCAGGATTGGTGATCAATGTAGCCACCTGCAGGGTCAGTTTCTCCGGTTCCCAGAGATCGTCCGAGTCGAGAAAGGCCAACAAGTCGCCCTGGGCCAGGGCGATGCCCGCATTGCGGGCGACGCTGGCGCCCTGATTGAGCTGCCACGCATATCGCACCGCCGCGCCAAAGTGGCTGACGATCTCCTCCGCGGTGCCATCGGTGGAGCCATCGTCTACCACGATGATCTCGATGGGGCGATAGCTTTGCGCCAGCACGCTCTCGATAGCCTCGATCAAGTAGCCGGCCCTGTTGAACGTAGGAATGATGACGCTGACCAGCAGCCGCTCGGTGTCTGTCATGGGCTATGCTTTCTCATGGTTTGCCAGCTTAAGCCAGTTCGTTGCCGCGCCCGGCGGGCAAACGAGCGGACGCGCCGCAGCCCACGATGCCAGGGCGTGGGGTAATTATGTTCGGCCAATAAAAAGGCATCGTCCTGCGGCACATAGCCGAGCAGGCGACGGGTTTTGCTGATCTCCAGGCGCATCTGTCGGTTGCTCGAGAGGCCATTCAAGACAGCAAAGCGTAGATCCGCAGGCGCTTCTACAGCCGCTATCAACAGCGAAACCAGGTCTTCTTGAGTGATGGCCCGCGGCAAATCCGGACTTCCGGGCCATAGATAGCGGCTATCTCGGGATGCCACCCAGCCCAGGCGCAGGCAGATGACCGAATAGCCATACTGGCGGGCGAAGAAACTGCCCGCCGCTTCACCCCATGCCTTTGTGGCGCCGTAAAGTGTGCTGGGTTGCGCCGGCGCCCCTGACGGCACAACCAGCTCTGGCGCGGCGCCATCCACCGCCTGGATGCTGCTGGTGAAGACCACGCGCCGGCAACCCGCCGCATGGGCCGCCAGAAAGATATTGTAAGCCCCCACGATGTTCGACGGCAACAGCGATTCCCAAGACGCATGCATGTTCGCGGTTGCCAAATGCAGCACCGTATCAATGCCCTGGCAAAGCGGAAGGATGACCTCAAGGTCAGCGATGTCGGCCTGGGTGAAGGGGAGCGTTGAAGGCGACGGCAATGAGCGGATGTCGGTCAGGGTCAGGTCGTACCGATCGGCCAGCCGCGTCGCCACCAGGCGGCCCACTTGTCCGGCCGCGCCCGTCACCAGCACCCGCCGCCTGGTAGGGGCGGGAGAGGTCGAGGTCAGAGCGGAGATCGGTTGTTTGCTCACGGTGGCATGCAACGCCCTATCATGCTCGTGGGCCAAGCTGCCCCTCGCCGTGGTGCCCATCACAAGGTCTCCAACAATCCCCGGATGGCGTCGGTGTTGCGCGCTGACTCCAGCGCCAGGTCCAGGCCATAACAGGGCAGCCGCCGGGTCAGCGCCGCGGTGAAGCGATAGTTGTCGGCCTCCGCGCCGGGCAGCCAGATGACGGTGCTAGGGCCGAAGACGCGGAAGGCCTCCCCCAGCGGGAGCGAGCGGAATGCGGCCTCCGCCTGCCGCGCCACCCGCGGGATGACGAGGGCTTTGATCGCGAAGGTCGAGATCAGGCGCTCGGCGTAGTCCGGGTAGAGAAAGACCAGCCCCTTACCGGCCTTGTAGCTGTCGTCCCAGCCCTGCAACCTGTCCCGAAACTGGGGCAGGTGTTCCAGCATGTCGGCCTTGATCTTGCCGGAGCTGAACGCGGCGAAGGCCTGGGGCGCGGGATCGAGCCGGGCCAGGCATTTGTCGTCGCTCAAGAGGCGCAGGCCGTCGCCAGTCAGGCAGTTCAGCGCGGTGGTGGATTTCCCCGCGCCCGTGTTGCCCACCAGCAGGACGCCACCCCGCTCCGTGCCCACCGCCGCCGCGTGGACGATCTGCCAGCCGAACTCATGCAGCGCCCAATGGAACAGCGTCTGCAGCGGCGCGGCCCGCTCGTAGATGGAGAGCGCGCCCGCGTCGGCGGTCCACCAGAAGCCGTGGCGCGTTGCCCGGTCATAGGCAAAGAGCTGGCCGGCGGTCGGCGCGTGCATCAACGCAAGGGGGCCGGCGTAGGCGATCGCCCGCTGGCCGTAACGGCGATAGTCGGCTGCGGTGAACAGGGACCGCGGGGGCAGGCTGCCGGTCGAGGCGCCGTCCCATAAGTCAAAGGTGATATCCGGCGCAGCGGCGACGTCATCGTCCGCCAGCAGATGGCCCAGGGCGGGCAGCACCGCCGGAGGCAAGGCAGGCCCGGCAAAGCGCAGACGGAAGCTTACGCCGGTCATCTGCACCGTGTGCTCGACGATGGGCTGCTGCTGGGCAGCCTGGGTGAACGCCTGCCCACAGCGGGCCAGGTAATCGGTGGCTTGCAGGGTCAAAGCAGGTGAGCGCTCCCGGAAGGATGACGATGACGCGTCAGCGTGTCGCGACGCCGGAGGTAGTTTACCACTGATCGCCCGTTTTCGCCCAATGCTGCGGCGTTGAAGCAGACAATGTGGGTAGTTCATCCCGGAAGCGCGCACGGCTTGCATCTTCAGATCAACCGCGCCGATCGCGACGTTAGCCTTTGGCGACAGGAGTCGGGAACAACCGGCGCAAAGTTTGTCTCATCCAGTGATAAGGAGCGCCGGCGTAGTGCCGCATAAGTGCTGGGAAGGGCAGCTCACGCCCCGTCTGTTGTTTTCCGAGCGCAGTCAGTGCAGCGTGCAGGCCGATCATGCGCCCCAGGCGTTCGATCCGCCGATAGCCTGGCGTGGCGCCCGCAACAAGCAGATGAGGACTATCTCTGGCAAAGACGACAAGTTCCGAAAATGAACTGGCTTTCGTCCCCACAAAACAATCGGTCGCCCGCAGCAACCACAGATCCACCAGCGCATCCTGGATCGCCTCCGGTGTGCGACGGTCAAGACTGCGCGGCGTCGTCCAGATCACCCGCGAGCCGTAGCGAAGGCGAAACGTCTCCTGGATACCTTCCTTGCGCGCATGACGACCGGTGTTCGGGTCTACGGCGTCGTCATCGGTACAGAGGAGTATGCCGGCGTCCGGGTATTCCTTCAGAAAGTGATCAACGGCTGCTACGGCCTGCGCAGTATTGTGGGCCGCGTCTGGTCGCTGGCGCAGCAGATCGCCCCGGCGCAGATGGACGCCGATCATGGTCGGGCGAAAATGGCGCTGACGGAATTCCTCAACTGCGTGTTGAATCGGCGCCATCGGCTCAAGCTCGGCAAATAGCGCCTGGCAGCAGGCCAACAGCGGTTCATGACCCGGGAATTGCTCGGGGCGGATCAACCAGCCGGGATGCCCGACAACCACGTGCGGGTCGTGAACGATCAGCAGATCAGGCAAATGTCCAAACCAGCCGGAGACGTAGGGCAGATCGGCCACCGCGGACGCGTCTACCGTTTGCACCGGCCAGGGATTGGCGAACAGATCAGTGAACGGCGCGGCGCAAGTGGGCGTGATGGGCCAGAGCATCTTGAACTCGCGGCCGCTGGCTTCGGCCAGGGCCAGGCCCGAAAGCAGCACGCGCAGGCGATTGCTCAGGCCGAGAGGGCAGAAGACGGTGAGGGTTGCCATTCGTTACAAATCCTGTGCGTACATCAAGGTGACACACCCAGTCAAAACACGACTTCAACTGCCAGATCATGCCAAAGCAGCTTTGACTTTGCTGCGCAGATATCTTAACGAGGACCGTGTCTCGGTCCATTGCTGATACAGTCGGCTTTGAGCGCGTTTCTCAATTGCATTCAGGTCGCGAAGCATGGCCGGATCGAAATGGCCCGCCCAATCTCCTGCCACCCCATGGCGAAATCGGTCCTGGGAAAATCCAGAGTGCATACGCAGGTTGCCCATCTGGGTTGCCAGCCGAATCCGCTCAATCTCTTGTTCTTGAAGCTGCAGCCCCAGCAAGTCGCCAAGTCGAGTGATCTCCGCAGCAAAGCCCTCCAATAGCGCCTCGTAATGAATGCAGAGATAACGCGGCGAATTCGTGTTCCAGATGATGTGATACTGCAGGACTCGTTGCGCAACCTGGCGCCCGCGTTGCCAATAGAATGCCTTAAAGGAGTCGTCGGTCTTTTCGATAGTCTGGAAATGATAATAGGCTGACACTACGACATCACGAATATCACGCCGGATGTTCAAAACACGCGCATGCGTGTCGTTAAGCAGCAGGGATCGCAGGGGCGGGGCGCCGTAATGACTCTTGATCAGGATATCCTTTGTGTGATGCTCACCATAGCGCAAATAATCCCCCAGTTTTCCAGGGAGTACCGTTGGTGCGCGCCACTTCGGGTCCATGTACAGTGTCGGGGGGACGCTCCATGGAATCATTTCCTTGGCGATGGCGTAGAGCCAGGTGGAACCGCTCTTGAAAGCTCCATTTGCAACGATCAGCATCGGGGATTCTCACCAATCCAGGTTGTCTTCATAGCCCAGTTGACACAGCAAGCCGCCGTAACGCTCCTTAAAAGCGCCTTTGACACGGAGGGTAAAATAGTTGCGCCAATCGCCTGCGACGCCCTTTCGATAGTGGTGTTTGATGTCCTCGACTCCCTGGTGGCGGCCGCGTGTCTTGCGCTCGAATGAATTGCGCCAGAGGATGGAAGCAAATAGCGCATATGGAAGAAACGTGCGGCGTCGTAGAGGCCGCTTACCCAGCAATCGTACGGCCATCTCAGCGGCAACCCCGCTGGTCAGCAGCCAATGGGTGCGCGAGATTTGGATGCCGAGGAATTCAAAAATCTCCATAAAGGTGGCCGAGGGATCAACAATCAACTGCTCAAAGCGCGTCTCATATACGTTGGGATCCGCATAGTTCCAACTGGCTATATTGTTGAAATTCTCACCTTCAAAGTCGAGTTCCAGCAGTAGCCCTTCCTCAATTGTGTTTGTCTCAGCCAGCCGGTTACGCCACCTGCTGAACTTGTCCCCGTCCTGGGATATCGGATGAGAGTACAGATGGGAGAAATAGCCCGAAACAACGATGTCTCGCGGGTCTCGAATGACGTGAAAGCCGCGGTAGGGACCTGCTGTCTGCACGGCGCGTAACACTTCAGCATTGGCATTCCAGACAAGGCACACATCGGCTGCCTGATCTGGCCTGCCACGAGTCAAGCCGAGCAAGCGCGTTGAATGTCCAAACACGGTCATAATGTAGCGGCTCGCACATTTATGATGGCCAAAATAGACGCGAGTCAATTCACTCATCGTTCTGCGCGCCTGACTGCATAGTCGAGCATCTGCTGCAGCTTGCCCCATTTCATGTTGCTGAGCAGGCTGGGCCAACGGGCCTCCAGCAGCGCAGCGTATTGACGCGTGAGGTCCTCGACTTGTCCCTGCCTGGCGCTGTGAGCGCTCGTCAATGGCTCCAGAAACTCCACCGCCACATGACCGCTGTGCGCCAGGGTGCAAAAAACCGGCAGCAAGGCGGCATCCGTGTCCAGCGCAAGCTCAGCGCCGCCGCTACGGAAAAGCCAGGGACGGTCATAGATCGGGATTTCTACGCCCTTTGTCCCTTGTGCGCCGTCCTCGGTCACAACCACCATGCCGCCCTGCATCAAGGTATTCCGCGCTCGGACAACCCTGGCCACCGCATCAACCTGACCAGTCGAGCAGTAGCCTAAAGTCCAGATGTTGCGATCCGAACGCTGCCGTATCGCCATCTTCATGGCGCCTCCTCGGATTGCGGTGTGGGTGGCAACCAGAATAATCGGTCGTCCATCCGCTAGTAGTACGTCCAGTTTGTCAACGCCATTCACCGTGACCCATTGTGCGAATGTCTCCGGCTGCTGCACACAGGCTTCTCGCCAGCCGCGCCAAGTATTCGCCAACAGGCTGAGTTCCATCTCCCGGCCACTCGGGTCATCCCGCCCGACCAGAGCAAGCCATTCCTGCAAAACAGCGGCGCGCTGCTGCAATCGCTGCCGAATCAGTGGCAGACGAATCCACAGCCTTTGCATCTGCACTCCCAAGCCATAGGGCAGGCCGCGGCCACGCCAGAGCGGACCGACCTGCGTCAGATGCCGCAGCACGTTATGGGGTGTGAAACGTCCCGCTCGCCTCACGATTGGACCGGATGACCGCAGGACCGTAGGATGGCGGCTGGCGTTCTCCGTTGAAGTCTCGCCGGAAATCAGCCGGGCCAAATAAGCCACGGTCGGCTGGCCGAAGAACTCGGTCGGCACATGGTCACCAAGTGACTGCTCCACTGCCAGCAACATCCGCAT
The DNA here is from genome assembly GCA_026389845.1 of Chloroflexota bacterium. Taxonomy (GTDB): domain Bacteria; phylum Chloroflexota; class Anaerolineae; order CG2-30-64-16; family CG2-30-64-16; genus JAPLHB01. The sequence continues at coordinate 36,000 of JAPLHB010000216.1, forward strand.
AGCGCTAAGTGAATCGCCGCCCAGCTCGAAGAAGTTGTCATCAACGCCCATTTCCTCCAGTTCCAGCAGCTCCGCCCAGATGTCGGCGATCTGCTGCTCAAGTTCGTTGTGCGGCGCCACGAAAGATGTCCTCAGTTCAGGCCGCGCGGCATCGGGCGGCGGCAGGGCGGCACGGTCAACCTTGCCGATGGCATTGCGCGGCAGTTTTTCCAGCACCACAAATCTGGCCGGCACCATGTAGTCGGGCAGTCGGGTGAGTAAGGCGTCACGCAGGGCGCTGGCGGTCGGCGGTGGGTAAGCGACTGCGGCGCAGTAGGCAATGAGTTGCTTTTCCCCGGCGCGGGTCTCCCGTGCAATGACGGCCGCCTCAGCGATGTTCGCCAAATTTGTGAGGGCCGCTTCGACTTCTTCGGGCTGCACCCGGTAGCCGCGGATTTTCACCATGAAATCCTTGCGCCCTAAGTGCTCCAATAGGCCATCGGCGGACATGCGTCCCATATCGCCGGTCAAGAAAAGGCGCTGCTGGCTGTCATCGGGATCGGGCAGGAATTTGGCGGCCGTGGCTTCGGGTCGCTGCCAATAGCCCGCCGATAAGAACCGACTGCGCACCGCGATTTCGCCCGGCTGATCGGCGGCTGCGGGTTGGTTGTTTTCGTCTACAATCAGCACCTGGCAGCCAGGAGGAACGTAGCCGGCCGGGATCTGGTTGCCGGACCACGGTTTGCCGGCTTCGATCACAAAGCGGGCATAGTCTCCCGCCTCTGTCGAAACCAAACGGGTCACGAATTTACAAGAGGCAGGCAACAGTGGATATAGGCGTTCCACATCCGAGCGTCTCATCGTTTCACCGCCGGTGACGATGACGCGCAGGGTGGTGAGAGGTCGGTGTGTTCCAGCCAACTCAGCCAGACCGTGCAACACACCCAACGAGACGTGCAGGACGGTGATTTCGCTGTCTGCGATCCATTGATAGAACGTGGACGGGGCGATCTCCTGCATCGGCAGCGTATGCAAGGTGGCGCCGTTGAGCAGGCCGCCGAAGATCGCCTGGGTTGAGGAACCATGGGCGTACGATCGTAAGTTGGAAACACGGTCGCCGGATGTGAAGCCGAGATCGCAGCCGGCCAGATAGCTGGCGTATAAGTTTGCCGCATGGGTGCGGATGACACCGCGCGGTCTGCCCGTTGAGCCGGAGGTGTATTGGACGCTGGCGTACATTGGCCCATCATCGGGCGGTAACGCGGGCAACCGTGCCTGGCTGGGTGGAATTGTGTCAATGCACAGCACCGGCGGGTTCTGGCCGGCCGGCAGGATTGACCGCAGCCGCTCCCGGAGCGCCGTCGTCGTCACCATCGCCTGCGGCGGACAATCAAGCAGGATTTGGCGCAGCGTGGCCTCGCCCATGATGAAGTCGAGAGGGAGGTAGAAATGGCCCGCTTCCAGGACACCCATGATACCGACCAACGTGGCGGCGCTGTGCGGCAGTAGTAGAGCCACCGCCTTCTGCGCCGAACGCGGGGCGGGGCTATCAAGCATCGCCGCCAAAGCTGCCGCCAATCCCCGGCTGGCAGCAGCAAGCTCATGGTAGGTGAGCACCTCGTCTGGACTGACATAGGCAAGATGCTCCGGCGGTAGATGGTCCAACACCTGCTGAAAGCGCACCGGAACCGAAGTTAGCAGATCAGCCTCGCCAAAGGCCAAAGAAGCGGCGTGATTCATGGTTTCGCTTTGCCCAGGATTTGATTGGCGGCTTCGGCGAAGTGTTTATCTGAGAATTCGCTGGCAGCCAGTGTGCGGTCCAGCACGTTCTGTCCTTTCAACCAGGCCTGATATGCCATGATCGAATCGGTATTGAGGTTGCCATCTTGCGGCAAAACAGGCCAGCAGATCTTTTCAACCAATGCCTTATCCAGCTTGGTGTAAGCAGCCACCAGTTCCACATTGCGCGGTGTTTTGCCCTGGGTATACTGCCGCACAGCCTTCAGATAGGCCACCGCAAAACGCTCACCAATGGCGGGAGTGGCCAGCGGTTTGGCGCCGAACGCGATCAGGCTGGCGGTCAAGCCAGGCGCAAAAGGCTCCAGTGGCATGAGCAGCGCCAGCGCAGGATTACCCGCCATACGCGTGACCCAGGGTTCGACCGCGTAGACCAGATCGGTTTGCCCAGAGGCGAGCGCGTCGGCTTGCACGGGCAGGTCGGCGGGGGTAATCGTTACATTCTGGAGGGTCAACCCACCCCGGTGCAACGCCTGGTCGAGCACATACCCATCCGTAGACTGTACGCTGGCCGACGGCAGGGTGACCTTGGCCGCTTTCCATTGCGCCGGTGCTGCAAAGCGCCCCGCATCTATGTCGCTTCGGCGAGCCAGAATGCCTATCGAAGCGCAGTCTTGCGCTGCAAAGCTGGTCAGCGGCAAGACCAACTTCACGTTGCCGCCGTTCGCCACGACATTAAACAGCCCCGCCGTCAAAGCGGTCGTGGCGATATCGAGTTCACCTTTAACCAACAGGGGAAGGGCGTCATTGGGGGATTGCAGGGGGACCAATTCCACCTTCAGCCCCTGCTCAGCAAAATAGCCCTCTTCCTGCGCGATTTGCAAGATCGCGTTGGAGAGAAACGGCAATGCGCCCACCTTGAGCGGAATCGGTTCAGCCGTGACGCGCTGGGCCGGCTGTCCGGCCGGAGTCGCTGTGGGTGCCGGCGCGGCCACGCAAGCTGTCAGTAGCCCGATACCGAGTACGAAGGTTCCTGTGATCTGCCGAAGTTTCAGGTTCATCGTGGGTTCCTCCAGAATGAATCGAGGATAGCTGACTAACTAGAGCGCTCAGTCTGCCACGGGACCAGGCGGGCTGTCACTTTTGCGATCAAGAAGTTGGCTCCGAGTCCAAGCAGTGCGATGACCACGAGCGTTGCATAAAGCTGGCGCAAACGCATCGTCTGCCATGCCAGCCAGATCGTTGCCCCTAACCCTGTTTGCGTCGTCAACAGCTCAACCGAAAGCGTAATCACGAATGCCGTATTGAACGCGAGACGGGTTCCCGCGAGGATCAGCGGCAAGCTCCCTGGGACAAGGACACGCGTCATGAACTTCCGGCGACTTGCGCCATAGTTTTCAGCGATCTCCCGATAGACAGACGCGGTCTGCTGGACACCGACCATCGTGTTTATGAGCAGCGGGAAGAAGCTACTCACTGCGATCAGAACGATTTTCGACGTTTCGCCAATCCCGAAGAGGATCATGACCAATGGCAAGATCGCGATCTTGGGGATCGGGTACAGGGCAGCCACCAATGGATCAAAGAGGGCGCCCAGACGCCGCGACCACCCCATCAACAACCCCACAAACACCCCGACAGCGCCTCCTGACACCAGCCCGACACAGAGACGGGCAAGAGTGGCCGTCAACGCTTTGAGCAATGAACCATTCAGCAACGCTTCGCCCAACGCCTTCAAAATGGTCGAGGGCGCTGGGAAAAAGAGGGCGGAGAGCCAACCCGCAAAGACACTACCTTCCCACGCCAGCAGGCCGCCGAGCAAGATAAGGAGTGGCAAAGACCTTTCCGTGAAAGATCCCCAGGAAATGGGGCGCCGTCCTATCGTGTTTAGTGGCTTCGGTGAGCTGTCGCTTCGAGCCTCTTCCAAATACGCCATTACCGCTCCATTATCCTGCTCACAAGGCGCGTCGTGTGCCCTTCGCTGGATCTGGAAATTCCCAAAGCATCATGACTTGCTGTCCCACATTGATCAAGAGGCACCCAGGAAAATGCCGCTGGTAAATTTCCATGGTCTGTTGCGGAGACAGAATATCGTCGTCACACACATGATGTATCCAGGTCGGGCTGAGCCTGAAACGTGCGAGGCGCCACATCACCTTCAACCCGTGTCCCCTTAGTTCGCTCATTTCGCGCAGCGCGAGCCAGTACTGCCAGATAGGACTACGCCGGCGTGCGATATCTTCCGTGACCCAATCACGGACCCATATCCGCCCGCCCGGTCGCAGCAGATCACGTAACCTGGGCAACACGCGATCCAGATCAGTATGGTGAAGGACCTTATCACCGACGATAAAATCGAACTGGTGGGCCTGACACTCCCATGTTTCAACAGAAGCGTGGACAAACTCGACGTTGGTTCTCGATTGTTCGCGTTGGTTTTTCGTGGCCTGCCGAATCATTTCGGCGGAGCTATCAATCCCGGTGATGTGTTTGGCATAATCCGCCAGGTAGAGGGTAAGGCGCCCAGTCCCGCAACCCACATCCAGAATACTCTCTGTGTGCGCCGGCAGAAAACCAACAATCTTTCGGTATTCGTCGCCGAGATTGACGGTCCGTTTCCAATAATCGTAATGTTCTGCCAGCAGGTCAAACGCGGTCGGTTGTTGGTTCATGCGCTATCTGCTCCTAAATGGAGCGGAGCCGCTGCCCGGAGCTTCTGCTTTACTTCCTGCTCCAGCATACTCCAGATGCGCCACTTCAGTTCCTCAACTTCGGGATGACCGCGCCCGGTCAGGTCGCGGGGACGGCCAAAGGGTGGTCTGATCTCTTCACGAATGCGCCCCGGCTGCCCGCTCATCACCAGCACCCGGTCAGCCAGCAGCAGAGCTTCTTCGATGTCATGGGTCACATAGAGCACCATCGGGCGGGTTTTTTCCCAAAGGGCGAGCAGCTCTTCCTGGATCACCAGTCGCATCTGCGCATCCAGGGCGCGCAGCGGTTCGTCCATCAGCAGGATGTCCGGCTGGGTGACGAAGGCGCGGGCGATGGCTGCGCGCTGGCGCATGCCGCCGGAGAGCTCGTGGGGATAATGCCCGGCGAACTCGGCGATGCCCATCGTCGCGAGTTGGGCCAGCGCCCGCTCGCGCCGCGCCGGCTTTGCTACGCCATCCATCTCCAAGCCAAACGCCACGTTGTCCGCCACCGTCATCCAGGGGAAAAGCGCATGATCCTGAAACACCAGGCGGCGTTTGGGCGGCTGCGACCAGCCGGCAAAGGTCAACTCGCCGCCGTCGGGAGGCAACAGCCCGGCCACCAGGCGCAGCAGCGTGGACTTGCCGCAGCCGCTGGGGCCGACGATGGCGACGAACTCGCCCTGAGACGCGGCAAGGGACAAGCCTTGCACGGCCATGACGTCGCCGCGCGGCGAGGCGAAGCCTTTGCGCAGCCCGCTGATTTGGAGTTGCGCCGTCATCGCTTTGTCACCCTGCAATCACACTGCGAGATCTTCTCACTACATCCCCCACACCGTGATCGCCAGCCCGTCCTGCTGCTCCTGGCGCACCCAGATGCGCGCCTCCCACGGGCGCTCGGGCCGGCGATACTGGCTGAACGACGGTTCCGCGCAGCTATTATACCATACCGACGCCGGCCTGCGCCTCCCGCATTTGCAACCGCCATGACGCGGCGTAGCGGCCGCCCTGCGCTACCAGCTCGGCGTGCGTGCCCGATTCGACCACGCGGCCTTCATGCATGACGTGGATGATGTCGGCCTGCATGGCGGTGGTGAAGCGGTGGGTGATGATCAGCGCGGTGCGGCCGGCCACCAGTTCGCGGAAGCGCCCCATCCACGCGGCTTCGGCCCAACTGTCCATGGCGCTGGTTGGCTCGTCCAGGATCACCAGGTCGGCCTGACGGATGAAGGCGCGCGCCAGCGCCAGGCGCTGCCACTCCCCCACGCTCAACTCGGTGTAGCCGAACCAGCGGCCCAGCACCGTCTCGTAGCCGTCGGGCAGGCGGCGGATGATCGTGTCGGCGGCTGCTGCGGCTGCGGCCTGCTCGATTTGCGCCCGGCTGGGCTGGCTGGCCAGATCGCCGAACGCGATGTTGTCGGCCGCGGTGTCGTGATAGGGCGCGGGCTGCTGGAAGAGCACGGTGATGCGCCGGCGCAGGTCGGCCTGGGCCAGCGCGCGCAGGTCGCAGCCATCCCAGGTGATGGCGCCTCCCTGCGGGTCGTAGAAGCGACACAGCAGCTTGAGCAGCGTGCTCTTGCCCGCGCCGTTCTCGCCCACGATCGCCACGATCTGGCCCGCAGGGATCTCCAGGGTGAAGTCGGCCAGGGCCGGCCGCGCGCTGTCGGGATAACGGAAGGTCACGCCCGCCAGGCGGATGCCGTCGCGCAACCCCGCGGGCGCCGCGGCCGGTTGCGCGGGGTCGGCGAGCTGCGGCCGCAGGTCGAGGAAGGCGAAGAGGTCTTCGAGGAAGAGCAGGTTGCGGTAGATCTCCCCCACGCCAGTCAGCAGACTGCGCATCAGCCGCTGGCCCTGGCTCATGGCCTGGTAGAACATCGCCAGGTCGCCCAGGTTGAAGCGGCCGGCCAGCGCCCGCCATGCCATCCAGCCCAACGCCAACGCCAGGGTCAGCAGGCCGATCAGGCTGGCGCCGGCCTGCGCGGCCATCTGCTGGCGCGACAAGCTGAGCCGCTCGTCGCGCAGCCGGCCGCGCAGCCGGTGATACGCCCGGCTGAAGTGCCCGCCCAGATCGAAGAGGCGGATCTCCGCGGCCATCGTGTCCGAGGTCAAGGCGCGGTGGTAATAGGTCAACCGGCGCTGGTGGGTCGTGTTGATCAGCCGCCACTGGTGGAACTGCCAGGTGGTGCGCAGCGCTACCCGCAGGGCCGGCAGCGTGCCGATCAGCAGCGCCAACGGCAGCCACCAGGCGAAGGTGAGCAGCACGCCCGCCATGGCCGCCAGGGTGATCGCGCTCTGCAGGAGGCTACTCAGGCTCTCCAACAGCCCCAGGGGGCGGTCAATGGCGTCAATACTGGCCCGCTGGAGCTGATCGTAGTAGGTGGGCGACTCGTAGAAGCTCAGATCCAGCGCCACGGCCTGCGCATGGATCAGGCCGTTCATGTGATCCTGCACCTGCTCGGCCAGGGCGGTGCGCACATAGCTGGCTGCGTTGTCCAGTAGCTCGCCGGCCAGCAGTACCAGCCCCATCAGGCCGATCGTGGCCGCGGCCGGCCTCAGGTTGGCGACGGCCCCGCCGCTGCCCACGATCGCCACCAGCGCGTTGACCACGGCGCGCGTGAGATAGACGGTGAAGATCGGCAGCACGCCTTGCGCGACCACCAACGCCAGCGACGCGGCGGTCCACCCCGGCGCGGCGGCCCACACCAGGCGCAAGGCGCGCGGCACGTAGCGCAGTTGCGCCAACTGGCCGCGCGGGGAGGCAAGTTGTTGCGCTCTGGTTTTGCGATACCTACCAGGCCCAAACATCTTGGGCGCTCCCTACGCGCGCGGCGCGGGATGCGGCCAGCCCTGCTCGTCCACCTCGTGGATCGGATCGAGCAAGAGCAAGTCGGCCATGTCGGTATATTTTTCGAGGATCGGTTTGACGAACGGCGGCCGGTCGGGAAGGGGCGCGGCGACAACCGCGGAGGGATCAGCCGCTGGTGCGGTGGACGCGCTGCCGGCGACGAGCAAGCCTTCTGCGACCAACTCCTCGACCAGGGCGGTTACATCGGCGGCGATCGTCGCGGGCACGCCGCTGAATCTGGCAACTGCCAGGTCTATCACTTGGGCCAGCGTCGCGCCGGACTGAGCGGCGGTCCATACCTCGGCGCCGGCGCCGTCCAGGCTGTAGTAGGCGCCGCTCTCCAGGTTGACGATGATCGCTTCACCACCCAGAACCTCACCGATGACGCTGGGACCATTAGCGTAGAAAGTAGTCTCAGTCAAAATGCGTCTTTGCTCCTGTTTGTAGTGATGTGAGGCAGTATATCATGTTCTCGGATATCAGTCCAAAGTGACGCGATGTTATTGAAGTGGATTCGTACGGAGAAATTCCCGTTGCAATATCACTGCAACATGCCAGTCCGTTGACGAGACAACAGAGAGCCGCAGACCCACTAAATCTGGGGGCTGCGGCCCTCTGTTGCCTATATTTCGTATGAGTCGCCAGGGACTCGAACCCTGAACCCTCTGATTAAGAGTCCTCCTTGCCCCCGTCCAGGGTGTCCATTGTGCCCACATATAGCATTTCCGTCTTTAGATACCACTATATATAGTGGCTCGCGTCTATTCTGTCCAGGGAGTACTAGCCTGTTGGCAACCGATTGGCAACAGCAGCAGCCCCCAGGAAGCGACGCCGTCTGCTCACTGGCCACTCTGAACCTCGACCAGCGCCTGTGCAAACATATCTTCGACACCAGTTTTCGTCGCCCAGGCTGCCAAGTAGCTTTCGTCCAGACGGCGGCCCTGCACCTTGGGCACGCTGATCACATCGCGCCACTGGCGGTCGGAGACCACGCCGATCAGGCGGTACCAATAGCCTCACACCGCCCCTGGGTGGAGAAGTGCTTGGCAATGCGACTGAAGGGCTAGAAGTCCATGCGCACATCAGCGCTAATCTGCACCCGAATGCGTAGCGCGTGCAGATGACCGCGTGCCCCGCTATTGCCCGGCAGCCTTGACTCGGTACGCCACGTTCGGGTCGTTGGGCGAGCCGCTCAGTTCCAACCGCCCATCATCTACCAGGCGGGACAGGTATCCGTCGCGCAGATGTCTGCCGCTACGGTGAAGCATCTCTCCCAGTTCCCGAGCGCGTAACGGGCGTTCAGCGCAGAGGGCGATGATCAGGTCATCCATTTGGCCTTGGGTCAGCCGCTCACCCTTGGCGACGATACTGACTCTAGTTTAGAGTAGTCGCAGGCAGGCGGCAGCCTGCGCTCGGCGTTGCGGCGCATGTTGCCAACCTGCGGACGGTGTTTAGCGGCCCCTAAAGTGGCTGCGTTGCCGGTTTAGGAGCCACTGGTGGTGCTGTTTGGGC
>JAPLHB010000222.1 GCA_026389845.1 Chloroflexota bacterium
GCTGATCGGCAAGGTCTTGCTGGGCACGGTCAAGGGCGACCTGCACGACATCGGCAAGAACCTGGTCGCCATGATGTGCGAGGGCGCCGGCTTCGAGGTCATTGACATCGGCTTCAACGTGGAACCGGAGAAGTTCGTCGCAGCCATCAAGAAACACCAGCCGCAAGTCGTGGGCATGTCGGCGATGCTGACTACCACGATGCGCGCGATGGGCTACACGATCAAGGCGATCGAGGAAGCCGGGCTGCGCGACACGCTCAAGGTCATGGTCGGCGGCGCGCCGGTGGACGCCGAGTTCGCCAAGCGCATCGGCGCGGACGGCTACGGCTCCAATGCGCCGGCCGGCTCCGAGTTAGCTAAGAAGTTCGTCGGCGCGGCGTGATGGCCGGGAGCATGGATATGTCATTGCCGGCCAAACCGCCCGTGGTGGTCCTCGCTTGCAAGGTGCTGCAGACCGCGTTGACGCGGCTGTTGCCCCCAGACCTGGCCGAAACCGTCACGTTCATGGACTACGGCCTGCACCGCGTGCCGGCCAAACTGGGGCATGCGCTCCAGGAGGCGCTGGACGCCATCGCGGAGCCAAGCCTGGTGGTCCTGGGGTATGGGCTGTGCGGCAACGGGTTAAAAGGACTGCGGGCCGGCCCGCATACCTTACTCGTGCCCCGCACCGACGACTGCATCGCCATCCTGCTGGGGTCCTACAAGATGTACATGCGCCAGTTCAGCGCCGTCCCCGGCACGTATTATCTGACCAAGGGGTGGCTGGAATCGGGCAGCAACCCGCTCCAGGAATACAACGAGTGCGTGGTCAAGTACGGCGCTAAGGATGCCATGTGGCTCATGGATCAGCAGTATCAGCACTACGAACGGGTGGTGCTGGTGGCCCCGAACCAGGCCGAATTGGACACCTACCGCGCTCAGGCGCAGGAAGTCGCCCGGTTCTGCGAGCGGTGGGGCTGGCGTTACGAGGAAATCTTGGGGTCCGATGACTACGTGAGCCGGTTGATCGAGGCCGCCGCGGCCCTCCATGACGGCAGCCAGTCGCCTCTTTGGGTCAACACGGACTTCGTGGTCATCCCCCCCGGCGGCGAAATTCGGCAAGAAATGTTCATGCGGTAAGTGGAGTTGATTGCAGATTGATGATTGATGATTGCAGATTGACGATGGTTCAGAACTGCATAAATCTGCAATCCGCAATCTAAAATCCTCAATAGGAGACAGACCATGCAGGTCAGAAAAACTAACTACACGGTGAATGCCACGCCGACGTTGCAGGTGTTCACCGAGGATCAAATCGAAGCCATCTACTACGCGGCGCTGCGCGTCCTTTCGGAGACGGGCGTCCGCGTGTATGAGAAAGAGGGCTGGGAGTTGGCCTACGAGGGCGGGGCGAACATCGAAGGCATCCTCGAAGACAGCGCCCTGGTGAAAATGCCCTCGCGGATGGTGGACAAGGCGCGGGCGACGCTGCCGCAGCGGGTGCGCGTGGTGGGGCCGCCGGACAAGACCGGCGCCCGCCCCTACATGATGGATCTGTTCAAGAACCAGATCTATTACGGCACCGGCTCCGACACGCCCTTCACCCTCGACCCGTACACCCAGCAGCGCCGCCGCGCGCTCTACAAGGACGTGAAGAACCTGGCGAAGCTCGCCCAGACGCTCCCCAACGTGGACTTCTTCATGTCGCTGGGCATCACCCAGGATACGGCCGTGGGCACCTACGATCGCTGGCAGTATCTCGCCATGCTGGAAGCCACCAATAAGCCGATCAACATCACCGCGGTGGACATCGAGGGCCTCAAGGATCAGCTCGAGATGGCCTACATCCGCTTGGGTGGTAAAGCCGAGTGGAAGAAAGCGCCCTGCTTCTCGCTCTACAACGAGCCGGTGTCGCCGCTGAGCCACTCAGAAGAAGTGATCCAGAAGCTGCTCTTCTGCGCGGACAACGACATCCCGATCGTCTACACCCCCTGCCCGCTGGCCGGCGCCACGTCGCCCGCCACGCTGGCCGGCACGGCCGTGCAGGCGCTCACCGAGAGCCTCTTCGGCATCGTGCTCAGCCAGTTGCGCAAGCCCGGCGCTGAGGTTATAATCGGTGGCCTGATGTCGGCCATGGATATGCAGACGGCCGTCTACTGCTACGGGTCGCCGGAGATGGCGTTGTTGAGCGCCGGCTACACCGAGATCACCAAGTGGCTGCGCGTGCCCGAATACGAGACCGCCGGCTGCTCCGACTCGAAGTGCTTCGACGAGCAGGCGTGCCTGGAAGCCACGATGAACATCACCACCGCGGCGCTCGTCGGCGGTAACATGATCCACGACATCGGTTACATCGAGCAAGGCCTGTGCAGCAGCCCGCACATGCTGGTCGCTTCGGATGACATCATCAGCCGGACGAAGCGCATCCTGCGCGGCATCCCTGTGACCGACGACACCCAGGCGCTCGACGTGCTGGACGAAATCGGCCCCGGCGGCCATTTCCTGGCCCACGATCACACCTTCAAGCGGTTTAAGACCGAAAACTGGCGCTCGCCGCTGGTTGACCGCCAAGTCTATGCCGACTGGGAAACTGCTGGCAGCAAGAGCTATCAGCAGCGGGTGCATGAGCGCGTGATCGAAATCCTGGAGACCGAGACCGAGCCGCTGCTGGACGAGAAGATGTACGCCGAGCTGCGCCGCATCTGCGAGTTGGCCGACGCGCGGCATAAGGACGAAGAACTAGACGTCAATATGTTTGCGTAGCTAGAAGCTGGTAGGCTGGTAACCTGGTAGATTGGTGTGCTGCCCACGGGCGTGACTGCGTTTCTTCGATCCCCGCCAGGGTGTGTCACCCAGAGTCGGTGCGTCCCGCGAGGCGCAGTGCGGCGAGCATCCAGCGAAGGGTCTCGGCACAAGATACCTCTTCGTTGGATGCTCGCCGTCACGGGTGATCAGGAGAGCAGAATGAAACCGACGGAACTCGCTGAACTGATCCGGGAAACGATCATTGACGAAGTCAAGAGCAGGAAGTGTGTTACTTCTTATCGCGACCCGATCATCGGCTTTGTGGCAGCCAATGACCCCGGGTTCGCCAACCTGAGCCAATGGGTGAAGTTTCCGCATCTGATGCCGGCTGAACTGCTTCAAGGAGCGCGTTCAGTTGTTTGTTTCTATTTGCCGTTTGCGCCCGAGATTGCAATCGCTAATCAACAGGAAAGAGAACAAGTCGCTCGTGAATGGGCAGTTGCATATCAAGACACGAATATCCTGATCGGAAAGATAACCTCGCGGCTGATTGAAGTGCTGGTTCAGCATGGTGTACGGGCCGCGGCAGAACCGGCCACGGGGAATTTTAACAGAAAAGAGTTGCGAAGTCATTGGTCGCATAAGAGCATTGCTGTCCTGGCTGGAATAGGAAGCTTTGGCCTCCATCAGTTGGTGATCACAGATGCGGGTTGTACAGGGCGGTTTGGCAGCATCGTGATCGCTGCAGACTTGCCCATTGATAAGCCGGTTCCGAGGGAGCGCTGCGAGTATTACGCCTTCGGAACTTGCACGTCGTGTATTTTCGGATGTCCGGTAGATGCTCTTGCCAAAGATGAACCTATTGATCGCCAGGTATGTTGGGATCGGTGCCTCACAAATGCCGCTGAATTTCTTGATATAGGACCTGAAGTCCAATGTTGCGGGAAATGCGCGGTCGTTGGCCCTTGCGCCGTTAAATCAGCAGTTTAGACGTATGAGGTTATCCGGTTTGAAATGACCGATTCTCAGTTTCCCCCGTGAGGTTGCTCATTGGAATCTGATCGCGAAAACTCAGAAAGCCTGGTGCTGGGCATTGACACCGGCGGCACTTACACCGACGGCGTGCTGCTCGAATATCATTCGCGACGCGTGCTGGCCTCGCACAAAAGCCTGACCACCAAACGCGACTTTTCGATCGGCATCGAGAAGGTTATCGAGGGCATTCATATCGAAGACCCATCGGCGATCAAGATGGTGTCCGTTTCAACCACCCTGGCGACCAACGCCATCGCCGAAGGTAAGGGCAAGCGGGTCGCCCTATTGCTCATCGGCTACGACCCCGAGCTGATCGCCTCGTTCAAGATGGAGCGGCGCTTCGCGACGCCCCACTTTTTCTATTTTCGAGGCGGCCATGACCTCTACGGCCGCGAAAAGGCCGAACTGGACCTGCCGGCCATTTTGGCGCAGGTCAATAAGATCAAAGACCGCACCGACGCCATCGCTATCTCCAGCTATTTTAGCCCGCTGAACCCCGAGCACGAAAACCGCGCCTACAACGCCATCACGCGCATCTGCGATCTGCCGATCGTCCTGGGACATCAGCTTTCGACCAAGCTCGGCTCGGTGGAGCGGGCCACGACAGCGGCGCTCAATGCGTCGCTGCTGGCCGTGCTGCAAGACTTCATCATCGCCGTGCGCCGTGCGATGGAGCGCCGCAAAATTGATGCGCCGCTGATGGTGGTGCGCGGCGATGGCACGCTGATGAGCGACGAATTCGCCGCGCGCACCCCGGTCGAGACGATCCACTCCGGCCCTGCGGCCAGCGCCATGGGCGGCCGGTTCCTGTCGAACCTGGATGACGCGCTGGTCGTGGATGTCGGCGGGACCACGACCGATATCGCGCTGGTGCAGGGCGGCCAGGTGACGGTCAGCGCCGAGGGCGCTTCGTTCGGCGAATACAAGACCTCGGTGCAGGCGGCCAACCTCCTCTCGATTGCCCTGGGCGGCGATAGCCACATCACCTATGCCCGCGACGGGCAGATCGCCATCGGCCCCGAGCGCGTGCTGCCCCTGGCGCACCTGGCCGCGGATCACCCCGACGTCCTCAAACGCCTTAAGGCGCTCTCGCGACGCATGTGGGCGCAGGCCACGCCCGATTGGCTGGAGTATTGGCTCCTGCTGCGCGAGCCGGCGGCCGGCCTCCTGGAGACCGCCCAGGCGCGCGCCCTGTGCGATTTCCTGCGCGATGGCCCCCAACCGGTGCCGGAGATCGTCAAACACCTCAAGGTGCTGCACGTGGCCCAGATTGACGCGGCCGAGCTGCTGCGCCAGGAGATCATCGGCAAAGCCGGGCTGACCCCCACCGATCTGATGCATGTCGAGGGCGCCTACACCCCCTGGAACGTCGAGGCAGCCGCCCTGGCCGTGGAGGTTTTTGCCCATCGTCAGTTCCCGAACACGGACGAACTGCGTCGGGTGGTGTGGCAGCGCATCACCGAGATGGCGCTCTATGCTATCGTGACCTTCCTCACCGGCAAGCGCCTGGCGCCGACGGGCACGGCGGCCAGCGCCCAAGAGGACGACCTCGGCCGCTGGTTCTTCCACAACAGCCTTTACAACACGCACCCGCACCTGGAAACGCTCTTTCGTCTGCGCCGGCCGCTCATCGGCATCGGCGCACCGGCGGGGCAATTCCTCAAGCCCGTGGCCGAGGCGTTGCACGCTGAGCTGGTGCTGCCCGAATTTCACCAGGTCGCCAACGCGGTCGGGGCCATCGCCGGTGCGGTCATGGTGCAAGAGGAAATCCTGATCTACCCCAGGCTGGACGCCGCCGGCATGGAAGTGCTCGGCTACTACGTGCAGACCAGCGAGGCGCGCCTGGAGATCGAAGACCTGGCCGAGGCGCTGGCCCACGCCACCCGCATCAGCCAGGAGCGCGCCCTGGGCGCGGCGTTGCGCTCCGGCGCCGACAACCCGCAGGTGGTGGTGGAACAGACGACCGACGGGCTGGACACTTATCGCGTCCGCGCGAAGGCGATGGGCAATCCGCGGCTGGGGACTAGGGGTTAGGGGCTAGGGACTAGGAATCAGGAATTGAATCGTCTCCTAGTCCCTAGTCCCTGGTTCCTAGTCCCTGAGTTCCCAACAACGGAGGCAGTGACATGGACCTGGTACGAGTTGACACGCAACGGGCTTACGAGCTGATCCTGGCCCAAATCACCCGGCTCGAATTGCCACCCGGTGCGCCCATCAATGAGCAGCGGCTGGCCGAAGCGTTGGGCATGGCGCTGACTCCCGTCCAGGAGGCGCTGAAGCAGCTCGCCAGCGATCACCTGGTGCGCGTCACGCCGCGCCACGGCCTGTACGTGGCTGATGTGAACGTGCCCGACCTGGAAAAGCTCAGCGAATTGCGCCTCCCGCTCGAAGCGTTGGCGGCCCGGCTGGCGGCCGAGCGCGCGACCGAGGATGACCTGGCCGTGCTTGAGGCGATCCGGCAGGAGCAGGTGGCCGCGGACCCGGCTGATCCGCGCCGGCTCTTCGAAATTGACCACAAGTTCCACAAGGCCATCGCTCAGGCCGCCGACAACTACTACCTGGCGCAAACGCTGGACCACTTCTTCGGGCTGTCGCTGCGGCTCTGGTATCTTGTGCTCCCGCGCCTCGAATTCCTGCCGGGCGCGGTGGAAAGGCATCTGGCCCTGGTGGATGCCATTCGCGGCCACGATGCCGGCCGCGCCGAGCAGCTCATGCGCGCCCACGTGGGGGAGTTTTACGACCAGGTGCGGGGCGTGCTCGCCGAGTAGGGAATTCACCACCAAGACACGAAGGCACTAAGAAAACCGACGAAGGAGCTTCGTGTCTTTGTGTCTTCGTGGTTCCAATACCAGGGGAGACATACCGAGATCATGCGTAGTCATGTCGAAGAGTTCAGCGCCCAGGTGACCGCCAAAGTCACCGTCAGCTATGGCGCGGACGTGCGGTCGGCGGCGGTGGATGCGGACAGCGTGCTGAGCGCCGCGGTCATCGCCGCCGGCCTGCCCATCGAGCAGCCCTGCGCCGGCCGCGGCACCTGCCTCAAGTGCAAGGTGATGGCCGAGGGTGCGCTCAGCCCGCTGGACGAGCACGAGCTACACGGGCTGACGCCGGCCGAGCGTGCCGCGCACTACCGGCTGGCGTGCCGGGCCAGGGTGATAGGCAACGTGGCCGTGACCCTGGCACCCATCGTCGTCTATTCCAACAAGATCTTCCGCGCCAGCAACGACCACAAGCGGCCGGGCGTACCGTTGGGCCTGGCGATTGACCTGGGCAGCACCACCGTGGCCGCCTTCGTGGTCACGCTGGACACGGGCAAGGTGTGCGCGGGCGCGGCCGCGCTGAACCAGCAGACCGCGTTTGGCGCGGACGTGATCTCACGCCTGGCCGCGGCCCAGTTGGGGCCGGAGACGGCCGAAAGGGTCTCGGCGCTGGCGCTCTCCTCCATCGTGCAGGCGGTGGATGCACTCAACCTGACCCCGCGCATCCGGGCGCGCATCCGCAAGGTGACGATCGTGGGCAACTGCGCCATGCATCACCTGCTGTTGCGCTACCCGGTGGACACCCTGGCCGAGTTGCCGTTCCAGCCGTACAGCATCTTGCCCGTGCGCTACCGCGGGCAAGATGGCGGCAACCCGTTCGCCGGCATCTTCCCGTCCGCTGCCGAGGTAGCCTTGCCGCCGCTCATCGGCGGCTTCGTCGGCTCCGATGCGCTGGCCTGCCTGGTTTATTACGGCTTCGACCGCGCGCTCGGCCCGATGGCCGCGATTGACCTAGGCACCAACGGTGAGGTGCTGGTGACAGACGGGACGCGCATCCTGGTCGCCTCCACGGCCGCCGGCCCCGCGTTCGAGGGCGTGAATATCACGAGCGGCACCCGCGCCGTGGACGGCGCCATCATCGGCGTGAAGGCCGATCCGACGAGCGACACTCTGGCGCTTACCACGATCGGAGACCAGCCGCCGGCGGGGCTGACCGGTTCGGGGCTGCTAAGCCTGGTGCATGAACTGCGCCGGGCCGGTGTCGTGGACCAGACCGGCCGCCTCGTGACCGATCCCCCCGCGTTCGGCGACCGGATGGGCCAGGACGAAGAAGGGGTGCGCCGCTTCCTGATCACCGACAAGGGCGTGAACCACCGGGGCATCGAAGAAGGCGGAGAAGACACCGAAATCCCACTCTACCTGACGCAGCACGACATCCGCGAGCTGCAAAAGGCGAAGGGCGCCATCCGCGCAGCTATGGACACGCTGCTGGCCAGGCTGGGGCTGCATCCCGGCGACCTGCGGCGCATGATCCTCACCGGCTCCTTCGGCAGCCAGTTGGATTCGGCGGCGGTGGTGGGGCTGGGCATGATCCCGCCGGTCGCGCCCGATGTCGTGGAGTCATCGGCCAACGGGGCCGGCTTCGGCGCGGCGCTCATGCTCGACGACGCGGAATTCGCCCGCGGCGAGCGGATCGCGGCCGCGGCCGAGCAGATTGACCTGGACATGGATCCAGATTTCGACCGGCGCTACATTGACTCGCTCAAGTTCGCGGCCGAGGGGGACAGATGAGTGACGCGCGCAAGCGGTGGCTCGGGTTGGCGCTGGTGGTCACGGCCACCCTCTTTTGGTCTACGGCCGGCCTCTTTATCACCACGACTGTGCGGGGCAGCGGCATCAGTGCCCTGGGCCTGGCGTTCTGGCGGGTGCTCTCCGCCAGCCTGATCTTGTTTGCGGCGTTTGCGGTGATCCGGCCCAGCGCCTTGCGCGTCAAGCGTCGTGATTTGCCGTGGCTGGCGGGAATGGGCGCGCTGGCGGTGGGGACGTTCCAGGTGCTCTGGGTTATTGCCATCATGACCAACGGCGCATCGGTCTCCACGGTCATCCAGTGCAATGCGCCGATCATCGTCACGCTGCTGGCCCGCGTCTTCTGGCGCGAGCCGTTGACGTGGCGCAAGTGGGCCGCCATCGGACTGGCCTTCATCGGCACCGCCCTGATCTCCGGGCTGATCGGCGCAGGCACCCTCGGCATCACGCCGGTGGGGCTGACCATCTCGTTAGGCTCCGCGCTGGCCTACGCCGGCATCACGCTCTTCTCCAAGAAGCTATCCGGCCGGTATAATTCGTTCGTGATCCTGGCCTACTCATTCGGGTTCGCGGCCCTGGCGCTCCTACCCTTTCAGATCGGCCGGCCGCTGCCCACCCAGATCAGCGGGCTGGTGATCGCGGCCTTCGCCGGACTGGTGCTCCTGACCACCGTCGCCGGTTATGGCGCTTACATGATGGGGCTGCGCTACCTGCAGGCCAGCGTGGCGGCCATCGTGGCGATGACCGAAGTGCCCCTTGCGGCATTTTGGGGCTACGTTTTCCTTGGTGAGCGGTTGGATGGTTGGCAGATCGCGGGCGCGTTGATTGTGGTCAGCGGGGTGATCCTTTTGTCGCAACGGTCGAGGTCGGACACATGACAAAGAAAGACAAAGGCCTGGCAAAGACGATGCCCATGCGGGCGCTGGAGGAGCGAAGCGTACCCTACGAGGCGCTCCAGCAAGCGCACAGCCAACATACATCCGCCGGCGTGGCCGAAGAGCTGGGAGTTCCCGTCGCCCAAGTCGTCAAGGCGATGATCGTCCAGCGTTCGACCCGCGGGCCTGGACAGGGCGAATTCGTCGTCGCGGTGATTCCCGGCGATCGCAAGTTGAGCCTGAAGAAGATCGCCGCGGCCTTGGGTGATAAGGGGGCGCGGCTGGCGGCCGAACGCGACGTTCTGCGGGTCACTGGCTATCAGGTCGGCTCGGTTTCAGTGCTCGGATTTCGTCGCGACGACATCGCTGGCTACGTAGATCGCCGCCTCCTGACCCTGCCGCAGGTGATCATCAGCGCGGGCCGCCCGGACGTCGGCCTGGCCCTCGCGCCCGCAGGCATGGCGACCGCGATGGGCGCGCAGGTGGGCGATCTGTGCGAGGACGAGTAGCGCGCTCCCCCGAAGCAGCGGCGTACCAGGAGATAAGGGGCATGAGAAAGATCAGCGATCTGATCGGGCAAACGCTCAGATGGCGGCCCACTGGGGATGACGGAGCGGAGTCCCATCTATGCGCTGATGGAGAGCCTGTGGCCGTCCTGCGCTTCTCGGACGCGTTCGGCGCCACGGCCATAGCGGAGAGCGCCGATGGCTGCTGGAAGATCAGCCGTCCGGCAGCCCATAAGACCAGGGTCATCATCGCTGACGCCGGATCTGATACTGAGATTGCTGTTCTCCAGAGCGGCGGCCGTGATGACGCGGGAACGCTGCAATTGCCCGATGGCCGCCGCTTTCAGTTTACCACGAACTTCCTGCGCACAGCCTACGCCTTCAGATCTCCCCAAGGCTTCCCGGTGGTGCGGCTCAAGACGGGCGGCGTCCTGCGCATGTTGGCAGAGATCACCCTCGCACCCGAGACGCACGAGCTGTCAGAACTACCCTGGATGACGATGTTGGGGTGGTATCTGGCGGTCATGGCGCACCGCGACCATGGGGCGGCCGTGAGCATAGTGGGGCCGATCAAGTGACCTGACTCATGAGCGGCTGCCCTAAAGGCTAAGGGCTACGTTGACAGGCCACACGAATCTGGCACTCATTGACGACCATCTGATCACCCCCGAGTCAGAACCTGCAACCGCCTGTCTTACCGAAGACGACCTTAAAAAACGCTTGTTAATGAGGGTACCGGGGTGTTGAGCCATCTCGGCGCCAGCGCGTCAAGCGTAGGCGTAGTGGGTGGGACTTTCATGACTCGAGTGTTGTGTTTTGACACGATGCACCAAGCGCCTATGTCGCGAGCGCCACGCCTTGCTTGGCAAAGAGGCGGGCGAAAACATCAGGGGCCGCCCGACCCTGCTGGAGTTGGTCATGCACGTAGAGCAGCAAAGCCTGAATCAGCGCCTGGGCTTGTTGGCGACACGCCTCCCCGATGGTTTTGATGGGCAGGTTACCTTTGGTCGGTGACGGCGGCAGGCAATCCAGATGCAAGAACGAATAGGCCACGAACACCAGACACCAATGTTTTTGAATGGCTTCGGCGTTGCGCATGCGATATTCATCCAGGCCCAGGCAGCCTTTACCGTCCTCAGTTTGTTTCATAACTCGCGCCCGTGACGGGGGGCACCTTACAAACCAGCGTCGTAGCCTGCGGCACAGGGAACTGGACTGTACCATCAGTTGATCGGCGTTCGCCACCGGCCAAAGCCCAGGCCACCGTCCGAGTCGTGGCCGGCCGCGGAGCCGCAGGATTGGTTTCAGGCGCGCGATGGCGTGCCAGTCCGGTTCAGCGGGCGGAACTGCTGCTGGGCAGCGATGTCCACCGTGAGGTGCCCGCCCCACGGCTCACTGGAAGTTGATCCAGGTCCAGGCCGCGCGGATCTTTTCCGGGTGGCCGGTCTCGACGGCGACCCAGGCCGCCGCGAGCATGGCAATCGCGGCAAAGAGCGCCGCGTGTTCGACGGCATTGCGGCCCCGGTTCTTGTGGTAGCGCAAGTTGAAGGTCAGCTTGATGCGACCGTTGGTGCGCTCCACCGCAGTTCGGCTGTGAAAGAGCGCCGTATGCCAGGGACTCGGCCGGCGCAGGATGCACAGCGCATCAGTCGTCAGGTCGGCGTGCGGATCCGCGGCATTGCGGGGATTCTTGGTAATCACCGGCAGCGCCCGCAGGCGGTTGAGGAACCACGCGAAGACGGCTATCGTATCGTAGCTGCCGTCAGCGGCGGCCACCTCGCAACGAGCGGCCAACTCGAGATGTTCTTCCTGGGCCTGCTCCAAGAGCGGGACGGCCAGGGGACTGTCGTGGACGCTGCCGCCGGCAAAGAGCAGGGCAAACGGCAACTCGGTCTTGAAGTCGACGACGAACAGCAGACTGTAGCCGAATTGGTAGCCGCCATCGTTGTCCGGGTAGCCGCAGAAGGCCGCCTCGGGATCGCTCTTGCCGTTGGGCCGGTCGGGGTACTCCTTGCTGACGCTGCTGTAGGTCGGCAGGCGGGTCAGGTCCACAAGCCAGGCGCGACCGTCGATCACCTTCATGCGCGTCAGCACCGCGACCAGTTCGTGCAGGATCGCCTTGAGATCGGCCAGCGGGATCGCCAACCGGCGGTGGCTGAAGGTGGCCTTGCTGGGGATCGCGCCGGGCTGAAAGTTGACGGCGCCGGCCAAGTGCGGGAACTCTTTGAGGCGGCGGCGTAACTCCTCGGTCGAGTTCAGGTGCAGCAGCCAGCGCAGGAGGTCGGCCAGCAGGAACGACCGCATGCGGTAAGTGCGCGGCCGATGGCGCGGATGGGGCGGATGGGGCGGGTCCTGGGCATCGAGCCGCCGGAGCAACGCCCGCAGCCGCTTCTTGAGCAGCTTGAGCACCCGAGACGCGCCGATGGCTTCGGCATACGCCGCATGCACGGGCGGCTGTTGATCGGCCGACCGCAGGGCCTGCTTGTCGCCCTCCTTGAAGGCATCGTGGACCGCCAGCTCGATCAGGCGCACCTGCACCGGACCGAAGCCGGCCACCACGCGCAGCAGGGCGTCCAACTCGGCCTGGGTCTGGACTCCCAACACCGCCTGCCAGGGCGGATGACTCAAGATGTGCTGGCAGAGGGCCGGTCCGCTCAGTTCATAAGCGCTTTGCGCCAGCCAGACCAGGAGGGCCGGAATGTCGGCGGCCGTGTAGCTCAACGCGAGCTGCTGGCGGAACTCCTTGCCCGCCAGTTCCGAGGGCGTGGTCAGCATCAACACCAAGCCGTGCTTGACCAGCGTGACGAAACGCAGCAGCAGTTCATCGACCATTTCAGCCGCCACGCCACTGCGGAAAACCGGCTTGGGCTTGGGCGAACGTCGCGTCCGCGGGGGACGCTTGTGCGAGTGTGCCATGGGGCGCCTCCTCAAGAGTCAAGCGGCCCCCACTATACCACCACGTCACTGGATTGTTAAGACACCCGTGGATCAACGGTTTGAGTTATGAAACAAGCTGGATAAATTAGGCAAATAATAAGGAAATAGCATAAAATAATGCCCCCAAGGGGATTCGAACCCCTGCACCAGGCTTGAAAGGCCTGTGTCCTGGTCCTCTAGACGATGGGGGCGTCTGAGCTACGGAATCCATTCTACCAGACATGCGCCGGTCGGTCAAAAATCCTTAGTCCTTCTTCGGCGCGGGGCAGCGACCGCTTAACTGACAGACGCCGCAGGTCCGCTCAAGCTCCTCCCGCTGCCCCGGTAGCATCAGCCCTGCATCCTCACGTTTGCCGATCAGCTTCTCCACTGCGCCGGACGGGAAAGGGAGTTCGCGGCCGATTTGCAGCAGCCTGAAGGTAATATCCGCGGCGTGTTCCAGCTTCTCCAGCTTGAGATAAGCGTCGAACGGCGTAGCGCCGACGGTGACGCTGCCGTGGCGCTGGAGCATGACCGCGTCATGGTTGGCGATGACCTCGCGGATCACGGTCGCACCTTCGGGGCTGGCTGGAGTAGCGTATTCGGTGGTGGGGATGCTGCCGAGGGTGACGATGACTTCGGGCAAGAGGCAGGGGGCAATCGGCACGCCCGCGATGGAAAGCGCGACCGCGATGGGCGGGTGCGCATGGACGAGCGCCTTGACGTCGGGTCGCTGGCGGTAGGCCTCCAGGTGCAGCAGCATCTCAGAACTGGGCTTGAGATCGCGCGCAGCGCCATAGCGACTGGCGCCGACCGGTTTGCCGTCCCAGCCGATGACGACCATCTGGTCGGGCGTCATGAAGCCCTTACTCAAGCCACTGGGAGTCGCCAGGAAGTGGTCGGCGTCGAGCCGGGCGGAGATGTTGCCGTCGGTGGCGGTGACGTAGCCGCGGGTGTGCATCAGTTGGCCGATGCGGACGAACTCCTCCCGCAACGCGCGCTCAGTGAGGGCCGAGCCGCCGGTTCGATAGGCGCCGTAGGTCACGCGGCCTCCGTCGGCAGGTTAATCTCGTCAATCACCCCCACGATCACCGCGCGCACCGGGCCCCACGGTTCCACGTTCAATACCTGACGCGCGCCGTTGCCTTCGTCCAGCACCAACACGCGATCACCCGCGCCGGCCTGCACGCTGTCCACGGCGATGTCGTATTTGGACGTGACTTTGCCGGCCAAGTCCAGCCGCTCCACGAGCAGCAGCTTGTGGCCGACGAACATGGGGTGTTTGATGGTGGCAACGACGGTGCCGGCGACCTGGCCGATGTACATGGGTGCTCCGTGAGACGTGCTACGTGATGCGTGATGCGTGAGAGTCACGTCTCACGGAGCACGCTTCACGATATCCACTTCGTCTACGATACCGACGACCGCGTGATCTACCGGCACAAAGGTAACGGGAAGGGCCAGGGCGGCTTCGCGGCTGGCGATGATGAAGACCAGTTCGCCCGGGCCGGCCTGCGCAGTGGCATCCGCGGCGATGACCGGCTCGCCCTGCGGATGGCGGTCGCGGTCGAGCGGCTGGACGATCAATAACTTAATCCCTTCCAGGCCCGCGTATTTCTGGGTGGCAACCAGGGTGCCGATGACGGTGGCGAGTTGCATGGTAGGCGACGAATGGCGAATGGCGAATAGCAGTTCTATCCGACGATGTGATTATACTCCGGTGCGGGCTGGCGTGCAAAAGAGGGATATGCGGGAATCATCTGGATGCCCGGTTAGTTGTAGGCTGTGCCTGCGGTGTGGTAGAATCGGTCAAACGAAAGGGAAAGGGGCACGACAATGACAAACCTGGTGGTTGCCTGTGCGCAGCAGCAGATGCGACTTTTCGACTCGGCCGAAGCATACCGGAAAGAATTGAGCCGGTTTCTCCACATGGCGCGCGCCAAAGGGGCCGGGCTGGTCGTCTTTCCCGCGCTGACGGGTGTGATGGCCGCCGGACCGCTCGTCGAGGGCTTCCGCGTGAACCTGCTCAGGCAGGCTGACGCGCAACGCCGCCAGGGGTCCTTCTGGGCGCGGACGCGCGGGGCGCTGGCGAGCGGTACGGCCGACCTGCTGGGCGCGAGCTTCCGCAAGGCATTTATGCAACTGCTCCAGACCGATCCGGCCGGCCTGTTGGCGGCTTACGAGACGACCTTCGGCGAATTGGCGCGAGCCTACGAGGTCACGATCATCGCCGGTTCCGTTTATCTGCCCGACGCGGCCGGCACAATCCGCCACCGGGCCACCGTGTTCGGCCCGGACGGGACGGTGCTGGGTCAGCATTGCAAGATGATCCTTGCACCCGAAGATGAAGGGCTGGCCGTCGCGGGAGACACGTGGACGGCCATCCCCACGCCGGCCGGTCGCATCGGCATCTTCCTGGACGAGGAGGCGCTCTACCCGGAGGCGGGGCGGGTACTGACCTATGGGGGCGCGGAATTGCTGGTGACGTTGGCCGCTGTGGGCGACGAAGCGCTGGCGGCCTACGTGCGTGCGGCGACGATCGCGCGAGCGCAGGAGAACCAGTGTTTCGCGTTGAGCAGCTTCCTGGTCGGCAAGAATCACCTGGCGACCGACGCCGGCACGGAATCGCGGGCAGGGAGCGGGGAGTTTATCGGCAAGTCGGGCGTTTACGCGCCGTTGGAACTGACCCCCCGCCACACCGGGGTGCTGGTGGAAATGGGCACGACCAGTTCCGAGGGGTTGATCACGGCGGAATTGGACCGGACGCGGCTGCGTGAGCTGTGGCAGACCGGCGCCGCACCCCTGCGCCGAACGATGCCGGCGGAACTTTTCGCCAGTTGTCTGCCGGCGCTCTACGGCAACCGCCGGACGCTGGCAGACGCCTGGGATTCAACCGAGCCAGCCACGCTGGCCGTGCCGGATGCTATCGCGGCCGGCCAAGCAGATATCACCGCCGAGACAGGAGTCGAGGCCTCAGCCGATCAGGCCGGCAGTCATTCAGACCGGCTTGAATAGATCCACCGTCTGCCGGACGAACGCAAGGAGCGCCATGCCGAGCTTGACGTATTCGGGGGCGCCGGCCTGGAGGCGCAGTAGCCGGCCAGTTTGACCGGAGGCAGGAAGCTTGCCCTCTTGGGCTTTGGTGTAGGCCCAGGCGGTCGTCGCGCCGAGCACTGCGCCGGCCAGGGCGCCGATAATGATGAAACGATTGCGGGCAGACACAGTTACACCTCACTCTTGATGTGCGGGGATAGGAACGAAAACCAACGATTGAACTGCGCGGACGCAGTATTGACAGCGATGATGGGCGCGGCGACGCGTCGGCTGATCAGGTCGGTCACCTGCGCGGCCTTGCGGAAATAGCCTTGCCCTTTGAACGCTAGCGCGCGGAGTTGCTTGAGCGCCCACGTCATGCCCCGCACGGCCAAGTAGAGCAGGGCCGCCGGTATCAGGCTGAGCACGAAAGCCTCCAGCGCCAGCAAGACGACAGCTAGATCGCGCCAGTTTTCCAGGGTCACGGTACACCTCGCGTGCGGCCGTTCGGCCGCGCTGATGGTAGAATGCGCCCATTGTAGCAAAGAACCGAAAGGGACGCAAATGAAAGCGGCGTTGGCGACGAGAAATCCCGATCGGCAGGGGCGCAACAAGGCCAGCGGCAGAGCGTTGACCCTGTCTGTGCTGCTGCTGACGGCATTGCTGGTCGCACGCGGCGGCCGGCCCTGGGTCGAGTTTGGCCCGCCGCAGCGCGTCGTTTCGATCAACCCCAAGCTGGGCGTCCACACGCGCCTCACCGACGAGGTCGAGCCGCGGAAGGTCCAGCGGACGCTGGCGATGGTTCGCGAGATGGGCGCTTCGTGGACGGTGGAGTATTTCCTGTGGGCCGCGGCCGAGCCGACCCGCGGCGTATTCGACTGGTCGCACGCCGATCTGGTGGTGGATCACGCGGTCAATCAGGGGATCACGGTGATCGCCCGGCTGGGCTACGCGCCGGAATGGGCGAGGCCGCCGAAGACCTCGCCCCTCTACCTGGATGAGACCGGCTACGATGCGTTCGCGGTCTTCGCTGCGGCCTTCGCCGAGCACTTTCGTGGCCGCGTGGACTACGTCATCGTCTGGAATGAGCCGAATCTGAGCCAGGAGTGGGGCTACCGACCCGTGGATCCGGCCGGCTACACGGAGCTGCTCCGTCGGACGTATATCGCGGTCAAGGCGGTCAACCCGCAGGTGAATCTGCTGGCTGGCGCGCTGGCGCCGACGTTGGCCCCGCGGGGCAGCGAGTGGGGGCTGAACGACCTGGACTATCTGCAAGGGATGTATGACGCCGGCGCGGCGTCTTACTTCGACCTCCTGGCGGTGCACAGCTACGGCTGGACCTTCGCCCCGGATGAGCCGCCCGCGACCGACGCGGTCAACTTCCGGCGGGTCGAGTTGCTGCGCGAAGTGATGGTGCGCAACGACGATGACGCCAAGCACGTCATCATCACCGAGGGCGGCTGGAACGATCACCCGCGCTGGACCAAGGCCGTCCGCCCGGCCCAACGCGCCAGCTACACTGTGGCCGCCTACCAGATGGCCCTGACCGAATGGCCGTGGGTGGATGCTCTCTGTCTCTGGGCGTTCCGCTACCCGCGCCCGGCTGGCACCTACCAGGACTACTACACCTTCGTGGACGTTGACTTTCAGCCCAAGCCGATCTACTTCCTTGTGCAGCAATACGCCCGAGGCGAAACGGCGCCGGACCAATGACGATGGACGAACGACGAAGGACGGACGACGAGATTGTCACCGTGTCACCCCGCCACCTGGTCACGAAGCGTTGGGGCTGGCTTGCCGCGGCGCTGATCCTCGTCGTGTTGGCCTGGCTGCTCACCCGCGCCATGTTGGGTGGTCGGGACGCGACCTGGACGCGCATTCGGGAGACGGGCGTCTGGCGCGTGGGGATGGATCCCAGTTTCCCGCCGTTCGAGGATCTCGACCCGGCTACGCAACGGCCGGTCGGGTTCGACGTGGACCTGGCGCAGGCCATCGCAACGCGTTGGGGCGTCCGGGCCGAGATTGTGGGCGTGGGGTTCGACCAACTGCTCGACGCCGTGGCCGCGCATCGGGTGGACAGTGCGATCTCCGCCCACCCGGTCATCCCGCATCGGGCGAAGGACGTGGCCTTCTCCCCTCCCTACTTCGAGGCTGGCGTTCTGTTAGCCGTCCCAGCCGGCAGTCCGATCACCGGGCCGGGCGATCTGACCGGCAAGCGCGTGGCCGCCGAATGGGGCAGCGAGGGAGACGCCCAGGCGCGCCTCTTGCAGCGGCAGTCGAATAGCAGCCTGGCGCTAGTCCTGCGCCCCTCGGCCGACGCCGCGCTGGCGGCCGTTCTCGCCGGCGAAGCCGACGCGGCCGTCGTGGACGCGGTCAGCCTGGCGCTCTTCAACCGCGGGGGCGCCGGCCTGGTTGCCGTCGGTGAGCCGCTGCGCCGCGATCCGTATGTCGTCGTGCTGCCGGTAGATGCCCCGCAGCTCAACGGCGCGATCAATGAGGCATTGATGGCGCTGAATGCCGATGGAACCCTGGCAGCGATCGAGGCGAAGTGGTTGAGTGTAACGAGTAATTAGTTCGACAATGTCACATTTACGAGTCCAGCCGACTGCGCGGCCGGGACTTGCGTGAGCGAGTTCGGTTATCCAGATGGCAGACGATGAGCGCGATGGCCCGTTCGACCGAAAGCTGTGGTAACGGCATGACTGTGCGCAGGAGTGCGCGCAGGTTGGCCACTATACGTCAATTTTCGTGCTTGACACATGCAAAACTTGTGCTATACTGGAAATCTATCGCCACACTCTCTTCACCGCTTGATTTCTTAAACCTGCCAGTGATCAGCGATCGACGTTTGGTCGCCGCCCGTTGGCAGGCAGCCAATGGATCTTGCCGATCCGTTACTGTGCCATAGATCACCGATCGCCAGTCTCTACCCAACTACTTCTCTCAACAAACAGGAGGATCCCCGTGAACAAAAAAGCGCTGTGTGTAGGAATCAACGACTATCCGTACGACGGCAACGACTTGAAGGGATGCGTCAATGACGCCAATGACTGGGCTCAGGTGCTGATCACGCGGTATGACTTTCCGAGCAGCGACGTACGACTGCTCACCGATGCCCAGGCCACCAAAGCCTCCATCATCTCCGCTCTCAAGGGTCTGCTGGCAGGCGCACAAGCCGGCGATGTGCTCGTGTTTACCAACTCGTCGCACGGCACCTACGTAACGGAAAAAGGCGGCGATGAGCCGAACTACGACGAAGCCATCTGCCCATACGATATTGACGCCAGCCTGATCGTGGACGACGAGCTGCGCGAGCTGTTTACAGGCCTGCCTAAAGGCGTGCGGCTGACCGTGATCTCCGATTCCTGCTTCTCTGGAACCGTCACGCGTGCGCGCGTCGGTGAGATTCTCCCGGGCCTGCAGACACCCGACGATCGCCGGGTGCGCTTCCTCAATCCGGCCTTGCGCGGTGGCAAGGTCCTGAACAACCCGTGGAAGGCGAAGCCGCGCGGGCCGATCCTGTACCCGCAGTCGGCCATGAAAGAGGTTCTCCTCAGCGGCTGCACGGACAGCGAGTACTCATACGACGCACGCATCGGCGGCAAGTACCACGGCGCGATGACCTGTTTTGCGCTGCAGGCGATCAAGGCGGCCAACTATAAGCTGACCTACACCCAACTGAGCAAGGGTCTGAACGGTCTGATTAAGGCTGCCGGCTATCCGCAACATCCACAGTTGGAAGGGGCGGCCCACAACAAGGGCCGGCAGATCTTCACGTGATCTCGGGCCGCTATCGCCAGGGGCGGGAAGCCTTGCCGCGCGTGATTCATATCTCGATCGCGCGCTATCATCGGCGCCTGCCCCGTTCCAACGATCCCCTGGAGTTCCTGGTCTCCATCCATGAGGAGGGTACGGCCATCACCTGGCAGCGCAACGCGTACGTCAACGCCGCCACAGAACGGGAATTCCTCGATACGACCCAGGAGTTGTATCTGTGGAGCCAGAACCTGGCGCTGACGCCGGAGAAAGCGCGCGACCGGGTGAAGCGCCTGGGCAATCAGTTGTATGAGACCTTTGTCGGCGCCGCGGGGAAAAGCTATCTGCAGACCGTGGCGCCGACCGCCGTGCTCCTGGATGTGGACGAGACCATCTTAAACCTGCCGTGGGAGCTGCTTGCCCACGCCGGCGAAGCCCTCTCTCTGAATTACCCGTTTGGCCGCCTGGTGACGACGCGCATCGTGCCGCGCCCGGGACGTGACCCGGTCAAGGAGGACAACACGGTGCGCATCCTGACCGTGGCCAATCCGACCCTCGATCTGGCCAATAGCGAAGGTGAAGTCCGCGCGCTCCGCGAATTGGAGGGCCATCACGGCGAGTTTGACGTCGAGGTGAGCGTGATCGAGCGCGAACAGGCCACGCGTGCGCGGTTCGGCGAGATGCTCTCGATCGGCAACTACGACATCATCCACTTTGCCGGTCACGGCAGCCTTGACCCGGCCAAACCGGAGCGCAGCGCACTGTATTTCGCCGACGGCGTGCTAACCGCCGACGACGTGCTTGCACTTTCCTGGCCAGCGCCCCCCTATTTTGTGTTCAACAGCGCCTGCGAGTCCGGCCGCGCGGTCGGCGGACGCCGGCTGTTGTCGCGGCGCAACCAGACCAACGGGCTGGCTGCGGCTTTCCTGGCGGCCGGGGTGGCAGCCTACGCAGGCTATTTCTGGCCGGTCACCGAAGTCGGCGCCGGAACGATCGCCACCACCTTCTATCGCAAGATGTTCGAGCGCGAGAATGTGGGCCTGGCCTTTCTCGACGCGCGCAATGAGGCAGTGAACTCCCTCTACGCCATGGGCGATCTCACCGGCTACAGCGCTGTCCTGTTTGGCGACGCGGCGTCCGCCCATCGGCGCGACCTGGCCATGGCGGTATGATCTTCGTTTGATGATTCCGGAGTGGGAGTAATTTGTCAAGAGCACGCGTTTGAGACGTCTAGCGCCAATTGGAGAGGGGCCTGTGTGGCAGGCCGAAAGGGAAGTCGGCAGTGAATACCGAGGCGTCGCCTTTGTTGTGGCTGCTAGACCAATTTCTCCGGTCGCCGTCATGGGAGGAGTCGCTGCGGTTGGTGAAAGAACATGCAGAACTGCTCGGCGACGAAGCCGATGCCCTGCTGAACGAGTTGATCGATCATTGGCAACAGGAGCAGGATGCAGAGGTCGTTACGCTGTTGACTGATCGCAGCGCCCTGCTGCGCCACTGCCGCGAAATCGGGGTAGACGCAGCTTTTGCCGAACTGAGGGAGCCTGTTGTCTCACCGCTACAAGAAGCGCTCGTTGCGTTCATCAATGCTGATACCTGGCCTGAGTCGCAACAATTCGTCGCGGAACATCCCGAACTGCTGAGCGATGAGGCAGATGTCCTTATGGGCCAACTGACGGAGATGCAGGAAAACGATGACGCACGCACGATGTTGGAGATGCACCGCCATCTGCTGCGTCGCTGTCGGGAGATCGGCATCGACGCTGCATTTGTCGCACTCGTGGAACCAGCCCGACCAAGCGATATGCCGCGGCGCATCGAGCTATGCCAGCGGGCGCTCCGCCAGACGGCACGAGACGAACAACCAGAGCTCTGGGCTACTTTGCAGGACGCACTAGGCAAAAGCCTAGCTCAAAGCCCGTTGGGTATCCGAGCGGAGAACCTGGAACAGGCAATTGGGCACTATCAGCAGGCGTTGGAAGTCAGAACTCGCCAGATTTTCCCCGAGCAGTGGGCGGCCACCCAGAACAACCTCGCAATCGCTTACCTGGATCGCATCCGAGGGGAACGAGCGGAGAACCTCGAGGAGGCTATTAAGCACTGCCAACAGGCGTTGGAAGTCAGAACTCGCCAGGCTCTCCCGGAGCAGTGGGCAGTCACCCAAAACAACCTCGCAATCGCTTACCTGGATCGCATCCGAGGGGAGCGAGCAGACAACCTCGACCAGGCTATTAGGTCCTGCCAACAGGCACTGGAAGCCTACACCAACCAGGCATTGACTGAAGGCCGGGCTATGATCCAAAACAATCTGGCCACTGCCTACCTGTATCGCATTCACGGCGAGCGTGCAGAAAACCTGGAGCAGGCTATCAGTATTTACCAACAATCGTTGGAATTCTACACTCGGCAAACATTCCCTGAGCGATGGGCGGCCATCCATGACAACTTGGGTATTGCCTACCAGAGGCGCATCCGCGGGGAACCGGCGGAGAACCTCGAGCAAGCCCTCGCACACTGCCAGCAGGTGCGAAAAGTCTTTACCCGCGAGGCGTTCCCTGAGCAGTGGGCAGACACCCAAAATAATCTGGCTACTATTTATTTGAATCGCATGAATGGGGAGCGACATGAGAACCTGGAGCAGGCCATCAGGTGCTGCAAGCAGGCGCTAGAAGTATACACCCTCCAGGCTTTCCCCGAGCGATACGCCATGACCCAGAACAACCTGGCCACGGGATACAGTAAGCGCACCCAAGGGGAGCGAGCGGAGAATCTGGAGCAGGCTATCGCGCACTACCAGCAAGCGCTCGAAGTCTATACTCGTCAGGCCTTTCCCAAGGACTGGGCTATGACTCAGAATGGCTTAGCTGTCGTCTATGCTCAGCGCATTCGAGGAAAGCAAGCGGAGAATCTGGAGCATGCCATCAGTCACTTGGAGCAGGCGCTGGAAGTCTATACCTGTCATACTTTCCCCATCGAGCATCGACAAACTCAGTGTAACCTCGGCAGTCTGTGTTTGGAGCAGCAGCGTTGGGGCATGGCAGCCCAAGCCTTCCGAGGTGCACTGGATGCTGGTGACCTGCTGTACACCGGGGCCGCCACACCTGAGGCGCGCCAGACCGAACTCAGAGAAGTGAAAGGTTTGCCGGCAGGCCTGGCCTATGCCTTGGCGCAACAGGCCGGACAAGAGCAGGCGTTGATGCAGGAGGCAGTCGTGGTGCTGGAGCGTAACCGGGCGCGTTGGCTCGCCGAAGGACTGGCCCTGAACGCCGAAAAGCCGGCTGCTGTGCCTGAACCACTCTGGCGGCAGTTCACACAGGCGGCTGAACAGGTTCGGCAGCTTCAGGCTGTGTCTCAGCAACCTGATAATACACCCGGCAAGCCTGACTATCTCACCTTGTCTCCTCTCCTGACCACTGCGCGCCATAAACTGGCGGCCAGCGTTGAACAGGTGCGCCAGCGCGACCCGAGTTTCATGCCTGAACCGCAGTTTGCGCAGATTCAGGCTGCGCTTGCCCCATCGGACACACAATCGGCCGGAGTCTATCTCCTCACTACGCCGCTAGGAGGGCTGGCCTTCGTCATTCGTTCGGACCGCGTAGAAGTTCTCCATCTCAGGGAACTGACTGACGAAGCACTTGACGCGATGCTACATGACTGGTTCGATGCATACTCCGTCTGGCAGGACAGCCTCAAAACAAACGATAAGCAGGCACGGCAATCAGCCAGCGACAACTGGTCTGGGACAATCGAGCAGGTGACCCACCGTCTATGGGACCTGGCAGCGAAGCCTATCACCGATGCGCTTCAAGAGCTTCGCCGGGCAGTGGCTGCCGGTGAACGACCAGCCGCGCTCACCTTCATTCCCACTGGCCTGCTGGCTCTATTGCCCCTTCACGCCGCCTGGACCGAAGACCCAGAAACTCCTACCGGACGCCGCTTCTTCTTGGACGACTTTGCCGTCAGGTATGCACCCTCTGCCACTGCCCTTCGCCATGCGTTGAAGGCGGCAGCGACCGAGCTGGGCCAGCATCTGCTCGCCATCGACGAACCCAAGCCCATCACCCGCGGCAGCTCGCTGCCCAACTCGGCGCGCGAGGTCAATGCCATTTCCGACCTTTTCACCGATCCCAATATCCTGCGGCACCGCGATGCTACGCGCGAACAAGTGCTGCCTGCGCTCCCGCCGGCCGATATCGTCCACTTTTCTTGCCATGGAGCCAATAACTGGACCAGTCCGCTGGAAACTGGTCTGTTGATGGCCCACGACCAGATGCTCACCGTCCGCAGTCTGCTGGAGTTGAAGGATGCCGCCGGCCGGCTGATTTCGCTTTCTGCCTGCGAGACGGGCATCGTCGGCACCGACCTGCCCGATGAAGTGATAGACTTGCCCAGCGCTCTGCTCCAGGTGGGTTTTGGCGGGGTGGTGGCCTCGCTCTGGTCTGTGCCTGACATCAGCACCGCCATGCTCATGGTGCGTTTCTACCAGTTTTGGCGTACAGAAGGTTTTGAGCCGGTCATTGCCCTGCGCGCTGCGCAGCGTTGGGTCCGCGACACGACAAACAAGCAGAAGGCTGACTACTTCGGCCAGTTCGTGCCCGGCTTGGCTAGCCGCATGGCCGAGCCAGTCGCACTCGAGTTCTTCAGTGCTGCCATGGAGTCTCGAGAAGGACTCAACGCCCGCACCTTCAAGGATCCTTTCTGGTGGGCTGCCTTCTACATCACCGGTGTTTGACCTATCGAAACTGAGATGAACCATGACTGACATCGACATTCTGCTACGTGCCATCAAGACGCTGCGGCCTGCACTCCCTGCGCTCGTCGGCGGGGATTGGGCACAGTTCGAGGATCAACTGAACACATACCTGAGGCAAATGAAAACCAGCCCGGAGCGGGCTCAGATGCTGCGCGCCCAGGTTCTGGCGCTCTTTGGTCGCTATCCCCAGGCCCATCAGCGCCTTGTCAAACTCAGAAGAGAGCTTCAGAAAAACGAGGGGGACACCATACGCGGAGGCGACGTCATCGGTTATGAAGCAGTTGCCATAGGTCGTGGTGTAGTTGAGATTCGCGTTTCGGCGGGCGGCATCGGCGGGACGGTCGTTGGCGCCAAGATCGGCAGCATCGCAAGCGCAACGGTGCATACCGACGCAAACGCGGATGACCTGAGTAAGGCGCCGGCGCCCTTGGCAGAGCCGCGCTATCTCAACGCCGGATTCTTCACCGCCGGCCGTGACGACGGACCGGTTGCAAGCGAGCAGCCGCTGTCGCTGGCTGATGCGCCGTATCGCCTCGGCGTCAACGTCGGCGAGTTCTGGGGGCTGGGCACGCCCGATACACCGATCCCGGACGATGTGCTGAAGCCATTGTTCGACCAACATCCAGAATTGATTCTGGATGTTGCCGTGCGCTCGTTCACGGTCACGCTTCCCGAGCCTTATCAGCGCCTGCCGCTGGCGGCCAGCGGGAACAGCCAGATGCACTTCTTTCCGGTGGAATTTCCGGACGTGGGCCGGCACACGATCGAGATCGACCTGATCTATTGCGGCCATCTGCTACAGTCGCGCCGGGTGGAGGCGTACGTCGTCGAGCATACAGGCGATCCGGTGCCGCAGTCGGCCGGGCCGGTGCAGGATGCCTACATCACCTTCACGCGGACGGCGGCGCTCGATCCGCAAAGCCTGAAGTCGCTGGCGGAGCGGCCGAGCCAGTTGACCGTCGTCGCCGAGCGCAGCCAGAGCTATAATCGGATCGGCTTGCGCTTTTACCGCACATCCGCTGAGGTAGAGGAACTCGGCTTTGAGCAATCGGAGATAACCGATGCCAACCTGGTAAAACGCTTGAAAGCTGTGCGCAAGCAACTGAAAGCAACGATGGAAGCCTACGTCGGCGGCATCGGCGGCTCCGAGCAGCAACTCACGACCCAGCTTGGTAAGCTGGCAGATATCGGCCGGAGCTTCTACTGCGCACTGCTGCCCGGCCTCAGTAACGCCGATCGTGCGAAAGACACGCGCCGGAAGCTGCTGAACGGCCTGAAACCTGGCACCATCATTCAGGTTGCGCCCTTGTCAGCCCAACTGAGCGTGCCTTGGGAACTCCTCTACGAACGGCCTCTTCTGTCGTATAAAGAGGGGCGCACGCGACTCTGTCCCGAATTCCGCAAACACGGGTCGGAGTGGATAGACTGCCCCCACCATGATGATCCCAAGGTGGTCTGCCCGCATGGCTTCTGGGGGTATCGTTACATCATCGAGCAGTTGCCGTGCCGCTCTGAGCGCAGCGATCCACCCAGACTAGCGCTCCCCATGTACGTCCGCAACGATCTACCTCTCAAACTCGTTGCACTGATCAATCCCACGCTCAACAACTGGAAGACGCACCGGCAGACCTTAACCAATTTGGCGCCGACGAGCCGTCTTAGGGTGGATCAGCGTGACACGCTCGACACCATCTTTGCGGCGCTCGAACAACAAGAGGCGGACGTCCTGTACATTTATGCGCATGGCGGCCAGGATGATTCAGGCAGACCGTGTCTGAAGGTGGCGAATGACGATCTGATCGTCGAACAGGATCTGAATGCTTTGAGGATCACATTTTACGGTGCTCAACCGCTGATCGTCATGAACGCCTGCGAGTCCGCCAGCTATTCGCCCGAGGACTTCGAGAGCTTCATCCTGTATTTCTGCAAATATGGGGCGGCCGGCGTCATCGGCGCTCAGTGCGGCGTCACAGAGTTGTTGGTAGACGGTATGATGAAGCTCTTCTTAGCCGAGTTCCTGAAACAGACTCCAGCGGGTGAGGCGCTGTATCTTGCTCGCAGATCCCTGCTGTTAGGCGATCGGCCCGACCCGCGCGGGCTCGTCTACAGCCTGTTTGCAGCGGCCGATTTGAAAGTGGCGCAGGCCGTCAACCCCTAACAAGCAAAGGAGAATCACAATGCGTCGCGCCATTTTGTTCAGCGCAGCTATTGCCGGTGTAGCCGTGGCCTGTATGTTCCTGGTCATCGCGGCGCAGGCTGCGGGGCCGATCCTGACCGTGGATCCGGCCGACATGCCGTTGCGCATCAACGGCGTTCTTGATGGACAAACGAATTCATTCAGCGGTAACGTGCGCTTGACAGTCACTGGAGGTGACGCCGACCAAGTGCATTTCCTGGCATCCGATCTGCGCCATGCAACGAAGCCGGAGAGTATGATCGATCGAAGCAGTGTTACCACCGTTCCTGCCCTCATCAGCTTGAGCGACGGCCAACCCTCCGACGTGAAGGTGACCATCGGCAACGTCAAGCGCGCGGGCGACTATACCGGCACGCTCCATTTTCTGCTGCCCGGACAACCCCTGACGGAGGCGCGTACCATCCCGCTTGAACTGCATGTCGGCGTCAAACCTGACATCGAGCCGGTGGTGGCTGACCAGGCGTTCCAGGTAGCGCGTTGTGATTGGCCGCTTGACTGTTTTCTGGCCAAGATCTTGTTGAGCGGCAGCGCAACACGTGATGTGTGGCATGTTCAGCTCGACAACCAGGCGTCGCAGCCGGCCACTGTGACCAGCGCGCTGGCCGTCATGCACAGTAACCGCACTGCCGCAACGGTAACGTCGAGCCAGGTGATGATCGGTCCCATAAAGGAATTGCCCGCCAATCAAGTGAGCACAGTTCCGGTGAGCATCAAGCCTGACAGCTTGCTGCCCGACCGATACCAAGGGAAGTTGCGCTTCACGGTAGCCGGTTTGGACGAACCAGTCACGATCAACAGCACGCTGGATGTGCGCGATGGCCCGTTTTGGGCACTGGTGGTCATCCTTTTGGGTATCGTCGTCGGCCGGATGGCACGCGACATGGAGACACCCATCGCCAAAAAACAGGTGAAGCTCCTCCCGCGCTGGTATGACCTGCGCCCAAAGATTGATCAGATCACGGACCAGCCGGCGCGCTTGAGGATGGAAAGTGAGCTGCAAAAGGCCAGGACCAAGATCGACTCGGCGGAGGACATAGAAGATGTGGTGTCCAAGTTCCTGGATAACCTGGAAACAGAATCGAATATCTTGATAGAGTTGCAGAACATCGAGGCTAAACTGGAGACACTGCCTGAGGACATACAAAAGCAGGTGCCAGAATTGATCAAAGATGCTCGCTCTTTCCTACCAGATGAACCGAACAAAGCGAGTGATAAACTCAGAGAAATCACGAAGTTGGTTCAGGAGACCGAAGCCAACCGCGATGCGATGATGAGTATGGATGACGATGGCAGGGCCACCGTGCACAGTATGACCCGCTCGCCGTTGCGGTCGGCCGGACCGTCACTGACGCAATCACAAAAGGCGTTGGATGCGGCTAATCAGCGCCAAACCGATCGCTGGCGACGCTTCCTGGCCGGTCTGTCCGGCCTCCAGTTTGTGACAGCCGAAACGCGGTTCTGGTTCTTCAGGCCGGCGCTGTCTGTGCTGTTGCTTGTCCTGCTGATGCTGCTCGGTCTGCAGACGTTGTATGTAAACTCAGGCGCTACGTTTGGCGTCGGCGGTCTGTATGACTACCTGGGTCTGTTTCTTTGGGGCATCACGGCCGATGTCGCGCAGCGCACGCTGCTCAACTTGCCGACGGCAAGAGCATCGGCGTGACGGAGGCGAGTGCGCGATGCACAACCTGCCACAAGCGACCAGACCCCCCTTGCCCCGCGTGTGGCAGGTCCGCGGAGCTTTCCTACCGGCAAAACGCTGATCTGCAACCGTTGGCGTGTGAGTAACGAGTAATAGTTGCGTTTTACTCGTTACTCGTTACTCATTTCGACAGCGCAAACCCCCATCATCCGAGGACCCGTGTTACATTTCGACATTTTCACCCTCTTCCCCGGCATGTTCACTGGGGTCTTCGCCGACAGCATCCTGAAACGAGCACAGGAATCCGGCATTATGTCAATTGCTTTTCACAACATCCGCGACTACGCCGAGGGCCGTCACCGCGTCACCGACGACACGCCCTACGGCGGCGGCGGCGGCATGGTGATGAAGCCGGAGCCGATCGTGCGCGCGGTGGAAACCGTGCTCAGCCACCCGGCCGGTTGGACGTTCGTGCCGGCCGAGCCGGGCGACGCACCGCTGGTGGTCGAGCCGCCGCCCCTGCCCCCGGACGTGCCCGTCATCCTCCTCTCGCCCCAGGGGCGCACCTTCACCCAGAAGATCGCGGCCGAATTGGCCGGACATGGCCGCATCGCGCTCGTCTGCGGCCGGTACGAAGGCGTAGACGAACGGGCGCGGGAGTTGATCGTCACCGACGAGCTTTCCATCGGCGACTTCGTGATCTCGGGCGGCGAGCTGGCCGCGGCGGTCGTCGTGGACGCCGTCACCCGCCTGCTGCCCGGCGCGCTCGGCTGCGAGACGGGCGCAGCCGAGGATTCCTTTGCCACCGGGCTGCTGGAGTATCCGCAGTACACCAAACCGCCGGTCTTTCGCGGCCTGGCAATCCCCGAGATCCTGGTTTCGGGCCATCATGCCCAGGTGGCGCGCTGGCGGCGCGAGCAGACGTTGCGCCGCACCTGGCAGCGCCGACCCGATCTGCTGGCGGCGGCGCCGTTGACCGATGGTGACCGGAGCTTTCTCGCCAGGTTGGAGAATGAGTAGAAGAACCACCCTCCTGTTTTTGGCGCATGGGCCAATCTGTGCTAAAATCTTCTCTTGTGACATTTTACGGTCCGTGGGTTCCGGTGTCAGCCTTCCCGACAGGGAACGGGGGTGCGGTGCCAGCGGGCAGATAACTCCAGTGAAGTGAAGGACAACGAAGATGCATAACTTGCTGCTTTCTCTACACCAAACAACTCCCAATCCCAACGTCCCGCAGGTCGAGGCGGGCGACACCGTGCGCGTCCACTCGCTGATCGTGGAAGGCGACAAGGAGCGCGTGCAGGTCTTCCAGGGCGTGGTCATCCGCGTGCGTGGGGGCCTCAGCAGCTCATTCACGGTCCGCAGAATCGCCTCCAACGGCATCGGCGTCGAGCGCTCTTTCCTCTTCGCCTCCCCGCGCGTGGACAAGGTCGAGGTGCTGCGGCACGCCAAGGTGCGCCGGGCGCGCCTCTACTTCCTACGGGGCCGCACGGGCAAGGCCGCACGCATGAAGGAACGCCGGGCCTGATTCGATTGCAGATTGCAGATTGTAGTTCGTTGCCCCTGCTCGCGCGGTAGCTCCGCCTGGGCAGGGGCATTTGTCGTTAGTGAGAAATCTATGCCTCCGCCACTCCGCATCTCTCATCCAGCGATCGGGCGTCTACGTGCTGACCTTGCGCTTGAGACCGAGCTTTGGCAGGCCGGCTACCGGGCCGTTGCCGGGGTGGATGAGGCGGGGCGCGGGGCGTGGGCCGGGCCGGTGGTCGCGGGGGCAGTTGTCTTCCCACCGGATGCGGACAGGCTGGCCCCGCTGCTCGGCCGGGTGGATGACTCGAAAAAGCTGTCGCCGGCCACACGCGAGCGTCTGTTCGACGTGATCCACGCGCACGCGCTGGCGATCGGCGTCGGTGCGGTGATGGCGGACGAGATTGACCGCAGCGGCATCCTGCCGGCAAACCTGCGGGCGATGCGGCAGGCCATCTTGGCCCTGGTGGTCGCGCCCGACTTCCTGCTTCTGGATTATCTCACCCTGCCTGATGCGCCCTGCCCGCAACGCGGCCTGCCTCACGGCGACGCGCTCTCCCTGTCCATCGCCGCGGCCTCGATCATCGCCAAAGTCACCCGTGATCGCTGGATAGCGGCTCAGGAGGCAATCTACCCGGGCTATGGGTTTGCCAGGCACAAGGGCTATGGTACGGCGGAACACCAGGCCGCGCTTGCGCGCCTCGGGCCGTGTCTGCTGCACCGAAGGAGCTTCCGTCCGGTGGGTGATAAGAGGTTTGTTCCATGACAGGACAAACATCACGCCAGAACCTGGGCCGGCGCGGCGAGGAGATTGCTGCCGCCTACCTGGCCCGGCTCGGCTACGTCATCGTGACGCGGAACTGGCGCACGCGGACGGGCGAGCTGGACATCGTGGCCCGCGACGGGGAGTGGCTGGTCATCGTGGAAGTGCGCGCCCGGCGCAGCGCGGGCGGTTCGACTGCGCCCATCCTCGGCCGGCCGGAGGATTCGGTCACGCCCCGCAAGCAAGCGCGGTTGGCCGCCCTGGCCGAAGCGTACCTGTTCGAGCGTCCGTGGGATGGCCCATGGCGGGTTGACGTGATTGCCCTGGAGTTGCGCGGAGACGGCTCGGTGGCGCGGCTGAATCATCTGAAGGATGCGGTGGGGGGTGCTGCATGACGGCAGACG
Source organism: Chloroflexota bacterium (assembly GCA_026389845.1). Lineage (GTDB taxonomy): Bacteria > Chloroflexota > Anaerolineae > CG2-30-64-16 > CG2-30-64-16 > JAPLHB01. The sequence goes on from JAPLHB010000222.1 coordinate 30,688, forward strand.
GACGTGAGCTGGCGGTAGACGGCGCCCCGCGGTCGTCGGTCGTCCGTCATCCGTCTATCATCGTCATCGTCGGCCCGACTGCGGCGGGAAAGACCGCGTTGAGCATCGAGCTGGCCCAGGCGCTCGGCGGCGAGATCGTCTCGGCCGACTCGCGGCAGATCTACCGCAGCATGGACATCGGCACAGCCAAGGCCACACCGGCCGAACAAGCGGCCGTGCCCCATCACCTGTTGGACGTGGTTGCCCCCGACCAGGTGCTCTCCCTGGCCGAATACCAGCAGATGGCCTATGCCGCGCTTGACAGTATCCTGGAACGCGGCCGGCTGCCCTTGCTGGTGGGCGGCACGGGACAATACGTCCACGCGGTTGTCGAGGGCTGGAACATCCCTGCGGTCGCGCCCCAACCCGCTCTGCGTGCGGAGCTGGAGGCCTTCGCCCAGGCCGCGGGCGCGGAAGCGTTGCACGCCCGGCTGGCGTCGCTCGACCCTACGGCTGCCAGCCGTATTGACCCCCGTAACGTCCGCCGGGTGATCCGGGCGTTGGAGGTATGCCTGGTCACGGGCCAGCCCATCTCAGAGCTTCAGCGCAAGACCCCGCCCCCCTACCACATTACGCAGATCGGCGTCACTCGCGCCCGGCCGGAGTTGTACGCTCGCATTGACGCCCGCGTGGATCGCATGATCGCCGATGGGCTGGTGGACGAGGTGCGCCGCCTGGCCGCCGCCGGCTACGACTGGTCGCTGCCCGCCATGACTGGCCTCGGCTACGCCCAAATCGGACAATATCTGCGAGGCGAGGTGACGCTAGACGAAGCCATCGCGCTCATCAAAAAGGGCACTCGCCGCTTCGTCCAACAACAGTACAACTGGTTCCACCTCGACGACCCAGCCGTCCGCTGGGTGGGCGCCGGCATCACGGCCATCGCAGAAGTCGCCGCGTCTCTGCAGAGTAGACCAGCAGATAAGGACTGAGCAGACAAGAACCTTACGGGAAGATTCCGCGCTGCTTGTATACCTTCTCCAGCCGCGCCATTGCCACGATGTAGCCGGCCGTGCGCCAGTCCACCTTGTACTCCTTCACCGCCTCGGCCACGCGGCCGTAGCCGGCCGTGATGATCCGGTGCAGCTTGGCGTCCACCTCATCCAGTTCCCAGAATTCGCTGCGCTTGTTCTGCAGCCACTCGAAATAGCTGACGATCACGCCGCCGGAGTTGCAGAGGATGTCCGGGAGCAGGTCAATGCCTCTTTCAGCCAGGATGCGGTCGCCGTCGGGGTCGGTGGGGCCGTTGGCGCCCTCAGCCACCAGCCTGACGTTCAGCCACGGTGTCGTCTCGGCGGTGAGTTGATTTTCCAGCGCAGCCGGCACGAAAATGTCGGCCGGGGTGCTGAGGAAAACCTTGTGGTCAACCGCCTCGGCCTGGGGGTAGCCGGCGATCCCGCCGCGGTGCGCCCGCGCGTAGGCCAACAGGGCGTCGGGGTCAATGCCGGCGGGGTTGGCGATCGCGCCCGTGTGATCCTCCGCCGCCACCAGCCGCGCGCCGTGTGGTTTCATCAGCCGGGCCGTCCACGAGCCGACGTTGCCGTAGCCCTGCACTGTGTAGGTGGCCTGGCTCAGATCGAAGCCGCGATCCCGCGCCCACTGCTCGATAACGTAGATCACGCCTTGACCCGTAGCCTTGTCGCGGCCCACACTGCCGCCCAGGTCCACCGGCTTGCCGGTGACGACGTGCAGCGAGCGTTGGCGCTCCAACGGCGACATCATGGACCAGTAGGTGTCAAGGATCCAGGCCATCGTCTGGGCGTTGGTGTTGACATCCGGCGCGGGGATGTCGTAGTCTGGGCCGATGTTGCTGCCCAGGGCGAAGGTGAAGCGGCGGGTAATCCGCTCCAACTCGCCCTGGGAATACTTCGCCGGGTCAATCTGGATGCCGCCCTTGGCGCCGCCCATCGGGATGTTGGCGATGGCCGACTTCCAGGTCATCCAGGTTGCCAAGGCGCGCACTTCATCAATGTCCACCATCGGGTGATAGCGCAGACCGCCCTTGAACGGGCCGAGGACGTTGTTGTGTTGCACCCGATAGCCGGTGAACATCTCGATCCGGCCGTCGTCCATCTTGGCCGGGAAGTTGACCGTCACCTCGTTCATCGGCCTGGCAAGGATCTTGCGCACCTCTCCATCCAACCCCATCAGGTCTGCGGCCCGGTCGAATTGCCGGGTGACGTTTTGGTACAGACTTGCCTTCGCACTCATGTTGATCTCCCTTTTTTGAGTTATCGAGTTTCGCTCTCCACCGCAGAATTCATCGTTTGCCATTCGCCATTCGCTGTTCGCTCCTCGAACCAACCGCAGTGTCGGGCGAATCGGGCCACAGCAGACCGGCCAGCATCTCGCGGCGATGCAGCCGGTTCGCCTCGACTGTGAGATAGGTCAACAGGGCACGCACCTTGTCCGATTTCAACCCCGCGACCGGCTGGCCGGCGAGGGGTGCATTTCATTCTTGGGGCACGCCGTTTGCCTTGTCATGCTGAGGCCCGTCGTTTGGGCCTCAGCATCTCGCTTACCGACGCGAGACCCCTTCGACTGCGCTCAGGGCAGGCTCTTCGCTGGCGTCTCGCCGCTGCATACTTTGGCTGGTAGACCCGCTCAGGGTGACAAACGCGCCCCAAACGTGAAACGCACCCGCCGGCGAGCGCGATGTCGAATCCACCGAAGAGGGCAAGGGATAAACGGGGCACTGTCCGCTCCATGCAAATAGATGGGAAGCTCACGGATCCAGAAGTACGCTGATTATACATCACCTGCGAAGATAAGCCAACCATTGCCACTCTACGTGCCGGTCACTTCCGAAAAGCGCCTGGTATGTGGACGCGATTTAACGTTCTCGTAACGTTTCCGTTACGTTCCCCTGCTATCATACCTTTGTCGAAATCCGCGTTGATCTGCGTTCATCCGCGTCCCCTGGAGTTGCCCATGTCTGGCGAACTTCCGCGTTACATGGCTTTTCTGGTACGCCTTTGGCAGCCCGGCCACGACAGCGAGCCGGTCTGGCGCGCATCCGTGGACAATCCCCATACGGCCGAGCGCCACTACTTCGCCGACCTGGAAGCACTTTTTGCGTTTCTCGAAGAACAAACGGCCGCCTGCGCCAGCCCTGCGAAACCGCTCGGTCTCCCGGACAATTCTGGCCTGTCATTCTGAGCTACCCATGCCGCGTGGGCGGCATGGGCCCGGTCAATGACAGTCATTGCGAGGGGCCGCAGCCCCGAAGCAATCCCTTCCACGGACGTGAGATTGCTTCGCACCACCCGCTCGCAATGGCATGATTCTCCTTGTGTTCTGGCCGATGACGGCCACAAGAAAGAGCACTGTGTGTATTAGGAGGAAGCCATGAAAGCCCCCCGCCTCACGTCGTATTGGACGGTACTTCTCACCCTGGCCCTGATCCTGACCAGCATGATCCTCCCGCCGGTCGCCGCCGCAGATGCGCCATCTACTTCGCCGGAACAGGCCATCCAGCGTGCCTGGCAGCGAGCCGCGGACCTGGGCAAGTATAGCTTCAGTTCCGAGGTGGTGCAGACCACCTATCCCGCGCCGGCCGTGGTCAACGTCGGCCGCAGCCCGCAGCAGGAGACGGTGCACCTGGAAGGCGAGGTGGACCTACCCAGCCACGCCATCGCGATGAACCTGTGGCGGGGCGGCAGCCTGGTCAGGCCCGACAGCGCGCTGGAGCTGCGCATCGAGGGCGACCGCGCCTGGGGCCGGCAGCCTGGCGGCACCTGGGAGGAGATCTCCGACGTTTCTGGCTCCTTCGCGCCCGGCAATGATTTTATGGCATATCTGGCGGGGGTGAAGAACGTGCGGGAAACTGAAAACTCGAAGCTGGAAACTCGAAGCTCGAATTCCGAGGGGCCAGCTTCCAGTATCCAGTATCCAGCTTCCAGCTTCCAGTATCCAGCTTCCAGCTTCCAGTTCGACTTCGACGGCCCCGCCTTCGCCCGCCACATGCGCGACCAACTGGAGAACTACCTGCGCGAGAGGGGCGAGTTGCCGCTCAACCTGAGCCTGGACTCCTCGCGGCTGTACCAGAACACCACCGGCAACGGCGAAGTCTGGCTCGACGAGCGTGGCCTGCCTTTGCGCCTGACGGTGCACCTGATCTATCCCCCAGAGCAAAACGGCGAGAGAGTCGAAGCGGACATTGCGACCGATTTTAGATTCGAGATTGCAGATTTTGGATTGGCCGCGTCGGCAGGGGGCAGTTCACAGGAGACAGGGGACAGGGTGCAGGAGGCAGTCGGCAGATTGCTATCCACTGTCTTCAATCCGCAATTTGCGATCTCCAATCTCCAATCTGCTATTTGCTATCTGCTATTTGCCATCTGCATCTTCGTCCTCATCGCCTCCCGTCGCTCCCCGAAGGTCTACCGCGCCGTCGTCCTGGCGGTCATCTTCTCCATGGTCTTTGTACCGTTGATGCAGGATCAACAGACCTACGCCTTCCTGGAGAAACAAGCCGCCAAGGAAGTCCGCGCAGATAAGGCCGCGAAGGATCAGCAATTGGCTGGCGAGCTAGCTGACGAAGTGAAGGGCGCGAATTGGGATCCGCATCAAAACCCACTCGAAGGAACTCAGCGGAACTCAGCGGAGCTCGGAGGGAAGGCGAATGCCTCAGAGTTCCCCAAAGTTCCCCTGAGTTCCCCTGTTTCCCTGAGTTCCCTCGCCACCGACGACCCCGCGGCCACCGCCGACTCCGACAACGACGGCCTCACCGACGCGATGGAGGCGGAGCTGGGGACGGACCCGACGGTGGCCGACACCGACGGCGACACGCTGAACGACGGGGTGGAGTTGTTGCAGCTCGGCACAAGCCCCACGAACAAGGACAGCGACGACGATGGCATCCAGGACAACGTCGAGGTGGCGGGGTTCGACCTGGGCGGCAAACACTGGTACCTCAACCCGAACAACCCGGACACCAACAGCGATGGCCTGCCCGACGGGGCCGAATGCCTCGACCTGATGAACGTGGCGAGCGTACCGACCAGCCTCAGCCAGTGCGACGCGGACAATGACGGCATCCCCGACCCGTTCGACCTGGACGACGACAACGATGGTGTGCATGACCGCATTGATTTGGCGCCGAACGCCATCGTGGATCGCACCGGCAAGCGCAGCAACGCCGGGAGCGTGTCACCCTTCGACGGAACGAACCCATTCAGCCTGCAGGTGAGCAACCTGGCGGGCGGCTATCCCATCCTGGTGGACCTCCAACTGCGGCCGACCGTCGCGGAGCACCTGGCCTACGCGCTCAAAGTCATGGACTGGCCGAGCGGCGACGACGCGGGCCAGGTGCAGCGCGGCCGGAATTCCACCTTCGCTGACACCCCGAACAGCGATGTCCGGAACACGACCGATCCGCGCTATGCCAACGGCGACATACGCCTGATCCCGATGATGGAGATCGAGATCAACGGCAACGCGGCCGACTACAAGGTACCGTTAGCGCTGACCACGCCCGCGATCACCGTGACGGTGCAAAGCGCGACCGGCGCGATCTCGGGCACGATCGCTCTGAAGCCAAAGGCGGGCGACAACAGCAAAACTGACCTGGCCTTCACTTTCGCTAACACGAGTTCCTCGTACACGGTCGGGGTTTACGGGGGCGCCTGTCCGGCCTCCGGCGCGGCGTTGTACAGCTTTACCGGCGTCGCCAGCGGCCAGCACAAGGAGGTCGCCCTGCGCGCCGTAGATCTGGCCGACGGGCAGCACGCGATCAGGGTCTCTAGTGGGACAAACACGGTCTGCGCTACCATCGGCAACATCGTCAACGGCAAATACAGCGACAAGATGGTGGACGAGGAGGCGCTCAAGCCCTACGGCATCTCCGTGCGGGAAGGGGACTACGCGGGCAAGCTGCTGGCCTACGTGCCGCTCAACGTCATCCCCGACGAGACCGGCGGCGGGGTGGCCGCGTTCGGCGGCCGGATGATCTATTGGCCCGCGGCCGGCACCGACTGGCAGCAGGCGCAAAAGGTGCGCGTGACTTGGCTGGTGCAAATGCTCACCGACCGGTGTGACTCGACGGACTTCGAGCCTTCGGAGGAGGCCAAGGACGACGACGCCAAGACCGCCGAGGAGCTGACCGCGTGGTGCGCGACGCACCGCACGCCCGATGAACCGCAGGTCGTCCACACCTACGACGAGCAGTGGTATCTCACGGGCCTGACGGTGCGCGAGGATCACAGCGCGGACGTGGCGATTGCCTGGGAAGCTCCCGCAACCGACAACGACCGCCAGTCGGATGACCGGCTGTGGCAACTGGGCCGCGGGCTGATGGCGGCCTTCGTGCCCGGCCGCGACTGCGAGGACGATAACCCCGCCAACAACCCCGACTACGACCCTGACGCCGACCCGCCGGTGTGCCACGGGGACACCAAGCGCGACATCGTCGTCGCGACGCGCAACAACGGGAACGCCACCATCGAGGGCCGCTTCGACGACGGGAGCAGCGTGCCAGACGGCGATGCGCGGCGTTGGGGCATCCCCAAAAACGCACTCGGGGTGGAGACATTCTCCTACCCGCACGAGGACTACATCGCCCAGGTGATGATGAACGAGGCGCCCCGCATCCTGCGGGACAACTTCGGCGCGTATCAGGCCGACACCGCGCCCACGCTGCTCTTCGCCACTGAGAACACATTCCGCAGCGCCACGCTTGAATCGGGCGCGACCGGCACGGATGGCATCCTGACCCTGGACTTCGCCAACCTCAAAGAAACGACCACGAGCACCCTGAAGTGGGCGCCCTTCCGATACAACAGCAGCACCGGCCCCGACGGCCAGGTCATCGGCTGGGAGGCGTTTCCCATTGCCGAGTATTGGGATCGGCTGGACGTGCGCCTGAAGGACGGTCTGCGCAGCTTCTACCAGAGCCAGGGCGCGGCCAAGTCGGAGGAGTACGTGATCGGCGCATCGGTGATCGCCCGCAACCTCTACCTGGCGCTCTTCACCGGCTTGAGCGGCGTGGCGCGCGCTGAGGGGCAACTGACGTGGGAGCTGGTCGAGGGCAGCGGCGGCGCGGACGTCAGTTGGACCGAGGACGCGGGTCTCCTCCTCAATAATAGCTATTGGATTTTCGCTGACTTCGTGGACGTCTTCGCCACGCAATTCGCCGAGAGCTACAAGGGTTTCCAGCTCGTCGTGGACGCGTTCAAGAGCGGCGCCGTCAAGACGATCTTGGGGACGAAATACACCGCCGCAGATTCCTTAATCATAGGGATCGGCGAGGGGTTCATCGCCGTCAAGAACGCCTGGACCTCGGCGTTCAACCCGGCCAATACCTTCGGGAAGATGGGTACCTTCGGCAAGGTGGGTCTTGGCGTCATGGTCGGCGTGGCCGCGGCGGGGATCGCGTTCACCATCTGGGCCGCGAGCAAGGGGGGATCAGCGCTGAGCATCGTCGCGCAAGTGCTGGGCATCCTCAACATTATCGTGCTGCTCCGTGGCCTGCTCGTCGCGGTCAAGGAGATAGTGGATTCCGCGGTCAAGATCACCAAAGCGGCGATCATGAACGCGGCAAAGTTCACCGAAAGTCTCGCTTCCAAGACCGCGGTCATCGGCCTCATCCTCGGCGCGGTGATCTGCTGGGCCGTGGCGATCGTGAGCATGGCGCTGACCCACATGTCGCGGCAAGAGCTGGGCGCGACCATCGCCAACGCCATCGCGTCCACGATAGTCATGGTGGTCATGTTCATCATCGGCGCCATCCCGATCGTGGGCGCTATCATTCAGAACGTCATCTATCTGATAGATGCGCTGATCTCTGCACTCTGCAGCGCCGTCCTCTCCGATGAGCAACAGGAGAGCGACGCCGGAAGCTGGCTCTGCGGCGGACTCGAGGGGATCGTCACCAAGGCACTGGAGGTGCTGATCTACAGCGGCACCGTGATGGTGGACCTGAAGGATCGGGTGCTGGATGAAGGGGAGTCGCCCCGGCTGGAGTTCATCAGCATTGACATGGACGACCTGCTCTACCCCGACCGCGGCTTCGTCGTAGGCAACAAGGTGCTGTTCGGCGTGTCGTTCACCAACACGATTGACTTGGTGAGCCTGCCCGCCAACATCGGCGGCGCGTACCCCTACCAGTACGACATGGACAACCTGCGTAGCGCCACGTTTGACTATCAGCTCCAGACCGCGGAGACTGACTTCCACGAGGGGCTGGACCGGAACACGATGAGCGACCAGTGGCAGTACGCGGATGGCAATGGGCCGCAGTGGGGTGACGTGGGCCACACCTGGTATCAGCACGAGCCGGTCTACATCACCCGCACGCTGCGCTTCGGCGACGGCGTGCCGATGGACGAGGCGGGGATCAACCGATCGGGCGCGCTCTATCTCTCCGAAGCCTACGCCATCCCGTCGCAGAACTGCATCCTCGGCGTCTGCACCGTGTGGACCGAGCGGGACAGCCGCCACTACGACATGGCAAGCAGCCTGACGTTCGACGTCTTCCCCGCCACGCTGGTCGAATTCAACGAGTTGGCTTGCGACCTGGAGGGCTGTGCGCTGGCGTGGGGCCAGACGGGTGATACAAAGTTCCCCAAGCTGCGTGATGCGGACGGCGACGGGCTCCCCTTCGGCACGGACCCCGACGACCGCTTCTGGGACAGCGACTTCGACGGCCTGGGCGATCTGTACGAGCGCCAGACCGGCACCAACCCCAGCAGCGCGGATAGCGATGGCGATGGCCTGAGCGACTACGACGAGGTGCGGCTCGGTACCAGCCCGGTGCGGCCCGATACCGACGGCGACGGCCTGCTGGACGGCGAGGAGGTCTTCCACCAAGACGTCTTCGACCAGGATCACGACGGCAACAGAACCGAATGGGTGGGCGGCTGGGACTTCGTCTACGCCACGACCGCGGACGGTACCGCGCTCCACACCTGGGTCACGTCGGACCCGACGGACGTAGACGCAGACGGGGACACCTACGCCGACATGCTGGAGAAGGTCTACGGCTTCAACCCCAACGTGCCGTCCAAAGGCACCATCCTGACGCTGAAATCGGCAGTGAAAGAGGTGGGGGCCGGCGACGTCTACACCGCGACCGATGGCTTCGTCAAGCCGGGCGACACGTTCCGCTTCGAGGCCACGGTCAGGAACGAGCTATTCAACCGCTATGCCCAGGGGCTGCTCGACACCGTCTTCCCCGCGCCCGCGACCGACAGCACCCTCCCGCCGGAAGCGTTCATCCTTCAGCCGCAGGAAGAGGAGTCGCTGACCGGTGATGTCCATGTGAAGACCGCGACCGCGACCGGCGTCTACAGCTTCACCCAGGTCGCGGGCGCGCTGATCACCGACTGGACCAGCCTAGCCCGCAACGCGGTGCTCTGGCTGCCCTTCGAGGATTCGAGCACTGCGACCTTCGCCGACCGCGCGGGCAACATCCCGCCCCACGACGGGAAGTGCCAGGGGACGTGCGCCACATCGGCCCAGGGCAAGTACGGCGCGGCGCTCAGCCTGACCGCGGGCGGTTACGTCAGCTCGACTCTGGACGTCTCCGAGACCGCCTACGGCGTCTCGTTTTGGTTCAAGACCGCCGCGAACAACGCCGCGTACAGCGCCGGCCTCTTTTCCGTGGACAACGCCAACGGCACGCAAGTCTACCTGAAGAACGGCGCGGTCTGTGCGGAGGTGCGCTACAAGAGCGGCTCCCAGAACCTGTGGGAGGAAAAGTGCAGCGCGGGGACCAACTATGCCGACAGCCAGTGGCATCACGTCGTCCATACCTTCGGCACGTTCGCCAACGGGGCCACCGGGCAGCGGCTCTACGTGGACGCGGTGGCCGTGGGCAGCGGCAGCCACACCGCGAGCGCATTTCCGAACGGGGCGGGTATGCTCATCGGTAAGAGCACAGCCCAGGCGGCCCAGTTCAACGGCCTGCTGGACGACGTGCGCGTCTTCGGCGCCGCGCTCGAAGCGAGCGAGGTCGGCGCACTCTTCAGCCAGCCGGTGCTCTACCTGACCTTCGACGAGAGCGGCAACTGGACCGATCATTCGATGTTCGGCAACACCGTCTCCTGCGAGTCGGGCAGTTGCCCCGGCCGCGTGACCGGCATCACCGGCAACGCCGCGGGCTTCGCGGGCGCGCAATATGCCACGGTCAGCGGCGATCCCAGCCTGGATCTGAGCAGCGGCAGCTTCACCCTGGCGGCCTGGGTGAATCCCGACGCGGAGAACGCCGGCCACTGCCTCGAATTCTGGTGGGACGGCACGACCTGCCTGCGCTGGCAGCCGCAGGGTATCCTGGGGCTGGATAGCGGCCAGACGGGCGCCTATCCCACGCTCCAGCGGGTGGATGTGCGAAACGCTCAGGGGGCCGTGGAGCACCGGCTGCGCTTCGGCTTCGGCACGAGCAGCGCGTGGGTGGGCTACTGGGAGACCGGCGGCGTCCTGACCGCAAACACCTGGAATCACGTCGTCCTCACCTTCGACCAGGGAACCGCCAAGCTCTACGTGAACGGCGGACTCCAGGGAGAGTACACCGGCATCTTCGCGGGCAATACGCCCGCTGCGACCAGCGCCTTCACCATCGGCCGCTCGCAGCACTCGGGCCACCTGACGCTGGACGATTTCTACGTCACCAAGGACCACGAATCGGGCCATGCCGAGTTGTGCGCGGCGTTCGGCGGGAACTCGGTTCTCGATCAAAGCGTGACCGAAAACTATGACCCGGACGGCGACAAGTACGTTGACCCCTATCCCTGGAGCCAGGAACTGGACTTCACCGACCAGGCCACCCTGAGCATGTGGGAGGACGATGGCGGCACGCACTGCGGCACGGTCAACGATGATGGCGATGACTGGATCGGCTCCTGGACGTTCCGCACGACCGACTCCGGCACCTCGCACCCCAAGGACTCGCCGTACAACGTCAACGACATGGGGGTTTCGTTCACGGGCGAGGTTGAGGGTACCTTCTACCGGATCTATCAAAATGATTCGGTCCCCTTCGCGGGCAAGATGGACGAGGTGCAGGTCTACCGTCACGTGCTCGACCCCTACGCGGTGGAGGAGCTTTACTGGGCAGGCACGGCCGCGCTGCACCTGCGGCTGGACGACCTGCCCGGCGAGACCAGCTTCAAGGACGCACTGGGTCAGCACAACGGCACTTGTAGCGGCGACGCCTGCCCCACAACGGGCGTGACCGGCCGCGTCCAGCAGGCTGCGCTCTTCCGGTCGGAGCAGCAGGATCGCATTGCGCTGACCGACTTCGGCAGCTTCGGCACGATGACGGTCTCAGCCTGGGCCTACCGCACCGGCGCTACGAGCAACCGAGAGACGATCGTCTCCTACAAGGAAGCTGACAACTGCGGCTTCACCCTGGCGCTTGCGCCTTCGGGGAGCGACTACCTCCCGACGCTCTACGTGCGGGTCGGGTCGAGCTGGCAGTCGGTGCAGCAGAATGTCAACGTGCCCTTGAACACCTGGGTGCACCTGGCGGGCAGCTATGACGGGCAAACCATCCGCCTCTACCGCGACGGCGCGGAGGTCGCCAGCCTGGCCGTGGCCGGTACCATGACCCAGTGTACCGCGGGCAGCGCCATCGGCAGCCGCTCGTCGCAGGACATGCACTGGTTCCCCGGCAGCGTTGACGACGTGCGCATCTTCGGCCTGGCTCTATCCGCCGACCAGATCGCCTCGCTCTACCGCAAGGCGCCGGTCTTCCGGATGGCCTTCGAGGAGGCCAGGGGCGCGACGACCTTCGCCGACAGCTCAGGCAATGGCAACAACGGCGCGTGCGGCAGCGGCAACTGTCCCTTGACCGGCGAGGGAGTCGCCGGCCGGTTGGGCTTCGCCGCGGACTTCGACGGCCGCGGGGACAAGGTGGAAATCCCCGACAGCGCGGCCCTCGACCTGCCCAACACCTTCAGCGCCGGCGCGTGGGTGATGCCGCGGCAGGCGAGTTCGGCGTTGCCCCAGGAACTGGTCGGCAAGTACGACCTCTACAGCCCCGGCTACATCGCGCAGAAGGCCCAGTCGAACTACCGACTCTACATCGCCCCGGACAGCCTGACCCCTGTCTTCGAGTTTTTCACGCCGGACTGCTTCATGCGCTACGACATCGCCAGCGCGGTCCCGCTGATCCCGAACGTCTGGAACCACGTGATGGGGACATATGACGGCGCGTATCTGACGATTTACGTCAACGGGTCGCCGCAGGGTAGCCGGACAGCTACGGGCGCGGCGTGTCAGAGCAGCTACCCGCTGCGCATCGGCGGCTACTACTCGCAATACCCCTATCGAATGGACACCTTCGACGGCCTGGTGGACGAGGCGACGATCTACGCCACAGGACTGTCAGCGCGCGAGGTGCGCGACCTGTACCTCTACCAGGTGAGCTGGGTGGAGGATCGCCAAAGCCAGAACCTCACCGTGGATGCGGACAACCCGACGACGGAGTTGGGCGCGACCACCCCCTATCTGGCCAACCAGCCGGTGCAATTGCTCGCGGTCGCGACCGATCCGACGTCGGGCGTCGCGGGCGTTGACCTGGGCGCGTGCAAGAGCGCAGGGGCCTGCGCCCCCACAACGTGGACGGTCGCGGCCCGCTGCCAGGACGCGGTGGGCGACGGCGCCTGGTGTCCCACCTTCACCCCCTCGGGCGAAGGGCGCTACACCCTGAAGAGCCGGGCAACCGACCGCGTCGGCAACCGCGCCGAGGCGGCCTCAAGTATCACCGTCTACGTGGATGGCAAGGCTCCGACGTTGACCCTGGACGTCGCGGCCGGCGGCCGCGTGGACGCCACCCCGCACCCGGCCCGCGGCGATGCCTGGGTCGTGCATCTCTCTGGCACCGTCAGTGACCCGAACCTGTCAGACGGCTCGACCGGCAGCGGCGTGCCGTCCGACAGCGTGAAGGTGACGCTGCTGACCGAGACGGGCGGCGTCGCGGGGTTGGGTTCGGTCGTGGCAACGCTGAGCGGTGGCGCGTGGGCGACCGACTACGTGCTGACCGGGCAGCGGATTTCCGGCCGCTACACCGTGCGCGTCGAGGCAGTGGACAACGTGGCCCGCCTGCCCAACCTGGCCGACGATCAGATTGCGACCCACACCGCGACGGTGGAGCGCAGCATTGACGTGGATGCGCTCGCACCGGCCGCCAACCTCGACCTGGCGAGCCTGTCTTCCGGCGTCATGCCCAGGCCCATCAGCGGCACGACAACGTTGAACGGCAACGTCACCGAGCGGCCCGTGCCGGTGGCGGTCTCTTGGACGACGCCGGACGGGACCGGCAACCAGGTCGGCGTAACGATCACGTGCAGCAGCATCGTCCTCGCCAGCTTGCCGCCCGGCGCGCTCCCCGCGGGAACGCAGACCTCCACATGGGACGGTCTGGTCCACAAGGCCGCATCCTGCCAGGTTGCGGTGCAAGGTAACGGCGTCAGCGGCGAAGTCATGGTCTGCGGCAAACAGATCACGACCTGGGATACGACCTATGCGGGCAACCGCACCATCTCCTTCAGCGCGGACTCGGCCGCGTGCGACACCGAGACGGCTGTCGCGGGCGTGGGCCAAGTGGAGGTGGGGCTGGCGTCGCTGCTGCCCGGCTCGCCCTTCGTCAACGAGACGCCCGCAGGTCAACTGCTCCACCTGCCGCTGAACGACACGCCGGCCGCCAACGGCGACCTGGTCTTCCGCGACCTCACCGGGCGGAACCATCCCGCCGCGTGCGCCGGAAATAGTTGCCCCACCACCGGGCAATTCAGCCCGGCCGGCGGCGCGGTCCGCTTCGATGGCGCCGACGACGCGGTCAGCATCGCCGATTCGCCCGACTTCGACTTCGGGATCGGGCCGTTGACCCTCAACCTGTGGCTCAAGCCCGATGGCGACAACTTCTGGCGGGACATCTTCCACTGGAGCAACGACGCAGGGGATGACATCGCCCTCCAGACGGACGCGCGGAATCACCTGACGGTGCTCGTGCGGCTGGACAACGTCTCGACGACGGCCGTGGCCGACGGCGGCCTGCTCAGCCCCAACACGTGGCATCACGTGGCGGTGGTGCGCGACGGCAGCGGCTTCTTCACCGTCTACGTGGACGGCGCGGCGACCGGCTTCGGGTTCAGCGCAGCGGACCTCAACGGGGTGAATCCCGGCACTGCACTCTGGCTCGGCGCCAACCGCCGCGCTAACATCAGCGCCACCTACCGGCCGTTCAAGGGGTGGATCAGCGACTTCCGGCTGTTCAACCGCGGCCTCTCAGCCCAAGAGGTGACCGCGCTCTTCCAGGGCAGCGGGCCGCTCCTGGCGTTCTCATTCGAGGATCGGCCGCTGGTGGGCGGCGCGGCGCTGGCCGACGGTTCCGGCCGCGGGCATCGCGCGACCCTCCAAACCGGCACCGGCGATGCGACGCTCAAGGGGATCGGGGGCAAAGCGGGCGTGCAGGCGGTCGCGCTCGACGGGACCGATGACTTCGCGGGCATCGCGGCGGCAACCGACCTCAGCCTGAGCGCCGGACGCTTCACCGAAGCGGTCTGGGTCTACCCCACGCCAGGAGACAACAGCCCGTATCCGATCATCAGCAGCGAGGCGTATGCCGAGGCGCGCTACGGCTATCCGTTCCTGAGCGTCGTCAACCGGACACAACTCAGCGGCGGCTTCGGCGACGGGACGAACGCCTACAGCTTCACCACCGGCAACGTGCTGACCGAGAATGCCTGGAACCACGTGGTCGTGACCTTCGACGGGACGACCTCCCGCGTCTACGTCAATGGCATCGAACGGTTCACCACGGACGCACTGAGCGGCAAGCTGCCGGCGCCGATGCAGCAGTTCGACGTGGGCCGAACGGCCGGCTCGGCCGGCTCGACCTGCGGCCGGATTCCGCAATTGCAATTCGTCCCCACCATCTGGAACCAGCGCGGGTACGCGGTCAAGCTCAACGGGACGCAGGTCTGGTCCGGGCAGGTCGGCGTTAACACGACAAACAGCATCGCGGGGCCGTTCGATTTCTGCGGCTCAGCCGTGATCGAGCTTTTCTACTACTCCTCCGGTTCGCCGGTGCAGTTGATCTCGATGGGCACGGCCGCGGTGGGGCCGGCGCCTGGCTCCGGCAGCCAGGCCTTCTCGAAGGACGGCAAAGCCGGGACGATCTCCTGGACGGTGACGGTCAACCCGAACGCGGCGCGCACCTTCAAGGGCCGGCTCGACGACGTGCGGGTCTACGCCCGGCCCTTGTCGGCGCTGGAGGTGCAGGCGCTTTATCGCGAGGGCTGGCAACTGGCCGCGGCGACCCAGAGCGGCGCGACGGTGACGCAGACGAGCTGGACGGGCAGCCTGCCCGTCGGGCTGGAGGGCTACTACCGCATGGATCTGCGCGGCACGGACGCCGCCGGGCACGTAGCCCCGGCCAACCCGGACGTCTGGCGCGGGGACGTGGACACCCTGGCTCCGCGGGTGGCGCTCAGCCGCACGGCCCCGAGCAGCCTGAGCTACCACTACACGACCACGGCCCAGGACTTCAACCTGACGGAAGGCGGCTTCCGCTCGCCCTGCGGTGCGGGCGTGATCACGGCGCGTGGCTACTTCGATACCGCGTGGTACCAGGCCCTCTCGGGTGGGCAGGACAAGCTCTACCAGTTGACCGCGGCCTGTGACCTCTCGGTCTACGCCACCCAGAGCGAGGTCGGCGCGTACGACACGCCCGGCCTGGCGCAAGGCGTGGCCGTAGGGCAAATTGGCAATTTGCCCTACGCGTTCATCACCGACGGCGCGGCCGGGCTGCAGATCGTGGACATCTCCGATCCGGCCCATCCGGCCCTCGCGGGCAGCCTGGCCCTCAGTGGAACCAGCCAAGGGGTCGCGGTCGCGAGTTATCCGCTGACGGCAGTGGGGATGAGCGCGGCAACCGGAGCAGAGGCTTCAGCCGGAAACCCGCCTGAAGGCTCGATTTCAGGCGGAAACGGCGGCAAACCGCTGCCCGCGCTGATCCCCGAGACTCGCATTGTCACCCTGAGCGGGTCTACCGGCCAACTCCCGTCGCGGCGTGAATCCAGCGAAGGGTCTCGTGGTGTGGTAGGAGAACCTGTCCCTTCGCTACACTCAGGGCAAGCTCTGAACGCAGTGAAGGATTCTTCGCTGTCTCTGTTGTACCGCGAAACTTCAGGGACCAACCCGCTCAGAATGACAACTCCCGCGGTCGCTTCCACCACCCGCGTCTCTCTCGCCTCCGACGGGACGCAGGGCAACAACGGCTCCGGGAACGCGACGGTTTCGGCCGATGGCCGCTACGTGGCCTTCCAGTCCGACGCCGACAACCTGGTGAGCGACGATACGCCGTTCATGTCCGGTGGGCACACCGACATTTTCGTGCGCGACACCGTGGGCGGGACCACCGAGCGCGTCTCGGTCGCGTCGGGCGGCGCAGAGGCGAACGACAACTCCTTCAGCCCTGCGATTTCGAGCGACGGCCGCTTCGTGGTTTTCTATTCCTACGCAACCAACCTGGTGACCGGCGACGCCAACGGCGCCGCGGATGTCTTCGTCCACGACCGGCAGACCGGCGCCACCGAGCGCGTTTCGGTCGCCACAGGCGGCGCGGAGGCAACCGGCGACTCCAACTCCTACCAGGCCGCCATCTCGGCCGACGGCCGCTACGTGGTCTTCGAGTCGTATGCGACGAACCTGGTCGCGGGCGACACCAACGGCCAGACCGACGTCTTCCTGCGCGACCGGACGGCGGGGACCACAGTCCGCATCTCGTTGGGGCCGGGCGACGTCGAGGGCGATAGCTCCTCCGGCTATGCGACGATCTCCGCGGACGGTCACACCATCGCCTTCGAGTCGAGCGCGACCAACCTGGTGACGGGCGACGCCAACAACGCCAACGACGTCTTCGTCTATGACACGCAGACCGGCACGCTGACCCGCGTCTCGGTCAGCTCGGCCGGCGCGGAAGGGAACGACGGCTCCTACGACGCGGCCATCTCGGCCGACGGTCGTTACGTGGCCTTCGACTCCTACGCGTCGAACCTGATTGTCGGCGACACCAATGATACCCAAGATGTCTTCCTACACGACCGGCAGACCGGGACCACCTTCCGCGTGGGCGGGCAGGGGGATGGCAGTTCCTACACGCCCTCGCTCTCCGGTGACGGCCGCTTTGTGGCGTTCCAGTCGGATGCCACGAACCTGGTCACGGGCGATACGAACGACCGGACGGATGTTTTCGTCTACGATCGGGAGACCGGCGAGACCGAACGCGTCTCAGTGGCTACGGCTGGAGACCAGGCGGATGACTCTTCATCCACTGGCTACGGCGGCGCGCTCTCTTCCGACGGCGCGGCCGTGGTCTTCGATTCCTGGGCCACGAACCTCGCAGCCAACGACACCAACGACACCGGCGACGTCTTCCTGCGCAGCCGCGACGTGGCCCCGCCCATCCCGTCTGACCTGATCGTGCAGAGCCTGGCTGTGACGCCGCCGGCCCCGCGGCCCAACGAGCCGTTCGACGTGGTCGTGACCGTGCAGAACGTGGGCGCGGGCACGGCGCGCAACTTCGCGGTGCATCTCTATCTTGATCCTGGACAGGCGCCCTGGGCGTGCGATGCGGGCGCGGGAGGCTGGGCCTCGACCACGATCTCCGCGCTGGCGCCGGCCGCCACCTATACCTTCACCCGCACGCACAGCGGCTTCGCCACGACCGGCGCCCACGACCTCTACGCGCAGGCCGACAGCGGGTGCGCGGTGAACGAGAGCGATGAAACGAACAACATCGCGGGGCCGGTCAACTTCGACGTGGCCGGCGCGCTCTACAGCCCCGACCTGGTCATCTCCGGCCTGACCGTAGCACCGGGGTCCCCTCGCCCCAACCAGAGCTTCTCCGTGGTCGTCACGGTGACGAACCAGGGGACCGACCCCGCGGCCGCGTCGTGGGTCGGCGTCTACCTGGATGCGGCGCCGGAGCCGTGCGATGCGTCCGGCTGGATGTCGGGAACGGTCAGCGCGCTGGCCGCGGGCGCGTCGCAGACCTTCGCGTTCGTCCACGCGCTCGGCTTCCCCACAACGAGTACGCACGAGGTTTACGCCCAGGCCGACAATCGCTGCCAGGTCAACGAACCGAACGAGGACAACAACTTCGCGGGGCCGGTCAGCTTCGACGTGGCCGGCGCACCGGCCTACCCCGACCTGGTCGTCGAGCGGATGGCCGCATCGCCCGCATCGCCGGGCACTGATCAGCCCATTGACGTGAGCGTAACCGTGCGCAATCAGGGCATCGGCGGCGCGGGGCGCTTCGCAACGTCCGTGTTCCAGGACTACACGCCGACGGGGTGCAACGACTGGACTAACATGTGGCCGCCGGAATCTGTGGACTCACTGGCGACCGGCGCATTCGTGACCGTCACCGTCCCCACCGACGGCTTCAGCGCGGCCGGCACGCACGCATTCTACGCCCTGGCCGACTGGGAGTGCGCGGTGGACGAAGGCGCGGACGAAGGCAACAACCTGGGCGGCCCGCTGAACGTCACCGTCCACGAGGCCATGCCCGATCTGATCGTGCAGAGCATCGTCACCGACCCCGTCCAGCCGAACCCCAACCAGGCGTTCGACATCGTCGTGACGATCAAGAACCAGGGCGATGGGACCGCCGGTGGTGCCGACAACTGCTTCTGGACTTACGTCGGCGAATGCCCCTGGGGCGGCGAGTGCTGGGGCGATCAGCAAGTCACTTGCTACCTGGCCCCAGGCGATTCGCTGCCGCTGACGTTCCAGCACCCCGGCTGGGACACGTCGGGCCAGCATCCCCTTTACAGCCGCGTGGACAGCTACGATTGGATGGTGGAATCGGACGAGACCAACAACAACCTCGGCCCGGTGTACGTCACCGTCAGTGGCGCGACCCCCACGCCCAGCCAGACGCCGACGCAGACGAACACGCCCACGGTCACGCCGACGCCAACCGTGACCAGCACGCCGACGAACACGCCGACGCCAACCCCGACGCGCACGCCGACGAACACGCCGACGGTCACGCAAACGCCCACGGTCACGCCGACGCCGACCGTGACCAACACGCCGACGAACACACCCACGCCGACGCGCATACCCGCGCCCGATTTCGTGGTAGACAGCGTTGTCGCCAATCCGGCGATCATTCGGGTCGGGAATTCGACACAGATCAAGGTGCACGTGCGTAACCAGGGTTCGAGGTCCACGGGCTCCGCCTACGATCAAATCTGGGTCGGCATTTACTTCGACCGCCAGCCGACTGGCTGCCTCCAGTCGCCCGATTACGCTGGCTTCATCTGGAGCCTGAACCCGGGTGCCGCGACCGATCTTTACGTGAACACCGGCGTGTTCAACACACCGGGAACACATGAAATCTACGCCTATGCGGACTACACCTGCCAGTTCGCGGAATGGGATGAGACCAACAACCTCGGTGGGCCGGGCAGCTTGCAGGTGATTCAGCCTGATCTGACCGTGACCGACCTGACCGTGGCGCCGCTCAACCCGGTCGTGAACCAACCGGTAACGATCACGATGGTGGTGAAGAACATCGGCGCCGACACCTCCAGCGCGGCCTGGTCGGCCGTCTACGTTGACCGGAACCTGCCTGCGCCGATCTGCGGCAACCCGGGCGACAAGGTCTACCAGGTGCCGGGGCTGACCGCAGACGAGAGCTACACCGTGACGTGGGGGACCTATTTCACGACAGCGGGCCAGCACCGGATCAGCGCGTATGCCGACTACGGCTGCAACGTGACCGAAAGCAACGAGAACAACAACAGCTACGGTCCGGTCACCTTCGACGTGACTCAATACTTCCCCGACCTGGTCGTGGCGAGCATCACGGCCGATCCCGCCAGCCCGGCTGTGGGCCAGTGGATCACCCACACCGTGCGCATCAGCAACACCGGCCAGGGGGCCAGCCCCGCCGCGTACCTGGCGCTCTATGCCGACCACGCGCCCGCCGGTTGCAGTGACCCTGCCTGGTACAACACGAAAACGATCCCTGCGCTGGCCGCAGGCGAAGCCGTGGATCTGACCGTGACCGGCGCCCGCTTCTCGACCGCGGGCCAGCACACGATCCACGCCTTCGCCGACTACCTGTGCAACGTCGCAGAGGAAAGCGAGGCCAACAACGTCGCCTCGGCTCCGATCACCGTCGGCCCGGCGCTGCTGCCCGACCTGGTGCTGGAGGACGTGACGCACGATCCGGTCAGCCCGACCATCGGCCAGCCCGTGACCTACGCGGTGCGGCTGAGCAACCAGGGCACGGCCGAGGCGCACTCGATCTCCTACGCGGGCATCTACGTTGACCGCGTGCCGGTCGGCTGCCCCACCGTGGACATCTCCGACCGCGGGGCGCAGGTGCCGCCGCTGGCAATCGGGGCGAGCTTCACCTTCACGGTCACCGACAGCGGCTTTGCGACCCCCGGCCAGCATCACGTCTATGCGTTCGCGGACTACGGCTGCGGCATCACCGAGACGACCGAGAGCAACAACGTCTTCGGCCCGATCAGCCTGGACGCGCTCGCGCCCGACCTCGTGGTCGAGAGTGTCACGACCGACCCGGCCGCGCCCCCCGTGGGCGAATGGTTCACCTACACCGTGCGGGTGAAAAACCAGGGCGCCGCGCAAGCCGCGGCCGCGGGCCTGGCGATCTACGTGAACGCCGCACCCTCCGGCTGCAATGCTGGCGACTGGATCAACACCGGCAGCATGCCCTCTCTGCCGCCTGGCACCAGCGCAGACGTGACCGTGACCAGCCCGCCGTTCTCGACGGAGGGGCCGGCCGTGGTCTACGCGTTCGCGGACTTCGCCTGCGGTGTGACCGAAAGCGACGAGACCAACAACGTCTACTCGACCACGATCACGGCCGGGCCGCCGCTGCTGCCCGATCTGGTAGTCGAGAGCGTGACGCTGAAGCCGGCCGAGCCGCCCGCGGGGGAGTGGATCCCGACAGTCGTCACGATCCGCAACCAGGGCACGGCCGAGGCGCATTCCTACACCTGGGCCGGGGTCTACACCGACCGCGTGCCGGCGGGCTGTCCCACCGTAGACGTTGGCGACCTGGTGGGGCAGGTACCCCCGCTCGCCATCGGTGAAAGCTTCACCTTCACCGTCAGCGTCAAGTTCCCCACCCAGGGGCCACACACCTACGCCGCGTTCGCCGACTACGGCTGCACCGTCGAGGAGGGAGACGAGGCCAACAACCTCTTCGGCCCGATCAGCGTGACCGTCCTTCCGCCGCGGCAGCCCGATTTCACCATCGAGAGCCTGACCCTCGACCCGGCCGCGCCGAAGGTCGCCGAAAGGTTCTCGGTCACGGTGCGCGTGCGCAACGACGGCACGGCCGCCGCGGGCATCACCGGCATGGCGATCTACACCGACCACGTGCCGACCGGCTGCGGCGATGCAGCCTGGGCCAACACAGGTCAGGTGCCCACCCTGGCCGCGGGCGAGGCGGCGACCGTGACCATCATCATCCCCGGCTTCGCCATCTACGGACCGCACCAACTCTACGCCTTCGTGGACTTCACCTGCCTGGACGAGGAACTGAACGAGACGAACAACCTCTTCGGCCCGGTGGACGTCACCATGGCCGCGCCTGATCTGGCGATCCAAAGCATCACCACCGACCCGGCAGAGCCGGCCGCGCGGCATTGGGTCACTTTCACGGTACACATCGTCAACCAGGGCACCGCGGCCTCGGGCATCGCTGGCCTGGCGGTCTACACGGACCACGTGCCCACAGGCTGCGGCGATCCCGCCTGGGCCAACGCGGGTCAAATACCGGCCCTGGCCGTCGGCGCGGCAGCCGACGTGACCCTCTTCACCTACGGTTTCGCAACCCAAGGCGCCCACACCGTCCACGCCTTCGCCGACTCCAGTTGTCTGTACCAAGAGTTGGACGAGACCAATAACATCTACACCCAAACCCTCACGGTCGGCCCGCCGCTGCTGCCCGACCTGGTCGTTGAGAGCATAACGACCCAGCCGACCGAGCCGGCGGCCAGGGATTGGATCAGCTTCACGGTGCGCGTGCGCAACGCCGGCACCGCGGCCGTCCAGGGGATTGCGGGGCTGGCGGTCTACACCGATCACGTGCCGACCGGCTGCAGCGATTCGGGCTGGGCCAACACCGGACAAATCCCAGCCTTGGCGCCCGGCGCGACTGCGGACGTGGCCGTCCTCACCTACGGCTTCCCAACCCAGGGCGACCACACCGTTCACGCCTTCGCCGACTTCAGTTGTCTGCACGAGGAGTTGGACGAGACCAACAACGTCTTCACCCAGACCTTGACGGTCGGCCCGCCGCGACTGCCCGACCTGGTGGTCGAGAGCGTGACACTCGACCCGGCCGAGCCGCCCGCGGGGGAGTGGATCCCGACGGTCATCACGATCCGCAACCAGGGCACGGCCGAGGCCCACTCCTACACCTGGGCCGGGGTTTACACCGACCGCGTGCCGTCGGGCTGCGGCGACATCGGCGACCTGGTGGGGCACGTGCCGCCGCTCGCCATCGGTGAGAGCTTCACCTTCACCGTCAGCGTCAAGTTCCCCACCCAGGGGTCACACACCTACGCCGCGTTCGCCGACTACGGCTGCACGGTCGAAGAGGGCAATGAGGCCAACAACCTCTTCGGCCCGATCAACGTGACCGTGCTGCCGCCGCGGCAGCCCGACCTGGTGGTCGAGAGCGTGACGCTGAACCCGGCCGAGCCAGCGGCCGGCCAGTGGACGCAGTTCCAGGTGGTGATCCGCAACCAGGGTACGGCCGAGGCGCACTCGTACACCTGGGCAGGGGTCTACACCGACCGCGTTCCGTTGAGATGTGGCGACATCGGCGACCTGGTGGGGTACGTGCCGCCGCTGGCGGTCGGCGCGACCTTCAGCTTCGTCGTCACGGGCACTTTCCCGACGCAGGGGGCACATACCTACGCCGCGGCCGCAGACTACGGCTGTATCCTCGATGAGGCGAACGAGGTCAACAACCTCTACGGCCCGATCAGCGTGACCGTGCTTCCGCCGCGGCTGCCCGACCTGATGGTCGAGAGCGTGACGCTCGATCCGGCCGAGCCGGCCGCGCAAGACTGGATCCAGACGGTCGTGACGATCCGCAACCAGGGCACGGCCGAGGCCCACTCCTACACCTATGCTGGCGTCTACACCGACCGCGTGCCTGCGGGCTGCGGCGACGCCGGCGACCTGGGGGGGCACGTGCCGCCGCTGGCCGTCGGCGCCAGCTTTGTCTTCACGGTCAGCGTCAAATTCCCCACGGCCGGACAACACACCTACGCGGCATTTGCGGACTATGGCTGCACGGTCGAAGAAAGCAACGAGACCAATAACCTCTACGGCCCGATCAGCGTGACCGTAGCCCTGGCGTCACAGCCCGACTTGGTGGTCGAAAGCGTGACGCTCGACCCGGCCGATCCGGCCGCGCAGGAATGGATCAAGACGGTCGTCACGATCCGCAACCAGGGCACAGCCGAGGCCCACTCCTACACCTATGCTGGCGTCTACACCGACCGCGTGCCTGCGGGCTGCGGCGACATCGGCGATCTGGGGAGCCAGGTGCCGCCGCTGGCCGTCGGCGCCAGCTTTGTCTTCACGCCCAGTGTCAAATTCCCCACGGCAGGACAACACACCTACGCGGCGTTCGCCGACTATAACTGCACGCTCGAAGAAAGCAATGAGGCCAATAACCTCTACGGCCCGATCACCGTGACGGTCGGCGGACCGCTGAAGCCCGACCTGGTCATCGAAAGCGTCGCGCTCGATCCGGCCAGTCCACTCGTCGGCCAGCCGATCACCTACAGCGTGCGCATCCGCAACCAGAGCCGGGCCAGCACCGGACGCACATCCGTAGCCGGCGTCTACCTCGACCGCGCGCCGGCTGGATGCAACGACCCAGGGGATCGCAACGGCGAGACGCCGGTCCTGGCGGCCGGAGAAGCCTACACCTTCACGGTGTCGGGCGCGGGCTTCGCCACGGCCGGCGTCCACCAGATCTACGCCTACGCCGACTACTACTGCGCGGTGGCCGAGAACCGCGAGGACAACAATGCGTACGGCCCGGCGACAGTCACGATTTCACCCCAGCCGATGCCCGACTTGACCATTGACAGCGTAATCTTCGCCCCGGCGACGCCGACCATCGGGCAGACCATCGTCTACACGCTGCACGTCCGCAACGCCGGCCTGGCCGCGAGCGCGGTGATGAGCGCCGGCCTCACCCTTGACCGGATCCCGACGGGCTGCAGCGACGCGCCGGATCGGCAGGCCGCGGTTCCCGCCCTGGTCAGCGGGGCTGAGTACGACCTCGTCCTGAGCGATCCGACCGGCTTCGCCACGGGTGGATCGCACCAGGTCTACGCGGTCGCAGACACAGGCTGCGCGATCACCGAGAGCCGCGAGGATAACAACCGCTACGGCCCCCTCACGATCGGTATTCCCCAGCCCGATCTGACCGTGGACAGCATCACCGTCATCCCGGCCAACCCGGCCGCGGGCCAGGCGATCCGCTACGTCGTGCGCGTCCGCAACGCCGGCGTGGCCGCCTCCCCCATCGCCTGGGTGGGGCTGCACTACGATGCCAGCCCGGTGGGCTGCAACCCGCCGGCGGACTACTCGCTGCAAGTTCCGCCCCTGCCGGCCGGCGCCAGCCAGGACATCGTCTTCACCACCCCTGGCTTCGGCGCGACGGCGACGCACAACGTCTGGGCCTACGCGGACTACCGCTGCGAGGTCGGCGAGACGAACGAGAACAACAACGTGCGCGGCCCGGTCGCGGTGCCGGTGGGCGTGCCCATGCCCACGGCCACGCCCACCCCCACCCCGTCGCCCACGCCTACGGCCGTCCTGGCGAAGGTCTACGCCTTCGTCGCGGCCGGCGACGCGGGGCTACGGATCGTCGAGGTCTCGACGCCGGCCAGCCCGCAGTTGGCCGCGACCGCCGACACGCCCGGCGACGCCCGCGACGTGGCTGTAGCGCAAATTGGCAATTTGCGCTACGCCTTCGTAGCCGACGGGAACGCGGGCCTGCAAGTGGTAAACGTGAATGACCCGCTGCATCCGCAATTCGTGGGCAGCTTCGACACCCCTGGCACAGCCAGCGGCGTCGCGGCGGCCGAGATTGCTGGCCGCCGCTACGCGCTCATCGCCGACGGCGCCACCGGCCTGCGCCTGGTGGACGTGACCGCGCCGACCAACCCGCAAGCCGCGGGCTGGCTTCAGACGGCCGGCAACGCCTACGCGGTCGCGGTCTCCGGCACGGTGGCCTTCGTCGCCGGCGGCGTGGCCGGCCTGGTTGTTGTGGACGTGGCCGACCCCGCCAACCCGCAAGCCGTGGCCCAGTACGACACCGTTGGCGAGGCGCGCGGCGTGGCGCTCTCCGGTTCGTATGCCTACGTCGCGGACGGCTCGGCCGGCCTGCAGGTCATAGACGTGTCCGATCCGGCGCACCCGCAGTTCGCGGCCTTGGCTGACACACCCGGCGCCGCGAACGATGTTGCCGTCGTCGCGCCGTTCTCGTACGTGGCCGACCACGACCAGGGCCTCCGCGTTCTCAACCCGCAGACGGCCTCTGCGACTGCGGCCGCGTGCGACACGGCCGGCAACTGCACGAGCGCGACGACCGCCGACGCGGCCGCGGCCGTCGTCCGCGCCGCGGCGCGCGACGCGGGGGCTGGTGGTAACGGCCTGGGCAGTTTTGACGTCTCCGAGGCCGCTGCGCGGTTCGTGGAGCGCCAGAGTGATCGGAAACAGTCTGGAGTCGAGCCTTCAGGCGGTCTGGTGGGTGAGAAACCGGCTAAAGCCTCTACTCCAGCGCGATATGGTTTCACCCCGCGCGCCATGCTCCTCGACGTAGGATCGGCCGCCGACGTCTGGGTCTCCATCTCCGGCGTGCCGCTCCTGCTCGACAGCCTGGCGACCCTCTCCGTCAGCGGTCAGGCCGCGGCGATGGTCTCCACGCTGCAAAGCCTGATCGTCACCGCGGACGGCGCGACCATCCTGGCCCAGACCTGGCCCTCCGAAGGCCCGGCCGACGCCATCTGGTCGGCCGACTGGACGCCGGCCGGCGACGGCCAGCACGTCCTCCAGGCAACCGTGGCCGACGTGGCCGGCAACACGGCCAGCGACACGATCACAGTCACCGTGGACGCGCAGGCCCCGCAGGTCGTGGTCACTTCGCTGGTGCTCACCACCACGCACTACTACGAGCCGCGCACCGTGGATCTCACCGGGCTGGTGACGGATACCGCCGGCGTGGTAAGGGTGGAGTGGCAAATTGCAAATGGCGGATGGCAACACGCAACACGCAACACGCAACACGCAAATAACGAATGGCGCGGGGCGTGGCGGCTACCGGATGGCCCGTTGCCCGACGGCGCGATCTACAATGTCACCGTCCGTGCGACCGATCTGGCCGGACACGTAACCGAGACAACAGCGCCCGTGACCGTGGACGTGATGTCGCCCGGCCCGGCCATCCTGGCGCTGACCGCGGGCGGCGTGGCGGTCACGCCCGGCGACACGGTGGCCTCGCCCGACCTGGCGCTGACCTGGACGGCCGCGAGCGACGGCAGTAGGGGCGGGTTTGGAAACAGCGGCATAGTAGGTGAAACTGACCTGGAAACCCGCCCCTACTACTATACGGTGCGCTGGACCGCGGAGGTGACGGGCACGCTGGCCGACGAGACGTCGCAGGCGGTCCCGGCCGGCGGGCCATTGGCCGCGAGCTACACGGCCGGCGAGGGCCAGAAGGTGACGGTCCAACTCGTCAGCTACGACGCGCTGGGCAACGCTCGCTGGCAGACCTTCGGCCCGGTCTACGTGGACGGGCCGCTCACGCCCGATTACGTTTGGTTCGGTAGGGGCGGGTTTGGGAATAACGCTGTGGGAGGTGGAACTGGCTTGGAAACCCGCCCCTACTGCACCCTGATCGGCGTAGATCGCCGATTGGCTCAGAATACCTCCTCCGGTATGCGAGGCCGAGCCGAGCAGAAGCTGTACGCCACCTGGAATGCCGAAGCCCTGCGCCTGACCTGGACGGGCGCGAGCTGGAACACCGACGGCGACCTGTTCATCTACCTGGACACGCAAGGCGGCGGCGCGACAACCGCCTTCAACCCGTACTTCACCGACCAGGGCGGTCAACTGATGCCGGACACCACCGTCATCACCCTGCCGTCCAGCCTGGGAGCCGACTACCTGGTTTGGGTGCAGGACGCCAACAACGCGCTGCTGTTGCAATGGAACGGCAGCGATTGGGACTGGGTCGCGACGCTTGGGCCGGACTACTATCGCTTCGACGCCGGTGGTGTCGGGCAGGCCAGGCTCGTGCCCCTGGGCGGCCAGACTGACCTCTACCTGCCATTCAGTCTCATCGGCCTCCCCTCCCCTGCCGGGGGCGGGGGAGGGGCAGGGGTGGGGGTGCTCGCCTTCGCCACCGAAGAAAACGCGCTGCGGCTGTGGGCTGCGCTGCCGGCCGCCAACGGCGTCAACAGCGGGTTGGTCATCCGGGATGCGGCCCGCGCAGGCGGCGACCTGACCCTGGACCATGCCTACCACTGGGACGTCCTCGCCGCGGGCATCTGCCCGAACGGGAGTAGGGGCGGGGTTGAAACCCGCCCCTACACGGATGCCGCCCCGGAGATCAGCCTGGCGGTCCAGCCCGCGGGGACGGTCTACAGCTTGCTGGCCGACAGCCTGTTCTGGCTGCGCGACCTGCTGCTGGGCAGCCCACCGCCCGACGTGGCGACCTATCTCAGCTTCCTGAACACCGGCCAGCCGCCGGTCGGCAATGGGCAGCCGATCAACTACACGGTGACGTATCGCAACCGCGGCGCCGATACGGCTCACGGCGTCGTGGCCGACATCTCGGCCGTCTACGCGTTGAGCCTCGCTGGCGGCCAGCATCAGACCGTCGGCCTGGGCGACGTGGAACCGGGGCAGGAGGCTTCGGTCACGCTGCACGGAACGGTGAACACGAGCCTCAGCCCCGAGCCGTGGGCGGCGCTGGCGGTGAAGATCTACGATGCGGCGCACCCGTCCTCCGGGCAGCCGGTCGAATGGCTGTGGGCGCATCACGTGGTGGATCGCGTCGCGCCGGAGTTCTTCGGCATTGCGCAACCGGGCTACCTGCTCAAGCCGGGCGCCAACGACCTGACCGGCTACGCCTACGACGCGGCGGGCGTGCCGCTCGTCAGTTTGGAGGTGCAAGGCAAGGCGGCCGTCAATTGTCCCGACGGCAGCCCGAGCGACGGCGCGTGGGCCTGCGCCTGGAACGTCGCCGGCAGTCACGGCGACATCTTCAACGTCCGCCTGCACGCGACCGACGGCTTCGGGCAAACGGCCGGCTGGAACGACTGGCTGCCGTTCCGGCTCGACGCCCAGTCGCCGACGGTGACGCTCGACCTCACGGCCACGCAGGTGGCGCCCGACAGCCTAGTGACGGGCGGCAGCTTCCTGGTCGCCGGTGACGTGGCTGACGACGGCGGCGTGGCGTCGGTGACGGCTTGCTTCGATGGCGGGGCTTGCACCAAAGCTGACCTCCAGGCGGTCATCACCCCCACGGCGGTCGTTTACGAAGATGCGCCGGCCGCGCCGGTCGCGATCAACGCGAGTACCGGCTGCGGCTCGCCGATTCACGTGACCTTCGCCGTCACCGAGAGCTTCGCGATCGGCGACGTAACGCTGGGCTTCGCGGCCGAACACGCCCGCCGCGACGACCTGCAAGTTGACCTGACCTCGCCGGCCGGCGCGACCGTGCGCGTCCTGGACGACGACGGCCGCTCCCGCACGGAATTCCGCAACTACGACGTGACCCTGAACGATGCGGCGCCGCTCGGCCCGGAAAACGCGGCCGGCGACGACGACATCGCGACCGCCGACTATGGCCGCTTCGTCCGGCCCACCGACCCGCTGCGAGCGTTCCAGGGCCAGAACTCGGCCGGCAACTGGATTCTGAGCATCTGCGACCGCAACGGCGGGACCCACGACGGCGGCTACCTGCGCAGCCGGCTGGATCTGACGCCGCGGCACAGCGCGGCCCAGGCCGGCCGCTGGTTCTACCGCTCGCCGGACGTCGGCGCCCAGGACTACGTCCAGCAGACTGTCGCCGTCTACGCCCAGGATGTAGTCGGCAACCGCACGGCCATGCCGCTGACCCTCAGCTTCTGGGCCGACAACATGCCACCGGTCATCACCGTGACGACGAGCATTGCCCAAGCCATCCTGGGCACGCCCATGACGGTGTTGAGCGGCACTGTGACCGATGGCGGCCCGACGACCGACGTTTGGGTGGAGCTGCACGCGCCGGACGGCACGGTCTCCCTGCCCAGCGCGGCGCGGGACGGCGGCCGCTGGTGGTACGAGCTGCCCGCAGCCGCAGCCGGGGCCTACACGCTCTGGGCCATCGCCACCGACCAGGCCGGCAACGCCAGCGTGGCCGGGCCGTTTGGCGTCGAAGTGACCTGCACGGCGGCGCAGCCCGTCGCTCGTCTGGCCGGGGCTGAGCCGGACGCCGGTTCGCCCTTCTCCGTCACCCTGACTGTCGTGCTGAGCAACACCGACGCGGCCATTCCGGCCGGCCTGCCGGTGGGTATCTACGCCGACGGGACGCGCATCGCCGCACTCACCGGGCCGGCCGTGGCCGCGGGCCAGACCGTCACCCAGACGGTCGTCTGGCCGGTGGCGCACGCCGGCGACTATGAGCTGGCGATCGTGCCCAATGATGGCGGCGCGGGCGGGGCGACCCCGCCCTTGCCCCGGCCGCTGCCGTTGTGCGCCGCGCCGGCCCCGACGAGCCAGAAGGTCTCGGTCCTGGATCTCGCCCTGGTCGGGTCGTGGAACCTGATCTCGTCCCGCATCAATCCCTTCAATCCCGACATCACCGTCGTCCAGCGGCCGATCAGCGGAACCTACGCGGTGATCCAGAGCTTCGACCGGGGAGCGCGCTCCTACTACCCCTACCTGCCGCCGGGCTTCAACACGCTGCGCACGGTGGATGCGGCGCACGGCTACTGGATCAAGACAGTGGAAAGTGTGCAGGCGGCAGGGGTCAGTGAGGAGGAGACGGGCGGAGCGGTTGCCACGTGGCGGCTGGTGGGCCAGGTGATGCCCGCGGATCAGCCGCTGCCGCTGGCGGCCGGCTGGAACCTGGTGAGTTACCTGCCGCGGACCAGCCTGCCGGTGACAGTGGCGTTGGAGAGCATCGCGGGCAAGTACGCGGTCGTCCAGGGCTTCGACCACGGCGCGCAGTCGTTCTACCCCGACCTCGACCCGCTCTTCAACACCTTGCAGGTGATGCAGCCGGGCCTGGGCTACTGGATCCGGGCGACGCAGGCGGTCACGCTGACCTACCCCGTGGCGATCACTGGCACGGCGCCGGTCTCGACCACGCAACTGCTGGCTGGCTGGCCGATGGAGGTTGAGGCTAAGGTTAAGGCTGAGGTCGAGGTTGAGACTAGAGCGGGCGTCACGCCGACAAGCGCCTGGGTGGACTTCTACGGCCCGGCGCTGACGGCTGACGGCCGACCGTTGACGGCCGGAATCGTAGTGAAGGCGCTGGATCCGCAGGGCGTGGTGTGTGGTGCGGCGACGATCGCCACCGAAGGGCAGTACGGCATCCTGGCCTGCTACGGCGACGATCCCGACACGCCGGCCGACGAAGGCGCAGTCGCGGGAGACCGAATCCGGCTGATGGTGGGAGAGGAGGTATTGGGTCTTGGGTCTTGGGTAGGACGGGGGGAGCGGCAGTGGACGCCGTTGGGGAAGGTGAATCTATGGCGGCTGTTCCTGCCCCGCGTCGAGCAGGGCGGCGGTCAGGCAGAACCGGCGCAACCCGCGCCGAAGAGCGCGCCGCCAGCGCGCCAGTGGTTGCCATTCGTGGGGGGCGCGGGAGCGCCCGCCGGGACCAGGTCGGGCAGCGAAACGCCGCGTCGCCTCTGGCTGCCGTTCGCGGCGCAAGGCGGCGCGGAGACTGCTCCGGCGAGCCTGCCCGGCCCGGAGCCGATCCTCACGCCGACGCCATCGCGCGGGGTGCAGCGGCCGGCGCGGCGCCAGCATTTATGCAAAGCGCGGCGGCCGTGGTTGAAAAACTGACCACGAAGACGCGAAGGCACGAAAGGCCGCCGAAGGATTCATGGAACAGGAGGGGGTGTCCTTCTTGGTCTGGTGTCTTTGTGGGAAAGGTGACATGTCTGCCGATGTTAGGTCATACTATCGGACGAGCCGCTCTGGTTGTCGGTGCACTGGCGCTGCTGCTCGCGCTCGCCCTGGGCGTGGCGCGGGGCAGCGGCGTCACGCCCACCAACACGTGGATGAATCTTTACAGCAGCCACAGCACGTTCGCGGGCGCGCCGATCCCCACCGGAGCCTACGTTGCGGTCTACGACCCGCAGATGACGCAATGCGGCGAGTTCACTGTGACGATCGCCGGCAAATACGGCATCATGCCCTGCTACGGCGACGATCCCACCACCGGCGGCGACGACGAAGGCCCGTTGTCGGGGGAGCGGCTGAGCTTCACGATCAACGGGGCCGCCGTGACGCCGCAGCCCGTGGCCCGCAACGGCACACCGGTCCCGGCCGGCACGCCAGTCACCTGGTCATCGGGCGACCGCTGGCAGGTGAATCTGATCCTGCCCCCGCGGCCCCCGGTGACAATCACGCTCTTGACAAATCAGCTCCGCCTGGACTGGTCATTCGCGGGGGCGGAGATCACGACCTACGAAATCTGGCGCAGCACAACGCCGTACTTCGCGCCCGGCGATCCGGACGCGGAGCGACGCAAGGCCGTACCATCCGCCGGGCCGCTGAACTGGGCCGAGACCGGCGGCCTGGGTGATCCGACGGTCAACTACACTTACCGGGTGCGCAGCCTGAATGTACTTTCGCAGACGGTGGGGATGTCGCAGGCCGTGGGGGAATTCGAGTTCACACTGGTTCATTAGACATCATCAAGAACGGGTCCAGGAGGTGCAGCAATGACGATTCAACGACAACTTGCCCATGCCGGGCGCGATTCAGCAGGTGTGCGCGCTTCCCTACCCCCCCCAGTCTGGGGGGAATCTGACTCCCCCCGCGATCGGGGGGCTGGGGGGGCTCTTCGATCGCTCCCGCGCATCCTGGGCTGCCTGGTCTTGCTCTGGCTGTTCGGCGCGGGGACGGCGCGGGGCGACAACGTTATTTACACCAACACCTGGGTGGATTTCGTCAGCGCCGCCAGCACCTACCTCGGCCAACCGGTCCCTGCCGGCGCTTACATCGCCATCTTCGATCCCCAGGGGGTACAGTGCGGCGAGTACACCGTGACCACGGCCGGCCAATTCCCCGTCACCCCCTGCTACGGCGACGACTCGACGACGCCGGGAGTTGACGAGGGCGCCGCGGCCGGCGACGTGTTGACCTTCAAGATCAACGGCCGGATTGCCAAGACGGAGGTGGTCGCGATTGACGGCAGCCCGGCGCCGGCCGATACGATTGTGACGTGGAGTCACATCTTGTGGCAGCTCAACCTCCACGCCCTCTACGATGCCCAGGTTGATCTCCAATCCTCCGCAAATCCGGCGGTCTTCGGCCAGACGGTCACGTTCACCGCCACCGTGACCGCGATCCCGCCGGAAGCCGGCACGCCGTCGGGGATGGCGACGTTCAAGGATGGCGCGACCGTGCTCGACACCGGCACGTTGAGCGGCGGCGTTGCCACCTTCGCCACGTCCGCGCTGGCCGTCGGCACGCACACCATCACAGCCGAGTATGGCGGCAACGGCGATTTCAACGCCGGCACGGGCAGCCTCGCGCCGGATCAGGTCGTGGACAAGGCGGACACGACGACGAGCGTCACTTCGTCGGCCAACCCCTCAGCCTTCGGCCAAGCGGTGACGTTCACCGCGTTCGTCAACGTCGTTCCGCCGGGCACAGGCGCGGCGTCGGGGACGGTGCTGTTCCTGGATGGCGCAACCGCAATAGGGAGCGGCGCCTTGTCCGGCGGGGTGGCGACCTTTACGACCGCGTGGCTGGCCGTGGGGACGCATTCGATCACGGCCGGGTACGTGGGGGATGGCAGCTTCAACAGCAGCGCGTCCGCGCCGGCTCTACAGCAGGTGGTGAGCGAAGCCGATACGGTCATCGCCGTAACCTCGTCGCCTTACCCGTCGGTCTACGGCCAAGCGGTGACGTTTACCGCCACGGTGACAGCCGTCCCGCCGGGGGCAGGGACGCCCTCGGGCACGATCACGTTCAGGGACGGCGCAACCGTGTTAGGGACCGTCCCTCTGTCCGGCGGCGTGGCAACCCTGACCACCTCGACACTGGCGGCCGGCATGCACCCGATCATCGCCCAATACAGCGGGGACGGCAGTTATAGCCCGAGCAGCGCCGCGTTGGTCGGCGGGCAAAAGGTCCGCAGGGCCGACACCGAGATAACCGTTGCGTCGTCCGTGAACCCATCAGTCCACGGCCAGGCGCTGACGTTCACGGCCGTCGTGAACGCGGTCCCGCCGGGCGTGGGGACGCCGCCGGGCACGGTGACCTTTTGGGATGGCGCGACTCTACTGGGCAGCGGAACGCTCTCGGGCGGTGTCGCCACCTTCGTGACTTCGGCGCTGGCGGTGGGGATGCACCCGATCTTCGCCGTATACCCAGGGGACGGTAACTTCACTCCGGCCGGCGCTGCTCTGCCTGGCGGGCAGATTGTGGACAAAGCGGACACCGCCACGGCGCTCACGTCCGCGCCCAACCCGTCGCAGCTCGGGGAGTCTGTGACCTTTACGGCCGCGGTCACTGTGCTCGCGCCCGGCGCGGGCGATCCCTCCGGCACGGTGACGTTCAAGGATGGCGCGACCGTGCTCGGAACTGCCACGTTGAGCGGCGGCGTGGCGACCTTCGCGACCTCCAGCCTGGCGGTCGGCAGCCACACGATCACCGCGGAGTACACGGGCGATGGCAGCTTCAACGGCGGCGTCTCGCCGGCTGTGATACAGGTCGTCGGTACACAGACGGTGTTCGGGTGGGTGTTCGACGATGTCAACGGCGATGGCTGGCGGCAGGACAGCGAACAGACGGGGTTCGCGGGCCTGTGGATTGCGTTGAAGCAGAATGGCGTGGCGGTCGCTTCGACCCGATCGGTCGGCCCTGACGGCTGGTTCATCTTCACGGGCATGGCGCCGGGCTGGTACGATCTCGAAGTGACGCCACCAGCCACCTACATCCCCACCAGCCCCACGGTCGTGCGGATTGAGGTTAGCATCTGGCAGGAGAAGATCGTCAACTTCGGCGTGCAGGTCGTCTCGCCCACGCCGACAGCGACCCCTTCCCCGACGGAGACGGCGACCGCAACCGCCACCCCGACGGCTACGCCCACCGCTCTCCCGACCCATACGACCACCCCAACGCCGACGAGCACGCCGAGTCCAAGCGCGATCGCCACCTCAACGGCGACGGCGACCTCCACACCTACGGCCACCTCCACCGCGACACGCAGTGCGACAGCCTCCCCGACGGGGACGCCCACCGCGACGGCGAGCGCCACAGCCTCCCCCACGGAGACGCCCACCGTGACGCCGACTCCGACGCCAGTGGAGTCAACGATCGAAGGATTAGTTTGGGAGGATCAGGATCGGGACGGGCAGCGCGACGCAGGTGAGCCGGGCATCGCGGGGCTGGTGATTACCCTGCGGCCTGGGACGACGCAGTGGCTCGGCGTGGCCCGGGAGCGCACGACCCTGACCGACGCGGCCGGTCGCTACCGGTTCACAGATGTCGTGCCCGGCGTCTACATCATCCAGGCCGAGGATCCGGCGCGCTACTGGCCGACGACCGCCGCCAGCGTGACGATCATCTCCGCGCCGCACCAGACCCTGGAGGTCAACTTCGGCTTCTACCGGGCGCCGGTGGCGCGGTATCTGCCGGTGATGCTGAAGTAGCGTTTTCCGCTGAACGGAAATAGGCAATAGCGCAAAACTCGCTACCCGCTGCCTGTCATTCTGAGCGGGTTTGTCCCTGAACTCTCGTAATGGCGTGACACCAGCGAAGAATCTCTCGGCCGAAACGAGACCCTTCGCTGGATTCTCGCCGTAACGCACTTCACGGGGCCAACCCGCCCAGAGCCTGCCCTGAGTGCAACGAAGGGGTGACAAAAGCGAGTTTTGCGGTTCTGCGGAAATGGCCTTCTCCCGGCTCTTGCGGGGCGAGGATCTCGCCCTGCAAGAGCCGTGGAAAAAGGGGTCACACGTGAAGAAACGGCAGAAGTGGATCACAGGGATCGTGTTAGGCCTGACGTGCGCGCTGGTCGTGTTCGCCGCGTTCGGCCTGACCGCGGTCCGCGGCGGCAACGTCACGCCTACCAATCAATGGGTGGACTTCTACGGCGTCAACAACACCTACCTGGGCAGCCCGGTTCCGGTGGGGGCCTACATCGCGGTCTTCGACCCGCAGGGGGTGCAGTGCGGCGAGTTCACCGTGACCCACGCGGGCACGTACGGGATCGTGCCGTGCTACGGCGACGACCCGACCACGCCCTTGGACGAAGGCGCCGTGTATGGGGACGTGCTGCACTTCACCATCAACGGCCAGGCCGCGCAGACCGAGGCCATTTCGGTGAACGGCGCGCCGGTGGCGCCGAACACGGTCGTGACCTGGAGCCCGGTGCAGGGGCTGTGGCAGGTGAACCTCCACGTGACGGCCGGCGATACCGCCACGCCGACCGCGACGACCGATGCGACCGCCACACCGACGCCCACCACGACTGCCTCGCCAACGGCGACGCCGACAGCAACCCCCACGCCTACCGTGACCCTGATCGCCACCTCGACGGCCACGCTCACGCCGACCGTGACGCGGACCGCCACCTCGACGGCCACGTCCACTGCCACCGTGACGCCGACCCGGACACCAACCACCACCCCGACGGCCACGCTCACGCCGACCGTGACGCGGACCGCCACGCCGACCCAGACACCCAGTGCGACAGCCTCCCCGGCGGGGACGACCACGCCGACGCGCACCGCGACGCCGACGACGACCGCCACGCCAACAGCTACGGTTACTCGGACGCCCACGGCGAGCGCGACCGCCTCCCCGACGGGGAGCGTCTTCCCGACGCCGACCGGCACGAGAACGGTCATGGTTACGGTCACGGTCACGGCGACGCCGACCTCAACGCCGACGGGCACGGCCGCCATGACCGGGACAGCGACGGCAACGCCCAGTGCGACCGCTACCGCGTCCCCGACGGCGACGGCAACGCCGACCAGCACGTCAAGCGCGACCGCTACCGCGTCCCCAACGGGAACGGTCACCACAACCCCGACCCCGACTTCTACGAGCACGGGCCTGCCGACAGCCACGGCCACTTCAACGGCCACCGCCACCGCAACCCCGGCGCAGTCCACCCTCCTGGGGTTGGCCTGGGAAGATCGCAACCGCGACGGCCGTCGCGACGAGGGCGAGCCGGGCATCCCCAGCCTGCTCGTCACGCTGAAACCGGCCGCCACGCAATTACTCAGCCCGCAGAAGGATCGCTACGCGACCACCGACGCCGACGGCGGCTATCGGTTCATGGACGTGGCGCCGGGGGCCTACACACTCGAAATCCAGGATCCGCCGCGCTACTGGCCGACCACTGCCACGCGAGTGAACGTCGCCGCCGCCCTGCACCAGACAGCACAGGTCAATTTCGGCTTCTACCGGGCGCCGGTGGCGCGGTATCTGCCGGTGATGCTGAGGTAGCGGATGCCCTGCTGCGCCATGCCCACACCAGGAACACGCCCATGCCGGCGAAGCCGCACAGCGCCGGCCCCGGCAACTGCCAGAACAGAACCTGCCCGACTACCTCGATGAGCCAGACGAGCGCATAGATGATCAGTAACGGCTGCTGGGGCAGCGCCGGCGGCCGGACCAGGGCCGTGATCAGACCGGAGACGAGCAGCCAGCCGGCGAAATTCACCAGCGGGATGCCGAAATACGCTCCCGGCGCGTCCCACACCCACAGCCCCCATTGCACCATCTGCGGGTCGAGGTAGAGATCCCACGCGGTGAACGCCAGCGCGCTCACTGCGATGAAAGCCGGCCCCGCGACCCGCCCCGTGATCCGCTGCGCCACGGCCCACGCCGGTGGGAGCATCATCAGCCACGCCAGCGGGATCAGCAGCGGCACGCCGAGGAGCTGCGGCTGGAGCTTGCCGGCGTAATCATAGGCGCCGAACGGGACGCCGACCCTGGAACCCAGCGCCTCGGCCGCCCAGGCCAGCGCAGCGATGCTGATCACGATGGCCGTCCCCCGTCGTGTTCCCGCCGCCTGCGCCAGGTAGAGGACGACCACCGATGCCTGGAGCAGCACGCCCACGATCACCACGGCGACCATGCCCTGCTGGCCGGCGCTCCATTGCATGATGGGCAGGGCCAGCAGGCCGGCCACCCAGACGATCAGGAGGGGCGAGGCATTGCTAAGAAGGGCCTTGATGGACGATGTCACGGTGTTCATGCTGGCCTTTCACGCGGCGCAAATCTCTTTTGCGACCTCATCATAGCACAACCGCGGCCGAACC
Source organism: Chloroflexota bacterium (assembly GCA_026389845.1). Taxonomy (GTDB): domain Bacteria; phylum Chloroflexota; class Anaerolineae; order CG2-30-64-16; family CG2-30-64-16; genus JAPLHB01. The sequence goes on from JAPLHB010000222.1 coordinate 68,256, forward strand.
GGAATCAGGCGGGGTGACAAGGTGACAAGGTGACAAGGTAACAAGGTAACAAGGTGACAAGGTAACAAGGTGACAAGGTGACAAGGTGACAAGGTGACAAGGTGACAAGGTGACAAGGTAACAAGGTGACAAGGTGACAAGGTAACAAGGTGACAAGGTAACAAGGTGACAAGGTGACAAGGTGACAAGGTGACAAGGTAACAAGGTGACAAGGTGACAAGGTGACAAGGTGACAAGGTGACAAGGTGACAAGGTGAGGGGGTGGCGGTGAGCGACGTGGGCGCGTGGCGAAGGGTGAGCGCCAAGAGGTAATTGGGGAATCCTCAGCGTTCACTAGAGATTATCGGGGATAACTGTCATTCTGAGAACTGCCATGCCGCGTGGCGGCATTCGTGAAGCAAGAAACCCCACCGTTTGTCATGCTGAGCGGGTCGTTCCCGTGTCTTGTGCTGCGGCGAACTTCCAGCGAAGCATCCGGCGTGGCAGCGAGACCCTTCGCTAGAGTCACGCCGCGGCGTACTGTTTGTCGTAGACCCGCTCAGCGCTTGCTCCTTCACTGCGTTCAGGACAGGCTCTGAGTGCAGCGAAGGGGTGACAAGTTTCTGAGCAGCGGGTTAGCCCCTGACTCCTCGTTGCGGCGTGAAACCAGCGAAGAATCCCTTCGTTGTACTCAGGGCAGGCTCTTCACTGCGTTCAGAGCTTGTCCTGAACACAGTGAAGGAACAAGTTCTCGCGCCATACCGCACGAGACTCCTTCGACTGCGCTCAGGACAGGCTCTTCGCTAGAGGCTCGCTGCAACGCACAGCACGGGGTAGACCCGCTCAGAGCTTGCCCTGAGTGCAACGAAGGGGTGACACTCGTTCTTGTTTCCTATAAAGTCTATTAGCGTTGGTCTCGTTCGCTCCCTCGCCGGTGTACGGCGCCTCCTCCGGCTGCAACTGGATGATCGCGGTCAGCATGAAGTACATCGCGGCCAGGCACAAGGAAAAGAGGGCCGAAAACACGAAGGTGCGGCTGTGGGCCAGGGGATGGCGCAGCCGCGTCCCGATGTCGAGCAGCAGGCTCAACGGATGGGTCAGCACATCCCAACTGTTCCAGCGCGGAAAGCGGCCCAGGTAGACCCCGAAGCCGGTCAGCCCCAGCACGACCAGCGTGAAGACCCAACTGATCCACGTCCCCGCCGCCCGGCGCACCAACGACTGCATCAGATAGAGCGACACCAATCCCAGGAACGCGCCCGTCCACGCGAAAGTGACCAGCAGGATCAGGTCATACCAGAGTGGGACGCCGGCCTGCGGCTGCAAGTGCAAGATGTCGGTGAGGATGTAGGGCGCGTTGGGGAAGAAGAGCAGCCAGAAGGCCAGGCACGGCGCAATCAGCAGCCAGAAGCCCCGCTGCCGGCGCCGGCCCAGGTTGTAGGCCGCCAGGGCGCAGAGCATGGGCAGCCAGGCCAGGAAGAGGTTCCACAACAGACCGAAGTGGGCCTCGCTGCGGGCATAGACCGCACGCACGGCCAACAAGGCCACGCAGACGGCCGTCGCAAAGGCCAGCGAGCCGATCACCGCGATCTGGCGGCGTTGGTGGTGCAGCCACCGTTTGAGATTCAGCATGGGCGTCTCCTGGACCGGGCTGGGGAGGGTCGCGGTTGCCCGGTCACGATGGTAGACGCCGCGCAGGGCAAAACGGTTCACCGGCGCGTTGACCAGACTGCCAGGGATGCCGAGTGACTGGACGGCGGGGCAGCAGTTTCCAAATGTGGCTGTGCTTCCAGGCGATCTCGTCGTGCCGCACGCCACCGAGCGTTGAAACGCCCGGCTCAAGGAGGTGGAAGTCGGTCGAGACCGACTGCGCGACCCACCCCAACCGGCTTGCAGCCGGTTTTCACCTACCTTAGCCGTCGGGGTTCAACCCACGGCGGCCTCACATTTGGAAACTGCTGCTCCCCCGCCCTCCCTTGCATCCCCCCCCAAACCGTGCTATACTCTCTGACCATAGCCGCCCAACATCGCAACGGAAAAAACAGGCTCGCGCCCGGTGCCAGCAACACCCACCCGGCGCCCTTAACATTAAACACCAAAGCCGGTCAGTTCACACCTGACCGGCCTTGCCTTGTAACCCGATTCCTGTCAGTCCCAGGACCCGGGCTCGCAACCGTCATTTTAGCACAGCCGTTCGTAGTGAGCAAATGAGGCCGCGGTCCCACCCGTCTGGGGCCGTGGCCTTTGCATCTGTAAGGACTTGTGCTAACCTCTATGGCCCTGCGTTCTCTGCCCGCAACCAATTTCGCCCTGCTGCAGGAGCATGATGACCAACTCCTGCGTTTGGGTTTGCTGGCGGAGAGATACTTCCCCGATGATCCGAACACCTGCCTCCTCAAGCTCCGCCAGCTCGCCGAGCTTCTGGCGCAACTAACGGCCTCCACTGTTGGACTGTATCTCTCGCCGGAAGAGACGCAATTCGACTTGCTGCGGCGGCTCGAAGATCAAGGGATCCTTCCGCGCGAGATCGCCCAGCTCTTCGGCGAAATCCGCCGCGCCGGTAACGTAGCGAGCCACACGCTGACCGGCGACCACCGGACCGCGCTCAGCATGCTCAAGATCGCCTGGCAGCTTGGTCTCTGGTTCCACCGGACGTTCAGGGATCCTTCTTTCCAATCAGACCCCTTCATTCCTCCGGTTGCCCCGCGTGAAGAGAGCAGCGAACTGAGAGCAGAGCTCGACCGCCTGACCCGGGCTTTGCAGGGATACCAGGCCGGCCACCAGGCGACAGCGGAACGGCTCGGTACGGTCGAGGAGCGACTCCGCGCGGCGCAGACCGAGCAAGCGTTCTGGGAACAGATGGCGATCGAGGCGGATCGAGCGAAGGCCGCGCTCGAACACCGCCTGGCCGTACAGCAGATGGCTGCCGCGACACGGCCGGCGAGTGTCCTCACGAAATTTGTTACGGCAGCGAATGCGGCCGCCGCCGCTGTCCAGCTTGACGAAGCTGAAACCCGCAAACTCGTTGACCAGCAGCTTCAGGAGGCGGGTTGGCTGGCCGACTCCGCGGCGCTCACCTACCCGCGCGGAACTCGCCCGGAAAAGGGCAAAAACCTTGCGATTGCCGAGTGGCCTACCCTGAGAGGGCCCGCGGATTACGTCCTGTTCGTGGGGTTGACGCCGGTTGCGATCGTCGAAGCGAAGCGGAAAAACATAGACGTTTCCGCTGCGCTGCAGCAAGCAAAGCGGTACAGCAGCGGCTTCAACATTTTCGCAGGTCTCCAATCGCCGGGCGGCCCATGGGACAAACACCGCGTCCCCTTCGTCTTCTCAGCCAACGGCCGGCCTTATCTGCGCCAACTGGCAACGTACAGCGGTATCTGGTTTTGCGATGTGCGCCGTCCGGAAAACCTCGCTCACGCGCTCGATGGGTGGTACACGCCGGAGGGGCTGACTGCACTCCTGAAACGCGACGAAGACCAGGCGCACCAACAGCTTGCCGTTGAGCCTTTCGACTACGGCTTCCCCATCCGCCGCTATCAGCAGGATGCCATCCAGGCCGTCGAGGCTGGCATCGCCGAGGGCCGCCGCGAGATGCTGGTGGCGATGGCGACCGGCACGGGCAAGACCAAGACCTGTGTCGCGCTGATCTATCGGCTGCTCAAGGTGAAACGCGTCCGGCGGGTGCTCTTCCTGGTTGACCGCGGCGCGCTGGGCGAGCAGGCGGCCAACGCATTCAAAGACACCCGAATGGAAAACCTCCAGACCTTCGCCGACGTCTTCGGTCTGAAGGAATTGGACGAGCAAACGCCCGACGCCGATACCGCGGTCCACGTGGCTACAGTGCAAGGCATGGTGCAGCGCATCCTCTATCCCGGCGAGAACCAGGCGCCGCCGCCGATTGACGCATACGATACAATCATCGTGGATGAATGCCATCGCGGCTACCTGTTGGACCGCGAGCTTTCCGACGCCGAGTTGGTGTTCCGCAGCTACGACGACTATATCTCGAAATACCGTCGCGTGCTGGAATACTTCGACGCGATCAAGATCGGCCTGACCGCCACGCCGGCCCTGCAAACGGTGCAAATCTTCGGCGCGCCGATCTTCACCTACACCTATCGCGAGGCGGTGCTAGATGGCTTCCTGGTGGACCATGAGCCGCCCATCAAGGTAAAGACCGAACGCTCCGAGCACGGCATCATCTGGCGCGCGGGTGATGAAGTTAAGGTGTACGATGTGCGCCGGAGCCGGGTGGATCTCTACACCACGCCCGACGAGATCAAGCTTGAGGTTGAGGTCTTCAACCGCAAGGTCATCACCGAGCCGTTCAATCGAGTCGTCTGCGAATACCTGGCGCGCGAGCTTGATCCCGGCTCGAAGCAGAAGACGCTCATCTTCTGCGCCAACGACGCGCATGCCGATCTAGTGGTGGATCTGCTAAAGAAGGCTTTTGAGACACAGTACGGCAGCCTCGACGACGATGCCGTGATGAAGATCACCGGTGCGGCCGACAAGCCGCTGCAACTGTTCCGCCGCTACAAGAACGAGCGCCTCCCCAATGTGGCCGTCACCGTAGACCTCTTGACCACCGGCATTGACGTGCCCGAGATCTGCAACCTGGTGTTCTTGCGCCGGGTCAACAGCCGGATCCTGTTCGACCAGATGCTCGGCCGCGGCACGCGCCTTTGCCCCGAGATCGGCAAGGAAACCTTCCGCATCTTCGACGCCGTGCAGATGGTGGATGCAATCCAAGACCTGACCGAGATGCAGCCGGTCGTAGTTGATCCCAAGATCAGCTTCACGCAGCTCCTCGGCGAACTTGCGCACGTCCCAAGTGATGCAGAACGTGCGCTCGTCCGCGACCAGTTGGTCGCCAAGCTGCAACGCAAGAAGCGCCATCTGAGCGAGACGGCCGCACACGACTTCGAGATGGTGGCGGGCATGTCGCCCGATGCCTTCATCAAAAAACTGCGCGAGATGCCGCTGGACGAGATCGGGACCTGGTTCACGGCAAATCCGCACCTGGGCGAGATTCTCGACCGCCAGGGCGACGGTCCGGCGCCCCTGCTCTTCGTCTCCGAGCACCCCGACGCCCTCTACAGCGTTGAGCACGGCTACGGCGGCGCCGCGAAACCCGAAGACTACCTGCGGGAGTTCTCCGACTTCATCCGCAGCCGGAGCGACAGCATCCCGGCGCTGGCGGTCGTCCTCACCCGGCCGCGTGACCTGACGCGCAAGCAGTTGCGCGAGTTGGCGTTGGAGCTCGACCGGGCCGGCTTCACCGACGCCAACCTGGCCACCGCGTGGCGCGAGATGACCAACCAGGAGATCGCCGCGCGCATCATCGGCTACATCCGCAAGGCTGCTATCGGTGATCCGCTGATGCCCTACGAACAGCGCGTCGACCAGGCGTTGCAGGCGATGCTGGCGTCCCGCAATTGGACCACGCCGCAGCGCCAGTGGCTCCAGAAGATCGCCGCGCAGACCAAGGCCAACACGGTGGTGGATCGCGAGGCACTGGACGACCCCGATCTCATTTTCCGCCGCGAGGGCGGCGGCTTCGCGCGGCTGGACCGGCTTTTCGACGGCCAGCTCCAGTCCGTGTTGGAGACATTCAACGAATCGCTGTGGCGCCGCGCGGCGTAAGGAAAAGCATCCTTGAACACACCCTCACCCGAAAAAACGGTCACCCTCGACATCGTGGCCAAGCTATGGAACCTGTGCAACGTCCTGAAGGACGACGGGGTCACCTACCACCAGTACGTCACCGAGCTGACCTACCTGCTGTTCCTCAAGATGGCCAAGGAGACCGGCACTGAGGACCAACTGCCGGAGGGCTACCACTGGGACGATCTGGAACGGGAAAGCGCGCCCAAGCGCCTGAACTTCTACAAGCTCCTGCTGATTCACCTGGGCAGTCACGGCTCGCTGTTAGTGCGCGAGATTTACGCCAACGCCAACTCATTCATCAAGAGACCGGCCACGCTCTCGACCCTGGTAACTGAGATAGACAAGCTGGATTGGTACAGCGCCCACAAGGAAGGCATGGGTGACCTGTACGAGGGTCTGCTCGAAAAGAACGCCAACGAGAGTAAGTCCGGCGCGGGCCAGTACTTCACGCCCCGGCCGTTGATTGACAGCATGGTGGCGGTGATGCGGCCCATGCTGGACGACGTGATCCAGGACCCGGCCGCGGGCACCGGCGGCTTCCTCATCTCTGCCAACCGCTACATCCGCGCACATGACGACCCCGATAGCTGGACCGAGGCGCAGCAGCGCAAGTACAGCCGAAACACCTTCTACGGCATGGAGTTCGTGCAAGACACGCACCGCCTGGCGTTGATGAACCTGATGCTGCACGGGCTGGAGTCCAATCCGAACGCCGCAGGCATCCACTACGGCGACACGCTGTCACCCGAGGGCGCAGCGCTGCCTAAAGCCACGCTGATTCTCACCAACCCGCCTTTCGGCACCAAAAAAGGCGGCGGCCTGCCCTCGCGCGACGACTTCACCTTCCCCACCAGCAACAAACAGTTCTGCTTCCTGCAGCATATCTACCGCGGCTTGCAGTCCGGCGGCCGCGCGGCCGTGGTGCTGCCCGATAACGTGTTGTTCGAAGGCAACGTCGGCAAATCCATCCGCGCCGACCTGATGGACAAGTGCAACCTGCACACCATCCTGCGCCTGCCCACCGGCATCTTCTACGCCCAAGGGGTCAAGACCAACGTGCTCTTCTTCACCCGTGGCGACACGGATAAGGGCAACACGCGGGAGGTGTGGGTTTACGACCTGCGCGCCAATATGCCCAACTTCGGCAAGAAGACGACCCTGACCCGCGAGCACTTTGCGCCGTTCGAAGCCGCGTTCGGCGACGACCCACTATGCTGCCCCGCGAGCCTGGCCAAACGCGTGGATACCGGTGAGCAGGGGCGCTTCCGCCGATTCACGCGTGAGTGGATCGCCGGCCGCGGGGACAGCCTGGACATCAGTTGGCTGAAGGACGACGATGGCGAAGACGCCGGCGATCTGCCCGAACCCGCCGCGCTGGCGCAGGAGGCGATGGGCGAGCTGGAAGCCGCGTTGGATGAGTTGCGCGGGATACTGGCCGAACTTGGTGAAGAGGTAGACGGATGAGCGAGATGCCGGATGGGTGGAGTCGGGCCAACCTCACCAGTCTCCTTGGGCACGACGGGCTGTTTTCGGATGGCGATTGGGTTGAGAGCAAAGATCAGGACCCGTCTGGATCCATACGCCTGCTGCAACTTGCAGACATAGGCGATGGCAGATTTCTGGACCGATCCTGCCGGTTTGTAAACGAAGCCAAATTCAAGGAACTGAGATGTACTGAACTCCGCGAGAGAGATATTCTCGTGGCTCGCATGCCTGACCCATTGGGTAGAGCTTGCTTGATGCCCAGACTACCCCAGCGATGTATCACGGTGGTAGACGTCGCCGTGATTCGACCCGGCCCAAATGCGGTCACACCTGAGTGGCTCAGGCATTTCCTGAACTCGCCCGAGATTCGTCAGACGATAGAACTTCTTTCCTCAGGAACAACTCGAAAACGAATCTCGAGGAATAACCTGGGACAGATCGAGCTTCCAGTGTCCCCTCTGAACGAGCAAAAGCGCATCGCCGACAAGCTCGACGCGCTGTTGGCGCGGGTGGACGCGTGCCGCGCGCGGCTGGATCGCATGCCGCTCATCCTCAAACGCTTCCGCCAGGCTGTCCTCGCCGCGGCCACGTCGGGGCGACTGACGGAGGAGTGGCGAAAGGAAAGAGACATCGACAACTGGATCGATGTCATATTTCGGGATCTTCTGGCAAAGGAAGAAGGAGCCATCAGGCGCGGACCGTTCGGCAGCTCAATCAAGAAGAGCTTTTTTGTCCCGACAGGCTACAAGGTCTATGAACAGAAAAACGCAATCCAGGATGACCCTGAACTCGGCGAGTACTATATAAGCGAGGAGAAGTATCATGAGCTCGAATCATTCGCTGTGAGACCCGGTGATTTCATTGCAAGCTGCGCTGGGACCATAGGCCGGATTTCTCAGTTGCCAGTTACTGCTCAGGCTGGAGTCATCAACCAAGCCTTGATGCGGCTTCGGGTTGATCGATCTGTTATCACGGATGACTATTTTTTGCTTCTTTTTCGTTCGCCGTCGTTCCAGACGCAAATTCTGGAAGGAACACAAGGTTCAGCGATGCAGAACATGGCATCGATTCAGACGATCAAGACCCTTCAGGTAGAGATCCCAAAACTGCCAGAGCAGCACGAAATCGCACGCCGCGCCGAGATCATCTTCACCCATGCCGACCGTCTGGAAACGCGCTACCGGGCCGCTCGTGCCCAAGTCGAACGCCTCACGCCTAGCCTGCTGGCCAAAGCCTTCCGCGGCGAACTGGTACCGCAAGATCCCGATGACGAGCCGGCAGCGGTCCTGCTGGAGCGCATCCGCGCCGCGCGGGCCAAACTCGGGAGATGATCAATGATCAAAGGCATCCTCAAGCGGTTTGACGCTGCCGTCCCGGAGATCATCGGCGCGCTCGTGGCCGAGATCATCATTCTGTCGGCCAGTTGGCTGGCACGCAACGTCGGTCTCTGGCTCTCTCTATCTGTGGCGGTCGGCGGCACGCTGTGGATTCTCTGCGTCTATGTCCTGCTGAAACACAAGACGCAGCGAACGCGGATCAAGAAAGGGCGTTACCGCACCCAACGTATCTGGCGCTACCCGCACCAGCGTCTGTACGCGCTTGCCGGGGTGATCCTCATCCCCGCACTGGTGGCAGGTTGGTTCTTCTACAAGGACTACGAAAGCCGGCAGCCGCCTGACAAAATCATCGTTCTGGTAGCAGATATCGAAGGTCCGGACCAACAGGGGTATCGTTTCACTGAATTCATCCTGCGGAAACTCAACTTGGCCCTGGTCGAATATAAGGACGTCGAGATCAGGCCACTGGCCAGGGCCATCAAGGAGAGCGAAGGAAGTAAAGAGGCGGTGGCCATCGGGCGGATGAACAAGGCTGCGCTCGTGATCTGGGGCTGGTATGGGAAAACCCCCGAGCAAGCCCCTGTGAGCCTGAATTTCGAAATGCTCCGCGGCCAGGCAGAATTGGAGTTTCTTGGGCCACAGATCCAAAATGACATCCAGACGGTCAGTATGGAGATGCTGGATAGTGTCAGGCTACAGCCAAAACTTGCGACTGAAACGGCCTATATCACCCTCTTCACTGTGGGGTTGATTCGTGCTGCGGCGTTCGATTACGACAAGGCTATCGCAAGCTTTGACGAGGCGCTCCGGCAGACAGATGAGCAGTTCCCGGCACTTGACAGGAGTGAAGTTTACCTGTATCGGGGCGATATGTACCAGCGAAAAGGCCAACTCGACCGCGCTGCACAAGACTACGCCGAAGCGGAGCGCATCGCTCCCCGGAATCCACGGGTTTACATTCGCAAAGGCTCGTTGTACTTTGAATCCGCGGATTCCCGCCATGCACTCGAAGCTTTTCAGCAGGCCGTTGACCTCGACCCCAATTCCGTGTCTGCCTATCTGGGAAAATCGGGGGTTTATCTGCTTATGGAGGACTACGCCCAGGCGGCGCAGGCATGCAACAAGCTGACCGAGTTGCAGCCCGACTCTAGCGGTGCCTACAGCCAGTGTGGCGTAATCCATGCGCGCAATGGTGAAAACGATCTCGCTCAATCATACTATCGGCAGGCGCTTGTGCTGGCGCAACAAGTGGTGAGACAGCAGGCATACAGCTCAGAGGCATGGAATCGCCTGGGCGCCATTCAACTGAACATGGGAGATGCTGGATCAGCAATTGCTGCATTCAAGAGAGCGACCAACCTGCAACCGGAGAGGGGCCTATATCATAACAACCTTGGGATGGCATACGCTGCCCAGAAGGATTACGCTAAGGCGCGGGAGAGTTTCAGCGCGGCCATCTACTCAAAGAATACTCAAGACGTCGCGCTGGCCTATTCAAACCGAGCCGCGCTCGAGATGATTCAAGGCCTTCAGGCAACGCTCCAGGGCCTTTCTGGGACAGCGCACTTTGATAGAGCCATCAGTGACCTGACATCAGCCATATCCCTCCAACCCAATCTAACGACATACAGTGAACGCGGAACGCTTTATCTGCTGAGGTCCGATTACGCGAATGCTCTTCTTGATGCCGATCGCGTGCTGCGGATCGATCCCGACAATCTGGATGGTTGGCTGTTGAAGGCTAGTGCGCATGCCTACCTGAAGCAGGAGGCCGTGATGCGTCAGGACATCGAGCAAATGCTCGCGCGAGCCCCCAACGATGCCAGAACCTACGTGGCGATGGGAATCCTTGATTTGCTCCAAGGTAAACGAGATTCGGCCATTGCGCGGTTCAACGAGGCCTTAGGACTGAGCCAAGGTCCTTTTCTGCAGCTACAGATTCAGAAGTCGATGTCGGTGTTCAGCAAATGAATGAACTAACCCATCAACCTGCTGACCTTAGATCTTGAGAAGGGAGAGATGACCGTGCAGACGCGAAAAAAGGAGAAGCCGGACGGCGCCTGGTCGGCCGATGCCCGCTGGGGCGACAAGAACGATCCGAACCCCGCGTACCGTTTTCGGGTGGCGCATCACCTGACGCGTCAATGATCGGCAGACCCCAGGAACGCCGCAAGCAGCAACAGCAGGGACCGGTAGGACGACCGATCAATCACCGCCGATGCGCAGGGAGTGCTGCGCGCAGCCGGTCACATCGAAACGATGAGCGAACGTGCTCTCCCCAAGAAGAAGAACCAGGCAACTCAAAGCATCCGTAGACGACCCCGACCTGCGCTGGCTGCACAACGACGCCCGCTTCTGGGCGTTGCTCGGCCAACCGCCGCCCATCCCGTCCACACCCTGACCGCATCGCGTAGGGATGGGCCTCGCGCCTGCCCGCGAGGGCGACCGCGAGGGATCGCCCCTACAAATTCAGTCCCGCGGCTTCCGCGTGGCTGATCTTCACCGTGATCGGTTTGTTCCAGCCCCACGTGTCGTAGATGCGGTGGGCGCTCATGGCCGAGATGTGCAGCCCATCTGTGGCAGCAAAGGCGGCTCCCATGCCGCCGGGCGTGGGAGCCTGGCCCGCCAGGGCGACCGCGAGGGATCGCCCCTACTGAACCGTAGTGGCCCTACACCAGCAGCATCACCGCGATGCCGGCCATGGCAACCAACGTGCCGAACAGGGCGCGCGGCGAGACGCGCTCGCGCAACACGTAGCGCACCAACGGGAGAGAGAGGATAGGGGTCATCGCCATGAGGGTGGAGGCGATTCCCACGCGCGCGGCCTGTACCGAGATCAGCGACAGCCACACGCCGATGAACGGCCCCGCGATCGCGCCGCCCAGGATCGCCAGGCTGGCCCGCCGGTCCGCGCGCAGCTTGCGGAGGGTGCGAAACGCCTCGCCCTGGAAGACGGCGATGGCCCAGAGGATCACGGCTGCAACCGACATGCGAATCATCACGCCGGAAAGGGCCGGGAAGCCGGCATCGAGACCTTTCTTCGCCACCACCAGGCCCAACGCCTGACAGCCCGCGGCACCGATCCCGAATAGAATGCCCAGGAAGTAGTCGCGGCGGGGGATTTCACGGCCGCTGTCTGCCCCCTTGCTCCGCTCCAGCACGACCCACGCGACCCCGCCGAGCGACAGCGCCATCGCGGCCAACTCCAGAAGCGCCATCTTTTCGCCAAGCGCCGCCCAGGCGAAGATCGCGCCGAACACCGGCGCCAGGGAAAGCAGCAGCACCCCGATCCGCGCGCCCACCAGCACGTAGCACTGAAACAGCAGGCTGTCGCCGATCACCAGGCCGATCACAGCCGAAAGGGCCAGCCAGAGATAGCGATAGGACTCGGCCCCAGTGGGAAAGGGCCGGCCGAACGCCAGCCAGTGCACCGTCCCCACCAGCAGGACCGCCAGGACCAACCGTGCCCGGTTGACGATGACCGAGCCGACGCGTTTGCCGCCGACCGTGAAAAAGATCGAAGAGAACGACCACATCGCGGCGGTACCCAGGCCCGCCAGCTCGCCCAAAAAGGAAGTGTCCAATAGACCCTCGCAAGTTGTAAGGGCGGGTTTTCCCTGGTTAACGCAGGCCTGCCGTGTATGGCAGCAGCGCTGCGACGGCAAGCTCTCCGTTGATCCAGAGAAACCCGCCCCTACTCAATTGATTCGAGACGCAACAAGCGGCCAGTATAACACAGGAAGGCCGGACATCCGAAGTTTGCGGAGAGTCCGGAAGTCTGTGTTTTTGCCATGCGCCGCGTCTTGTGCTACGATTCCCCGCGTCTGATCCTTTCATCCTTCTGCGGGGCCGCGCTGACCGCCTCACTCTCGGCGTCTTGACCCTTTTAGCCTTTCCCACATCTTGGAGGCGTCATCTGTCCACCCAGACCATCCGTCGCACGTTTGCACTCATGGCGACGTGATTCGGTCACTCCAGTGATTCGTTATCATATCTCTCGGCCGGACGTGGATGACCTGCGCATCACGCCGGCGCGGTTTGGAGTATTTTCCCTCCAGCTACCGCATGATCCGTCGGCCGCAGGCGCCGCTCGCCTGTTCTCACATGATAGGAAGAAACTGAATGAAACCGCAACACCTTGCGCTCGCAGTCCTCGTCCTCATACTTGCCTTGCTGCTCTCGGCTGCGGCCGCCGCGCAGGGGCCGACGCAGCCGGTGGCCATGTCGCGCGCCGGCTCACTCGCAATGCACGCGCCACCCTACGCCGCGGATGCCGACGGAGAGTCGGCCGCCGATCCGGAGGCGACCTTGGGGCCGCGCCGACCAGCCCCCGCGTCCGCGCAGGCGACCGACGCACCGGCCGTTAACCTGGGCCAGCCAGGGCTGAGCTTCCGATATGTGCGGACGTTTGGGGAGACCGAACGGCCTTACATCGAGGATACCAACCATTTCTACAATGTCGCCGGCATCGGTGTTGATGGCGCCAATGTCTGGATCGCCGACTCGTGGGGCGACCGTGCCCTCAAGTTTGACGGCAACGGCGCTTTCCTGCAGCAGATAGGCAAGGCCGGCGTGTCAGACGCGACCGGTGTCAGCCTGGATTTTGTTTCGGATGTGGCAGTGGATCAAAGCGGCAACACATGGGTCGTGGACGCCGGGGCGCAACATATCGCGAAGTATGACGCCACTGGCAAGCATGTGAGTGAGCTGGGCAAGGCCTGGGATGGTGGCTCAGGCAACGACCAATTCAACGATCCGTTGAGCATCGCCTTCGACAGCGCGGGAAATATCTACGTCAGTGATGCAGGTGTCTGGGGCGACTACGGCAATCAGCGCGTCCAGGTGTTCGACGGCGCCGGCGCCTACCGTGCAACGATCGGCGTCACGGGTGTGGCTGGCTCCGACAACAGCCACTTCCGCAGCCTACGTCGCATCGCGCTCTATGCGGATCGTCTTTACATCGCCGACGCCGGCAACCATCGCGTCCAGGTCTTCAATGTGAGCAATCCATCTGCTCCGGCCTACGTGGTGACTCTGGGCGTCTCAGGCGTGAGCGGATCCGACAACAGCCACTTCGACTATCCCGAAGGGGTCGGCGTGGATGCGAATTTCATCTATGTGGCCGACAGCAACAACAATCGCGTACAGATCTTCGACCGGAACACGCGCGCTTATGTGGCGACGCTCGGCGCGGGCGCCTGGGGAACCGACAACAACCATTTTGACCATCCATCTGACGTCGCGGTGGACTCAGCCGGCCGCATCTACGTGGCCGACAATTACAACAAGCGCGTGCAGCAATTCGATAGCGGCCGCGCCTACCGGCGCACCTATGGTACGACCGGGGTTCCCTACGTCACCGATGGCTATCACTACTATAACCCAACGGGCGTGGCCGTGGCAGCCGATGGCAGTATTTACATCGTTGAAGAGCGCGGCCACCGGTTGGTCAAGCTGAACGCAGCCGGCGACCCGCTATGGACCGTGGGCCAGCCGGGGCAAAACGGGAACGACAATGCTCACTTCTTCGGCCCAAACGGCGTTGCAGTGGACAGCGCAGGTCGAGCTTATGTGGCAGAAAGCTGGAGCAACCACCGGGTACAGATCTTCAGTCCTGACGGTACCTACTACGCGACGCTGGGCACTGGCTGGGGGACTGGCGACTATGAGTTCAATGGCCCACAAGGCGTCGCGGTTAGTAGCAGAGACGGCACGATCTTTGTCGCCGACACTGGCAATCACCGGGTCCAGGTCTTCAACAGCAACCGCCAATATCTGAGTACGATTGGCGTCACGAGCGAAATAGGGAGTGATAGTGCGCATTTCTACAGCCCGCGGGATGTGGCGGTGGATGACGGCGGGAATGCCTATGTCGCCGATCTCGCCAACCATCGCGTGCAAAAGTGCAGTCGCGCCGGCGCGGCTTGGACCTGCACAACGATTGCCGGTGAAACAGGCGTCAGTGGCGACGACTTCGGCCATCTCAGCAATCCGACTGCCGTGACGGTGGATGCGCAACGACGACTCTATGTTGCCGATCAGTGGGGCGGTCGTGTGCAAGTGTTCGATGCGACGGGAGCCTATCTGACCACCGTGGGCGGGAGTTGGGGGAACCGTCCCGGCCAGATGCGCAATGCCGAGGGGCTGGCGGTAGACACGGCCGGCAATCTCTACGTGGCCGAGAAGAGCAATAACCAGCGCATCCAGAAGTTTGCGCCCGGCGTGCCGGGGTGGCGGCAGGTGAATATCAATGGATTCGGGGATCGGCGGAATAGCATGGTCGGCTCGCTTGACGTCCTCAATGGCCAAATGTTCGCGGGAACGTGGAGTGGTGCAGAGGGTTACGGCGCACAGGTCTGGCGCACCGTGGATGGGCATGGCTGGAGCCCGATGACCCCGTCCTGGTCTGTATCCAACACCTCCGTGTTTGATGCTGAACCCTTCACGACACAACTGTACGTCGGGACGGGTAACAGCAGCGGCGGAGAAATCTGGCGCACCGATGGGGTGAGCTGGGAACAGGTGATGTCAGGCGGCTTCGGGGACCCGAACAACTACGCCATCAACGCGCTAGCCGTGTTCTCTGAAACGATCTATGGCGCCACGTCAAACACGACTTCCGGCACGCAGATCTGGCGTAACCCGACGGGAGCGAGTGGGGGCTGGACACGTGTGGACATCACCGGCTTCAGCGGCCCGCGGATGTCCGCGGACAGCGTGATGGATGTATACCGTGACCATTTGTACATCGGCTTCAGTCGCAACGCAACCGGGCAGAACGCGTTGGCCGAGCTGTGGCGAACCGGAGACGGCCTAACCTGGACGCCGGTGTTCACAGATGGGTTAGCCGCAAAGAACACCAACGTCTCGGGGATGGCGGAATTCCGCGGAGACCTCTACCTCGGTCTGCGAAATACAACTTCAGGCGGTCAGGTCTGGCGTTCTAGTGACGGGTTGAGCTGGCATGCCGTGTTCACTGGTGGATTGGGCGATCTCTACAATGGTCGGCCATACGGCCTGATCGTCTTCAACGATAGTTTGTATGTCGTGTTTAGCAACCTTAACACCGGCGCCGAGGTTTGGCGTACCACGGATGGCAGCGTCTGGCAGCCGGTCGTCAAAGAGGGCTGGGGAGATAGCAACAACGGATATGCGGATTACGTAGACAAAGGCGCAGCCACCTTCAACAACCGCCTCTACATCGGCACCTTTAACAGCGCCAACGGTGGCGAAATCTGGATGAAGACCCTCACCGCCGATTTCACCGCGACCCCCACGCGCGGCGCGCCGCCGCTGACTGTGGCCTTCGCCAACATCTCGGCCGGTGACTTTACGGCCAGTCAGTGGGACTTCGGCGACGGCGGGACCAGCACAGCCATCAGCCCAACACATACGTTCACAATGGCGGGGACGTACACGGTAACGCTGACGGTGGGCGATGGGACGGATAGCAGCAGTCATAGCGACCGGATCTACGTGCTCCGCCAGGTCTATCTGCCGCTGGTCATGCGCTATGATCCACTGCTTTACGATGACTTCAACGACCCGGCGTTCAACGGTACCTACAACCCCGCGCTGTGGCAAGCGTCGGACACCACCGGATACGAGATTCGACAATCCAACGGGGCGTTGGTCTTCTCGAACCCGGCGCCTGCCTGGCGTACCGTGAACATGACACTGAAGCGACCGGAGGTCCGGTCTCTCCAGGAGCTCAGCTTGTTGCAAGCGCGCTTCAAACTGGGCGGCGACTGTACTGCCGAGACGGCGGAGATCCGGCTCCAGTACTCCGCTCAGAATGTGGCTGAGTACGACGAATGGGTGGCCGAGTGCCGGCTGTGCAGGGGGTGCTACTACCAACAGACAAATAGCGCAGTCTGCTCCATCACGTTGTGGAAGAACAGGGGCAGCCGCTACGAGTACTTTACGCCAGGCAAGCCAATTGACGCCGACACCTGGCATCTTCTGCGCATTGAGACGGATTCCCACACTGCCGACGTCCGGTTTTACTTGGACGACAGCCTAATCGGCAGCCACACGCCCCAGGACGCCCACACGCTGCTCGACGTGACGACCTTCCAATCGAAGATCGTTGCGTTGAATAGTGGCGATGGCGTGAAGTGTACCCGCTACGTGGACGACGTGCGCATCA
This sequence comes from Chloroflexota bacterium, assembly GCA_026389845.1. Taxonomy (GTDB): domain Bacteria; phylum Chloroflexota; class Anaerolineae; order CG2-30-64-16; family CG2-30-64-16; genus JAPLHB01. Next base: position 84,879 of record JAPLHB010000222.1, read on the forward strand.
CGCCGGCGCGGTAGGGGGCAGGATTGGACAACGAAGCAGAGAGGCACCCTCAATGCACGATGGTGGCTGGTGGTCCTATATCCGCTATGACGCGAAGCAAGATCGGCCGCAGGTCAGTTGGCGGCTGATCCGCCGCGTGGCCGTTTATGGCCTGCCTTATGTCAAACGAATCGCGGCAATGCTGGCGATCATCCTGGTCATCACGCTGTTGAGCCTGGTTCCCCCACTGCTCACGCGCGACCTGATTGACCGCACCCTGCCCCAACGCGACTTCGCCCGGCTGAACCTGCTGGCGTTGGGCATCATCGGCATCCCGCTGATCAACGGGCTGCTCGGCGTGGCGCAACGCTACTTCGGCGCGGCCATCGGCGAAGGAGTGATCTTCGATCTGCGCGTGGCGCTTTTCAGCCACATCCAGCGCATGTCGTTGCGCTTCTTCACCACCACCAAGACCGGCGAGCTGATGTCGCGGCTCAACAACGACGTGATCGGCGCGCAGCGCGCGGTCAGCGGCACCATCGTTGACCTCATCACCAACGTCATCACGCTCGCCAGCACCCTGGCGATCATGCTCCGGCTGGAGTGGCGGCTGACGCTGTTGGCCGTGGCCGTGCTGCCGCTCTTTTTGATCCCGGCGCGGCTGCTCGGCGGGAGACTGCGCGGGGTGGTGCGCGAGCAACTGATGCTCAACAGCGAGATGAACGCGCTGATGAACGAGACGCTGAACGTCAGCGGCGCGCTGCTGGTGAAGCTGTTCGGCCGCGGACCGAGCGAGGTGCGGCGCTTCGGCGACCGGGCCGGCCGCGTGCGCCAGGCGGGGATCAAGCAGGCGTTCCTGATGCGCTGGTTCTTCCTGACCGTGAGCCTGGTGAGCGCGGTGGGGACGGTGCTGGTCTTCTGGGTCGGCGGCAACCTGGTGCTGCGGGGCAGCTTTACCATCGGCACCGTCATCGCGTTCACCGCCTACCTGGGGATGCTCTACGGGCCATTGTCGGCGTTGAGCAACGCGCGGATTGACTTCACGACCTCGATGGTCAGCTTCGAGCGGGTGTTCGAGGTGCTTGATCTGCCGCTGGAGATCCAGGAGCGGCCCGACCCCTTGCGGTTGGAGGCCGTGGCCGGCCAGGTGCGCTTCGAGGACGTCTCTTTCCGCTATCAGCCTGGCGAGCACGATCTGGGCGCGGTCGCCACGCTGACCGAGGTCGAGCGGTTTGGCAGGGGCCGCGGCGAGCCGCCGCCGCTGTCACAGGAGGGGGGAAGGCAAGTGTCGCCATCGCACGTGCCAGGCACTTCGGAAGTGCCTGGCACGTCATCGGAGAACGCCCCGCGCTGGGCGCTGCGCGACGTCACCTTTGCAGTGCAGCCCGGCCAACTGGCCGCGCTGGTGGGGCCGAGCGGCGCGGGCAAGACGACCATCACCTACCTGCTGCCGCGGCTCTACGACCCCACCGAGGGCCGCATCACGATTGACGGCCACGACATCCGCGACCTCACGCTCGACACCCTCTCGGCGCAGATCGGCATGGTGACGCAGGAGACGTACCTGTTCAACGACACGATCCGCGCCAACCTGCTCTACGCGCGGCCCGATGCGACCGACGATGAAATCGAAGCTGCGTGCCGCGCCGCCAACATCCACGACTTCATCGCCGATCTGCCGGACGGGTACGAGACGATCGTCGGCAACCGCGGCTACCGGCTCTCCGGCGGTGAGAAGCAGCGCGTCGCCATCGCCCGCGTGATCCTGAAGGACCCGCGCATCCTGGTGTTGGACGAGGCGACGTCGTCGCTCGACAGCCAGTCGGAGGCGCTGATCCAGGAGGCGCTGGAGCGGATCATGGCGCAGCGCACCAGCCTGGTGATCGCGCATCGCCTGAGCACCATCCTGGCCGCGGACACGATCCTGGTGCTCGATGGCGGCCGGCTGGTGGAGCAGGGCACACACGCCGAGCTGCTGGCCCGCGGCGGGCTGTATGCGGGGCTGTATGAGACACAGTTCCGGCACGCAAAAGGCATGAATTGACACGCGCCAGGCGCTTTTCGGAGCGCCTGGCATGCCATCACGGTCCTACCACCAACGTCCCCGCTTCTTTCATCCGAATCCAATATCCGCGCCCCGGCCCCAGCGCGGTCAGATCGTTGGCGAACGGCGGCGCGGCGGGATCGTACTTCTGCCACTCATCCCCCCCGAGATCGGGGGGGACCGAGGGGGGGCCATAGGCATAAACCAGATCGTACTTGCCGGCGATGCTCGTCAGCGCGGCGGGCAGGGCAACAGCCGCGTAGGATGGGTAGCCGACCAGGTTCCAGCCGGGGCAGAGCGCAATGGCCGTAGTGATCGGCAGCGTGCCGGTGATGGTCAGCGTGACCGGGGCCGTCGCTTGCAGCCAGTAGCCGCGGGCCGCATCCAGTGCGGTCAGATCGTTGGCCGGCGGCGGCGCGGCCGGATCGAACTGCTGCCAGGGGTCGGCAGGGTTGCACGCGTCGTAGCCCTGGACCGAGCTGTAGCTCCCGCCGATCGAATTCAGCACGCCCGGCAGGGTCGGGTTGGACGGGGCCACGGCCGCCGCGACCAGGTTCCAATCTACGGCCATCGCCATCTGCGGCGTCGCGCCGATCTCCAGGAAGACCGCGCCGGAGACGCCCCAATTGCCGGCCGCGTCCTTGCTCTCCACGAAGATCGTGTGCCGGCCGGGGGCCAGGCCCGTCGTGTCCACGGTCGCGCGAACGGTCTCGACGGTCGAGTTGAACGCGCCGTCGGCCGCGGTCATGGTGAAGATGGCCGTGCCGGTGATCCATGAGGGCGCATCCATCGAATAATGCGCGGCCGCGATCGCCTGGCTCGGCTCGCCGGAGGAATAGCGGGTGTCGTCGGCCACCGCGGTCAACATGACCGGCGTGCCTGTCACCGTGCGCGTGGGCACGACGGTCGCCTGGATCGAGTCGGGGCCGGCCGGATCCATGTAGGGATGCCGGGTGGCTTTGAACGCGTAGAGCAGCGCCGGCCGGTTTGCCGGCCAGATCGTACCCTCGAAATTCGTGCAGCTCTCGAAGAAATCGGTGCCCATCTCGATGGTGTACGCGGCGATCCCCAGCTCGCCGTAGGCCCAGTCGTCGGTCGTGCCGCTGGCCGGATACAACTGGTTTGACTGCTCGACCGTGTAGTGGTTGAAGTAGCCCATCTTGCGCCCCAGGGTCTGGAGCGCCGTCTCGTTCGGAGCATTCGAGAAACTGCTGTAGCCGAACGGGAAAAGCACCAGATCGCCGTAGCTGTGCAGGGTGATGAACGTACCCATCGCGTCAGCCGGAGCTGGGTCGCCGATGCCGGGGCCGCGTTGATCGGGGAAGATGGACGCGACGTAGTTCTGGATCACTTGGGTCTCCGGCTCCGACGCTGCCGACGGGCCGCGGTAGGTCTCGTTGCACGCGCTGGCGCTGGCCCCCTGACCGCCCCACTTGAAGCTGCTGTTACGGTTCAGGTCGGTACCGTAGTTCGGAAAGGAGGTGCAGCCGTCATCGTTGTCGGTGTTTTTGCGCCACGACTCCCCCTGTTCGGCCCACTTCCGGCCGTCGGGGTTGGTGACGGGGACGATGTGGATCTCGAAGTAGTCGAGGAGCCAGGTGATGTCGGGATCAATACCGATATTGGATATTAGATATTCGGCGAAGCGCGCAGCCGTTTCCGCTGTAGTATATTCGCGGGCGTGAATGGCGCCCATGAGGAAGAACTTCGGCTTTGGGCCGGGGCGGGCGTGGTTGGTGAGCAGAAGCACGTACAGGTCGTAACCGGCCGGGCCGCCGGGCGTCACCTTGTCCCAACTGTCGCCGATGTCCTGCCAGGTCGCCAGGTCGGGGTGATCGGCCGCAAGCTGCGCCATCGCGGCATAGGTCTCTTCGACCGTGCGGTAACAGGGATAGCCAGGGATGCCCGCCTCTTGTCCGGGCAGCCGCTGTGCCGGGCGGTTGACCAGGTCAGTCTTTGCCTGGTCTATCTCCACGCGGTAGCCGGCGTTGAGAAGCTGGGCGTAGCGTTCCGGTCGCAGAAGGGCCACCACGTAACCCTCGGCCCGGTGCGCTTCGAGGATGTCCAACTCGGCGGCGAACTGCTCCAGCGTCGCCTGGTCGGGATAATAGACGCGCGCGATGACCGGCCCGGCGGGCATCTGCACCGCGCTGGGCTGGTCAGGCGTCCCTTGCAGCGCGCGGGCAACCGGTGTGACGCCGGCCGGAGGTAAAGCCGCGAGCAGGAACGCCAGAACGAGAGCAACTGGAATCAGGCGAGTTGAATGTTGCATGGCGGCGTACCCCCTCAATTCCCCGGCGCCAGGCCGAAGGTGAACGCGCCGACGTGCGAGGAATCGGCCACGGCAGCGGTGGCGTTGCCGGCGCGGACAACGTAGAAGTAGTTCACCGCCGGATCGCCGGCCGCGCCGGCATCGTCGCAGGTGAACACACCCCCTGCGGCCGTGCAGTTGGCCGGCGCGTTGGCGATGACGGTCGAGCCGGCCGCGCCAGACGCAAAGTAGGGCGCGGCGCTCCGCCACACCTCGTAGGTGCGATCATCCGGCAAATCAGCCCACGAAAGGCGCACCGTGCCGCCGGCGCGCGTCGGCGTCACCGTGGGCGCAACCGGGGCGGGCCTGGCCGCGGTCGAGGCGGTCAGCGTGAGCGCCGGTCCGGCCGAAACCCACGGGATCGCCTGCTCGCTCCACGCGGCGCCGACCTGGAAGGTAACGGTCTCGGACACGGTGCAGCCTTCCCGGATGGCCGGCGTCGAGGTGTCATCACCCGGCACGTCCAGGTTGACATACCACGACGCGCCGGCCTCGACACGGGCAGCGGTCGCGCGCACCTGCGCGCCGCCGCACCACGCGCTGACGGCCGTGCCCGCGCCGACGTAGCCGCCGTCGAGCCGGGCGATGCCGTAGGGGCTGAAGGGCAGGGACGGAACGGCCAGAACCGCACCGGCCAGGACGAACAGACCCACGACAGTCAAGAGCAATGCGAGAGACAAGCGCTTCAGCATAATGCGACCTCCAGTCGTAGCTAACCATAAGGGTCATTGCGAGGAACGTTTTTTGACAATACCGCAAAACTCGCTATTGTCACCCTGAAGTGAAGGATTCTTCGCTGGATTCTCGCCGTTACGCGAGTTTAGGGGCGAACCCGCTCAGAATGACAGGCGGCGGGTAGTGACTCTTGCGGTATTGCGTTTTTTTGCGACGAAACAATCTCCTGCGATGGGAGGGATTGCTTCGCAAAAAGCCGCTCGCAATGACGCCGCGAATGCTACACTGTAATCACGGTATCCGCCCCCCACATGGCCGTGATGATGTCGGCCATGCCGCCGACGATGCCGATCTGCACATTTTCGGTCAGACCCAGGGAGTTCAGGCAGGTCTGGCAGATCACCAGGTGGACGCCGCGGGCCTCCAGGGTGCGCAGCTCGGTCAGGACGGGCGAGCCAGCGCAAACCAGCTTGACCCCGTCGGTGTAAAAACAGATGGCTTTGGGCAACGGCTCGGCGTCGGCGATCAGGGCCAGGAACTTGTGCGCCAGGGTTACGCGCAACGGCTGGGCGTCGGTGGCGCCCATGCCGTCGGATTTGAAGACGACGACGATGGATTTGTTGGCGTTCATGGCAGGCTCCGATTGGGGATGGGAGAAGCACAACGAGAGGAGTTTACACCAGAGAGGCGATACGCACAACTTGGAACCGGCGGCATATGAGAGACAGACGAGATGTTGCGTGCGCAATCTCGTCTGTCTCTCGCGACTCGTTTATTCGCGCTGCAACGGAATCGGGCTGAGCATATTGAAGACCTCTTGCAGGCTTTGCGTAGCAGTTGCGTGGTCCATGCCGGTCTGCTGCGCCAACTCGTTGGTCAAGCCGGTGGATTTCAGATAGCTGGCATCCACGCCCTGGCCGTTGCTCATGCGATTGAACAGGTCGTCCAGGTTGAGGCCGCTCGGTTGAGCCGCCTGGCGGCGCTGCCCTGGCTGAGTTTGCACCGGCTGCGCGGGCAGGAAGCCACCCGCCTGGCGTGCGGCGAAGAGCTTGCTCATCACGAACGAGACGACCATCTGCGCCATCGCCGGCGGCAGACCCAGCTTGGCCGCCAGGCTGCTGATAATCGGCGCAAAGAGCGCGCCGATGCCAGACGACGCCACGTCGCCGCCGGCCGACCCGCTCAAGATCGCGCCCAAGATGTCGCCGAGGCCACCCATGCCATCCGGCGCAGACTGGACCGGCATCGTCTGGCTGGAAGCGCCCTGCGCGCCGCCCAAGATGGCGCCCAGAATGTCGCCGAGGCCGCCCATGCCCGCCGGCAGCCCTTCCATGCCGTCCTGGGCCGGCGTCTGACCGGATATTGCGCTCTGGCCCGCGCCGCCCAAGAGCGCCTGCAGGATCGCGGCGAGCGGATCGCCCGCCGACTGGTCGGCCGACTGGCTTTGCGCGCCTTGCGTGCCCGCGCCGCCCATCATCGCCTGAATCAGGTCTTCCATGCTCATGTGTGACTCCCTGTCCTTTCCACTGGGATGATTATCGCAGACATGGTTGGGGCGAGGTTACCCTCGCCCAACTCCAAACCTCAATAATGCGCAGTATAGGTTGCTGGACTTACGAACTCAATTACGGCGCGCCGCAGCCGCGCAGGACGGCGAGCAGCAGCGCGAGCGCCAGGAGCAACGCCAGAAGCAACACCCAGCGATCAATGCGCCAGAACCAGTAAGGAGGGCGGTCGGTGCGCATGGCCTACTTCCCTTCCGCCAGCCGCACCTTTGCCTGGGCGATCCAGCCGGCGTAATCCGGCATGCGCCACGCCGGGGCCTTGCAGATCTCGGCCAACCGTTCGACGGTCGTGGCCGCCAGGGCACGGTAGGTGCAGATGCCGGCGTCGTACAGCCGCCCCTCATAGACCTCGCCGATCCCGCCGAGTGGCTCGAAGTCGTCGGGCTGCGAGCCATCCCAACTTAGGCCGACAGTGTCGGTCTCTTCGGCCATCTTCTGCGCGGCGGCCTTGATCTCGGCCAGGTCCACCTTTTGGAAGTCCTTGATGCCCAGGATGCCGGCCAGGTTGGTCGCATCCGCCTGAGACAATTGCCAGAAGGTGCCGATGCCGGCGGCATAGAGCTTCTGCTCGTACACCGTGCCGATTCCATGCAGCTTCGACAGGTCTTGCGGACAGGAGGAAACGTGAGCCGCGGCGCGGATCTTGCGCACGCGCGGCACGCGCTTGCCCGCAGCGCGTTGTCCGGCCTCCGCAATCCAGGTCTGATACTCGCCGCCACGTACGCCGGCCTTCTTGACGATCGCGGCCAATTTTTCAGGCGTCGCTTCGGCCAGCGCGGCAAAGGAGGTGATCCCCGCACCTTTCAGGACATCGGCCGTCTTCGAGCCGATCCCGCTGATCAGGTCGAGATTGTTGCCCTGCCGGCTGAACAGTTCAGTCTGAAAGGCCGTGAGACCTTCTTCATTGCCAGCAGCGGCCAGCCGGGCCTGGGCGAGCCAATCCGCGTAGTTGGTCTTGCGCCACGCGGGTGCGGCGATGATCTGCCCCAGCCGCGCCTCATCGGTGGCGGCCAATTGAGCACAGGTGGTGATGCCGGCGGCGTGCAGCTTGGCCGCGTAGACAGGCCCAATCCCTTCGATGATCTCCAGATCATCGCCAGCGATCGCGGGGGACGCGGCCGGCGGCTGCGTGACCTCCACCGCGACATCGGGCAGACGGGCGCCCATTGCGGCGCCGGCCGCTACCGCCACGGCCGGTAGTTCAGCGCCGATGCTCGGGGCCTTGATCTCCGCCGCAAGCGGCTGCACCTCCGGCAGAGTCGCGCCCACCTCGGCCACGGTGCTGCCGACCTCCGGCCAATGCACTTCGGCGCGAGGCGCCGCCGGTTCGGCCGGTGCGGCCGTCCAGTTCACGCTGCGCTCGGCCTCTAGCTTGGGCGTCTCGATCTCGATCTTCGGCATCTCGACCGTGGCACCAGCCAGCGTGGCCTCCACCGCGGGCGCTTCGACCACCGGCGCCTCAGCAGTGAGCTTGCCCCCAAGTCCGGCCAGCCCGATGCCGGTGACGGCCGCCAGTCCTACTTCGGGCAGCTCGACCTTCGGCGCGGCAATCTCCACCTTCGGCAACTCGACCTCAACCTTCGGTAGCTCAACCGCCGGCAGTTCGATCGCCGGCGTGTCAGCGGTGAGCTTGCCCGCGAGACCGGCCAAACCTGCACCGGCGACTGCCGCCAGCTCTACTTCGGGCAGCTCGACCTTCGGTAGCTCAACCGTTGGCAGTTCGACCGCCGGCAACTCGGCCTCGACCTTTGGTAGCTCGACCTTCGGCGCGGTCAGCTCCACCTGAGGCACTTCAACCTTCGGTAGCTCGACCTTTGGCGTCTCAGCGGTGAGCTTACCCGCGACTCCTGCCAGCCCCGCACCGGCCACAGCCGCCAACCCTGCCTCAGACAACTCAACTTTCGGCAACCCGACCGCCGGTAGCTCGGCGCTGACCGCCGGAGCGACAACCTCCGGCGCTTCGATCGCGATGCCGGGCATCTCGACGTGCGCGCCGGCCAATCGAGTCTCGACTTCCGGCGCCTCTCCCTCGAACTTGCCGGTTAGACCGGTCACTCCCAGGCCGGCCACAGCCGCCAGACCGGCTTCGGGCAACTCAACCCGCGGCGCGGCGACAGAGGCCGCGGGCAGCTCGGCGCTAATGGCGGGCAACTCGACGGCCGGCAAGGCGGCCTCGGGCAATTCAACCTGGACGGTTGGCGCCGTTACTTCCGGCAAACGAGCCGCGATCTTGGGCGTCTCGACCGCCACGTGCGGCAACTCGACCGCGGGCAATGTGGCCGTAGGGGCCTCAATCTCAGGCGCAGCCACCTCGACTTTGGGCAATTCGGCTGTTGGCGCCGTAACTTCAACCCGTGGCCCCTCGCCGGTGATCTTGGCCGCCAATCCCGCCAATCCGGCGCCGGCGGCCGCAGCCACACCGACCTCGGGCAGCTTGACTTGGGGAGGATTAACTTCTACCTGCGGAGCTTCGACCTTCACATCGGGAGCCTTAAAGGCGGGCGCTTCGGCCTTGACATCGAGGCGACGGACGCTCGACAATGCGGTCAAATCCGCCTGCAATGAGTCGGCGTGGGCACGCGCGTTGCCCAACTCGATCTCCCTTGTGCGCAAATCAGCTTCCACTTGCGACAGCCGACTTTGGCATTCCAGCCGCCGCCGCCGGAAGAACCACAGCTCCAGCAGCCATTCGAGGAGCCAGCCGATCAAGATGCCCAAGAGCAGGGCAAGCCAGGGATTGAGATTGAGAGACATAAGCACTCCTTTCGGATCGGAATGATCGCGCGCCGAACGCGGGCGCAAGAAGAATGATCTCTGTGGAAAAACCGATGAGTGACGCAACATCACGGTGCTCCCATTTCGGAAAGGGCTACACGGGGAAGAACCAAGCTCGATTGCGCGATCATTATACCACAAAGTCTAAATAGGGAAGGTTACAAGTCCGATTACAGGCTGCGGTGATACATCCGGTGCATCTTGTAGACTCAGCAGATCACGATTTGACAGCAGAGTAGGCTCCCACGTCTAGGGATTGAGGTCGGACTGGCAGAAGTGACGCCGAAGAACATCCGCATGCGGATGCGCGTCCCGAACACCGAAGATCGGCGCAGGGCGCGCAAGACACACAATGGGAATTGCAACGGGCAAGAGCCTCGGAAACGGCGCTCGACTGGCCTGTCGGAAAAGAACAACAAGGACAATAACAAGCGTGTGCCACCCTTTGGTGGTCTTGAGGGTTGTGCGCACTACTTCAGCAGGTTGGCTCCAAGAGACAGCACGGCCGGGATGATTGTGGAATAAACTAGGCCGAAGAACTTCCTGAAAGTTCCCGTATTGACTGGCCAAGTGGGGAATCTCATGACTAAGTCACGCATCGCGTAGGTTTGTTGCGTATTCCGCAGCAATGACTCGATTTGCTCTGCGGTGTGATCCTGACCATTCAGGAAGCCTGAAAACGCCGTGCGGATTCCACCAGCCAGTTCTCGAAGAGTATCGTTTCGAAACTCGACCATCTTCTTGTGCGTAGACCACAGCGGCGTGAGGAACACCGCTGGCGCCAACACCACATAAAAGGCAATACCTACAATGGTCGGGGTATCATTCCGCGATGCAACCCCATGGAGTAGTATCAGCACCGAGTAAGTCGCGCCGAGGGCCGCGATAACGTATCCTAGACTGCTGATCAATTGGCCGATTGCACCGAGACCGCCCGCGCCGTCAGGGTTGAGTATATCAACTGAGATCCTCTTGTGTCTGAACAGATCGTTCAGTCCGATGACGATGATCGCTATGTCATACACTGACATCGCTATGGCATAGGCCACCACGAAGATGGCTGGAGAGGTCCACCACAGCAGCATCGGATGGGCCATCAACCAATAGAGTCCAGCTACTGAGACGGGCGTAAAGCGAAGGGATAAAAACCAACCGAGAATCGCGCCCGTACTAACCAAGACAGCCAACCAGTATATCCTTCGATTCCGCAGACGCGCAAGGTGTTTATTGAGGATTCGCTCCGTCTCCTCATCATTCCTGACGATGTTCTCTCTCAACAGACTGCTGAATGCGTTAAGGCCATTGGTTTGTAGCCAGCAGAAGTAGGCGATCATGATGGGGTGCACAAGGCAGTCGTGTAGGAGAGGCCCCGGATCTCCAAGCAGTCCCACGTTACTGCTGGTGGGATACAGCACTCCATAGGCCAGAGCCAGACCGATATCTCTCGCCAAACTAAAGATCGACCATGCCACTGCTGCTGTCCGGTAGTCCAGTCTGAGACTAGACATGACCTTCGAGAGCCAGTCTGTGTTAATTCGTTCTGTCAGGGTGGAGATCATGGAGCATCCTCCGTCAACCCACGTCCAATCGCAACTTCTGACGCCACTTCACTCTGGATGCGGCAGACCAACGTATCTTCTCAATCATCCGGGGTAGGGGCACGGCCTTGCGCCTGCCCGCCAGGGCGACCGCAAGGGTGCGCCCCTACAAATTGGAAAGATACAGACCAACATCGAAACACCAGATGACTGAAGTGCACCCCTGGAATTGGACACCCAAACGGCGCTCAAAAGATGGGATGGACCGACCTGAAACCGATCCCTCTCGCCTTCCGATGGGAATGCCCCCATTATAGATGAGATTGGGCATCGGTCAAGTCAGCCGGGTGGCCGGCCGCGGATGGCGCGGGTAAAGACATCCATCAGCACAGCCGGTCGAGCGGGCGTCCGCGCTCCAGGGCCAGGAAGAACGCCGCGTCAGAATGCCGGTAGAAGGGATGGCGCCGGCGATCCAACATGCGCCTCGCCTGCCAGCGGCGGCACCCATTGGGGCACGTCGCGGTAGAGCGCAAAGGGCAGGTCGAGGAATTGTTGGACCTGACGCCGGTTGGATGTGTCAACGAGTACGACTTCCATCTCTGACTCCGTAGTGCGGTCCCGTGGCCTCCGCTCGCGGGACTGCGCAACTCCTGTCAGTGGAACTCCGCCAGATACTTCTGCACCTCCGTCACCGTCACTACGCGCCCCGTTCCGCCGCGCGCGAGCGTCGAAAGTCCGCCGACGATGTTGCCCCAGCGCAGGCATTCGATCAGCGGCCGGCCATCGAACCAGGCCTTGATGAAGCCGGCGTTGAAACAATCGCCTGCGCCGGTCGTGTCAACCGGGGTCACGGGGATGGCCGGGGCGTGCAAAATCTCGGCCCCCGCGCACGCGTAGGCGCCGGCCGGGCCATCCTTGACCACGACCAGCGGGCACAATTTCGCCAGCGTGCGGATCGCGGCCATCAGGTCGTCCGTGCCGGTCATCCGTCGCGCCTCCAGCGCGTTGGGCAGGAACAGATCCACGCACTGCACGGCCCGTTTCACCGCGCGATCGGCCAAGGTCTCTCCGCGGTCGGAGTTGCCATCCATGATCAGCTTCATACGCTTGAGGCGGATCGGTATCAGGCCGGCATCGAAGAGGGGGCCATAGTAGAGGCCCGCGATGCAAACCGCGCGCGCCGATGCGGTCGCCAGCGCCTTCAGCGCGGCGGGGACCTTCGGCTGGGGATCGCAATAGGTGATGAATGCGCGGTCTTGGGGATAGCTCACCGACACGGTGATGTTGCGGAGCGGCCGCGGGTGCTGGACGAACAGCGCGTCGTCCAACCCCTCGGCCCTCATGCGCGCCAACACCAGGCGGCTGAAATCGTCGTTGCCGAAATCGTCCGGCCAGCCCACCTTGAGTCCCAGCCGGTGCATGGCGACTGCGGAATTGCACGCGCCGCCAGGAACCATGTCAAACTCGGTCCCCACCACCTCATGCCCCAACTCAGGAAAGCGCGGCAGCCCGCCGAAAATCAGATCGGCGAAGTAGTAGCCGACGAGGAGGATATCGTAACGAGACACGTTCGCTCCTTGTGGTGGAGGGACGGGGGAAAATGAGGGAACTGGGGGAGCTAAGGGAACTGTGAGGAACTGGGGGAGCTAAGGGAACTGAGGGAACTGAAGGGGATCGCGGTGGACGCCAAGAGCTGCCAAATTCCACTGCGCCTCATCGAGTTCCGCCAAGTTCCCCCAAGCCCCGCCAAGTTCCCCCAAGTTCCTTCGTGTTCCCCCAAGTTCCCTCAGCAAATGGCATCCCACACCGCGTCACACAGCTCGCGATAGCGCGCCTGAACGCCGGCCTCATCCAGCAGCCGGTTGCACAGGAAGACGACCGCGATCTCCGCGTCGGGGTCGGCCCAGGCCATGCAGGTGGCCTGGCCGAAGTGGCCGAAGGTACGGATGGTGCTGCCCTTGCCCATGCCCGGCTCGGTAACAGGATGGCCCGGCAGTGCGATCGCACCGCCCAGGTGGAAGCCGTGCGCCCAGCGGATCGGCCAGCCGATGGTCGCGTCGAGGCCTTCGTAGCCCAGGGCGGTCGCCGCAGCCACCGTTTCCGGTCGCAGATAGCGCCGCCCGGCGTATTGCCCGCCGTTGAGGAGCATCTGGTAGAAGACCGCGATCTCGCGCGCATTGCTGTGCAGCGTGGCCGCCGGCATCACCGCGTGGCGGACCGCGAAGCGGCTGAACCCGACGACGGCGGGAATCTGCTCTCGCGCGGTGGTGTAGATGCCGGCCGCGCGCCAGCGTTCGCTGGCCGGCAGGCCCAACCAACTGCGGCGCAGGCCCATCGGCGCCAGGAAGGTATCCCGCAGGTAATCCTGGATCGGCTGCCCGGTCACGCGGCGCACCACTTCGCCGAAGATGAAGCCGTAGTTGACCAGGTGATACGCCGATTTCGTGCCCGGTGGAAACTCGGCCGCGAGTTGTGCGACGTTGCGCGTCACCGCCTCCCAGTTGGGCCACAGCAAAACCTGCGTGTACAGGCCGCGGGCGGGAACACCGGCCTGGTGCAGGAAGACGTGCCGGATGGTCGCCGGTCCCTTGCCGTTGCAGCCGAACTCCGGCCAATACTCGGCCACCGGCGCGTCCCACTCGATCTTGCCTTCCTCGATCAGCTTGTGGATGCACATGCCGGTGAAGGCTTTGGTGCATGACCAGGTGAGGAACGGCGTCTCCGGCGTCACGGCTGTCCGGCGGACGATGCTCGCCAGGCCGGCCGCGCGGTCAACGATGACCTGGCCGTGGCGGAGCACGACGAGTTGCGCGCCGGGGCGCAGGCCGCGGGCAAGCTGGCTGTCGAAGATCTCGTTGATCCGCCGCACGCCGGCTTCGGTCATGCCGACGGAGGTGGGATCAGCGTGGGAAAGATAGGTGATGGGGGAAGTCAACGTTAGGTTGTCAATCATGGATGCCTCAAGACGTGCCTGGCACTTCGGAAGTGCCAGGCACGTACATCAAACCAGTTGCGGGAACAGCGCGCCGTGCTGCGCCCGGTATTCGTCGAGAATCGCCTTCGCCAGCGCGTAATCGCGCACCAGCGGGTGGATCGTCAGGGCCTCGACGGCCTTTACATACGAGCCTTCAGTCGCCGCGGCGATGGTGAGCTGCTCGTAAGCCTTGACTTGCTGCATCAGGCCGAGCGCGTGGCCGGGGACCGCGCCAACGGCCAGCGGTCGCACCAGCCCCTTGCCCACATAGGCCGGGATCTCCACCACGTCATCCGCGGCCATGCCCCGGATGGCCCCGCGATTGGGCACGTTGAGGATCATCTGGCGGGGCGACGCGCCGACCAGCCCCTCGACCAGATCGAGCGCCACTCCCGCGTAACCCTCGCCAGCCAACGCCTCAAGCAGCCTGGCGTCGAGTCCGGCCAGGCTGTGGCTGCCGCCGGTCTCGCCCGCCATGTAGGTCTCGCCGCGGTGGCCGAGATAGGCGTGGTAGATGGCCAGCATCTCGGCCCCCCCCCGCCCCCCGACTTCGGGGGGAGCCGCATTCCCCCCAGGATTGGGGGGCGAGGGGGGCGCTTGCAGCCGCCGCAACTCCGCAAACAATCGCTCGTTCGCGGCCGCGATCTGCTCCCCGCGCGTCCGCCCGGCCCGCAGGATGTTCGCCACCGCCTCGGCTGCGTGATAGTAGTAGAACAGGTACTCGTTGGGGATCAGACCCAGGCCGGCGAGGAACTCCCCGTCGAACGGCAGCCCCGGCATCTTGCCTGCCTGCCGGATCATGGCGAAGAACTGCGGCAGGTGATCGTGGCCGGCCTGGACGACCGAGCGGATCCAGCCCAGGTGGTTGAGGCCGAAGTAGTCCAGGTAGACCTCGTCGTAAGCCACGCCGAGCAGCGCCGCGGCCACCCGCGCCATGCTCGCCGGCGCGTCGCAGATGCCGACCGTCCGCTTCCACCCGCCCGCAGTCACCGCGGCTTCGGCCAGCAAGCCGGCCGGGTTGGCGAAGTTGATCAGCCAGGCATCCGGGCACAGCTCGCGCATCAGCGCCAGGTAATCGAGCAGCACCGGTATGGTGCGCATCGCCATCGCGAAGCCGCCCGGCCCGGTGGTCTCCTGGCCCAGAACGCCGTGGCTCAACGGCACGTGTTCATCAATCACGCGCGCGGCGATCCCGCCCACGCGAAAGGTGGTGATGACGAAATCCGCCCCGGCCAGGGCCGGCCGGGGATCGGTCGTCCGAGTGATCTTGAATTTCGCCTGCCCCGAATGCTCCGCGGCCGCGGTAAGCGCGGCGACAAGCTCCAGCCGCTCGCCGTCAACGTCCATCAGGGCCAGCTCAGTCAGCCCCAGGCGCTCCTGCCGGGCGGCCATCGCCTGCACAATCAACGGCGTCCGCACGCCGCCCGCGCCGAGAATCGCAATCTTCATAACCTGCCCCCATCCCTGACTGGAGTAGAGGCTTTAGCCGGAGAGACCCTTGAGATCATCAATTTGACCGGCTGAAGCCTCAACTCCGGAACGCCAGCTTCCAGTTTCACGCCCTTCCTGCCGTTCCTGCTAACGCCTTCTCGTGTTCGGCCCGCGCGGCCATCTGAGTGCGCAGGGTGGCAATGTCAACCGGCACGCAGCGTGCGGCAAAGACGAAGAAGAAGGCGCACAATACCCACGTGGAAACGCAGATCCACAGGATGGCAGTCTGCAACGACCACCGATCGGCGATCATGCCGGCCACCAGCGGCGACAGCGCCGCCCCGCCCGACTCGATGAAGCTCTGCACCGACTGGGCCGTGCTGCGCACCTCCGGCAGGGTCACGTCGTAGACGGTCGAGATAACGTTGGGCCCGGCAAAGGGGATGAAGAGCGCGGTCAGGGACAGCATCACCAGAAACAAGCCCTGGTTGCCGACCGGCACGCGCAGCGTGCCCCATAGCAGGATCGCGCCCACGATCACGCCGACGGTGGAGACGATCAGCCGGCCGCGCGGCGTGCGCTTGAAGAGATAGTCGCCGAGCGCGCCGCCCAGGGGATAGCCCAACGCCAGCACAATCACAGCCACGGCCATAGTGACAAGCAGCGGCGTCTCGCTGTAGCCGCGCTCCTTCTGCAAATAGGTCAGGAACCAGTACGCGATCACGTTCCAGGGGAAGACGCCGAAGAAACCCTGGATGAAGAGCAGGCGGAGACTGCGCTTCTGGAACAGCGCCCAGGCAACCGGCCACGAAAAGCGGTAACGGGTGATCTGCTCGACGCCGGTCATCTCCGGCTCCGTGCCGCCCCGCGGCGGCTCCTTGATGCCGAAGAAGATCACCGCGGCCAGCAGGATGCCGAGGGAACCGGTGATGTAGAAGACGCCGCGCCAGCCGATCACGTCGCGCAACGCCAGGGCCAGGATCATGCCGGAGAGAAAGCCGAGCGGCATGGTCAGCTCCAGCAACCCGTAGATCTTGCCGCGCACCTTCGGCCCGAAGTAATCGGCGATGAGGCTGTAGAGCCCAGGATAGCTGGAATCGTCAATGCCTGTGCTGGCGCGCGTGACCAGGAAGGCGCGGTATGTGGGCGCAATGGCGTTCAACCAGGTTGTGGCGCCCCAGATGAGGGAGGCCAACGCCAGTAACTTGGCGCGGCCGTAGCGGTCGTACAGGTAGCCCCAGAGCAGATAGCAGATTGCGCCCACGATCAGCGCGCCGGTGGATACCAGGCCCATCTGGGTCATGGTGATCCCGAACGTCGCCATGATGTTCGGCGTCAGCGTGCCGATCAGCAGTTTATCGGACTGATGGAGCAGCATGAAGGTGAAGAAGACGGCGACGACGAACCAGCGATGTTTGGATGAGGATGGCATGGGTTACTCCTTGATGAATTTTACATTTTGCGTTTTGCGTTTCCGAGCATCCCCTCGACCAGCGCCCCGAACCGCTCGTAGCGAAAAGCCTCGGCATACTGGACGCCGATCTGTTGGCCGATCTCGGCGGCGGTCGCCTGCACGCCCCAGGCCAACAGCGCCGCGGGATCATCGGCCGCGGCGCCGAAGATGGCGCGCAGATCCAGGCCTGCCAGCCGAGCTTCCATCAGCACGCCCTCCACGAGGAACTCGACCTGGCTCCTGTGCGCAGCCAGCGCGGCGATCTTGCATCCGATTGTGCCGGTTATGTCAATAATCTTGCTTGCGGGCGTCGGGGTATCGGTGTAGAAGTACTTCTCGACGACCAGGTGCGGCAGCAGCCCTTCGGCCAGGTGTTCGGAACAGATGAGGGGCAGGCGCGCATAGGAGATGGCCTCGGTGGCGGCCCAGGCCACCGCGCGGTGATCGGGATGGGTCTCGAAGGGCGCATACGGGTCTTCGGTGAAGACGACGTCGGGCTTGATCTGGCGAATCGCCCGAATGAACTTTTCGCGCAAAGTGCCGGGCGGGAGCTGATCCAGCCCCATGTCGGGATAGCCGAGCAGGATGGGCGGCTCGGCGCCCAGGACGGCGGCCGCCCGGCGCATCTCGTCCGCGCGGATGGCGGCGAGCGATTCGTGATCCATCGTGAACGACCCACAACGGCCGTCGGTGGCGACCACGACGTACACGCGATCGCCTTCGGAAATCATCTTGGCGAGGGTCCCGCCGGCGTAGAACTCCGCGTCGTCGGGATGGGGAACCAGGGCGAGGACGGTCTTGGACATTGGCCCTCCTTTGGGCGTTTGGCGCCTATCCGAACAATAGCAGGGCGGGCTCCCATGCCCGCGCCCGGCGGCATGGGAGCCGCCTCCGCTGTCTGATAACGATGCTCACAAGCATAAGGAAAATGTCGTTACTTGTCAAGGTTTGCGCCAGCACGATGAGGCGGTCGCTTTTGACGCACCAATCGGTTGATGCTAGAATCCCACTATGACAATTGACGCCCACATCCATTATACGCCGCCCGCCATGCTGGCAGACCTCCAGGCATTCGTGGCGCAGGAGCCTTACTGGGGGCTGTTGCTCGCGCCAGACGCCGCCGGGCGTTCGGTGCAGGGCTGGGCGACCCAGGAACGCACGATCGAAGATATGGACAAGGCCGGTATCGCCCGGGTGATGCTCATGGGCGAATACCGGCAGCGGCACGAGGCGTGTGTCGAGCGCAACGACCAGGCCCTGGCGATCATCCGGCGCTGGTCCGACCGGGTGAGCGCGTTCGCCGTCCTCCAGCCAAAGGCCGGGGCAAAGGCCCTGGACGAGCTAAAGCGCTGCCTCGACGGCGGCATGAGCGGAGTTGGCGAACTCGGTCCCTACGGCCAGGGCTACCAATTGGACGACCCGGACTTCCTACGGCTGGTCGAAGCCTGCATCGGCTACGGCGTGCCGCTCAACCTGCACGTCAACGAGGAGGTCGGCCATTATTACCCAGGCAAGAGCGCCACACCCCTACTGCACTACTACCGCCTGGCGTGCCGCTACCCGGAGCTAAAGCTGATCCTGGCCCACTGGGGCGGCGGTCTCCTGTTCTACGAACTGATGCCCGAGGTGCGCCGACGCCTGCGCAACGTCTGGTACGACACGGCCGGCTCGCCGCTCCTGTTTCCCACCGCGGCGATCTTCAAGGCGGCCCTCGGGTGCGTTGACCACCGCAAGCTCCTCTACGGCTCGGACTACCCGTTGCTGCTCTATCCGGCTCGGCAGCGCGAACCCGACTTCCGGCCCTTCCTGGATGAGATCGAGAGGCTCGGCCTGGATCCGGCGGTTTACGAGGACATCATAGGCAACAACGCCGCCAGGCTGCTGGGCCTGTTGCCACCGCCCGCCGTAGTTATCTCGGCCCCCGCGGCGCCGCGGGCCGAACGCGTCATCACGGCGATCGCCGACCCGGCCAGTGCGACGATCGGCAACCTCGCGGCGGTCAGCGCGGTCGCCCAGGCCTGGCCCCAGACCGCCGCGATTTTCGAGCAGTACGGCATCCCCTGGCACGATAGCCCCGTCCCCTACTGGGAGCCGATCGCCCAGGCCGCGGCCGCCCGCGGCTGGGGGCCGGAAGACCAGGCCCGGCTGATCGAAGAATTGAACGCGGCCATCGGCAAACCGGCTGCGTGAGGAGAACTCCCTTGCCACACACGCCTTTCACCCTCCCCATCACCCCCGACTGGCAGGCTCTCGTCCGCTGCATCCGCCGGGAGGGCACGCCGAAGCGCGTCCATTTTATCGAGTTGTTCCTCGATCCCGAGGTCAAGGACGTGGTGTGCGAGCGATTCGGCCTGACCGACAGGCTGGAGCGGACCGACCCATACTTCGACTTAAAGCGCGAGATCGCCATCCAGCGTTTCCTGGGCTACGACTACGTGCGATGCAGCCTGGAAGGGTTCGACATGCCCCTCCGGCACGCCCTCGCTGACGACACTGCTGATCTCCAACGCCGCGGCGGCCGGCAATACCAGGATGAGCACCGCGGGCCGATCGCGACCTGGGAGGAATTCGAGAGCTATCCCTGGCCCGATCCCGCCCGCGCCTCGACGCACGCCCTGGAATGGTACCAGGCCAACCTGCCCGACGACATGTGCGTGATCGGCAGCGGCGGCTTCGCCCACTTCGCCGAGTACCTATCCTGGCTGCCCGGCTACGAGACCCTCTGCTACCTGCTCTACGACCAGCGCGACCTGGTGGCGGCCATCAGCCAACGCCTGATCGAGACCTATCGCGTCTTCATCGGCCGGCTGCTGCAATTCGACCGCGTGAAGATCATTTGGGGCAGCGACGACATGGGATTCCGCTCCGGCACGCTCATCAGCCCGGCCGATCTGCGCGAGTTCGTGTTGCCCGGCCATAAGCTGATGGCCGAGGCCAGCCACGCCGCGGGCCGGCCCTATCTGCTGCACTCGTGCGGTAAGCTGACCGCCATCATGCCCGACCTGATCGAGAACGTGCGGATTGACGCCCGACACTCGTTCGAGGACACCATCGAGACGGTCGTGGACGCCAAGTCGAAGTATGGCGACCGCATCGCCCTCCTCGGCGGTCTCGACATGGACTTTCTCTGTCGCGCCACGCCGGATCAGGTGCGGGCGCGCGTGCGCGACACGCTGGACAAATGCCATCGTGGGGGCGGTTACTGCCTGGGCACCGGCAACAGCGTGGCGAACTACGTGCCGTTGGAAAACTATCTGGCAATGCTGGACGAAGGGCGACGGTATGGAGCGTGCTGCGTGATGCGTGCTGCGTGACAGTCGCGCAAGGCCCTGTTTACAGCGCAGTTTCCCATGAGGAGCTATGCCCACAAAACTCATCCTCGACACCGACATCGGCAGCGATGTGGATGATTGCCTGGCGCTGGCGCTGATCCTGGCCTCGCCGGAAATCGAGCTGATCGGCGTGACGACGGTCTACGGCGACGTGGCGTTGCGCGCCCGGATGGTGACGAAGCTGCTCCAACTGCGGGGCGTGACGGGCGTCCCGGTGGCAATGGGTGCGGCCAAGCCGCTGCTGGGCAAGCGCCGCGTCTACTGGGGGGGACACGAAGGCAAGGGTCTGCTGACGCCGGCGGACAATGCGCTTCAACCCTCGGCCGAGCACGCCGCGGACCTGATCGTGCGCACCGTCATGGCTCAACCCCGCGAGATCGTCCTGGCCGCCATCGGCCCGCTGACCAACGTGGCGCTGGCGTTCCTGAAGGAGCCGCGGCTGGCGCAAAACCTGGCGGGGCTGACGATCATGGGCGGCGTGGTGGGCGGCGCGGGGGCGTTGCACCTGCCGTGGACCGAGCACAACATCCGCTGCGACCCCGAGGCGGCGCACATCGTCTTCTCATCCGGCGCGGCGCTGACCGTCGTGCCGCTGGACGTGACCACGCAGGTACGCATCCGCCGCGAAGACGTAGCGCGCATCCGCGCCGCGGGCGATCCGTTCCACGATGCCGTGGCCGATCAGGTGCTGCGCTACCCGCATTTCATCGAGCACGGCGGCTGGACGCACCTGCACGATCCGCTCGCGATCACCACGCTGCTCGACCCATCGCTGGTAGAGCTTCAGCCGGTGCGCATCACGATCGAGACCCAGGGCGAGCACACCGCCGGAGCGACGTTGGTCTCGTTACCGACCGCAGAGGCGCCCGCCACGGCCCGCATCGCCCTCCGCGTCGATGCGCCGGCCGCCGAACGATTCATCGTGGAGCGGCTGACTCACTAGCTCAGACAAGTCGTCCGGTTGTGCGAATCGCGCGATTGTAGTAAGATGTCGGCATGGCATTAGATAAGGCTTTGCGCGCCCGCCTTCCCCTGGCCTTGATCCTGCTCGCCGGCGCGGCCCTGCGCCTCTTCCGCCTCGGCGCCGACAGCCTATGGTACGATGAGACGGTCAGCACGTACCTGGCGGGCAGCCCGCTGCCCGAGTTGATCCGCCACACGGCCGGCGACATCCACCCGCCGGGCTACTACGTCCTGCTGCGCGGCTGGCTGATCCTGGCCGGCTACCCTACCGGCCACGCCGACCCATCCGGCATCGGTCTGGAGTTTACGGCCGGCTTCTTCTCCCTCTTCTTCGGCGTCTTGCTGATTGCGTTGGTCTACGCGCTGGCGCAGCGCGTGGCCGACCGGCGGATCGCGCTCATCGCCGCTGCCCTGGTCGCGCTCAGCCCGTACAACGTCTGGTACAGCCAGGAAGTACGGATGTATACGCTGGGCGCAGGGCTGGGGGTGGTGGCGCTGTATGCGCTGTTGCGGGCGACGCGCGCCGGGCAAAACGAAAAACGAAAAACGAAAGTCGCAAATCGGCAAATCGCAAATCCGCAATCCGCAATCCACAATCCACAATTCAAATGGTGGCTCGTCTACGCCCTCGCCGCCGCGGCCGGCATGTACACACTGTACTATTTCGCCTTTCTGCTGGTACCGTTGAATTTGTGGATGCTGGTGGTGCTGGCGCGACGGAGGACGGATGACGGACGACCGACGACGAACGACGAAGGACGAACGACGAAGGACGAACGACGCAATACGCAATGCGCAATACGCAATACGAACCACGCATCACGCATCACGTTTCACGTTCTTCCCCTTCTGCTCGCCAACCTCGCCGCCGCGCTCCTCTATGCCCCCTGGATTCCCGTCGCCTACCGCCAGGCCATTGACCCACCGGTCCCGCCCTGGCGCACCGCGCCGGACGTCCTCGCCGCCCTGGCTGAAAGCTGGACCACGCTCAGCCTGGGGCAGTCCGCGCCGGTCTGGCTGTGGCCTGTATTGTTCCTCACGCTGGTGTTGTATGGACTGGGCGTTGTAGCACTCGCAAACCGCAATACGCAATACGCAATACGCAATACGCAATACGTTTCGCGCTTCACGCATCACGTATCACGCATCACGTCCCTCCCGCTCGCCACCTTCGGCCCGCTCGCCCTCATCCTCCTGGTTTCGGCCGTCACGCCACTCTATCACGTCCGCTACCTGTTCACCTACAGCCCGGCGTTTTACGTCGTGTTGGCCGCGGGATTCGCATGGCCGTGGCGCAAGAGGATAACGTTGTATGATCCCCTCCCGACAAGCAGAAACCGGCTGAAGCCTCTAGTCCGGAGCCGCGGGACATTTTTCAGGGCAGATGTCCATGCCGCGCGCAGCGCCACGGCGCATGAAAACGGGCCGCGGATCAACACGGATGGACGCGGATCTTTCCCTTTATCCGTGTTTATCCGCGTTCATCCGCGGCCTATCCTCAGGGCAGTGGCGGTGGGCGCCGCGGTGATCTGGCTGGCCGCGAGCGCACTGACGTTGCGCGCGTTCTGGTTCGACCCGCTTTACCGCGGCGACGACCACCGCGCGGCCGTCCGCTTCCTGCAGGAACGCTGGCGACCGGGGGACGTGGTGCTGGTCAATGCCGGGTGGCCTTACACCGCGCTGACCACCTATTGGAACGGCCCGATCACGTTCCGCGGCCGGCTGACCGATGCGCTGCCGGCCCCGCGTGCGGACGCCGGCCTCGTGGTGGTCACGACCGGCCACGTGGACGGCGACGCGGGGCTGGGCTGGGCCGATCCGCGCTCCGACTTCTTCGCCCTGCCCGCGGACGTGGCCGAGCGCCAGATCGCGGGCCTGTTCGAGCGGTTTCCGCGCGTCTGGCAGTATCGCATCTATGACACGGTGAACGATCCCGCGGGCAAGCTGCGGGGCTGGCTGGCCGAGGACGGGCAACTTGTGGAAGATCGGGTGTTCGCCGGAGAGGCGAACATGCGCGTGCAGGCTCTCGTGCCGCGCCGCGGCGTGGCCTGGCCGCCCGATCTGCCGACCTACCGCTACGCAGCGGGCGTGAGCGTCCAGTTCGACCCCGCGGCGGTCGCGGTCGAGTCCGGCGGCACGCTCTACGGCAGCCTGACCTGGCGCGCCGACGCGGCGGCCGCGACGCCGTTCGCCTCCTCGCTGCGCCTCATCGGCGGAGACGGCGACACCTGGGCGCAGCCGCCGGACGAACGACCGCTGGGGTCGCAGTTCGGGCCGGGCGAGTGGCCGGTCGGTGTGCCGCAACACCAGCCGTTTGCCGTGCGCATCCCCGCAGGCACGCCGCCGGGCGAATACACGCTGGCCCTGCTGGTCTACGATCCAGCCACGGGGGCGCCGTGGCCGCCGCAGGATTACCGTGAACGACTGGTCGCCGTGCGAGATGGGCTGAACTTAAGTCGAGTCACGGTCGTTCGTTCTCACGCGGATGCACGCGCGCCGCTCGCGCGTTTCGGGTCGTTGGCGCTGGTCAGCGCGACCTCTCCCGCCACCACGGTCGCGCCGGGCGGAAAAGTGCCGGTGGAACTGCTGTGGCAGGCCGCGTCCGCGCCGGGCGAACCGCTGGTCGTCGTCGTGCAACTGCTGGGGTCAGGTGACCGGCTCGCCGCCAACCTGGAGGAGCAGCCGATGCACGGCCACTACCCCACCGAGCGCTGGGCCGCCGGCGAACTGGTGGCCGACCGTCACACGGTGGGCCTGCCGCCCGACATCCCGCCGGGCGAGTACCGGCTCATCGTGGGCGTCTATCGCGCGGCCGATCGCACCCGGCTGAAGACGCAGGCGGGGCCGTTCACAGAGCGCGATTATTGGGTGGTTAAACGGGTAATGGTCAGATCCGGTGGAGGCTGAAGGCCGCTTGGCGACAACTGGGAAGTCCCCGTGCAGTTTCCCCACTTTTCTGCGATTGACAGAGCAACCGTCACGGCGTATAATCTGTCTATCAAAGCCGAGCGCCGCCTTGAACTACTGGATTATGAAATGCTCCGCAAGAACGAAGAACGGTTCAGGGAAGCCGAAACAGAATGATCGTGACGATTATGAACTGCGGGACGAATACGACCTGTCTCAGATGACTGTCACCCCTAAGGGGCGTTACGCGCCTGAACACCGCGTTGGAGCTTCCCACGTGCCACACCAGATCATCCGTAGGATTCGCACAGCGCACTGCAAGAAAGGGCCAAGCCGATGCCCGAAGTGCAGGGAATTCAGTGACGGCACGATATGTTTGCTGGAGCTGTGGCCGCCTGATGATGGGATGGCCCAACGCCGCCTGATCCCCGTGAACGAGGACGGGCAGCGCACGTGGTACGCATACGAAGTGGCAAGGAAGTTCGACACCGTGGCAGAGGCTAGAGCCTTTGCAGAGCAGAACGCCGTAGACGATGTGGAACTATAGGAGGTGCCACAATGACCTTGAAAGTATCGGCTGATAGAGAGAGAATCGCTGTGTTTTGCCGGCAACGACACATCCAGCGTCTGGCGCTCTTCGGCTCGGTGCTGCGACCCGATTTCGGGCCGGCCAGCGACATAGACGTGCTCGTAGAGTTCGAGCCCGATCATGCGCCGGGTCTGTTCAGTATCGCGGCCATGGAACGGGAACTGTCGGCGCTGTTCGGGGGGCGAAACGTTGACCTGCGCACCCCGGAAGATTTGAGCCGTTATTTCCGTCAACGCGTCCTTGAAGAGGCTGAGGTTCAGTATGACATCAATCGAGAGATTCTTTGGCAGACAGTGCGGCGTGACCTGCCTCCTCTAGTCGCTACGTTGGAGCACGTCTTGGGCGGAGAAGGGTGAGCATGCTCCACACTTGTCCTGAGCGCAGTCGAAGGGCCACCTTTGACCGCCTGATCCCCCTGAACAAAGGCGGGCAGCGCACCTGGTACGCGTACGAAGTGGCAAGGAAGTTCGATACCGTGGCAGAGGCCAGGGCTTTTGCAGAGCAGAACGCTGTAGACGATGTGGAACTATGAAGGGACGCCAGATATGCAAACGGAAGCACGGAGGGTGTTCTTGACAGAACGCCGCTTGTCGGCAGGCAGAGCTTGGGGTATAATCGGAGTATGAAGATCCGCCAGCTTATCTGGCCCGAAGACAGGGTTGACCACATTGCTGCTCACGGGATCGCCCCCGGAGAGGTGGAAGACGCCTGCTTCGGGCAAGCTCTGGTGCAACGGGCAAAGTCGGAGGGACACAACCCGGTGTACTATGTCCTCGGACAGACGGCGGCCGGTCGGTACCTGTTTTGCGTGGTCATCGCATTTCCTGACGGGAACGGCTATCCTGTAACAGCACGATCCATGACGCGCGAAGAGAAGCAGCGGTTCAACCAATGGAAGAACAAGAGATGAACAGACTAAAGATCCCGCAGACCGACTCTATTGAGAGATTAGCCAGGTTTTGGGACACCCATGACCTCACCGATTTTGGAGACCAACTGGAAGAAGTCACGGAGCCCGTATTCCAGCGCGACGCAGAAACCGTGCTAGTGCCGTTACGTCTGCCGGAGGTCGAAGCGGTCAAGCGGGTGGCTCGGTCGAAAGGCGTTGAGTATACCGCATTGATTCGAGGATGGGTACTTGAAGGGCTTCACTCCTCCTGATAGGATGAGAGCATCGAACTCGCAGGGTACCAGGTCGGTTCGTCGTTCTGGTTCACGCAGGGCAACTTGCCAGCGACCGCGCGGCGGCTGAACTCGCTACTCGGATTTAAAGGGGAATTAGTTGTGATCGACTGGCAGCTCATCCTGGCCGATGAGCCGACCTCGAGCCCGCAGGCCATGCCCCAGTGCAGCCAGGCCACGTCGCTTCGGCCAAAAAAGGAGTCAAAATGATCACAGTCGGTTATCTCAAAAAACGTCTTGCGGAGATTCCCGATAACGCGCTGGTGTATGCCTATGAAGGTGAAGTGGTCGGCATCATTATCGTTGGTGGTCTTGACGAGGTTGGAGCTGCTAGAAAAGTCTTTGCCGTAATCCACGCAAACGAGAGCGAAGAAACTCAGGACAATCAAGATGCGGTCTGACACGGCACGCGGCGACCAGCAAGAACCGCACCACATTTGCGCCGAGTGCCTGCCCTCGCGCGCCGAGTGCGAGGAGCCGAAGCTCTCCCGCCCCTCGCCCGAAGGCATGGCCGTGGATGTCTTCGCGACGGTACGCAACCTGGAGTATCCCATCGAAGTTCTCACCGATCCTGCAGACGAGATGAACAGATACGCTTTTCTGCTGGTGGAATGAGGGAAGCCAGGAGCCGGAACAACCGGATGGCGTCGGCGATGTGACCGGGTTGCAAGCGCACGGCGTTTTTGGCAAATCGCCGCTTGTCGGCGGACAGAATTTGGGGTATGATCGGAGTATGAAGATCCGCGAACAGCAGGCCATCCAAGGTGCGCGTAATGGACACTTGGTCAAGGGTCTTGACCGTGAGGCGCTGGACTTGCTCCAGTTCTGGCTGGCGTTCCATGTGGCAGGTCTCCTTTCGATGAGTTGGCTCCCATGCGATTATACGGCACTACCTGCCACCCGACACAACTGTAGTTGAGACGCAGAAGAGGAGAGGCAGTGTTCAAACAAGCTAAGGATTGGGTTTCACACAACTCGGATTTCATCCAAGCAATTACTGCTATAATTCAAACTATTATTGCGGTTTTGCTGCTGTGGACACTTATTCAGAGTGCACAGACTCTCTCGATAACAAAGCGTCAGTTAGAGGCATCAATAGAGCCTGTTCTCGACACGGCGATGTTTGGCTCGAAACTGCAACTTGTGAACACTGGCTCCATTGATATTAGAAACCTTGAAGAGATTGCGGAAATCTCAGGGCATTTTGATCTAGCGACACAGGAAATCTCAGATTACCAGATAGTTCATAGTCGATTACCAGTGCATGATGCTATCAAAGCCGGCGCAACTTTTGAGATTGATCTTTCACAACGTCTCGTGGTAAAGCCAGAGGTGAAATCAGCAGAGTCAATTAATGTATATTGCCTTGTTCTAAGGTATAGGCGTGCCGCAGATATGAAGCCATTTATTAAACTTATTCCTTTCCAAGTCGGCCAGGATTCCAAAACACAGACTGCTGATATTTTCATGCCTTTGTTCCCTTCGGCAGGATCAGCAGAAGGAGCGATAATACGTAATGGACCCTGGGAAACTATAAGAGAGGAATTGATAAAACTTTATAGAACAAAAGTATCCACTGAGGACATGGGATAAGGCTAGGATACTGCGCCTGCCAAGAAACACCTTGACGCGAGCGGTGGGGAAGGCGGCGGGTTGGGCTGGCCGTGAGGTGGTTTGACGGCGCAGGCAACGGTTGAAGGGGTGTGCGAGTATCGGCTGGTCGTGAAGGTCTATCCCTCCGCGGATCGCGTACAACTGGAGACGCAAATGACGCTGTTTGGGAAGAGGAACTATCGGTTGGTCAAGAAAGGGGAGGCCAGATGAACTCATCTTCGCGCATCGAGTTGGACGCTCATCCCATTCTCTTAACGTTTGCGGGAACGGTGGCGGCATCCTTTCCGCTCATCCTGATGATCGGACGGGAACCGAATACGGCCCTGCCGATTGAGAACATCCTCGGCGCCTATAACTTTCGCTCGAATAAGTCGCGCTGCGGCTTCTGGAACACGTCGTATGGCATGGTCGCGCGGGTTATCGGGATACCGACGTGGCGACTCAAACAAAGCTGTATCGCGCGAAATGGCTCGCCCATCGTTTACGCCGACGCACTCCCGATCGGCATCCCAAACCGTACCGCCAACAAGCAGGACTTACGCGCAGCCGTCGCGGAGGGGGCGATTCCGCACATCGCCAACGTGTTTTCACATCAGACCGTTATCGCGCGGGTCGCCCTTGTCGCGACTTCGGGCTTGTACGATGCGATTTTCGATCCGGCGAAGGGCGCAATCGAGAAAGAATGCCGCGAAAGGCACATTCCCATCCTACACCTGCCGTTCTTCCATGGGGTGAATGCCAAGAAGATTCAGAACGCACTGGACGAGGCGTCTCGCGCGCGAATTCGCGAGATTGTCCGCCAATTCGCCCCCGATTTGCTCGATTAGCGCAGGGGAATGCCTGAAGAAAGTCGTCAATGCTCCCCACAACAAAACGGGCAAGCCATCACTGGCTTGCCCGTCTGCATGATTCCTGGCCGTGCACCCCTTGTTGTACCTCGTCACTCGGCTTACCACCACCGGCTTGCTCAGGCCAGGCAGCCCCGTGGCACCCGAGGGTGACCGCTTATGGCTGCTACCTTCCGGTCCTGACCAGATTCACAGGCCCCCGCCGCACAGGACCCAGCCATCAACGCCTACCGGTGGGGCAGTCCCGCTGACCGCCGATTCTCGAAGAGGAATTCCGCCCCGCTGTAGCGGATTGCGGGTACAGGGCACCGCTAGCTCCCCGCCTAGCACGACCGTCCCTATCGTAACCGAGGGCGGGCTTTTTGTCAAAACAACCGCCGACGAACGACGGACGACCGCCGGATGCAACGCCCTATATATCCAGTTGAAAGCGTAGTGCAGCCATTATCGGAGATCGAATCTTGCGATCAATCACCATTCGGAGTCGGCGACTTCGAACGCTGCCATAGTCGCCCGGAGATCGGCGAGGAAGAGCGGATCCTTGGCGGCCAATTCCATCTCGCGCACTTTGCCAGCCAATTCCTGTTCGCGGCTTTCGAGAAGCGGCCTTACCAGAGCATATTCCCCGATCGGGAGAAGCACAGCTACAGGCTGCCCCATGGCATCTCTGATGAACTGCCTTGCCAACACGGCTTGCGACATGATCCCCTCTCACTGCTGCTCGCTGGACGTGATTCGACCGGCTTGATTCTACCTCACTCGCCCAAAGCCGTCAAGGCAGGAATCAGCAATTCCAAAAGTGGTTACCCGCTGGATGTCACCCCTTCGCTGCACTCAGGGCAAGCTCTGAGCGGGTTCGCCCCGTGAAGTTCGTTGCGGCGAGATTCCAGCGAAGAGCCTGTCCCTTCACTGTGTTCAGGGCAAGCTCTGAGCGCAGTCGAAGGAGTCTCGTCGCGGCAAGGAGAACTTGTTCCTTCACTGTGTTCAGGACAGGCCCTGAACGCAGTGAAGGAGCAAGCTCTGAGCGGGTCTACGACAAACAGTACGCCGCGGCGTGACTCTAGCGAAGGGTCTCGCTGCCACGCCGGATGCTTCGCTGGAAGCTCGCCGCAGCACAAGACACGGGAACGACCCGCTCAGCATGACAAGCGGTGGGGTTTCTTGCTTCACGAATGCCGCCGCGCGGCATGGCAGTTCTCAGAATGACGTTCTCGCCCGATCCACATTTGGAAACTACTGGGCAGGAATAGCCTAAGTTTCCCGAAGACCCCGGAATCTGTTACAATTAGCCCTATGATCCACCTGGACGATTTGCTCGCGGCGACCGGCGGCCGTGTCCACGGCACGGCCGGCGCCACCGTCTTCGACGCGTTCTGCTACGACTCGCGCCTGGTGCAGCCCAGCCAGCTCTTCCTGGCGGTCAAGACCGAGCGCGGCGACGGCCACGCCTACATCCGCCACGCCTGCGAGGGGGGCGCCACCGGCGTCCTCTGCCAGGAACCGCCGGAGGTCGCCGCGTCCGGCGTCACCTGCGTCGTCGTGCCCGACACCCGGCAGGCCATCCAGGATTGGGCGCGCACCATCCTGGCGAAACAGGGCGTGCAGGTGATCGGCGTCACCGGCAGCGTGGGCAAGACCACGGCCAAAGAGGCCATCGCGGCCGTCCTGGCGGCGCGGCACGTGGTCTTCAAGAACCGCGCCAATTATAATGGCCTCTACGGCCTGCCCATCGCCCTGGGCGAGCTGCGCCCCGAACAACGCATCGCCGTCCTGGAGATCGCCGCGGACCACCCCGGCGAGATCGGCCGGCTGGGCCGCATCGCGCCGCCGCAGATCGCGGTTGTGACCACCGTCGAGCCGGCGCACCTGGAGACCTTCGGCTCCCTGGAAGCGATTGCACGGGAAAAGGGCGATCTGGTCGCCGCGCTGCCGGCCGATGGGCTGGCCGTCCTCAACGCGGACGACCCGCGGGTGCTCGGGATGGCGGAGCGCACGGCCGCGGCCGTCGTCACTTACGGTACTTCTCACGTGCCAGGCACTTTCCGAAGTGCCTGGCACGTTCAAGCCAGCGACATCGTAGTCACTCGCGCTGGGCTGCGCTTTACCGTGGACACGCCGGCCGGCCGGCGCACCGTGCGGCTGCCCCTGCTCGGCCGCCACCAGGTCTACGCCGCGCTGGCGGCCATCGCGGTCGGGCTGGCCTACCAGATAGACCTGGACGCCATCGTGGCTCAGTTGGCCGAGCTGCCACGGCTGCCCGGCCGGCTCAACCCGCTCCCCGGTCAGCACGGCAGCCTCCTCCTGGACGATTCCTACAGCTCCAGCCCGGCCGCGGCCGAAGCCGCGTTGGAAACGCTGGCCGCGCTGGAAGGCCGGCGTAAGATCGCGGTGTTGGGCGACATGCTGGAACTGGGAGACTACGAAGCCGCCGGTCACGAGCAGGTGGGGCGACGGGCCGCCGGCGTGCTGGATCTACTGGTGACGAAAGGAATCCGCGCGCGGCGGATCGCCGAGGCGGCGCGGGCCGCCGGCATGAGCGCCGACCAGGTGATCGTCACCTACACGGCCGAGGATGCGGCGCGGGCCGTGCTGAACCAACTGGGGCCGGGCGACGTGGCGCTCGTCAAAGGCTCGCTGGCGACCCGCATGGAGCAGGTGGTGCGGCCGTTGCTGGCCGACCCCGGCCTGGCGGCCGAGCAGTTGGTGCGCCAGGATGCCGCCTGGCAACAGATCATCACCATCTGTCCCGACCGGCCCACCTGGCTGGAGATTGACCTGGGCGCCATCGCGCACAACGTCCGGCGCCTGGCGACGCTGGCGGGCGATGCGCAACTGATGATCTCGCTGAAGGCCGACGCCTACGGTCACGGCGCGGTCCAGGTGGCGCAGACCGCGCTCTTGAACGGCGCGACCTGGCTGGGGGTGGCCTGTCTCAGCGAGGGGCTGACGTTGCGCCGCGCCGGCATCGCGGCGCCGATCCTCATCCTCGGCTACACGCCGGCGTGGCAGGCGCGCGACGTCCTGCGCCACGACCTCACCGCGACGGTCTTCGATCTGGACGTGGCCCAGGCGCTCGCGCGCGCGGCCGTCGCGTTGGATCGCCCCGCCCGCGTCCACGTGAAGGTGGACACCGGCATGGGCCGGCTGGGCGTCTTTCCCGAACAAGCCGCCGACTTCGTCCGCGCGCTCGGCAGCCTGCCCGGCCTGGCCGTCGAGGGTATCTTCACCCATCTTGCCGTCGCCGACGGGGCCAGCGAGTGGGAAACGGCGTACACGGGGGATCAACTTGCCGCCTTCGACCGGACGCTGGCCGACCTGGCCGCAGCCGGCATCGAGATCCCCCTGGTTCACGCCGCCAATAGCGCCGCGCTGCTCCAATCGCAAATCGCAAATCGCAAATCGCAAATCCGCAATCCGCAATCTGCAATCCGCAATCCGCAATCTGCAATCCGCAATCCTCAATCCCTCGTTCGCGTCGGCATCGCGGTCTACGGCCTCGACCCCTCACCCCAGGTGCGCTGCCCGGCCGACTTCCGCCCGGCGCTGGCCTGGAAGACGCAGGTGGCGCAGGTAAAGGAATTGCCGGCAGGGAGCTACGTCGGCTACGGCGCGACCTACCGCACGGCCGGCGTCGAGCGCATCGCCGTCATTCCGGTAGGCTACGCCGACGGCTTCCGTCGGGCGCCGCAGCATTGGGGGCAGGTGTTGGTGCGCGGCCGGCGCGCGACCATTGTCGGCCGTGTCTGCATGGATCAGGCGATGCTCGACGTGACGGGCATCCCCGGCGTCCAGCAGGGGGATGAGGTGGTGCTGATTGGCCGCCAGGGCGAGGATGCAATCACCGCCGAGGAGGTGGCGGCCCGGTTGGGGACGATCAACTACGAGGTAGTCTCGGCGATCCTGGCCCGCGTGCCGCGGGAGACGTTCGCCTGAAGAAGACCTGACAGGCCTGCCCTGAGCACGTCGAAGGGTCTGCGAGACCTGTCAGGTCTGATGCAACTACTTCTCGGCCATCGCCTCGGTGACGTGACCGGCCAGCGGCTTGAGGAGGCTGGCAAACTCCATGGGGAAGATGAACTTGGTGGCCGGGCCTGCGCCGAGCGCCTTCAGCGCCTCCAGGTATTGCAGGCTCATCGTCTTGCTGTCCACCGTGCGCGCCGCTTCGAAGATCTTGTTCAGAGCCAGCGCGTAGCCTTCGGCGTTCAAGTTGGCGGCCTGGCGCGTACCTTCGGCGTTCAGGATCGCGGACTGACGTTGGCCTTCGGCGTTCAGGATTGCGGACTGCTTGGCGCCCTCGGCCACCAGGATCGAAGCCTCGCGCTTGCCGTCCGCTTCGAGAACCACCGCGCGGCGCTCGCGCTCGGCGGCCATCTGGCGGTTCATCGCCTGCTGGATCTCGCGCGGGGGCACGATCTCGCGGATTTCCACGCCCGTCACCTTGACACCCCACCGCTCCGTCACTTCGTCCAGCTTGACGCGCAGGATCTGGTTAAGCTGCTCGCGCTTCGCCAGCACGTCGTCCAGCGGAATGTCGCCGATCACCGCGCGCAGGGTGGTCGTGGCGATGCCCTGGGAGGCCCCGGCAAAGTCGCGCACCTTGAGCACACTCAGGCCCGGATCCACGACCTTCCAGTAGATCAGGAAGTCAATGCCGATCGGTGCGTTGTCCTGGGTGATGCAGGTCTGGCTGGGAATCTCCAGGAACTCTTCCCGCAGGTTAGTTTTCACCGCCTGGTCAATGACAGGCCACAACCACACCAGGCCCGGCCCGCGCTCGCCGACGAAACGGCCCAGCCGGAACACCACCAGCCGCTCGTAATCGCGCACGATCCGCAGCGGCCGGAACGCGGCCAGGAAAAAGAGAAACAGCAGGATCAACACGAGAATCAGGACGAGGATCGCTTCCATGTGAAACTCCTTTCGTAGTGCGTATTGCGTATTGCGTATTGCGTATTGCGTATTGCGTATTGCGTATTGCGTGGTGCGTGGTGCGTGGTGCGTGGTGCGTGAGAGTCAACGGATGCATCTTCCGCGCCAACGCATCCGCTTATCCGCTTTTATCCGTTGCTTCAACCTTCAACGTCAGCCCATCCACGGCGAGCACCTGTACCGACGCACCGACCGGGAGGGTCGCGCCATCCGCGGACGTGGCGCTCCACTCCTCGCCGTCCAGGTGGACGATGCCGGCCGGGGCAAGCGCCTGGCGCACGGTGCCGATCCGACCCACCACCAGTTGACGACCCACGGCGAGAGGACGAAACTGCGCCCGGATGGCCGCCGAAAGACCCATGACAAAGAACGCGGCCACGCCGGCGGTGGTCCCGACGATTACCCACGGGCTGAGGCGCACACTCAACGCCTCGGGCGCGAGCGGCGTCCAGAACGGAGTGAAGATCAACAGCGAGCCGATGGCGAACGCAATCAGCCCGCCGACGGTCAGGCCATAGCCGGTCACTTTGAAGTCCAGCACGAGCATGATGACGCCGGCCAGGATCAGCGCGGCGCCGCCCCAGTTGGTGGGCAGCGAGCCGAGGCCGACCAACGCCAGGATCAGGCTGATCGCGCCGAGCACGCCCGGAAAGACCGCGCCGGCCGTGACCACCTCGGCCACCAGGCCCAACAGACCGAGCACGAAGAGGAAATAGGCGACGTTCGGGTTGGCGAGGAGTGCGAGGAATTGGTCGAGCAGCGGCACGGGGGCCTGCGCCGCCACCTCGCTCACCGCGCCGGCTGGCAGCGCCAGCGGCAGACCGGCCAGCAAGCTCAAACTACAACCCAGAAAACGCAGGTTCCGACGAGTCATCGAACCCTCCTTTTGTGACCAACACGATCACCCCCGCATTCTACCGGCGGCGCCATCCGCATGCTTGTCAACCGGCTGATGCTTGGCTGACAGAAAGCAACAAGCCGCCCGTGCAAGGCGGCTTGTGTGAAGGCATGGCGGAGAGGGAGGGATTTGAACCCTCGATCCCTTGCAGGATACACGATTTCCAATCGTGCGCACTAGACCGAACTATGCGACCTCTCCGTGTCACGAGGGGATTATATCCGAAGGGATCACTTTCGGCAAATTGGGTATTGGGTATTGGGTATTCGAGACTCCAATCGCCAGCTTCCAGTTTCCAGCTTCCAGTATGACTTGTGTCATAGCCGCGCACGGCGTAACAGACTAGAATAAGCTGACAACGGCGTCGTCCTCGCTGCTCGGCGCGTGCGCGGCTCTCACGCGTTGCGACGGGCAGCCGG
This sequence comes from Chloroflexota bacterium, assembly GCA_026389845.1. Classification (GTDB taxonomy): domain Bacteria; phylum Chloroflexota; class Anaerolineae; order CG2-30-64-16; family CG2-30-64-16; genus JAPLHB01. The sequence goes on from JAPLHB010000222.1 coordinate 119,305, forward strand.
CCACCTTGTTTTTCTGACCCGGCGCCGATCACATTCTATCAGGACAACAAAAAAGCCCCACGCGTGGCGGGGGCTTTGTCAGGCGGAGAGGGAGGGATTCGAACCCTCGATCCCTTTCGGGATACGCGTTTTCGAGACGCGCGCACTAGGCCAACTATGCGACCTCTCCACGACGGGAGACATTATAGCATAGCCTGAATAGCGGAGCAAAAACGTGGTGCGTATTGCGTGGTACGTGACCCGTATCTCGACACGCAACACGCAACACGAACCACAGGAAGCGACATGAAAGACAAACTCCAGGAACTCCGGCAGATGCGGATGAAGGCCCGACTCGGCGGCGGCGAGAAGCGGATCGCCGAGCAACACGCCAAGGGTAAACAGACCGCGCGCGAGCGCATCGAGATGCTGCTCGACAGCGGCACCTTCCAGGAACTCGGCGGGCTGGCCACGCACAACTTCACCGACTTCGGCATGGCCGACAAGCGGTTCCCGGGCGATGGCGTCATCACCGGCTTCGGCAAATTGGACGGGCGCCGCATCGCGATCTATGCCCAGGATTTCACCGTATTGGGCGGCTCCTTCTCGCAGGTGCAGGCGCAGAAGATCTGCAAGATCATGGAACTGGCGCAGGAGAGCGGCATCCCGGTGATCGGGCTGCTCGATTCCGGCGGCGCACGCATCCAGGAAGGCGTGAAATCGTTGGCGGCGTACGGCGAACTGTTCGTCCGCAACGTTCTGGCGTCGGGCGTCGTCCCGCAGATCTCCGTGCAGATGGGGCCGTGCGCGGGTGGTTCGGTCTACTCCCCGGCCCTCACCGACTTCGTCATCATGGTGAAGAAAACCGGCTACATGTTCATCACCGGCCCAGAAGTCATCAAGGCCGTGACCGGCGAACAGGTGGACTTCGAGTCGTTGGGCGGGGCGATGGTGCATAATTCGGTCAGTGGCGTCGCTCACTTCGCGGCCGACGACGAGGGCAGCGCACTCCGCATCGTCAAGGAGTTGCTCAACTATCTGCCCTTGAACAACAGCGAGGACCCCCCGCGCGTCACCCCTTACGACGATCCGGCCCGTCGCGACGAGTCGTTAGATCACCTGATCCCGGAATCGAGCGACGAGCCTTACGACATGCGACAGGTCGTCAGCGGCGTGTTCGACCGGGGCAGCTTCCTGGAAGTGCATGCGCACTATGCCAAGAACGCGTTGATCGGCTTCGCCCGGCTGGATGGCTACCCGGTGGGCGTGGTGGCGAATCAGCCGTTGTTCATTGCCGGCGTGCTGGACACCGACTCGGCCGACAAGATCGCCCGCTTTGTGCGCTTCTGCGATGCGTTCAACCTGCCGATCATCACCTTCGTGGATTGTCCCGGCTATCTGCCGGGCGTGGCGCAAGAGCACGGCGGCATCATCCGGCACGGCGCCAAGATCATCTACTCCTACTGCGAAGCGACCGTGCCCAAGATCAGCGTGGTGGTGCGCAAGGCCATGGGCGGCGCGTACATCGCCATGAGCAGCAAACAGATGCGCACTGATCTGGCCTATGCCTGGCCATCGGCCGAGATCGCGGTGATGGGGCCAGAGGGCGCGGTCAACATCCTTTACCGCGAGGAGATCAGCAAGGCGGCGAACCCGGCCGAGCGCCGCCAGCAGCTCATCCAGGAATACGTGGACAAGTTCCACAACCCCTACTCGGCGGCCGACATGGGCCAGATTGACGAAGTGATCGAGCCAAGCACCACCCGCCTGCGCCTCATCACCGCGCTGGAAATCCTGCGTTCGAAGGTCTCCAGCAACCCGCCGAAGAAGCATGGGCTGATGCCGATGTGAACTTGAAGCTGGAAACTGGAAACTGATTCTCAGCGGTCGGCCAGCTTCTAGCTTCCAGTTTCCAACACTAGACAGGTGAATGACTCATGAACCAGAGTGTAACTGAGCTCCTCCGCCAGGGCCTGATCATCTTCGTGCTCGGCATGGGGTTGCTGTTTGCCGGGCTGTCGGTCTTGTGGGGACTGATAGCTTTGCTGTCCCGCCTGTTCAGGCCCGGACCCGAAGAGGTGGAGGACGGAGAGGCCGCGACAGTAACCCCGCCTGCGGCGACTGCGCCTGTCGCGGCCGTCTCCGCCGCGGAGGCGCTCACTGCAGAACGCGGCCGGGTGGCGGCCATCGTGGCCGGCGCGCTGATGGCGAACGCGCTGCCGCTGGGGATGGAGGCGCCCGCCGGGCCGGCTTTCGAACATGGCCGCACGGCCCCCAGTTGGGTCAGCACAAACCGCGCGCGCGCGCTGCAATCATGGCAGCCGCCGCGCTTCAACGAAAGAGTGATAACGGCCTCAAGCGATTGAATTCGCGGCAACCATCGCAAAGTCGGGCTATGCCGACTGAGTTTTTTAGCCTGCGTAGGCAGGCTTCGCGACGGTTGCTGCGGTTTCAACCGCTCAAAGCAGTCGCCCAGAAAGGTCTACACTGTGCCAGCTTTTGACGTCAACATCCACGGTAAAACGTACCGCGTCGAGGTGCCCGACCCGGGCGCTACGCCGCTCCAGGTCATCGTAGACGGCGAAATTTTCGAGGTCGGCATCGTCGGCACCGAAATTGACGCCGCGCCGACGCCTGGACCGGTCGAGCCACCACGCCCGGCATCCACGCCCGCGCGGCAGCCGGCCCGATCACCGGCGCCTGCTGCCGCGGCTCCGGTGCGCCCCGCGCCCACCGGTGGCAACGGCGGCCAGGAAATCGCCGCGCCCATGCCTGGCACCATCCTCTCGATCGAAGTAACCGTGGGGCAGAGTGTCGAGATCGGTCAGGTGGTGTGCGTGCTGGAAGCCATGAAGATGAAGAACCCGATCCGGGCCACCCAGGCCGGCACGGTCACAGAGATCCTCGTCCAGCCCGGCCAGACCGTGCCGCACGGCGCTCTGCTTGCCCGGCTGGCGTAGGGGGATGCTATGCAAATCGGTTGGGACAACCTGCTAGGCTTGATCACGAGCATCACCCACTTGACCTGGGCGAACGTGCTGATGATCGCAGTGGGCGGCGCCCTGATCTACCTGGCGATCGCCAAAGAATACGAGCCGGTGCTGCTGATCCCCATCGGCACGGGCGCAATCCTGGCGAACATCCCCGGCGCGGGCATGGGCCTCGACCTGAGCGCGATCATGGCCGGCAAGCAGACCGAGGGGGTCTTCTACGCGCTCTATAAGGCCGGCATCGAGACTGAGCTATTCCCGCTGCTGCTCTTCATCGGCATCGGCGCGATGACCGACTTCGGGCCGCTGCTCTCCAACCCGCGCATGGTACTGGTGGGCGCGCCCGCACATCTCGGCATCTTCGGGGTGTTGCTGCTGGCGCTCGCCACAGGCCGCTTTACCTTGAACGAGGCGGTCTCCATCGGCGTCATCGGGACCATGGACGGGCCAACCGTCATCTTCGTGGCTTCCAAGCTGGCCCCGCACTTGTTGGCGCCCATCACCGTGTGCGCCTACGCCTACATGAGCCTGGTACCGATGATCCTGCCGCCCATCATGCGCCTGATGACAACCGAGAAAGAACGTCTGACACGCATGACCTATGTGGAGCGACAGGTGAGCAAGCGCACCCGCGTCCTGTTCCCCATCGTCGTCACCTTGCTAACCGGCTTTCTGGCGCCGCAGGCCAGCCCGCTCATCGGCACGCTGATGTTCGGCAACCTGATGCGCGAATCGGGCGTGGTAGACCGGCTGGTAAAGAGCGCCAACAACGAAATCGCCAACATTACGACGGTCCTCCTGGGCATCACCGTTGGGGCGACGATGATGGGTGAGTCGTTCGCCAACCTCCAAACCCTGGCCGTCTTGGTCTTGGGGATTGTGGCCTTCGCTCTGGACACTGTTGGCGGCCTGTTGTTCGGCAAGCTGATGAACGTCATCACCCACGGAAAGTTCAACACGCTGATCGGCGCGGCCGGCATCAGCGCCTTCCCGATGGCCGCGCGCGTGGTCAATCGCGTGGGGCTGGAAAACGACTACAACAACTTCCTGCTGATGCACGCCATGGGCGCCAACGCCGCCGGCCAGGTCGCGTCGGTGATGGCGGGGGGATTGTGCTGGCGTTGATGATGAAGTGAGGCGTGGTGCGTGGTGCATGGTGCATGGTGCGTGGTGCGTGGTGCGTGGTGCGTGGTGCGTGGTGCGTGGTGCGTCCATTCGCTGATTCGCTGATTCGCTGATTTGCTGATTTTTGCGCGCTCGATCAGCCTCCGGGCAGCCAAGACCCTCCAGCCTGGTGTGACGGGACGGGTACTGGCGAGCTTTGCGCGGGTGTGCGACCTGGTGACGGATGGTGGGGAAGTCGTGGCGTTGGTGTGGAATGGAGTCGGCAACGGCTCCCTGAACGTGGTGTTGGAGCGCGAGCCGGGCGCCGCTCTGCCAGCGGGCGCCCGGTTCGTCGTTAATGCGCTCAGACAAGTGACCGGCACTTCCCTAAGTGCCAGTCACCTCCGCGTGGATCTCGCCACGGCAGCCACGTGGGACGCGCGCCCTGATTGGGTGCATCTACGGGTGCGACGGGAGCAGATCGCGGCCGGGGCGAAGATCATCGCTCAAATCCTGACGGAGCGCGGCATCACGCTCACCAGTTGTGGTCTGCCCCAGACAGATTGCGACGCACTGAGCGCGTATCCATTTCACAATCCGCAATGCCCGGAACTACGGGGCACGCTGTCCGCAATCCGCAATCTCATCGGCCTGGGGCCAGGCTTGACGCCCGCGGGCGACGATTGGCTGGCGGGGTGGTTGCTGGCGCTGCATTGCTGCGAAGACCTTCGAGGGCGTGCGCGGCCGCGGGCGAAGCGGACGAGAGTTGGCACGAGTTGTTGGATGCGTTGGCGAGCGAATCGGCAAATCAGCGAATCAACGAATCAACGCGCGTCATCCTGGCGCACGGCGCGACGTCCGGCGCGGCGATGCTGATGGGGTTTACTGCGGGCATTGCTGCTTGTGAAGACAAAGCTACAGAGGAAAAAGACCCAGGCTGATCTTGATGGCGTCATCAACCCGCTGCATCACCGACTCGCTGAATTGTCCGATGCGTTCTTCGAGGCGTTCTTTGTCAATTGCCTTGATCTGGTTGAGCAACACCGAGGAGACTTGCGGAAGGCCACCGACACCAGCTTCCACGCGCACTTCGGTCGGATAAACCCGCGCCGAGAAGGTGGTGGTCAGCGGCGCGACGATGGTAGTCGGGCTGAACTGGTTGCCGATGTCGTTCTGGATGATGAGCACAGGTCGGCGCCCACCCTGCTCATGCCCCTTGATCGGGTTCAGATCGGCATAGTAAAGCTCGCCGCGGCGGCATGAGCGGGTCATGGTCTCTGTCCCCCTTCGTAGGGAGGCACGTGTCGCGCGACCGTCTCATAATCGGTCGCGGCGAACTCCTCGCAGATGCGCAGGTCGCGTTCGGCGTTAACGACGTAGCCTTCCTTGAGTAATTCACGCAACTCTTGTCGGTGCTGAGCTTCGACGTACTGTTCCAGCGCCTCACGAATCAGCCGGCTGCGACTGAAGTTCAACTTGGCCGCCACGTCTTCGACCTGTGACAGCAAGCCGGGCGGGATGGTGACGATGACTCGTTGCATGGTGGTAACAGTAGACATATCGGCATCACCTCCTATGAAGATGTAGTTGAAGTATATACCGCAGTAGCATACTTGTCAACGCGATGAACTCGAACACCCACTTCATCCCCGGCCTCGAACTGGGGAAACGCTTCTACCAGGAGGCGGTCCGGCCGATCCTCGACGCCGAATACCCCGGTCTGCCCCACAGCGCCGCGCTCATCGGGCCAGGCTCCGAGACCCTCGGCTACGATACGCCGATGTCGGCCGACCACCATTGGGGGCCGCGCGTCCTGCTGTTCCTGACGCCGGAGGATTACGACCGGCAGCGCGCGGCGATCCACGAGACGCTGCGCCACCGGCTGCCTCACCGCTGCGGAGGCTACCCGACCAATTTCTCCGCGCCGAACCCTGACGACAACGGCGTACAACTGCTCCAGGCCACCGACGACGGGCCGGTAAACCACCGCGTCGAGGTGTTCACCGTGGCTGGCTTCTGGCTGGACTACCTGGGCTTCGACATTGCCCGCGACCTGGAACCGGCGGATTGGTTAACCTTCCCGGAGCAGAAGCTCCGCACGCTGACCGCGGGCGCGGTCTACCACGACGGCATCGGCTTGCAGGCTGTGCGCGGCCGGTTCGCGTACTATCAGCGCGAGGTGTGGCTCTATCTGCTGGCAGCCGGTTGGACGCGCATCGGCCAGGAGGAGCACCTGATGGGGCGGGCGGGCTTCGTCGGCGACGAAATCGGCTCTGCGCTGATCGGGTCGCGGCTCGTGCGCGATCTGATGCGGCTCTGTTTCCTGATGGAGCGGCAGTACGCGCCCTACCCGAAGTGGTTCGGGACGGCCTTCATGCAGTTGGCCTGTGGCCCGGAGCTGGCGCCAATCCTGCGTCGCGCCCAACTGGCGGAGACCTGGCAGGAGCGGGAGCAACATCTCTGCGTGGCTTACGAGCGCGTGGCCGCGCTGCACAACCGCCTGGGCCTCACCGAGCCGCTGGCCCCAACGGTGCGCCCCTTTTGGGGCCGGCCATTCAGGGTTATCAGCGGCGAGCGGTTCGCAGAGGCGCTGCGCGCAAGCATCAGCGACCCCGCCGTGCAGCGCATTGCGGGCCGGAGCCTGATCGGCGGGGTTGACCTGTTCAGCGACAGCACCGACCTGCTGTCCGATCCAGGCTGGCGGGAGGCGCTGCGCGGGCTGTACACATGAGGCGCATCTCGAAGCAGACTGGCGCGGGTATGACAGATTGGACGAGTTGTGGTAGACTTGGGACATCCTGATCGCCGCCCAGATATTCGAGAAGCTTGATGATAGACTCTAGTTTAGAGTTCAGCTTGGCTGATGTAGCACCTTAACAAAATGCGGGATTTCTGGTATAACAAGGATCGCGTACGGGCTGCGCGCTGTGCGGCTGATACGCTCATTCCTGCATGGTTGGAGGTCGCCCTATGAGCA
>JAPLHB010000015.1 GCA_026389845.1 Chloroflexota bacterium
GGATGAAGTGGTCGGCTTGGGGCTTCCTGCGGCCGCGCCGGGGAACCTGTCCCCCCACGAGAGCTTGCGCCTGGAGGCAGGCCAGGTCTTCGCCAGCAACCTGGCCACCGTGGCCGCCTGGTGCAGGCACTACGGCATGGCGACATCCGGGACCGTCGCCGCGGACAACCCGGCCCTCCTGGCCGCGGCGCTGCTGGACGCGCTCGAAGGTAACGATGCCATCATCACCAGCGGCGGCGCTTGGAGCAGCGAACATGACCTGGTCGCCGGAACCCTGGCAGGGCTGGGGTGGCGCAAGGTCTATCACCGGGTTCGTATAGGGCCAGGCAAGGGGGCGGGCTTCGGTACCTGGCAGGGCAAGCCGGTCTTCGTCCTGCCGGGCGGCCCGGCGTCGAACCAGATGGCCTTCTTACAGCTCGCCTTGCCCGGCCTACACCGGCTGATGGGCTACCCCCACCCCGGCCTGCCGGCGCGGCCGGCTCGCCTGGCGGCGGCCGTCTCGGGGCAGCGGGACTGGACGCAGTTCGTCGAGGGCCGCTTTGACTGGAACGGCGGCGAGCTGTGGTTCGTGCCCGGCAAGGGCCCGAGCCGCCTGCGCTCCATGGCCAACTGCGAAGGTTATGTCAAAATCCCCGAGGGGCTAGACACGCTGAAGGCGGGCGCCCTTTTGTTCGTGCAGGTGCTGCCCAACGTGCCCGCGCTCCGGGAGATCCCTCAGCAATATCACTCTTCATAGCTCGCGCAGGATTCCTTCGCCAAATCTTCACACGCCTCCTGTAAGCTGCAAGCGTAACGTTCGAGAGCGGCTGCGCTCCCGACGAGCATAAAGAGCATATCCAGGAGGATCACAATGTTCAAGAAGATGTTAGCTACGGGCGCACTCGCGCTGTTCACCCTGACTTCGACCGTCTTCGCCGTAGGCGCAGCAGACGTAACGCCGACCGCCAACACGGCCGCCCAGGCGATCGTCGCCTCGGCCACGGTCAACTCTGAAGAGGCGGCAGCCCTGCAGTTCATGCGGGAGGAGGAAAAGCTGGCCCACGACGTGTACATGACGCTCTCCGACGCGGGGGGCCTGCGGGTCTTCGACAACATCGCTGCCAGCGAGCAGAAGCACACCGAGGCCGTGGCCGCCCTGCTCGACCGCTATGAGATCGCCGACCCGGCTGCGGGCAAGGCGCTCGGCGAGTTCACCGATGTGAAGCTGCGAGCGCTGTACGACCAGTTGGTGGCGCAGGGTAGCAAGTCCGTGGCGGACGCCCTGAAGGCCGGCGCGGCGATCGAGGAGATCGACATCCGCGACCTGCAGGAACGCCTGGCCGGCACCGACAACGCCGCCATCCAGCGGGTCTACAACAACCTGCTGGCCGGCTCCGGTAATCACCTGCGGGCGTTCGTCTCCAACCTCAAGAGTCGGACAGGCGAGACCTATGCCCCGCAGTACCTGAGCCAGGCGGCCTACGATGCCATCATCACCGCTTCAGGCAGCCAGGGCGGCGGCAACGGACGCTGGGGCAGTCGCCGGGGAGGCCGCCGGCCGTAGTGGCCGCAGTTTGTGAGTCACCGAACCGCGAGGCAGCGGAACTGGGGCAAGCGAGGATATCGCCTGCCCCTTACTTGTTTCGGGAAAGGCCGGTACGGACGAGCAGTCCCGTGCCCGTCCGTACCGTGCGGAGGAGGAACCACGAGGCGCAGGCAATCTGAAGCCCATCTGTCCCGGATCGACTGCCGATCACCGCGCCTGGCCCCACCCGAAGGGTGAGCGTATCATTCCCAATACACCGTAGGTCGGCCCAGGTGCATCACTGAAGGAGGCCACAGGAAATCACAATCGAAACGGGGGCGGATTTCCTATCTGCACCTGGGTTGCGGGACCCGCGGCGTTGTCGCCGCGTACCTGGTCGCCACCGGCGAACGCGGGCATGGCCGTGACGAGCACGAGCAAGGCAACAGAGTAACAGGCTGGCGAGAGTCTTCTTCATCGGGAGTTCCTCCTTGAGGAGGGTTTATCGGGGTCTATCGGGGTTTATCGACTGCGAGAATATCAATGAAGACGTCCCACTCCATGACCCTTACTCCGCTGGAGGTCTATCATGCGGCAGGCATCCGGCTCATGAGCTGTAGTCGAACTCCGCGGTCAGAATTGCGTTTCGGATGTCAGTGCCAACCGATTGGGTTATTTTCGCGAGATCTTGGGTGCAATCGCGTGCCGCTTTCACGAGATAAGCTTGGCGATCCCGAAAGCCGCGGCGGCCGCCAGGCCCCCGATCAGCAGCGTCTGCAGGCCGCTGCGCAGGGGCATAGTACCCGTGAAGCGGCCCTTGAAGGCGCCGAAGACGAGCAAGGCTGCCAGGGTGACGATGACGGAGACCAGCAACGCGCTTTGGGCGCCGGGCAGAAAGATGTAAGGCGACAGCGGGATCGCTCCGCCCACAATGTAGGCCCCGCCGATGGTCAGCGCACTGATCAAGGCGCGCTTGGGATCGGGTTTCTCCAGGCCCAGCTCCATACTCATCATCAAATCAACCCAACGCGCCGGACGCTGGCGCAGCGCCGCGATTACGGGCGCGCTCTCCTGAGCCGTGACGCCATAGGCTTCGAAAATCTCCACGACTTCTCGGGCCTCCGCCTCGGGAATGGCGACAACCTCCCGTTCTTCGCGCGCCCGCTCGCTGGCATAGTGCTCGGCATCGCTCTTGGCCGCCAAGTAGCCGCCCAGACCCATGGCGATCGAACCGGCGGCGATCTCGGCCAGGCCGGCCGTGACCACGATGTGACTGTTGGCGACAGCTCCGGAGAGCCCGGCAGCCAGCGCAAAGGGCACCGTCAGGCCATCCGACATGCCGATGACGATATCCCGGATGGTCTGGCTACCCGTGAAGTGTTTCTCCGCGTGCGGTGTCTGTGGCATGTTTTCATCTTCTTATCACAATGTGCCTAGTGTATCCTGGGTGGCTGGCAGTATGGCAGGCTGCCGGCTGCGGCTCGCAAACCGCCGGCGTCGCACAACTCGATCTTGCGGTAACCCAACTTCACCAGCCCGGCGGCCTTGAAGCCGCGCAGGATCGCGCTGACGGTCTCGCGATAGGTGCCGAGCATATCGGCGAGAGAATTGTGGCTGGTGGCAGTGACGAAGCGACCGCCGCAGGCCAGGTCCAATAGCAACCAGGCCAGCCGCTCGGGAAGCCGCTCGAAGGCGACTTCCTCCATGCGGTTCTCGACCTGAGCCAAACGCTCACCCGCGCTCCGCAACATATCCCAGCGCAGCGCAGCATAACGCAGGAAAAGCTCCTGGGCTTGCGGTGAGGGCGCCATCCAGACAATACAATCGGTCAGGGCGTTTGCGCTCATGGCAGGACTGTGTCCCTCGCGCCAAGCATCCTCCCAGATCATGGCCCCCGGATTCAGCGTGGCGAGAGCCAACCGGCGTCCATTGCGGCTCTCATGGATCAACTGGACACGACCTTGAATCAGGATGAGCATGTTTCGGAGCAGGACATCAGGCTCGGCCACGGCTTGTCCCGCGCGGAAGGCCTGCGTCGAGATGGCGTGTCTGAACTGAGGATCGTCCTGACGTAGTTCGATGAGCATCTCCACTGCTGAGTGTTGGCTGCCCTCAGATGCCATATCTGCCTCCTGCCGGAAATCAGCGCACCGCCGCCAGTTCCGCTTTTCCCAGGAAATCCTGCAGATCTTTCAGGTTCGGTTCCAACGCCTTCCTTTCCCCCAACCCATAAACCTCAAAACCCGCCAGCGCAGACCTGCCAAAGAGGGCCTTCTTGGTCGCTAACAAGACAGTGACCTCCTTGTACCTGTTGCTGACAATGCGCCAGCGATAACTCGCACCTTCCTGTATCGGCCCTTGCACTTCCAGAACCTGAGCAGAAAATTTCGTGCGGGCAAACTCGTTCAAAATCCGCGTTGTCTCGTCCAGAAGGCTTTTGTCCATTGCTTTTTCTCCTTGTCTTATTTGGGCATCACCGCGTCCAATAGCTCGCTCGTAGGACAGCCCTTGAGCAGAAAGGCGTCTGCCCCGGCGGCCAGAAAAGACGCACGATCTGTGGCAAACATCGTCAGCACCACGATCCTGATGGCCGGCCACCTGCTCTTGAGCATCTGGATCGTCGCCATGCCATCCAGCCGCGGCCCAGGAGCGGACGCCGTGTGCAGTTGCAGATCCATCAGCACGACATCCGGGTGGAGCGCCCACGCCTGCTCTACCGCCTCTGGGCCGTTCTCTGCTTCGCCGACGACCTCCACAGGAAAGCAGCCGGCCGGTGTTGGCTGCTCGGCGCGGCTGGGAGTGCTCCAACTCATAGCCGTGAGCAGGACCTTCAGGCTGCGCCTGGCTCTCGGTTGGTCGTCGGCGATGAGCACTCGTACGCACATAATATTCTCTCCTCCGGCACTTCCCGCCACAGTTGCGGGCCACTTGGGGAAAACACGTCCGCTGCAATTACTGTTCGGCTGCCGGGGCGTCCTGGTGGTCGTGCATCCATCGGTTGCTCTGTGACTCGGCGTGCTGCCTGATGTAGCCGTATTTCTCCTGCAGCGCGTCCGCCAGCCGCTCGGCTTTACCCCCGATCCTTTCCAGATCGTCATCGGTCAGCTTGCCCCACCATTTTCTCGTCTGTCCGCGTACCTGCTGCCACCTGGCCTCCAAAATATCGTTGTCCATCACGTAGTCTCCTGAGTTCTCATAGGATGCGTCTAGCTTCGTGGCTTCCCAAAGTGCTCGCGAGCCTTCGCCGCAATCTGGCGATCCGTCATCTTGTCTGCGGTTTCAACCCCAACGATCCGCCCTCCGAGGTCTTCACGCTCAAGACGTTGCTGAAGCTCACCCTTTGCCTCACCCGGACCAAAGATCAGAATCGCTTCTGCCTCGCGAATATGCGTGATGACCTGGTCGTAGTATTGGCTGAGCTGATTGCCAAAGCGTCTGTCTTGTTGGTCTTCTTCCAGCGATGTCCCGGGTCCACCGAAGCGCGAACCACCGGAGAACCGCACATGCTTCTCTGTGTCTGATCTGATGTGTTCGGTCTTCTCTCCGTCGGCAGAGAGCATGACGATGCTGGCCTGGCTATGGTCAATCCATAAACCCGCTGCGCTCTTCATAGACTTTTGCTCCTTCACGAAGGCCTTACGCGGCGCCGGGCTTGTGAGCCGCCTGTTTCAGTCGCCGCTGATGCGTGCGTTCGCTTTTGGACAATCGTTTGGGTTTGGCCTTGCCGGTTTTGTCTGCCACGGTTACCACCTCCGTAACGGTCACCGGGGATAACACGGTGCTCGTGGTGTTGGTCTTGCCTGTTTTGTCTGTCATGGTGACTTACTCCTTATTGTGCGCGTGAATCTGGAAGCTATGCTTGCCCCGGTTCAAAGCATAGCGGAAAGGGGCAATCCTGTCATCAGCGTAACCGCTAGGTCTTACATAGCAAAAGGGTCGCCCTGGAGGGCGGCCCTTTTGCTATTTGTTGTATGGCATTTGGCGAATGGGTGGCGCTACAAATGTTGTACGCGGTGCAGCGTGTGTGCGTCGCGAGGTATATTCCGCTGGCTGATCATGGCGCATGACGCTCTTGGTACCCAGTCCGGATGCCGGCCGCGCGCACACAAAAAAGGACCAGGTTTCGCATGGAAACCTGGTCCTTTCGCTGGTCAGGCTACTGGGCGCCGGCTAGATTTAGTAGCGACGGCCACTGCCCGATCGGGAATCGCTGGAACGGCCACCGGAGCGGCTGTTGCCCGGCTGGGCACGGAAGCAGTCGGAGCAGTAAACGGGCCGATCGCCCCGCGGTGAGAACGGCACTTCGGTGTTCTTGCCGCACTGAGCGCAAACCACCGCGTACATCTGGCGTTCGCCACTGCCGTAGCTACTGGCGCTACCGTAGCTGCTGCCTCCGCTGAAGGCGCTGCCGCTGTTACGCGCAGCCTTGCGGGCGGCGCGGCAGTCGGGGCAGCGGCTGGGGGTGCTGAAGCCCTTGGATTGGTAGAATTCCTGTTCACTTTCGGTGAACGTGAACTGCTTTGAGCAGTCGGTGCAGGTAAGGTTTTGGTCTGACATGTTAGTCTCGCTAACTCCTGTTGATGAGATATTCATTGAGGTATCTAGGAGTGCGAGAGCCAGCGAGGCGTTGATCCCAAAGAAGCAACTACACCTGAGCGGTACCGAACCACAGATTTCTATGAATTAATTAGATGTTATCACAGCCCCGGCGAAAATGCAAATCTGAGACCAACGCGCTTTCGGTTGGCTCACTTACTGCACGTGCAGCTCGGTGACCAAGCGAAAATGGAATCCGTAGATCGCGAGGGTCACCGCCAGCGGGAACAACCGGGGGCGCCGGAACAGAGCCCAGAACAGCAGGGCCCAGTAGTGCGCGCGCTCCTTGCCGCGTATGCCGAGCTGGTACACGGAGCGGAAAAACGCCATGACATAGTCCGGTTCCAGGCGCAGGCTGACCTTCGGCGCCCGGTACTCGCGCAGGAAGGTCCGCACCCGCGCGTAGTAGAGTCGTGGCGAGTAGATCTGGCCCAACAGCCAGCGGTAGCCCTGGCGCAAGGGCTCAAGGCCCATCTCGGGGACGATGTTGGTCGAGCCATCCGCGTTGTCGCCGGTCATCTCGCCGGCCAGGCGGCCTGCGCGCTGCATACGCTCGTAGAGGCGTGTCCCGTGGGGTGCCTGGAGCAGCCCCACCATGGCGGTGACAATGCCGCTCATCTGGATGAAGTCAACCTGTTGCTGAAAGATCGAAGCCGAGTCGCTGTCGAAGCCGACGATAAACCCGCCCTGCACCTGGAGGCCGACGCGTTGGAGTCGTTTGACACTCTCAACCAGATCCCGGCCGCGGTTCTGGGCCTTGCTGCACTCCGATAGCCCGGCATCGTTGGGCGTCTCGATGCCGACGAAGACCGTGGTGAAGCCCGCCTCGACCAGCAGGGCCATCAACTCGGCGTCATCCGCGAGGTTGATAGACAACTCGGTACTGAAGGGCATGCCCACCTTGCCCGCCCGCCACGCGATCAGCGCCGGCAGGACCTCGGTCTTGAGGATCTTCTTGTTGCCGATGAAGTTATCGTCCACGAAGAAGACGTTGCCGCGCCAACCGGTGGTGTACAAACTTTCCAACTCGGCGATGATTTGCACCGCCGTTTTGGTGCGAGGTTTGTGCCCGAGGAGCGCGGTGATGTTGCAGAAGTCGCAGTTGAAGGGGCAGCCGCGGGAGAACTGGATGCTCACCGTATCGTACTGCCGCAGGTCCGCGAGTTGCCACCTGGGCACGGGCGTCTGGCGGATATCGGGAAATTCCGCGGTCGCATAGACCCGCTGCGGGTGTCCGGCCGCCAGGTCAGCCAGAAACGGGGGCAGCGTGATCTCGGCCTCGTTGAGCACAAAGTGGTCAACGGCGGGAAACTGCTCGTGCTCCCCGACGAAGAGCGGCCCCCCGGCCACCACCGTCAGGCCGGCCTGCTTGCAGCGCTCGATCGCCAGGCGGGCGGCGTCTCGCTGCACGATCATGGCGCTGACGAAGGCGATGTCGGCCCATGCGAGGTCCTCGTCGCTCAGGCTTTGCGCGTTGAGGTCAACCAGCCGTGGCTCCCAGTCGGCGGGCAGCATGGCGGCCACCGTCAGCAGGCCCAGCGGCGGTGCGCCGGCCTTCTTGCGGATGAACTTGAGGGCGTGCTTGAAGCTCCAGAAGGTGTCGGGAAATTCGGGATAAACGAGCAAGACTTTCAATGTGGCCTCCTCGATTTGAACTAATCGCAGAAACCTGCCACCCGTCAGTTGCCCGGGTGGCAGGTTTCCGGGCGGCCTGACAAGGTCAAGCTGCCTTCAACTGCGCCAGACCTGGTCTATTCCGCCAAGTGCGTGAGGGTTACACCACCCCCAGCAGATGCAATACGACGAGGATGATCGCGATGACGATCGGCGTGTGAACGGCATTGCCGGTTTTGGGGAATCCAGAGTATACCCTGGGACCGAAAGCGCCGAGCAGCCACAGCACGAATAGAATCACAATGATGGTCCACAACCTGCGCGGCGGGTCTTAGCGAGATGTCTTTTGATGTATATCCAGTGTTCCTTCGGGTGCGGATTCGTTCATGAGACGGACAGCCGTTTTCTCATCTCCTGATCTATGACGATGGATCGGTTGACCGAAGGCCCAATGGCTCACTCATTCGCCCAACGTGCGATACGGATCCAGTAAGCACGTAGGCCCGTGGCGTTGATCTCCGGGCTGGCGGAGTGATCAAGCGCCGGTAGCAGCATGAAAGCCAGGAATGCTAGAATGGCAATGACGAGGGGAATGTGCATGGTAGTTGCTCCTATCTTGCGACGGTCGTCTTGAATCATGGCGAAGGCGGGATTCGAATGTAGAACTGCGGTGCTCTCCAGGCTGACCACGGTGGGCCAGCCTGGAGACTCTCTATTCCGTCGTTTTGCCGTCGAAGTGTTCGTTGTCGGCCTCCGCGTCGACGCGGGTAGGGTGGATGACGCCGTCCCGATGATTCGGCGGCGCATAGAGCGTATAGAGTTTCAGTGGAACACTGCCGGTATTGATGATGTTGTGATTCGCCCCAGCCGGGACGACTATCGCGAAGCCCGCTCGGATCGCCGTCCGAACGCCATCGAGAATCGCCTCGCCGGTTCCCTCCTCCACGCGAAAGAACTGGTCGAGCTTGTGGACTTCCGCCCCGATCTCTTCCTTGGGTTTTAACGCCATGACGACGAGTTGGCAGTGCTTTGCCGTGTAAAGCACCTGGCGAAAATCGTTGTTCTTGACGGCGAGGCCCTCGATGTCTTGCACAAAGCCCTTCATGGCGTCTCCTCTTTTGTTACCGTGCCCTACGGGGGCGTTCGATGCCTTCAGAAGCGGCACACGCTGTTCCGGCGCCCTAACGTCCCTGTTGCCCGTCGAGCATCGCCTGACCGCGTTGCTCCAGCTCTTTAGCCTGCTTGCGCACGTCGTGCGTGATCTGGCGGGCTTTGCCGCGGGCCTGCGCCACCGCGTCTTCCACGGTTTCGGTCGTCTGTTCGCGCAACTCGTGGCTTTGCCGCTGGAGCTTAGCCTGTGTCTTTTTCCCCGATTGCGGCGCCAGCAACAGCATGGCCAGCGCGCCCGCCAGGCCGCCGATCAGCAATCCGGCCAGCAGGCCAGCCCAAAAGTCCCCCGGCGCGTTTGTGTCGTTCTCGTGTTCGTGGTTGGCCATTCTGCTTCTCCTGTCTGAAGGTTTGCGCGTCTCAGCCTCGGTTCCCCGCAGCGCGATAGCGTAACATCAGCTCGGCTCAAGCGGCCGGCGCGTTCCCGATGTCTGCCATCGCCGCCGACCCCATCACCGCGGCAGCGGCGACAACGATCACGTCTTCCCCGATGGTGAGCACCTTATCGCCAGGGATGGTCATAGACTGGCCCAAGATGTTCATGCCTGGGGGGACAAACAGGTTGGTGAGCGCAAAAGTATCTGGGTTGAATTCGTAATCGCCCACAGCGCCCAAGCGCTCCCCGTTCTCGGTGATCACCTTGTTGCCGATGATCCCGCGCTTGGCTTTGACCAGAGTGTCGGCTTCCGGCGCGTCGGCAGGCGCTCGCACATCGGCTTCCGCATTGATCGTAACGGCATGCTCACCGAAGCCGTGCACCGCAGCGACCGATACCCACATCCGCTCGCCTCCCAGCAACCCGCCGGTGTGCAGGCGTAGCCAGCTCACTGCCTTGCGATCGGGATCAACAACCAGGTCGTCAACCTTGCCGACGTGCTTCCCCTCCGCCACCGTGATGACGGGCAACCCCTTCACGAATTCGTAACGTGCCATGTTTCAGTCTCCTTTGTGAGAGTATTACAGGTTTTCCAAAAGGTTGCCCAACGCCAGGAGAACGAAGCCCGCAACAACGAGCCACAACGCGTATCCCGCCAGGGATACGATGGGCGCCACTTCTGCGATCACGCCGATGAACGCGAGCAGAACCGCGATCCAAAAAGTGACCAGCTTGGGTGCACTGAGCCTTGTAGGTCCACCCCTTCTTGCCATGATCCACCTCCGTGAAGTAAATGTTACTTAAAGCAGCCTGCGGCGGCCGGAAACGGCCCGCAGAAGCGCGATCAGGATCACCGCGCCGACGAAGGCCACGAGGATGCTGGTGACGTTGATGCCGTTGACGGCATCCGGCATCTTGAGCAGCGTCGAGGCCAGGAAGCCGCCCAACAGAGCGCCCACGACGCCCAGGACGAGGTCGCCGACCAGGCCGGAGCCGCGCCCCTTCATCACTCTGCTGGCCAACCAACCAGAGATCAACCCAACGACGATCCATGCAAGAATACCCATGGTTCACCCTTCCTTTTCCTGAGAGACGGCGATTCCCGCCGATAAGCTGGAAGATCGTTCTTCCTTCCAATCGTAGCATAGCAGAAGGACCCCGCCCTGTCATCAGTGCAAACGCCAGGTTTTTCGTAGCAAAAAGGTAGCCCCAGAGGGCTGCCCGCGCGACATTTGTTGTACGATGTTCGGAGTAGGGCTGACGCTGTTTGCTGCTCGTCCTTCAGCTTAGCTAACGCTGGATGATCGGCAAATAATTCTTGTTGGGCCAGGGGACGAGCGTCAGGTTCAGGTTCGTGGCTGGGTCGCCCAGCAGGGTGAATGTGTCCACCAGGTCAAGCGCGCTCGAACCGCTCGCCACCAATTTCAGCTTGCCGGAGAGCGTCCCCGCGCCGATGGTCACTGCATGGCGTTGAAAGGCCGAGGCGAGGAAACCTTGTGCTAATTGCTGGTGGCCAGTGGCGACGCCCAGCCCTGTCGCCCCCCAGACGGCAACCGCACCGCCCTCCGCCGCGCGGAGCAGGGTTTCGTCCAGAGTCGTGCCGCCCGGCTCGTGAAACAGCCCGGTGAAACAGGTCATTTCCAGGACGACGGGCAATTGGCCGGCGTTGTGCAGCGCGGCGACATCGTCGCGGTGAAAAAGGCGCTCGGCGGACCACTGGCGCACCGACGCGTGGCCATTGTACAAGATCAGCCCCGCGCCCGCGTTCCAACGCGTGAGGATGGCCTGCTGCGTGTCCGTAACGGTCGTGGCCGGCGGCGCATAGTAAATCGGGCGGGGGGTGAATGGCGCTTGAATGAACGCCGAGGCAAGCTGATCGGAATCGGCGGCAAAGTCCCCGCCGGCGTCGGCGGCGTCGGCGACAAAGACCACGTTGCTGTTCCACCCGCCGGGGGATGGATCGGTCTCGTAACGCACGATCTTGTCCACGACGATTTGCGTCTCCGTGATCGTGTTGACCGGCAGACGGCCCACGAGCAGATCGGGCAGGATGTCGCCGTTGCCATCGAGCAGCACATACCGGTTGTCGGCCGCGGTTTCGCCCATCCACGGATCCACGTCGGCCAGGTAAGGCGGCAGGAACGTTTCTTTTGAGTCGGCGCGATACAGTTTCGGATCGAACGTACCGTCGCCCACCAGCAAAACGTACGCCGGACGCGGATGCCACGTCGTGTAGGCGTTTTGCAGGTACGTGTGAATCGCCTCGGGCGTGGGACGGCCATCGAAAGCATCGTAGATCGCCTGAAGGCTCTCGACGGCCACCCCCAAACCCTGGCTCTGCCGCAGCGTGATCAAATCCGTCAATGCCGGCATGAACGGGGAGGGAGAAAGGATCAAATAATCGGCCCCGCTCACGGGTTGCAGCTCTGTGGCAAGGCGCATGGCTGCGGGCGGTTGAATCGCATCGGCCGCGGCCAGCAGGTAGCGGTGGCCGCCGCTGCCGGCGGGATCGGTCACAGTGATGGGCGCTGGGTTGATCCCGACGAGGCTGATGGGGGTTTCCGGGTTCGTCACATCGTAGCCGCGCAGGCCGACGGTCGAGGTCAGGCCCAGGCTGTAGGTGCGCGGCGCCGCATCCCCCGTGAAGAGCACAGATGATCCGGCGGGGACATTGCCCCGTGCGTAGCGCAGCGCAAACCCATCCAGCCACATCCCTTCGACGATGCTGCCCACCCCAGGCAGATTCAGGCTGAGGACGTTGTCGGCGGCGGCCAGCACGCCGGGCGCAACCGGGAATGTCGCGGTGATGGCTTGCCGGCCATCCCATGCGATGCGGCCCAAGCCAAACCCGTTGAGAGCAACGTCCACGCGGTGATCAGGCGCGAACTCTGAGAGGTCGGTGTAACTGATGAGCCAGAGCGTGAGGGTTGCGGGCTGGGTCGCATCCAGGGCGGGGAGCGCGCCGAAGTCATAGGTGGGGGATGCACGATCCGGGCGGCGCACATCGTCCCAGGCCCAGCGATCGCCGTCGCGCCCCGACGGTATGCGCCCGCAGTAACAGGTCGGGGTATACAGTGCGTTGATCTCGTAGGTCTGCGTGAGCCAGGCGGTTCCGGCGAGTTGCGGAGCGGGATTGGCCGGGCGGCTCGTCATGCGTAAGCCAGGTTGATCGCCGACGGCGAGGTAGTAGCCATCGGTGTTTGTCCACCGGCTGAAGCGGGGGTCAGCAACAAACAGCAGACGTTCACCCGTTTCAAAAACCGCATTCCCATTGCCTTCCCATTGCATGGCGATTTCGCTCCCGCCGCGAGTGAGGTGCAAGAACTGCGGGTCAACGCCGGCGAGGGGGAAACCGATCGCAGCCAGGCTGGCGTAGGAAATGGCGGTGAGGCCGGGTTGCGCCACGGAGACGATTGCACGCGGCGGCCCGGTGCGCCGCGGAGCCATCGCGCCCACGGGCCGCGCGGGGGCGGAAGACTGGACTTGCTCCGGATTGAGCACGGATCGTTTCAAGACCTCCAGGAGTGGATCCGAAAGCGCAGACCTGCCAGGTTTTCCGAAACCTGGCAGGTCTGTTTCTGCGGCATTGAACTTGAGCACAACCTGAATGTGCGTGGTGACGCGCAGTTGGTTAGCCACGAGGCGCACCGGAGAAAATGAGAGCCGGGCAAGAGACACGCCGCGCAAGGTTCCAAGCAGGGTCAGCGTGACAGGTTGATCGTATTTCCCGGGGCACCCTTTCGCTTCGAAACAAGGCGTATCTATACCTTCGGCAAAAGCGCCGCCCATGACGTTGCCTTCAGCATCGCGTTGCACGCCTGCCGGACGCGGCGCAAGCTGCAAAGGGCCGGGCAGGGGCAGATCGGTTTCCGCGGCCTGGATGATTTCCAAAGTGGGGCGCGCACCTGGGGGCAGAACCACCAGTTCAGAAGTCAGCGGCAATTGCGGCACGCCGGGTGTATCGCTTTGGGCATAACCGGGGATGGCTACGGCAACGGTCCCGTCGGCTCGGCGAGTGAGGTCGGGCAGCGCAATGCGCCATTCCAGGAGCAATCCGTCCGCAATGGCGCCCACCGAGGGGGAGGCTGCCAGGGGATGGAGAGCAGGCGGCGCGGCGTTTGCCAGGCCATCCCCCCGTCCAGACGCCAGACCTAAAACCAGCAGGATGACGGCCCATCTACGGATGCGGAACATGCCTGGTGTTTCCATCTGAATTGAAATGGCTTTGGCTCGCTGCGCGTGGCGTAAACGACCAACCTGCGATCGTACGAGCCGTTGACAAAGCCCCCGGTACAGGTAATGAGCGTCAGATGTGCGAGGCCATCCGCCGCGGGCTGCGGTCCCCTGCCGGAGACCGGCCCGCTACCGTAGATCTGCGCCAGAACCGACGGGTCGGCGGTTTGCTGGACGGAGTAGGTTGCGGTCTTGACGACTGTGAAGCGAACGTCGAGGCCGCTGCGCGTGTCGTGGACGACGATCAAATCGCCTGATCGTAGCTCCCTGAGGCGAGCAAATACTGCAGGTCGTCCGAGCACATCATCCACGTGCCCGGCAAGCGTAGCCGTACCCAAGTCGCCCGGGATCCCACTGCCGCGATACCAGAACACCTTCTGCCACACCGGGTCGGCGGCCAAGCCCTTCGGCGCGTCCATCACGTTCTCCGCCGTGATCCCAACGCCAACCACGGGAGCGTTGATCTGGAGTGATGGAATCTGGAGCTCAAGCGGTACGTCCACGGGCCCGGCACGCAGGTCGAGGCCTGGGGCGGTGAGCGGCCCCGGGACCATGGGCTGGACCGCCGGCTCGACTAACGGCTGAACCGCCGGCCTGACCGTCGGCTCGACCGGCGGCTGCACCGCCGACTGAACTGATATCGGCGCCACGACAGAACGATGGGGGCCAGGCAGGCGGGGGCCTGCCTGGGTATCTCCGCATGCCCCCAGGATCGCCGCCACGATCAGGACGGCCGCGAGGCGGCCGAACGAAGTGCGGCGAGCGAGAATCCGCGCAGTCAACACAGTGACCCTATCGCCGCGTGGGGCGGTGCGCTCGAAAGCTCAAGCCAAACGCCAGCGCGCCGAGGCTGCCGATGACCGAAGCGACCAACACCAGGATCCAAGGAGAAACTCCGCCCTGTAGAGCAGCACCGCCAGTGTTACCGCCAGTGTTGGGCACACCAACGACTGCCGGCGCGGTCGGCGTGTTTGTTGGAGCCGGGACGGGCGTGTTGGCTGGAGTCGGGACGGACGTGTTTGCTGGCGCCCGCGTCGGCGTAATGGTTGGCGTATTCGTCGGCATGTTGGTTGGCGCTCTGGTCGGCGTGTTCGTCGGCGCCGGCGTGGGAGTTTCGGTCACGCCGACGGGCGCGTTTGCCGTTTCGGCTGCGGCAAGCGGCAGGGCGCCGAAGACTAACCAAACCATCATCAGACTCATGAAAAGGTAAACAAACGTGTGGCGGTTCATGGAATCCTCCTTCAGACGAAACATGGCTATGGCTGAAGTTTCCCTGTCAATGGCAGATAGATCTGGAAGTGCAACTGCACGGCGATGGCAACGGATGGGTTGTAGCGCGTCTGGATGCCATGGGTATTGACGTCGGCCAGCCAGTACCACCATGTGCCACCAACCGGAGGCGTGTCGAGGTAACGATAAGTCGCGCCGGAACCAGAGCCGCCCTGGATGGCCGACGGCTCGAAGTGGATCAACTCAGCTTGCGCGAAGTCGTTTACCGGCGCGCGGTACAGGTTAAAGCCATAGTTATCTACTTCTTCCGCGGTCTCCCAATTCAGCACAACGGTCCGTCCATTCCTGCTGACCACGAAGTAGAGCAGTTCCACCGCCGTCGGCGGCGGAGTGTTGGTCGCGGTCGCCGTTGGCGTGGCTGTCTGGGTCCGTGTCGCCGTTGGCGTGACCGTGGCTGTTTGGGTTGCCGTCGCCGTGGCAGTTGGCGTGCTTGTGAGCTGGCCGGTCGCCGTTGGCGTGGCCGTCTGGGTCCGTGTCGCCGTTGGCGTGATCGTAGGCGTGCGGGTTGCCGTCGCGGTCGCCGTTGGCGTGCCCATCTGGGGCTGTGTCGCTGTCGGCGTGACCGTGGGCGTTTGGGTTGCCGTCGCGGTCGCTGTTGGCGTGCCCGTAGGAGTTGCAGTTTCGGTCGGGGCGGCGGCACAGATCAGGGAGATATTGTTGGCATCCAACGTCACTGCACCAGTTTGCGTCAGGGCTCGACCGTTCAACCTTGCGCCGGTCTGCAGGCTGATGGACGTGAGCGCGAGAATATTCCCTTCCAACGAAGAGTTTGTACCGAGAGTCGCGGAACTGATGACCTTCCACCATACGTTACATGGGTCGCCACCGGTCACAGATGAACCGGCCAATGCTATAAGCGTTGACGCAGATCTGAAAATCCAGACACCTGACCCAGTGAGGGTTAGATTTCCAGTCAGTAGGAAGGAGTCGAGGGCGCAGTAGACACCCGGCCCGAGAGGCGAGACCAAGGTCAGGTCCTGAACAGCCGGGTAGGTGACATCACAAGGCTGGTCGAGAAAGCCGAATGCGGCGGTGTTTTCAGCCTGAGCCGCAGCGGCGTGCGCATCAGCATCATGGATCGCGCCCGGAGGACTGATGATACCCGGAGGAAAACCAGTCACATGCGGTGGTATTCCGATACTTGGGCTGACACCCACATCTCCAGACACGGTGGTCAGGCCACTATTGGTTACGATCGAGCCAGCCAGAATCGAGTAACTCGCCAGCGCAACTGGTATTGGTGAGGTACCCGACGGACGCGAAGCCGCGGACACCGTAAGCAAGGGGCTGCCTGTTAGCGGCAGAAGCGCGGCACAAATCAACAGAACCGCTACCAAACGTGTGGGCTTGAACATGGTTGCTACCTCCTGCGTGAAGAAAACACTGGACCGACTCGTCTAGTCCCGGTTACCTTGGACCGCGTTTTTTCCAGCCTCGACGATTGAGGCCAAATTGTCCTTTTGCCCGTCGAGCATCGCCTGACCGCGTTGCTCCAGATCGTGAGCCTGCCTGCGTACGTCGTGCGTGATGTGGCGAGCTTTGCCGCGGGCCTGCGCCACCGCGTCTTCCACGGTTTCGGCCGTCTGCTTGCGCAGTTCGTGGCTCTGCCGTTGAAGCTTGGCCCGTGTCTTTTTCCCCGATCGCGGCGCCAGCAACAGCAACGCCAGCGCGCCAGCCAGGCCGCCGATCAGCAATCCGGCCAGCAGGCCGGCCCAAAAGCCCCCCGGCTCACTTGCGTCGTTATCTTGTTCGTGGTTGTAGTTATGGTTGACCATTCTGGCTTCTCCTGTATGAGGGTTTTTCCTCCGCCAGCGTGCTGACGGGCAAACCCTTCACGAATTCGTAGCGCGCCATGTTTCACTCTTCCTTCCTTTACCATCCTCAGGATGCGCACTTACGAAACCACCTTCAACGCGCTGCCGTCCAGGCGATAGGTGCGCATCTCGCGCTGTGTGGGGCAGCACGCGGGATCCTTCGCCCCGTGGGTCAGCATATCCACGCTGATCTTGCCATCTTGAATCTTCAGCGCCTTGACCTGGATGCGGTCGCCCAGCGGCTCGACTGCGACCTGTTGGAGCGTGCCGCCCTGGTTCCCGACGGCCACCAGGTTGTAGAACGTGCCGGAGCCGCCGCCGTTCCACGCCAGCACCACGACCGCATCCGCCTGGCCGTCGGCGGTCAGATCGCCGGTAGCCGTCGCGATCAGTTCAACCCGGTAAACCTGGCTCGCACCTTCCCCGTACCGCAACTCGACCTTGCCGTCCTTTAACTGGAAGACGCCGACTTCCATGCCGGGCAGTTCGTACCGACCGTTCCTCAAGGTCTCTTCCCAGGCCGAGGACGCAGTTGTGCTGACCGCGGGCGCGTTCTGTGCCTGCTCGACGATCACTTCAACGCTCGTCCCCGCGCCGCGGGTCAGTACGTTATACGTTTGCGTGTTGATCCAGCGCAGCTCGCCGCCCACGGTGATCCGCGCCTGCACGGCATAGGTATTCTTCGGGTCAATCTTGGCGGGATCGTACTTCAGTTCGAATGGAAACGGCACCTGCTTGCCGGCCGCGGGGATCGTCTGCGAAACGATGACCGTGGCTGGCGTATTCTGCTTCGAGACATCCACCAGCGCGACCACGATCACGGCGTCGGGCGCCAACGCGATGCGCTGCCAATAGGTGATGGTTCCGGTGACGCTGTTTGCGGTGCTCGACGCCGTGGCGCCCGGCATGAACTTCAGCGACCCGCTTCCCATCTTCAGTTCCAAGATCAGCTTGCCATCCTGGATCAGGTAGCCCTGAACGTCACCCAGGCGTTTGAGGTATTCATTGTAGAGCGATCCGGGCTGGCATTCGACCAGGGTGGCGGCGAGTGGGCCGAAGGTCAGCTTGTTGCCCTCGACCTTGTAGCCGCCCATGGCCCGGTTGCAGTCGGCCTTGATGCTCACATTGCCGTCGGCCAGAAACTCCAGGGTGTACGTCGCCGGATCGTCAGGGGTCTCGGTGGTGTCGTTGTTCATCACGAGACCCTGCCACGTCCAAACCACCCCGGTTAGGGTCGAGCTGGCGTTCGGTGCGACGGGCTTTTGCCCCGGCTTGCACTCGCCGCGCGTGAAAGCCCACTCCTCGCACTGGCTGCCGTCGGGGAAGATGCAGATGCCGACCTCACCGCCCTGCGCGTCCTTCTCGATCTTGAGTTGGCCGCCCTTGTCCGTGCAGTTAACCGACGCCGGATTGGCCATCTCGGCCTTCGGAGGCGCAGGGATGAGGGGTGCGATCGGGATGCAGGCGTTGAGCAGCATCGCCGCGGCAATCAGCACGGCGACGACAAGGTAGATACTGCCGCTGAGATGAGATTTGACGTTCATGGAACTCCTGTAGGATGAGCCCGAAAGATCGCTCTTCCTGCCCTTCGTAGTATAGCAGAAGGGCGCCGCCCTGTCATCAGCGCAAACGCCAGGTTTTTCGTAGCAAAAGGGTCGCCCTTGGGAGCGGCCCCTACACCTTTTGTTGTATGATGTTTGGTGTATCTACTTCACAATACATACCCATAGATGATCCCCCCCAGCAGGCCCCAGGCGCTGCCCAGGATGGCCCCCGCCAGCACGTCCCGCGGGTAGTGCGCCCCCACGTACATGCGCGTGATGCCCACCAGCAGCGCGATCGCATACAGCAGGCACACTGCCCAAAGGCCGACGTGGAAATACCCGGCCATCAGGGTCGCCATGAAAAAGGCCTGGCTGGTATGCCCGCTCGGGAATGAACGCCCGATGGCCCGCCGGCCGACGATACGCGCCTGGGTCATCCGGATGAAGGGCCGGCCCCGGTGCACCAGCGCTTTCACCAGCTCGACCACCAACCACAGCGTCAAGGCGCCCAAGCTGAGCCCGTAAGCCAGCAGATGATCCCCGCCAAGGAACAAGATCACGGCCAGCACCGCGATGACGATGCCGTTGCCGATCTGGGTGAAGCCCCCCATCATGCTATCGAGCCAGGGTGGGTGGCGACCTCGTAGATTAACGAACAGGAAAGCCCAGGCATCCATCCGCTGGCCGGTGGACCACAGCAGCGAGAGCGCCAGCAAGCTAAAGCCCAAGGTCATGCTTGCCAGGACAGGCTGAGCCTGCAGGCGGCGCCAAAAGAACATCCGCACGTAGGACGGCAGCCATGCCAGGAACAGGACCAGGCCGGCCGTGATGCCCACCAGCCAGGCAAACGGGCGATTGAGACTCACCCAAAGGGTCAGGCGCCCCCAGGCCCCGAGATTCCGAGCTCTGGGCAAGCGCATTTCATCCGGCGGCTGCATGTGTCTGTGCCTCGTATCTTCTCAATCTGTAGGGGCGCACCCTCGCGGTCGCTCCGGCGGGCAGGCGCAAGGCCGTGCCCCTACCCCGTATCACTCTGTGCCTCCATCTCGCCGGGGCCGGGCAGCGCCTCGGGTACCGACCTGCCGACCATCACTGCCAGAGCGCGCCGTTGTACACTGATGTGCAGCGGCCCTTCTCCCAACTCCAACCCATCTGCCATAACCGGCATGGCTGGATGGGTGTCCATATCCACCCTGCGCGCCTGGAAGTGCTGGATACGTGGGTCTTCCGGCCCCCCCCCGACTACCTTCTGGGCAGCGTAGCCCAGCAGCTCCATCTTGGATAGGTCGGTAAAAAGCAGCACATCCAGCAAGCCATCATTGAACGCGGCAGCGGCACCAACCTGGAAATGCAGGCCGATGTAGGGCATGTTGGAGACCAGCGCCACGTGACCCTGAGTGTGGACCTCCTGCTTGTTGTCCAGTACCAGGTGCATCTCGGCTGGTGGGGAAGCGACCAGTGCTGCCAGGAAATCACCGATCCGCGCCAGGTTGCCGTGCTGGATATCGTCGGCCGACGGGAAAATAGCCGAAGCCAGCCCCACCATACAAGCCAGGAGGAAGGGCCGCACAATCTGGCCGCACCCGGCCAGGCCCACGTCCACTTTGATGCGCCGGCCCGTGCGCAGGATCGCGATGGCGGCCGGGATATCCGCCGGAATACCCAGGCTGAGGGCCATGTTGTTCTGCGTGCCGATGGGGATGATCCCCAGGGTGGCGCGTGTGCCAATCAAGGCTCCGGCCACGGCAAGAATCGTGCCATCGCCGCCGCAGACCACGAACATGCGGATTCCGCGCGCGAGGGCATCCTGGACCGTTCCGAGCAGGTCGCAGCCCGCTTCAACCAGGAAGGCTTCCGGCACGAGTTTCCAGGTCTGCATCTCGTGGATCACATCCATGAGCTGCACGGGCGACTTGCCGGTTGCCCCCGCGCCGGGATTGAAGATCAGCTTGGCCCTCACACGGCGTAGATTCATTCGCTAAACCTCCGGTAAAAACAGATTTTGACCAACTGGGTCAGGAATAACGCCGGGCTGGATGCGGACGGTGTTTTCCCAACCGCCTGGACTTATCAGGCAATCGCATTCTCCAACCGAGAGTAGAAATACTTTTTGGCTATCTCAGTGACCAAGACGTAAAGCGCCGTTAGCCCGAGCATCATCAGCAGAAGTGGCGCAGGCAGCGGAATAAAGCCAAATAAGAAGTTGAAGGGGAGATACGGCAGCACGAGGGTGATGCCTACAACAATCAGCGTGCTCACCAGCAAAAGTGTGCCCGGCCGGCTGCGGAAGAACACCCCTCGCGTTCTCACAACGAGTGCGATCACCAATTCTGTTAACAGAGACTCAATGAACCAGCCGGTGCGGAACTCCGCCGGCGAAGCGCGGAACAAAAACAACAGCGCCCCGAAGGTCAGGAAATCGAAGATCGAACTGACCAGGCCAAAGAGCACCATGTAGTCACGGATGAACGTGGTGTTCCAGCGCCGCGGCTTCGCCACCCATTCCGGGTCCACATTGTCACCGGCGATGGTGGTGGCGGGAATGTCGGACAGGAAGTTGTTGAGCAGGATTTGTGGCGCGAGTAAGGGCAGAAATGGCAGGAACAGCGAGGCACCGGCCATGCTGAACATGTTGCCGAAGTTGGCGCTGATCGTCGTCAGAATATACTTGAGCGTGTTGGCGAACGTCACGCGGCCAACGTCAATCCCCTCCCGCAGAATGTCCAAATCCTGCTTGAGCAACACAAAATCGGCGGCGTCTTTCGCCACATCCACGGCCGTGTCCACCGAGATACCCACATCGGCAGCGTGCAGCGCCGGCGCATCGTTGATGCCATCGCCCATATAACCGACCACGTGTTTGGTCTTGCGCAAGGCCAGGATGATGCGCTCTTTCTGGTTGGGGTCCACTCCGGCGAATATGTTCGTGCGTTCGGCGGCGTGCCAGAGGGCCTCGTCAGGCATGTCGTTCAGTGCTCTGCCCGTCAGCAACCCCATGATCGGCAGATGCACAGCCTCGGCGACATGCCGGGCGACCTTCTCGTTATCGCCGGTGATGATCTTGAGTTGTACGCCACGTTTCGCCAGATCAACGATGGCTTGCTGCACATCGGCCTTCGGCGGGTCGAAGAAGAGCAGGAAGCCAATGAAGGTCAGTCCCTTTTCATCGGCGCTTGAATAGGAAGCGGCCTGGCCGTCTAATTTCCGGATTGCCACACCCAGCACGCGAAAGCCTTTGTCGCTCCAGTCGCTGTAGTGTTGTTCAATCCCGGCTAACGTTTTACCATCCAGTGGATGGCTTTCGTCTCCAGCCTGTACCTGACTGCAGATTTTCAGAATGTTTTCCAGCGCGCCTTTGGTGATGAGGGTGCGCTCGTCCTTAGCGTCGGCCGTGACCACGCTTAAACACTTGCGCACAAAGTCATACGGAATTTCATCTATCTTTTGCTCGACGCCGATCTTTACCCCGGCTTGCTGAGCGTAAGCGCTGACGGCATCGTCCAAAGGATTATTGATCCCTGTTTGAAACTGTGAGTTGAGATAGGTGTAATTCAGAACGGTGGTAGATGGCTGCCCATCGGGGTCGAGCGCGCCATCCAGCCGGACGATGCCTTCGGTGAGGGTGCCGGTCTTATCGGTGCAAAGCACGTCCATGCTGCCGAAGTTCTCAATCGAGTTTAACCGGCGCACGATCACGCCGCGTTTCGCCATCTGCTGCGCGCCGTGAGCAAGGGTAATGCTGATAATGGCGGGCAGGAGTTCGGGCGCCAGGCCAACTGCCAGAGCGAGCGCAAAGAGCAGCGAGTCGATGGGGGGCTTGGCGAGGAAGATGTTGATGGCCAGGACGATGACAACCATCACCAGCATGACCCGTGTCAGCAGATAACCGAAATTTTGGACCCCGCGTTCAAACTCAGTTTGAGCCGGGCGTAGGCTGAGCCGTTCGGCAATCTGACCGAAGGCGGTGGATTTGCCGGTCTGCACGATCAATACCTGCGCGATGCCGCTGCGCACGCTGGTGCCCATAAAGACACCGTTGGTGCGTTCTGCCAGACTGGCTTTGGCCGGGACAATTCCGGGGGTTTTCTCCACCGGGAAGGTTTCGCCGGTCAGCACCGCCTGGTTCACAAAGAAGTCTTTGGCCTCCAGCACAATCCCGTCGGCCGGGATCAGACTGCCCGCTGAGAGCAGAACCACGTCACCCGGAACCACCTGCTCAGAGGGTACCATCTGCGGTTTGCCGCCGCGCAACACGCTTGATTTGATGGTCACCTGCGAACGCAGTTTTTCAACGGCATTGCTGGCCCGATATTCCTGCACAAAGCCGAGCATCGTGCTGCCGATGACCACGGCGAGCACGATGACGGCATCGGTCCACTCACCCACAAAGGCGGAGACAATCGCGGCAAAAATCAAGATCAGAACGAGTGGGCTTTTAAACTGGCTCAGCAGCAGCCCAAACGCCGTGGTTTGGCGTTGCGCTTTGAGCGCGTTCAGCCCGTACTGTTTGATGCGGCTCGCAGCGTCTGCCTGTCGGATGCCGTTATGGGTGGTGTGCAGCGCAGCAATGAGTTGTTCGGCGGTGAGGGTCCAATAGGCCTCCAGGGTTGCGAGGGCTTTAGATGGTTGCGCCTGGGATTTGTTGATAACAAGGCTGGATCGTTTCATCTGATTTACCTTCGTTCAATATCAATTTCCGGCTGGGCCGACTCTCTTGAAATCAATAAAGCCCCGTTCAACGTCCACGGCGCTCAGTTGCACGCGAATCCGGTCGCCGACATCCACGCCGTCGAACCCGCGCACCACCTTCCCTTCAACGGGGATGGTGAGCAGCCTGGCCCAGGTGCCTTTCTCGGAAGCCCCCGTGACAATGGCGTCAAACTGTTCGCCGATTCTCGATTCAAGGAGAAGCGCGGCCGCGGATTTCCCGACCTGCCGTTCGACCTTGTTAGCGGCATCCTCTTCTGCGGTGAAGTGTTTGGCCAGCACGTCCAGTTCAGCATAGCTGTAGGGCGCGGCTCGGCCAGCGATGGCGGCCTTCAGTAAGCGTTGCGTGATCAGATCGGGGTAGCGGCGATTCGGGGCGGTGGAGTGGGCATAGTCCTGGACTGCGAGACCAAAGTGCCCTGGGGCCGTGTCGCCGGGCAGTTCCGCCACGTATTCGCCTGCGCCCAGCAGTTTGATCACCGCGAGGGAGAGATCGGGGAAGCGCAGCGGATCGGCTGCTTTCTCCTTGACGAGAAACTCATCCAGCGCTGCCGAATCTGGGTTATCGGGCAGCCTGAATCTGCGTTCCTGGACAAGCTCGACAATCCGGTCCCAGCGTTTGGGCGTGCGCACCACACGACGGATGGAAGGGAATTTCTTTGCCGCGAGATACCGGGCGGTCACGCCGTTGGCTGCGATCATGAAATCCTCGATGAGCTCCTTGGCGCGGTTCTTCTCTTCTACTTCGAGATCACGGATTTGGTCGCCGTCGAAGATCGGTTTCGCCTCGATGGTTTCCAGACTCAGCGCCCCGTGGACGTGCCGCAGATTCTTCAGGCTCTGGGCGATCCGGTCCTGCACGCGCAGATTCTCCGTCAGGCCATTGACGGCCGCGATCCCTTCGGGGAGAGCGCCGTTCCCTTCCAGCCAGGCTGCCACGCTGTTATAGG
Source organism: Chloroflexota bacterium (assembly GCA_026389845.1). GTDB lineage: Bacteria > Chloroflexota > Anaerolineae > CG2-30-64-16 > CG2-30-64-16 > JAPLHB01. The sequence continues at coordinate 23,796 of JAPLHB010000015.1, forward strand.
CGAGCTTCGCATGATTGCGGACGCGCGCCCGGTAGATCTCCGAGCCACCCAACGAGCCGTCCGCGCCGATCACCATTTCCACGACGACGGCCAGGCGCTCCTCAGCGAAATTCAGGGAGGTGAGGTCGGTGGAAAGCTTTTAAGGCAGCATCGGGAAGATTTCGGCCGCCGTATACACCGAGGTCGTGTTGTGGCGCGCATGTTCGTCAATGGCTGAGCCGTCCTTAACCAGCGCGTCCACGTCAGCCACGGCCACACGAATCTTGACTTTATCTCCGGGCAGGATCTCGGCGACGGTAAGCTGATCCAGGTCGCGGGAGTCATCGTTGTCAATGGAAGCCCACAGGAGGCCCGTCAGGTCACGAACCCCAGAAGGATCGCCGACTGACTCACCGTTCACGCCTGCGGGCGCCTGAATCCTGTCAAGGTCGGCAAGCACTGCGGCCGAAAAGTCAGGGAGTAACCCACGCTCGATCATCGCCCTATGGGCAAGGCTCTGTAGAAGAGCACGGTGCTGTTGGTCATTGGCGTACATTGAATCTATCTCCTATGCGCTCGTAGCCTTCAAGTGAACGTATCGCAGATTGTCTCAGGAATCATGTGATGCTCAGTTGACTCACCGTTTCCCAGATGGCAGCGTGCGCCTGTGATCTGGAAATGTGATCCACCAGCGCAGCTTCCTCGCTGAGGCGCTCGCAGGACTTGTCGAGCCACGTTTTCTCGCTGGCCGTGAGCGCTCGACCGCGACTCTGGGCCAGCATATCCCGAACAGAGGCGGCCAGTGCGATCGGCTCGCCATTCTGACCACGTGCCCACAGCTCAGCCGCCCGTTTCCGGGCATCCTCAGGCAAGCTCTGAGCCGGCGAGTGCAAGCAAATCGTGATCGCGTCAATACCATTGGTGAGGAGGCGCAGCCCGACACGTTCTGCACGGCTCACCGGCACAAGCAGCGTCCCCCCATCCATGAGCTGGATGTCGTAGTAGGCCTGTGCCTGGTC
>JAPLHB010000123.1 GCA_026389845.1 Chloroflexota bacterium
AGAGTCACCTGCAGGAACCGGTACGCTTGGCGCGCCTGATGATGGCGACTTGTCTGGCTTACATCTGGATCGTGTTCCTGGGCGCCTTTGCCAAGCAAACCGGGTGGCACAAAGTGATCCATCGCACCGACCGCTGTGACCGCAGTCTATTCCAACTCGGCCTCCGGTTGCTGGAACATTTTCTTAACGAGCACCTACCAATCCCGATTCTCTTCCGAATGCCGCCTTCAAGGGTGGCGGTTTGAAAAGTGTCCGGTAGTGAAATTTCGTAAGCAATATTAAGCAAACCGTAAGGTTCAACACTGCCATCTGGGTGTATACTACGTTTGTAGTACTGAGGTACCATGTAGGGGTAGTGACACCGCCGCACCGTGGAAAACTCAATGGAGGTATCATGAACAAGCAAGCCAACGTACCAAACCGGGTCATCCAGATGGCCCTCGGCGCAGGCCTGATCCTCATCCTGCTAATAGCCGGCCTGTCCGGCATCGCATTCGGTTCGGCGGCTGCACCCCAGTCGCCACCTCCGCCAGCGCAAGCGCCCCAGGTGAACGGCGCGGGCGACCAGATCATCATTGACTGCGAGACGGAGACCCCCACCCCAACCCCGACACGGACGCGCACGCCGACCGCGACGGCGACCAAGACGCCAACTGCAACTGCAACCAAGACGCCAACTGCAACTGCGACGTCCGCCGCATTCTGCCCGGCCGGCCTGCTGACCAATCCGAGCTTTGAGATTGTTAACGGCAGTGGCTTCCCGACAGGCTGGACGTTGGAAAGCGGCGCGGCTTCCACGACGAACTACCTGCCCAACGAGCCGGATGGCGATCTGATCGGCTGGACAGAGTACAGCGGCGGGCAAGTCGGCGTGCTATCACAACAGGTAGCAGTGACGACTGGTGTCGCTTACACCATGACGTTTTATGCCGGATCGCACGTACCCAGCTCGAAGACAACCATCGCAATCCGCTTCTACAACGCTGCGGGAACCGAAATCGGCACGCCGGCCATCCATACGGTGACTTACGACATGGAGAGCAGCGGGCCAAATCCGAGCCTCGGCGGCCCGTACACGCTGGCGGCGACCGCACCCACGGGCGCTTCGTATCTGAAGGTGATCCTGCGGGACAGCGACTCGTCGGGCAGTGCGTACACCAAAGCGGACGCCATGTGCATCGTCCGCCAGCCAGCGACGCCGACGCCGACCAACACGCCCACGGCGACGAGCACCGCGACGCCCACTCGCACACCGACAGCGACAGCGACCAGCACGTCCACAGCGACCAGCACCGCGACGCCGACCCGCACGCCGTTGCCGCAGCCGAACCTGCGCGTGGACAAGTCGTTCCGCACGCCGAACGATCGCACCATCTTCTTCGTCGGCGAAACGGTCAACTTCGACGTGGTGGTGGAGAACACCGGCGCCACGACGATCACCTACCTGCCGCTGACCGATTCCTTCGACAAGGTCTGCCTGACCTACCGGGGCAAAAGCTCGACGCCAATCGAGAACGGCTACGACAATGCCCTCGGCATCGTGCAGTGGCAAGACCTGACCGTGGCGAACATGGTGGAGTTGGCCCCCGGCCAGCGCCTCACGACGACGGTCAACTTCGACGTGACCGGCATCAGCCAAAGCGGCTACAACACCGCGGCGGTCAGCGGTGCGCTCGACGAGTTCAGCCAGGTGGTGCCTGACGGCCAGGACACGGTGAACTTCACCTGCATCGCATCGGGGACCATCGGGGACACCGTGTGGAACGACGCCAACGGCAACGGCGTGCTGGATCTCTATGATTCTAATGGCGACGGGACGCCCGACACACAGGAACCCGGCATCGGTGGCGCGGTCGTCACGTTGACGTTGCCCGACAGCAGCACGCGTACGGCCACCACCAACAGCGCCGGCTTCTATCAGTTCAACAACCTGTTGGCCGGCCACTACGTCGTGGAGGTGACGACAGTGCCGGTGGGCTACTACCCGACCACCAGCAATCATCCGCAGCCGGTGGACCTGACGACAGGCCAGAACTACGACCAGGCCGATTTCGGCTACGCGGGTAGGGCTTCGCTCAGCGGCATCGTGTTCTACGACTGGAACAGCGACGGCGACCAGGGCGTGGGCGAGGATGGCATCCCGGACGTGCCCGTGTGCCTGTACCGCGACAACAACTGGAATCGGTTCCTGGACCTGCCGCCCGACCCCCAGCCCGACCCCCAGATCGGCTGCCAGAACACCCTACCCGATGGCGGCTACTCCTTCTCAGCGCTGTTGCCGGGGTGGTATCTCATCGTGGAGACTCAGCCGGCGGGGTTGGAGAATACCATACCGGCGGACAACGTGATCCCGCGGACACTGGTCTTCGTGGGGCCTGGTCCTTCGTCCACAGACAACAACTACGGCGAGATTCTATTCGTCAAGCTGGGCGACTTCGTCTACCTGGACTTCAACGCCAACGGCCAGCAGGACCCTGGCGAGAACACCGGTCTGACCGGTGTGCCGCTCCACGTGACCGGGAAGAACGTCCTGAACGAGATCGTGGACATTACAATCAACACGGTGCAAGGCAGCTACCTGGATCAGGGGTTGTTACCGGGCACCTACACCGTCACCGCGCCATCTCCATTCAGCGGCTTCTCTCTGACCTCGGCCAATCCGCAGACGACGACGCTAGGCATCGCCAAGACCGAAAACCTGGGGTTGGACTTCGGCTACGTCTACCCGACGGGGGTGGGGGTGCAGTTGTTCACCGTGCAGGCTGGCCGCGGGCAGGTGGCGTTGAACTGGCTGGCGTTCGGCGAGCCGGCGCCGGTCTTCCACGTGTGGCGGGCGGACAACGGCAAGGGTGTAGGCGCGGTGCAGTTGACGACCAAGCCGGTGTTCGGGGCTGAAGGCGTGTACCAATTCGCGGACAAGGCCGTGGTTCGCGGCCAGACCTACTGGTACTGGCTGGAGGATGTAGCCAATGGGCAGCGTACCGGGCCGCAGACCGTGACCGTGCCGTTGATGAGCATCCAGGCGTACCTGCCGGTGATCGGACGGTAGGCACAGACCGTCTCACACTGTCACTCTGAGCGAGTTTGCCCCGTGAAGTGCGCGGCGGTGAGCCACCAGCGAAGAGTCCCAGCCACGGTGAACGATAACTTCTGGCAATAGCGGGTCGGGCCCCCACGCCCGACCCGCTATTCTATTTCGTGACTAATCACACAATACCCCGGCTTTGACGCCAGCCCCGAAGTGCGGTATAATCCCCTTGAACTTGTGTGAGGTGGCGCTATGCGGCGATGGGCAGAAGCACGTTCCCATCTCAAGTGGTTGCGGCCTGGGATGGGCGTTAAGCGCTGGCTGCTGCTGCTCGTGGCCGGGTTAATCCTGGTGGGCACGGGCATTGCGGCTCTGCCCCAATGGGTGGACTTGTCGGCCTGGCTCGCTCTTGATCAACGCCTGCTGCCGCACATCTTTAGCCCTGCTGTCGAGATCGTGTTGTTTTTCGTCGCCGGCGGCGCCACGGTGAGTTGGGCCATCTACAGCCTGATGCGCTCGTTGCTTGCCGCCTTTCGGCGCACCGGGCAGGGCGACGTGGCCGAAGTGGTCTACCGTCACCGCCAACGCCAGCGCGGCCCAAAAATCGTAGCCATCGGCGGCGGGCACGGTCTCGACACCCTCCTGCGCGGCCTGAAAGAGCACACTGATCATATCACCGCCATCGTCACCGTGGCCGACGACGGCGGTAGTTCCGGGCGGTTGCGGCGTGACCTGGGTATGTTGCCGCCAGGCGACTTCCGCAACTGTATTGCCGCGCTCTCGGATGCCGAGGGGCTGATGACGCAGCTTTTCCAGTACCGGTTCGGCGACGATACCGATCTGGAAGGACACAGCTTCGGCAACCTCTATCTGACGGCGATGACGGCCATCACCGGCAGCTTCGAGGCGGCGTTGGAAGAGTCGGGCCGGGTTCTGGCCGTACGCGGACGGGTCATCCCGTCCACCCTGGCGCAAGTGACTTTGTGCGCCGAGCTGGCGACGTCGGATGGCGGCTGGCAGCGCATCCGCGGGGAGTCGGAGATCGGTGCGGGGCGCGGGCGGGTGCAGCGGGTTTTCCTGGAGCCAGAGAATCCGCCGGCCTACCCCGAGGCGATCCGGGCCATCTTGGAAGCCGACTTAATCATCGCCGGGCCGGGCAGTCTCTATACCAGCGTGTTGCCCAACCTGCTCGTGCCCGACCTGGCCCGGGCCATCGCTTCATCCAACGCGCCGAAGGTGTACGTCTGCAACGTGGCGACGCAGGTGGGTGAGACCGAGGAGTATGACGTCGGCGCCCACGTGGACGCGCTGCGCAGTCACATCGGCGCCGGCCTGTTCCAGACCGTGCTGGTGAATGACACCTTCCTGGGCGACCGGCCGCCCGGCGCCGAGTGGGTGCGACTGCCGCCGCATGGAACGGTGGATTATCGGCTTGTCACCCGAGAGCTGGTGGACCGCCAGTACCCGTGGCGTCACGATCCGGTCAAGTTGGCCGCGGCGCTGATGGAGTTTATCAAGGCATGACCGCAAACCCTGTCCCTTCCGATTGCGGCGCCTATTTCGGCGCTCTCTACCGGGTGGCGCGCACCGTCAACTCGTCACTCGATGTGATGCAAGCGCTCGACACGATCGTCGGCAGCACCGTCGAGGCGCTCGGCGTCAAGGCATGTTCGCTGCGCCTGCTCGGCCCCGATGGCAAGCGGTTGATGTTCGGCGCGGCTCACGGCCTCAGCCCCAACTACCGCGCCAAGGGAGCGGTGGACGCGGCGCACAGCGAGGTGGATCGCATGGCATTGGCCGCCGACAAGCCGATCTACGTCGCGGATGCGCGGACCGATCCCCGGTTCCAATACCCGGAGCAGGCCCGCGCCGAAGGCATCGTCTCGGTGTTGATCTGCCCGCTACGCGTCCAAGATCAGCCCATCGGCGTGATGCGCGTCTACACCGGCGAACCGCGCACCTTTTCGGAGGCCGAGTTGGAGCTTGTGGAGGCCATTGCCAGCCTCAGCGCGCTCGCCATCGAAAACGGCCGCCTGTACGAGCGGCTTGATCGCAATTACCAAGCGGCGGTAGAGTTTGGGGATCGGTTGTTTGACTAAATCGTGGTGCGTGTTTCGTGTCCGGCTTAGCCAGCACGCAGCACGCAATACGCAATACGAATTCCAACAAGGAGGCTTTTCCAATGACAGTCCGTGTCGGTATCAACGGGTTCGGCCGCATCGGCCGGCAAGTGCTCAAGGCGATCCGGGACTCCCATCCCGGTACACTCGAAGTGGTGGCGTTCAATGACATCGGTGACCTGAAGACGATGGCGCATCTCCTCAAATACGACTCGAACTACGGCCGCTTCAACGGCGTAGTCGAGGTGACTGAGGACGCGCTGGTGATTGACGGCAAGCCGATCAAGGTCTTCAGGGAGACCGATCCGGGCAAGCTGCCGTGGGGCGACCTGGGTATCGAGATCGTCGTGGAGTCCACTGGCCTCTTCACGATCAAGAAGGACGGCGTCAACAAGAAGGGCAAGGTCGTGCAGGGCGCCGAGAATCACATCACCAAGGGCGGGGCGAAGAAGGTCATCATTTCCTCGCCGGCCGAGGGCGAAGACATCACCATCGTCATGGGTGTGAACGACGCCAAGTACGACAACGCCGTGCACCACGTCGTCTCCAATGCATCCTGCACCACCAACTGTCTGGCCCCCGCGGCCAAGGTTGTCAACGACAAGTTCAAGATCGTGCGCGGCCTGATGACCACGATCCACGCGTACACCAACGACCAGAAGATCTTGGATCTGCCCCACAGCGACCTGCGCCGGGCGCGCGCCGCGGCCATGAGCATCATCCCCACCACCACCGGCGCGGCCAAGGCCGTGGCGTTGGTGATTCCCGAGCTGAAGGGCAAGTTCGACGGCTACGCGCTGCGCGTGCCCACCAGCACCGTCTCCGTGGTGGATTTCACTGCGCAGGTCGAAGTGCCCACCACCACCGAGGAGCTGCGTCAGGCGTTCCGCGACGCGGCCGCCGGCCCCATGAAGGGGATCCTGGCCGCAGTGGATGAACCGCTGGTCTCCATTGACTACAAGGGCGACCCCCACAGCTCGTCCGTGGATCTGCCGTTCACGATGGTGCTCGGCAAGGAAAAGAACGACTTCCTCAAGGTCGTCGCCTGGTACGACAACGAGTGGGGCTATAGCGTCCGCACCGCGGATTTGGCGGCGTTGATGGCGAGCAAGTTGTAGACTTGAAGCTGGATACTGGAAGCTAGATGCGGGAGATTGGTCACCCAGTTTCCAGCTTCCAGCTTCCAGTTTCTAGCATCCAGGAGCATTCCATGAACAAAAAAAACGTCCGCGACATCAACCTGAAGGGCAAGCGCGTCCTGATGCGCGTGGACTTCAACGTGCCGATGGCCGACGGCGCGGTGACCGACGACAAGCGGATCAAGGCCGCACTGCCCACCATCAACTACGTCTTGGAGCAGGGCGCGTCGCTGATCCTGATGAGTCACCTGGGTCGGCCCAAGGGCACGGGGTTCGATCCCGAGTTCAGCCTGAAGCCCGCGGCCGAGGCGTTGAGCAAGCTGCTGGGCAAGTCCGTGGCGATGGCCTCCGATTGCGTCGGCCCCGAGGTCGAGGCGCTGGCGAAGACCCTCAAGCCCGGCGATGTGCTGATGCTCGAAAATACCCGTTTCCACAAGGGCGAGGAGAAGAACGATCTCGATCTGGCCAAGAAGATGGCCGCGTTGGGCGACGTGTACGTCAACGACGCGTTCGGCTCCGCGCATCGCGCGCACGCCTCCACCGAAGGTGTGGCCCGTTTCCTGCCTGCGGTCTCAGGTTTCCTGATGGAACAAGAGCTGGAATACCTGGGCCGCGCCACCGACAATCCGGCGCACCCCTACGTCGCCATCCTGGGCGGCGCCAAGATCAGCGACAAGATCCTGGTCGTCGAGAACATGCTTGCCAGGTGCGACACGCTGATCATCGGCGGCGGCATGGCGAACACCTTCCTGGCGGCAAAGGGCTATAACATGCAGGACAGCCTGGTGGAAGCCAGCTCGGTCGAGACCGCGAAGGCGATCCTGGCGAAAGCCGGCGGCAAGCTGCTGCTGCCCGTGGATGCAGTCGTCGCCGACAAGTTCGACGCCGAGGCCAATACCCAGGTCGTGGATGTGGATAAGGTGCCCGCGGGCTGGCGCATGTTGGACATCGGCCCGAAGAGCATCGCGGCCTTCGGCGCGGTGCTTAAGACTGCCAAGCTGGTCGTCTGGAACGGTCCGATGGGCGTCTTCGAGATGCCGAAGTTCGCCGAAGGGACCTTCGCGATCGCCAGGCTGCTGGCCGAGGGCGGTGCGATCACGGTCATCGGCGGTGGCGACAGCGCAAGCGCGGTGAAGAAGGCCGGCGTGGCGAAGAAGATGACCCACGTCTCCACCGGCGGCGGCGCGAGCCTGGAGTTCCTGGAGGGCAAGGTGCTGCCGGGCGTCGCGGCGCTGAACGACAAGTAGAGCGAATCGGCGAATCAGCGAATCAACGAACGCGGCGGGCCAAACCTGGTTTCTTCGAGAAACCAGGTTTGGCCCGCCTTTTGTTTGGTATCTTCTCAATAGTCCGGCATAGGGGCATGGCCTTGTCGAAGATCCCCGTAGGGGGCGCCTGGCCGGGTGGGCGACCGCGAGGGGTCGCCCCTACAGATCCGTTGTCTTGAAGCACCCCAACCGCCAATGCCGCCCCGATTGGCGAAGCAGCCGGTCCGCCGCGGGCGGGCCCCACGTGCCCTTCTCATAGAATTCCAACGGCGGCGCGGTCTCGGTGCGCCAGTCACCGGTCGGGGCGGGCCGGGCGGCCGCATCCCAACCGGCCTGGATCGGATCCACGATCTGCCAGCTCAACTCGATCTCGTCGGCGCGGGCGAAGAGCGAGGCGTCGCCGGCCAGCGCATCGAGAATCAGCCGCTCGTAGGCGTCGGGCAACGCGGCCGCGCCGAACTCCTCGCCGAACTGGAAGTCCATCTCCACTGACCGCATCCGCATCCCCGCGCCCGGCACCTTGGTCTCGAAGCGCAGGTGCACTCCTTCGTTCGGCTGGATGCAGAAGCTGAGGAAGTTGGGCCGCGGCCCCTCGCCGCCGGCCGCGGGGAAGAGCTTGTGCGGCACGTCCTTGAACTGCACCGTGATCTCGGTGACTTTGGCCGGCATCAGCTTGCCGGAGCGGAGGTAGAACGGCACGCCCTGCCAGCGCCAGTTGTCCACGAAAAGCCGCGCCGCCGCAAAGGTCGCGGTCGTCGAGCCGGGCGCCACGCCGGTCTCGTCGCGATAGGTGCGATATTGCCCGCGCACCGTGTTGGCGACGACCTCCTCCGGCCGCATTGGGCGGATCGCCTGGAGTACCTTCACCTTCTCGTCTCGCAAGAACTTGGCGCTGAACGCCGCGGGCGGCTCCATCGCGGTCAGGGTCAGCAGTTGCAGCAGGTGATTCTGAAAAACGTCGCGCAGGACGCCGGCCGCGTCGTAATAGCCGGCCCGGCCGCCCACGCCGACCTCCTCAGCCACGGTGATCTGCACGTGATCCACGTAGTTGCGATTCCACAGTGGCTCGAAAATCGCATTGCCGAACCGGAAGACCAGGGTGTTCTGGACGGTTTCCTTGCCCAGGTAGTGGTCAATCCGGTAGACCTGACTCTCGTCGAAAACCTCGTGGACCTGCTGGTTCAACGCTTGCCCGCCAGCGAGGTCGTTGCCGAACGGTTTTTCGATGATGATGCGGCTGAAGCCGTCCCCGCGTCGGTTCAGCCCGGCCGCGCCCAATTGCGCCACCACGACCGGGTAGAGCTGCGGCGGGGTCGCCAGGTAGAACAGGTGATTGCCGCACGTCGCGCAGAGGGCGTCCATCTCGGCGATCTGCCCGGCCAGCGCGACGTAGGCGGCGGGATCGTCGTAGGCGCCGCGGCAGTAATGCAGGTGGCCGGCGAACCGCTCCCAAGCAGCCTCATCGCCGCGGCGGACCCGCGCATGCTCCATCGCGCCTGCCTTGAGGTGGTCGCGAAAGGCCGCATCATCGAAGTCGCTGCGCGCCACACCGATCACCGCGTACTGCGCGGGCAGCCGCCCCTCCACATCCAGCGTGTAGAGTGCGGGGATCAGCTTGCGTTGGGTCAGGTCGCCGCTCGCGCCGAAGATGACGATGGTCGTCGGCGGAGGGAGGGGAACGCCGGGGGTCGAGTTGGTCATATGAAGCTCACTCGAGATCGTGGTACGTGGTGCGTGTTCCGTTCGGTTATCCGCCGCCCACCACGCACTACGCACTACGCAACACGCAAGGCAGCAGCCTTCGCCGTCAGCCCCGCCAGCAGCTTATCGAAAGCCTCGGCGAAGATCTTGACGCCGTTGGTCAAGAGGTCGGCTGTGACCGCATCCATGTCAATGCCGACAGCGGCCAACTGGGCCAGCAGCGCCTGGGCCTCGGCCACCCCCTCGGTAACGGTCTGTGCCAGGCGGCCGTGATCGCGGAAGGCGTCCACGGTGGCCGGCGGCATGGTGTCCACGGTGTGCGGGCCAATCAGGGCGTCGGCGTAGATCGTGTCGGCGTAGGCTGGATTCTTGGTGCTGGTGCTGGCCCAGAGTGGACGCTGGACCCGGCCGCCCCTGGCTGCCAGCGCCTCCCAGCGCGGCCCGGCAAAGGTCTGCTGGAAGCGGGCGTAGGCCAGCCGGGCGTTGGCGATCGCGGCCTGGCCGCGCAGCGTCATTTCTTGCGGATGACCCGCCAGCAGCTTGTCCACCGCGGTATCCACACGGCTGACGAAGAAGCTGGCGACCGAGGCGACCCTGGCTGGATCGCCGCCGTGGCTGGCCCAGACCTCCAGACCGTCCAGGTAGGCGGCCATGACCATGTCGTAGGCGCTGAGGGCGAAGATCAGTGTCACGTTGACGTTGACACCGGAGCCGATCAACTCGCGGACGGCTGGGATGCCCTCGATCGTGGCCGGCACCTTGATCATCACGTTGGGCCGGCCCAGCACTGCGAAGAGGCGCTTCGCTTCGGCGATCGTCCCCGCGGTGTCGTGCGCCAGGTGGGGCGACACCTCCAGACTGATGTAGCCGTCCACGCCCGCGGTGCGATCGTAAACCGGGCGGAGTAGATCGGCCGCGGCCCCGATGTCGGCTATCGCCAGCGCCTCGTATAGCTCCTTCACCGGTTTACCCGGCGTAGGCCAGTTGGCGATGTCGGCGTCGTAAAGCCTGCCGCCCGAAATCGCCTTCTCGAAGATCGTGGGGTTCGAGGTCACGCCCCGCACCCCGTCCTCGGCGATCAGCAGCGCCAGCTTGCCCGAGGCCAGCAGATCGCGGCTGATGTTGTCGTACCACACGCTCTGGCCGTAGTCAGCCAGAGCAGCCAAACGGTTCGTTGTCACTATTACCTCCATAGCCATGGTCTTGCTAACGCGGCGCAGATGGCGCGCCTCGCCCGTAAACTCAGCGCCCAGGAAGGCCTTCACCAACTCCTCGGCCAGCGCCGGGCCGATGACGCGCGGCCCCAGGCAGAGGACGTTCAGATTGTCGTGCTCGACCGACTGGCGGGCCGAGTAGGTATCGTGGCATACGCCGGCGCGGATGCCATGCAGCTTGTTGGCTGCCACGCTCACTCCCACACCGCTGCCGCAGAGCAGGATGCCGCGGTCCGCCGCGCCTTCCCGGATGGCCTGGCCCACCGCCAGCGCGTAATCCGGGTAGTCCACGGGTTTCGTGTCGAACGTGCCCAGGTCGAGCACCGTATGCCCGGCCGCTTCCACAACCCTGATGACCGTGTCTTTGATGGGAAAGCCGGCATGATCGGCTCCCAGGGCAATTCTCATCGCTTCACTCCTGGAAAACAGATTACTGGTTACTTGAGGATGTAATATGTCCCCTTCTTATCCCCGATCTTCATCACCAGCCCTTTATCCACCAGGTCAGCCAAGTCGAGGCGCAGGGTTTCGGGCGAAACGTCGGGGCACAGCTCGCGGTAGTCGCGGTTGGTGATCCGGCTGGCTTCCTGAAGATATTGCAGCGCGCGGATCTGGCGCTCGTTCAGCCGCCCGCTCCATTCGGGCATGGCCGGCCGCCGCGCTTGCGCGCCATCCCCACGGCGCAGCAAGACGGTGAACGAGTAGGGCGTGGGGCGGAATTCCGGCTGTGGATGCCCCGCCTGTACCATCTCCTCGATCATCCGGTCAATCCCCAGCCCCAACTGCTCGATGTAACCCCACTCGAACAGCCCGTTGACCAGCCGCGGGTTGCGCGAAAAATGCTCCTCGACGATGTTGTCCAGGGTGATGTAGCCGGGCAGACCGCCGGGGCTGCTCACCTCCAGCCGGTCGTCAAACTGGCGGATTTCCACGCGGCGGCCGGTCAGCCGGTAGTCGCGGTGGCAGACCGCGTTGACCAGCGCCTCGCGCACGGCAAAGGGCGGGTAAAGCATCCGATCTTCCCGTTGCAACCCGCGTACCACCGCCTCGCCGCGCATCTCCTGGAGCAGGATCGCCCACGACCGCTCGATCACCTGCGCCAACGGGCCGTTGAACTCCTCGCGGCGGCTGTAACCGGGCAGGCCGCCCGGTCCGCGCGGCTCGTTGCCCGCAAACCGCACGTAGATCAGCCCGCTTTGGGGGATGAAGAACTGCGGCTCGCGACCGAAGAGCAACAGCCCGGCGACCGTCGGCTGGCCCTGGCCGTTCAGCGCGCCCACCGCGCCGAGCAGCTCATCTTCACCCATACGCACGTCGCGGCCCAGCCGCGCGGCGCGGCGCTTGACGTAGTCGGCGATGACTTCGCCGTCCAAATCTGCACGGCTGGCGCCTGCGACCGTCTCCATCTCGAAGTCGCCGCTGGCCTTTGTCGCCGCCAGATAGCTGATCTTGGCACCGTCGAGCGCCTCGTTGCCCGCGTGGGTGCGAATGAGCACGCGACCATCGGCCAGCGAGTGCAGCTCGGTGCTGCGCGCGACATGGATCGCCACGGCCAGACCGTCGCGATCCTCGAATTGCTCCCAATCCGTGCGCACCAGCGGCCGGCACTGGACCAGGCCCGCACGCAGCAAACTCTCGGCATCCTCCAGTTGCAGGCTGCCCGTCACCGCACCGGCCGCGTCCACACCGAGCAGCACCGTGCCGCCGTCGCCATTGGCGAACGCGACCAACGTCTCGGCCAACCGGTCGGCCGAGGGTTCGGTCAACACTTCCAGTTGCAGGCCGATGCCGCGGCGGAGAATACTGGATAGGGACATGACGACTTCCGTCCTTCTGGATGAGTGAGCAGCCTGATAGCCTTGTCGGCCCCTGTTCTAGTCTTGCAGCTCTTCCCAGGCCTGTTCGAATTGCTCGTCTAGCTGCCGAAAAGCCTCCACCACGGTAGGATCAAAACGCGTGCCGCTGCCTTTGAGGATAGACCCACGGCTCCTATTGTGGGGCTGGGCCTCCTTGTAGACACGTTCTGATCTCGATGAATCATAGGAGTCAGCCACCCCGATAATCCGTGCACAAAGGGGGATGTCTTCTCCTGTCAGGCCATCCGGGTAGCCGCTGCCGTCCCAATGCTCATGATGCGACCGGGCAATGGCGATGCCCATGTTGATAAAGGCATTTCGCGGATAATGCGCCCGTACCGCTTCGAGCGTCTGCGCCCCAATGGTTGGATGTTGCCTCATCAAGCGAGACTCCTCCTGAGTCAGCTTGCCCGGCTTCAGCAGGATCGCGTCCGGGATGCCCACCTTGCCGATGTCGTGCAAAGGGCTGGCGTGGAGGATGTTGTCGAGGTAGGCTGGAGTAATGCTGGCTGCGTACTTCGGCTGCTGGCCCAGTTGGCCCGCCAGCAACCGGCAAAAGGTCTGCACCCGCTCGAGATGCTTGCCCGTCTCCTTATCGCGAGATTCGGCCAGTTTCGCCAGCGCAAAGATGGTCGCCATCTGCGAGTCGGAGATCTCCTTCACTTGCGCTCGAACCAGGTCTTGCAGATGACGATTGTGTTTCTCCAGTTCGATCTGCAGATGCCGGAGTTTCAGATGCGTCGCGACACGGACTTGCACCTCTTCGAAATGGAACGGCTTGGTGATGTAGTCCACGCCACCGACGGCAAACGCCTTCACCTTGTCCAGGGTCTCCGGCAGCGCGCTGACGAAGATGACGGGGATCTCCTTCAGCCGGCCGTCCGCCTTCAGGCGTTCACACACCTCGTAGCCGGTCATCTCCGGCATGTTAATGTCCAATAGGATCAGGTCGGGCGCGTTCTCCCTGGCAATGCGCAAGGCCTCGCTGCCGTTAGCAGCCTGGAGCACGCGGTGCCCCGCCAATTCCATGACGCGTGAGGCGGCTTGTCGTAGATGCGGGCTGTCGTCCACGATGAGTATCCGTGCGCTGTCGTCCACGTGCTGGCCTCCTTCCCACAATGACCTTCCTACCGGACAAACGCCTCGACCTCCAGGCTGGTCTCCTCCCACGCCTCACGGACGCCCGCTTCGGACGCGCTCTCACCCGTCTCCATCCGGCCGCCCGGCAGACACCATTTGCCATTGTCCGCGCGCTGCGTGAGCAACACCCTCTCACGCGCGTCGTCGAAGATCACCGCGTTGCAGCCCACTTGCAGGATGGTTGTTTTGCCGATGCGGTCGCCGTAGAGGAGTTGGGTCATGCAATTGCCATCTCCCCACTCGCCCGTTCAGCGAGCGGGTGGCTTCCCAGATACAACGTATCGTGACCCAAATTCAACGATTTGGGCATAGTCAAATCGTGTAGGGGACACGGATACCACCCCAAGTGGGATTGAAGTCCCTGGTGTTGCGTGTGACCAACTCTGCGCCGTGCGCCTGTGCGGTGGCCCAGATGATCGCGTCGGGCAAGCGTAGGTGGCGACTACGGCGGATGGTGATCGTTGCCTCCGCTACGGCCTCATCGAGCGGCGCAATCTCAAAGTGACGATCCATGAAGTCGCGTACCTGCTCCGCGTCTTCTTTCGCGCCGACCATCGTCTCGATCCACGTGATGCGGCTGATCAACACACGCTCGTAGCGGCTGTATTCCACATCGGCGGCTTCCACGCCATTTAGCGCATCAATGACGATGTTGGTGTCGAAGACAGCGATCATGGGCAGTCGTCCCATTCGGCGCGCAACGCGTGTTCGTAGGCCAACGCGTCTACTCCGCGGCCGCGCCACGAGCCGAAGGCCGGATGGCTACGCAGAGAACGCGTTGCTCCCCGCCAGGTTGTACGCATCGCACGGCTCTGGAGTTGCTTCAAGAAGAGGACGAAATCGAGCGTCTCAACCTGTCGCTCCGGTGGCAAGGTGTCGAGATGCCGGTTGATGGTTTCCATAACGGTCATGTGTCATCCTCCTTACTCACCCATATCGTGTGTCGAAGAGCTCGACCTGTTTGTCCGCTATACCAGACTGGCATGGCATCTGTGTCCATCGCTATTCCTCTGCCCCATCGCCAACCACCGCCAACTCAGCCTCCCCCGCCTCCCCGCTCTCCCCTTCCAGCGCGCCTTCCGATTGCTCGACGGTCTGCTGTCCACGGTCGGTGGTCGCCGGTCGGCGCTCTTTCGTTTTTCGTTTTTCGTCCTGCTCCACCCCCTCCTCCACCACCGCGGCCAACCGCGCCATCGCAGCCACCGTGTCATTCCCGTCCAGGTTGACGATACGCACGCCGCGCGTCATGCGGCTCATCTGGCTGATGGCCGCCACCGGGGTGCGCAAGGCGATGCCGTTGGAGGTGATGATGGAGACCTGGTCTTCGGGCTGGACCACGTGGGCCGCGGCGATTTTACCCGTCTCATCGAGCCGGGTGTGGGCCAGTGTCCATTGGCCGCCGGTATTACGGCCGTGGACGGGATACTCGATCAACGGGGTGCGCTTGCCGTAGCCGTGCTCCGTGAGCACCAGCAGATCGCCACCCGGCTCCACCACGTCAAAAGTGGCGACCACGTCCCCCGCGGCCAACTGCATCGCCAGCACACCCGCGGCCGACCGGCCCATGGGCCGCACCGCGGTCTCGGCGAAACGGAGCGCCTTGCTGCCGGCCGTGACGATGATGAACTCCTGTGTCCCACCGGTGGCGCGCGCCCAACCCAACTCATCCCCTGGCTCCAGGTTCATGGCGATGATGCCGCTGGGGCGCACCCCCTCGAACTCCTCCAGCTTGATCCGCTTGATGCGCCCCAGGCGGGTGAGCAGCGTCACGTACTCGGCCTGCTCGAAATCGGGTACCACAAGCAGCGTCGTCACCCGCTCGTCGGCCGTCAGGTTGAGCACGTTGACCATCGGCAGGCCCTTGCCATCGCGGGCCGCATCGGGCAGGGCGAAGACGCGCTGACCGTAGACGCGGCCGCGGTTGGTGAAGAAGAGGACGTGATCGAGCGTGCGGGCCGAGAAGAGGTCAATCACCTCGTCTTCGGCTTTTGTCTTCATCCCCTGGACGCCGCGCCCCCCGCGCTTCTGGCTACGATAGGCCGTCAGCGGCGTGCGTTTGATGTAGCTGCCCTGCGTGACGCTGATCAGCACCTCCTCCTGGCGGATGAGGTCTTCCTCCGAGAAGTTCTCGGCCGCCTCGGCCACGATCTGCGTCCGCCGGACATCGCCGAATTTTTCCTTCAGCCCCGCCACTTCGTCCTTGATGACGCCGAGGATGCGGGAGGGATCGGCCAGCAGCGCCTCCAGGAAGGCGATCTGCCCCAGGAGCGCGTTATACTCGTCCTCGATCTTCTGCCGTTCCAACGCGGCCAACCGGCGCAATTGCAGATCGAGGATCGCCTGGGCCTGCTTTTCGCTCAACAGGAAGCGGGCGATGAGCTTCTGCCGGGCATCTTCCGCGTTGGCAGCCGTGCGGATGATCTGGATCACTTCGTCCAGAAACTGCAGGGCGATGCGCAGTCCTTCCAAAATGTGCGCCCGCTCCCGCGCCTGCCGCAGCAGGAAGGCCGTGCGCCGGGTGATAACCTCGATGCGGTGCTCAACGTAGTGCTCCAGCGCACGCTTGAGGCTGAGCAGCCGCGGCTCGCTGCGGCCATCTTCAT
The DNA here is from genome assembly GCA_026389845.1 of Chloroflexota bacterium. Lineage (GTDB taxonomy): Bacteria > Chloroflexota > Anaerolineae > CG2-30-64-16 > CG2-30-64-16 > JAPLHB01. The sequence goes on from JAPLHB010000123.1 coordinate 16,070, forward strand.
CCGCGACCAGGGCCAGCATGTTGACGCCGAAGGTGCTTTGCAGCGGCGTGTACTTGAAGATGTTATTGAGCGCCTTGCGGGGAGCTGCGCCGCGCTTCAGCTCGATGACGATGTGCATCCCCTTGCGGTCCGACTCGTCGCGCAGGTCGCTGATGTCGTTCAGGCGGCCGTCGCGCACCAGCTCGGCGATGCGCTCCAGGATGGTGGTCTTGTTGATCTGGTAGGGGATCTCGGTGACGACGATGCGGTGGCGGCCGCCGGTCATCTCCTCGATGCGCGCCACCGCGCGCATGATCAGCCGGCCCTTGCCCGTGCCGTAGGCTAGCTTGATCTCGTCGCGCCCCAGCACCAGGCCGCCGGTGGGAAAATCCGGCCCCTGGACGAACTGCATGAGGTCGTCCACGGTGACTTCGTCGCGGCCTTCCCAGTGGTCAATCAGATAGATGATGGCGTCGGCCAGTTCGGTCAGGTTATGCGGCGGCACGTTGGTCGCCATGCCCACCGCGATGCCGCTGGCGCCGTTGAGCAACAGATTGGGCAGCAGGCCGGGCAGAACGGACGGTTCCTGGAGGCTGCCGTCGAAGTTTTCGCTCCAGTCAATGGTCTCTTTGTCAATATCGGCCAGCAGTGCATCGGCGATGCGCGCCAGCCGGGCTTCGGTGTACCGCATGGCCGCCGGCGAGTCGCCGTCAATAGAGCCGAAGTTGCCCTGGCCATCCACCAGCGGATAGCGCAAGGAAAAGTCCTGCGCCATGCGGGCCATCGCCTCGTACACGGCCGAATCGCCGTGGGGATGATACTTGCCCAGCACCTCGCCGACGATACGGGCGGATTTTTTATAGGGGGTGCCGGGGCGCAGACCCATGTCGTGCATGGCAAATAAGATGCGCCTCTGGACCGGCTTCATCCCATCGCGGGCATCGGGCAGCGCGCGGGCCACGATGACGCTCATCGCGTAATCCAGGTAGGCCCCGCGCATCTCATCGTCTATGCTGATCGGCCGTACGATCCCCAGATTGGCGTCCAGGGCCGGGATAAGGCTGTTGCCCGAAACAACGGCCAAAGATGCAAACTCGTTTTCAATCACGTCGGTCATAAACTTTCCTTACCACGCGGTTCTTATCCGCGAAGACCCGCCAAGTTACACTGAGATTTCTTCTGCTATTATACCTCAGAAGGGCGGTTTCGGCTATTTTTGACGGCGGACGAACGACGAACGACCGACGACGAAGGACGGACGACGAACGACCGACGACCACAGACGACAGCCGTCATCCGCTGCCATCCGCTAACTTCCTGTTCGCCCACACGCGCAACGCGGCCCCCAAAGCACTTGGGGGCCGCGTTCGATGTCGGTCTGATCTTTCAGCCGTCGGCGGTTACCTCCCGCGGTCGGTGGTCAATCGTCGTTCGTCGTCGGTCGGCCTCTCAGCCCGCCAACTTCCGGGCCTGGCCGCGCCAGTCCTCGCGGATCGCGCGTCCGGGCAGGCCGCTCGTGATCTGATCCAGCAGTTCGTCGCTGGCTGCGGCCAATGCGGCGAAGGTGGTGATGCCTACTTCCGCCAGCCGCTGGACATAGGTCGGGCCGATGCCTTTGATGACGAGCAGATCGTCGCCCGGAGCGCCGGCGATGAGCGGCTTCGCCGCGGCTGTCAGCGGGCCAACCGAGGCCATCAGGGTCGGGGATGCCGGCTCATGCCGAGGCGCCGGCTTGAGCGCGGCCATCTCGGCTGCGATGCGCGCAGCTTCCACTGCGCCCGGCAATCGGCCCACCGCTGCTACCTGCAGATTCTCCACTTCGGGGGCCACGGGCAGCTTAACCGGAAGCTCCGCAGCGAGCCTGTCCGGTGCTACAGGAACTTGCACCGTGGCCGCAGGCGGGGTCTCCAACTCGGCCAGCTTGGCCTGCAGGGCTGCAAGCTGCGCCCGAAGCGCCGTCACATCGTCCGCCGCGGCAGCAGCCGGTGCGGCGATCTCGATTGCGGGAACCCGTTTCACTTCCGGCAATGCCGCTTCGAGCTTCGGCGCGGCGATCTCGATCGCAGGCACGCGCCTGACCTCGGGCAACGCCGCCTCGAGCTTCGGCGCGGCAACCTCGATCTTGGGCAGCTCGACTTCTGGCAGCACCGCTTCGAGCTTCGGTGCGGTCACCTCGACCTGAGGCAATTCGACTTCCGGCAGAACCGCTTCCAGCTTCGGCGCCTCGACCTCGACCTGCGGCCACTCGACTTCCGGCAAAACAGCTTCGCGCTTCGGCGCGGCAACCTCGATCTTGGGCAGCTCGACTTCCGGCAGCATCGCTTCCAGCTTCGGCGCGATCATCTCGACCTGCGGCAACTCGACGATGTGTCGCGTTGCCCCGGCAGCCACTGCGCCGAGTCCGAACGCAGCCACGCCCTTCGCTACGTCCGGCAAGTGCGCCTCAATCTTCGGCGTCGCAATCTCGACCTGCGGCAGCTCGACTTCCGGTAACGCCGCTTCCAGCTTCGGCGCGGTCACCTCGATTTGCGGCAACTCGACTTCCGGCAGCGCCGCTTCCAGTTTCGGCGCGGCGACCTCGATCTTGGGCAGCTCGACTTCCGGCAGTACAGCTTCCAGCTTCGGCGCGGTCACCTCGATCTTGGGCAACTCGACTTCCGGCAGCACAGCCTCCAGCTTCGGCGCGGCAACCTCGATCTTGGGCAACTCGACTTCCGGCAGCACAGCTTCCAGCTTCGGCGCGGTCACCTCGACCTGCGGCAACTCGACTTCCGGCAAAGCGGCTTCGAGCTTTGGCGCGGTCACCTCGACTTGCGGCAACTCGACGACGTGCCGCACCGCCCCGGCGGCCACCGCGCCGAGTCCGAGCGCGGCCACACCCTCCGCTACGTCCGGCAAGTGCGCCTCGATCTTGGGTAGCTCGACCTCCGGCAACGCCGCTTCCAGCTTCGGCGCGGCGACCTCAAGTTCCGGCTCAAAAATCTCGACCGATGGGAAGTGACCCTCGGGGGCTGGCGCGCGGATCACCGGCGCCACGACTTCCGTAACCGGGCCGACTTCGGTCACAAGCTCCGGGAGTGCGGCGCGGACTTCGGCCAACGGCTCGATTTTGACCTCGAGGGGGGAAGCTTCAACCACTGGCGCAACAGCTTCGATCGCTGGCTGCGATAAAGCGGCCTCGACCGCAGGGAACGTGATCTCCGGCGCCTGCACAACAGCCTCTACCGCCTCTGGCGCGACCGACAAAGGTAGTTCTACGGCCGGCATGGGCGGAGCAGCTTCGATCTCGATGGGCGGCGTCGCCCGTTCGACCGGCTGCTCGACGGCTACTGCAAGATCCGTTGCCGCAGCGGCCGCGATGCCGCCAACCGCGACAGGCTCGGCGACGGCAGGTGGTTGCTCGAAATGCGGTGGGGTCAGAAGAGTCTCGTCCGCAGGCGGCCGGACATCAACTGGCTTGGGCGCTGCTACGGCGTGACCGCGGGCGGCTTGGGCGAGGTTGTTCTCGATCTTGGGCAGGAAGAACAACACAGCGCCGAAGACGATCAGCCCGGCTCCGCCGAATAAAGCGCTGGCCAGAATGGGGATCAGGATCCAGCCGCGCCAGCCCGGCCCCCAGCCTGCCCCGCCGCGGGCCATCCAAACGGCCGCGGCCAGGCTCACCAGGCAATAAAACAGAGCCGCCAGAAAGATCAGTGCTGCCAAGAATTTGACGATGCGGTGTTTGCGCATGGGGAACTCCCTCCTTGTAGGAATATGACCCAACGGCCGGTGAAAGCGAACGATGCCGACCCGACGACACCCGTCGGCCGGCACGAGAAGGTGACGCTATTGTAGCACAAAGTCGCCCGATACTCAAACGGCAACTTGTGGTATACTGAGCCAATCCGTCGCTTTGTGGAAATCACACAGCGGCGTCATCTGCTTGCCGGTGATAGCGAATATGACGACACACACACATTCACCTTACCTGGAAGACATCCCCTTGGATGACGCGCTGGCTCGCTGGTGGGCCGCACTGGCCGAGGCCGGACTGACTGACCCGCTGTCGGGCGAGACCATCCCGCTGGACGATGCCACCGGCCGGATCACCGCCGAACCGGTGTGGGCGCGTGTCTCATCGCCGCACTATCACGCTTCGGCGATGGACGGCTACGCGGTGCGCGCCGAAGACACCCGCGGCGCCTCGGAAACGCACCCGGTCAACCTGGCCGTCGGCCGACAGGCGTTCTACGTGGACACCGGCGACCCCCTCCCGCCCGGCACGAACGCGGTCATCATGGTGGAGGATGTGCAGGTATCAGGAGGCAGGGAGCAGGTGGCAGAGGACAAATCGCAAATCGCAAATCGCAAAACGCAAGAGGCGCAATCTGCAATCTGCAATCTGCAATCTGCAATCGAAATTCTCGCCGCGGTGGCCCCCTGGCAGCACGTCCGGCCGATGGGTGAGGACATGGTCGCCACGGAGTTGATCCTACCGGCCAACCACAAGCTACGTCCACAGGACATCGGCGCGGCGGCCGGATCGGGACACGCCTCGCTGGTTGTGCGCCGCAAGCCGCGCGTGGCGATCCAGCCGACTGGCACAGAACTGGTGGCGCCCGGCAGCGAGCTGCATCCCGGCGACATCGTGGAGTACAACTCGCTGGTGTTGGCTGCGATGGTACGCGAGTGGGGCGGCCTGCCCACCCGCCTCCCACCCCTGGCCGATGACTACGCTGCGCTCCGCAATCGCATCGTCGAAGCCGCCCAGACGCACGATTTGGTGATCGTCAACGCCGGCTCCTCGGCCGGCTCCGAGGATTTCACTGCCCGCATCGTCGCCGAGTTGGGCCGGGTATTGGTACACGGCATCGCGATCCGGCCGGGACATCCCGTCATATTGGGGGTGATCGGGAGAACTTGGGGAAACTTGGGGGAACTTGGGGGAACTTTGGGAAACTTGGGGGAACTCGGAGGAACTCCGGGAAGCTCGGATGAGCGGCGCAGCAATCTGCCATCTGCCATCTGCCATCCGCCATCCGCCATCCGCAGTCGTTCCCATCATCGGCCTGCCCGGCTACCCCGTTTCGGCCGCTGTGACCTGCGAGCTGCTGGTGAAACCGACGGTGGCGCGGTGGCTGGGACAGGCGCCCGAAGAACGGCCAACCGTGACCGCAACCGTTTCTCGGAAGGTGATCAGCCCGGAGGGAGAAGAGGAATTTCTGCGCGTCACCGTGGGGCAGGTGGGCGAGCGCGTGGTCGCCACGCCGCTTCCCGGCGGTTCGGGAGTGCTGATGTCGCTGGTGCGCGCCGATGGCGTGGTGCGCATCCCGCGCGGGCAGCAGGGGTTCGAGCAGGGCGCGGCCGTGCAGGTGGAGCTTTACCGCGCGCCCTCGTCGTTACGCCGAACGATCATCGCCATCGGCAGCCATGACCTGACCCTCGACCTGCTGGCCGACGAGTTGGGCCGGCGCTCCCCCGGATGGCGGCTCTCCTCGGCCAATGTGGGCAGCCTGGGCGGGCTGCTGGCCCTGGGCCGCGGTGAGGCGCACTTCGCCGGATCGCATCTGCTGGACGAGGAGACCGGCGAGTACAACGTTGCCTATATCAAGCGCCTGCTGCCGGACACGCCGGTTGTCATTCTGGGTCTTGTCCGTCGCGAGCAAGGGCTGATCGTGCCGCAGGGCAACCCCAAAGGCATCCGCGCCCTGGCCGATCTGGCCCGGCCGGATGTGGTCTTCATCAACCGCCAACGCGGAGCCGGCACGCGCGTCTTGTTGGACTATCGCCTCAAGCACGCGGGCATCAATCCGCGCGCCATTCAGGGCTACGAGCGGCAGGAATTCACCCATCTGGCCGTGGCCGCGGCCGTCGCCTCGGGCGCGGCCGATTGCGGCATGGGCATTTTGGCCGCCGCTCGTGCGCTCGGCCTGGATTTTGTGCCCCTCGATCACGAACGCTACGACTTGATCATTCCGGTGCAGTTCTACGAGAGCGACACGCTCGCGCCGCTGCTGGCGATCGTCCGTGATCCGGCGTTTGCGGCGCGCGTAGCGGGGCTGGGCGGGTATGCGACGCCGGAGATGGGGCAGGTGCTCTAGCCACCCACGTTCACCCCAATGACCCGCCCGACCCCGAATGTGATTGCGGCGGCAGCCAGGCCGAAGGCGACCTGGCGCAGACCAGACGTGAGCGGGTGGCGACCGGTCATCAAGGTGATGGCCGCGCCAATCGCGAACAGGCCGATCGCGCTGACGACCGCGCTGACGATGATCCCCGCCGCGCCGGTGAGGAAGACGTATGGCAGCACGGGAATCAATGCGCCCACGGTAAAGAGGAAGAACGAGGTGAGGGCCGCCTCCCACGCCGAGCCGCCGAGTTCCTGCGGGTCAATGCTCAGCTCCTCGCGCACCAGGGTGTCGAGGGCCGTCGTTTCGTCCGAGAGCAGCCGATCGGCCATTTCACGAGCGGTCTCCGGCGCGATGCCTTTGGCCTGGTAGATCAACGCTAATTCGGCTTTTTCTTCTTCGGGGATCTGGGCCAGCTCGCGTTTTTCAATGCTGATCTGATGCTGGTATAGTTCGCGCGAGCTTTGCACCGAGAGCCATTCGCCCAACGCCATGGAGAGCGCGCCGGCCAGGATGCCGGCGAAGCCGGTCAGCAGGATCTCACGCGAGCCGACGCCCGCGCCGGCCACGCCCATCACCAGGCAGAACACGGAAACCAGCCCGTCATTGGCGCCCAACACGCCGGCGCGCAGGGCATTGCCGCCTCCCGCCCGGTGCCGGCCTTCGAAGCGCGCCACTGCGCTCCCCTCCATGCCGGCCGTGGTGCGCGACAGGAGACCGAAGATGCGTGCGTGCGACTTCTCTTGGACCGACATCGCCGCTGCTTCGTCGTCCGGCTGGCCGTCGTACTCCGAGCCGGCGTTCTTCTCGATTGCCACGATGGTGGGCAGCACGGCGCCAGGGCCAAGACGCGCCGCCAGCCAGCCCAACGTGCGTGTACGCCAGCTCGGACGGAAGGGCGGCAGGGCCGCGCCTGCTTCGCGCAGCTTCGCCTCCCACACGGCGACGTGTTGACGTTCGGTTTCTGCCAGCTTGCGATAGACCGCGGCTAGCGCTGTGTTCGGCTCGGCCTTCGCCAGCCGCTCGTAGAGTGCGATCGCCTCGCGTTCAGCCTTCATGTTTTCGCGATAGCGCGCGATGTCTGTTTGAGTAGTCATGCGATGAATGCCTCCTTGCGATTGCACTTTACACCGCAAGTGCGCTCGTGTCAAACGGGGAAAAAGCCGCCGCCGGCAAGGCGCTCTGGTTGCCCCAGAACGCCCTGCCGGCGGCGTGATCCAAGGGAGGAAAGAGGCCGCTACTTTTTGCCGAACATGCCGCCCAATCCACCGGCCAGGCCGCCCAGGTTCTTCATTGCGTCGCCACTGCCGGCCAACACGCCGTCGAGCTGCCCAGCAATCGGGGCCGGCAGCTTGCTCTTCAGAAAACCGATGACCGTATCCACCGCCATGCGGGCTTGCTCATTGGAAATGCCCGTCTTTTGAACAACCAGTTTGATCAATTCATCCATTTTGTTGCCTCCGTGTGCGTGAGACTGCTTGAGAGGCGGCCTTCGCGAGCTGCCCATCGCAACTCTGTTCACACTCTCATCTCCGATACTATGGCGCTTGTATTACGAATCTCATTACTAAAACAGATTCCAGACGCGCCCTACGGACTTTGCGATCCGGCGCCAGGAAAGATGACATAAACGGTCGTGCCTTGATCGAGGGCGCTCGTAAACCAGATGCGGCCACCGTGCAGCTCGACCAGCGAATTGGTGATGTACAGTCCCAGGCCCGCGCCGTTCGCCCCGGTCACCTGGGCGCTGCCAGCCCGGAAGAAACGGGCGCCTAGCCTGGGCAGATCTTCGGCTGCGATACCCACCCCGTTGTCGGTCACCGCGACCTCGAGATCGTCGGCTGTCGCTGCCCGATTTACTCTAACGGTGATTAGCCCGCCGCGACCGGTGAATTTGACCGCGTTGCCCAACAGGTTGCCGATAATCTGGGCGGCACGCGTCCGGTCGCACAGCGCCAGGGGCAGGTCGGGAGCCGCCTGTAAGGTGAGTCGCTGACCTTTGGCACGTAACTGGGGCGCGTACTCTTCGGCGACGGTCTCGACCAGGGTCGTCAGGTCGGTCGGCTGGAGTATCAGCTCGATTCGGCCGGTCTCGATGCGCGTCACATCCAGCAGGTTGTTGGTGATTTCCAGCAGGCGACGGGCGCTGATGTAGAGAGTTTCCAGGGGTCCGCGCTGGACATCGGTGAGCTTACCGAACTCGTCGTCCAGCAACATTTCCACGTAGCCGGAGATGGAGGTCAGCGGCGAACGCAGTTCGTGCGCGGCCACTGACACGAAGAGGGACTTCACCTCGTCCAGGCGTTGCAGTTCGCTATTGGCGGCCACCAATTTGAGGTTCTGGTGCTGCAGCTCGTCGCGCAGAAAGCGCAGCTCGTTGCGCTGCTGCGTCAGGCGTTGCTCTAACCCGCCCATGCCGGTCACGTCTTCGATCAGGTGCATCAGGCCCATGATTCGGTCGGCGCGGTCGCGGTAGGGGAGGTCCACCATGGTCAGGTAGAGGGTCTGCCCGTCGTGGCTTTCGCGATTCACCAGCGGCAGCTCGAAACGCGGCAACTCGCCCAGCAAGATGTCTTCGAGCGCATCCTCGCTGCCGACCAGCTCCGGCACCAACTCGGTCAGCGGGCGACCCAGCACGCCACCGCCATCGCCGCGCAGGATCTGCGGCGCGCCGCTCACCTCCACCACGCGCAGGGTGCGGTCGGTGACGACGTAGGCGATGTTGCGGTCGTGCAGGATGATCTGAGCTACGGCAGCATCCACGAAACCGCTCCATGAATTTTTACAGCACCAGCAACCGGCCCAGGTGGCGGAACAAAGTCTCCACTTCATCCCCCGTCCTGGCACTGGTGAGGGTGTACGGCGCATTCAGCCCGGTCGCTGCGGCCGCAAGCTGACTCTCGGCAACGCGCTGTTGATCGGTCAGGTCGCGCTTGTTAGCGGCGACCGCGAGTTGGATGCCCGGATTGGCGTCCCGCAGGAGGCCGGCGTAAGCGCGCAAGCTGTCCAGGGTGTCCGGGCGGGTCAGATCGCACACCAGGATCGCGCCGGCCGCACCGCGCAGATAGCTCGTCCGCACCCGATCGAACTCCTCGCTGCCGGCCAGATCCCAGAGCATCAGGGTCAGTTCCACCACGTCGCGCGTGCGCGGGACGGCAACCACCTTGCGGCTGACCTTGACGCCGATGGTGCTGATGTACTTATCTTCGAAGAGGTTGTACACGAACCGGCGCACCAGGCTCGTCTTGCCGACGGCGAAGTCGCCGAGCAGGCAGACCTTTTTGCTCAGGGCAATCAAGGTAATCGCTCCGGTAGGCTCTTCACATCACCCTGCACCACCACCCAGTCGGCTGACACCCAACCGGGCTGGTTGGCGCTCACGCAACAGATTTGCAGCCAGGCGCCAGCGGCATTCCGGCCGACGATAGTGTACGTTTGGCCGGCCTCCACCACGGCAAAGACGACGAAATCCAAGCCGGGGCCGGCCCGCACGTTCAAGCGGTCTGTGTTCACGGCCGCCTTGGGCTGCGCCGTCGGCGTCGCAGTTGCCGTCGCAGTCGGGATTGCCGTCGGTGTGGGCGGGGGCGACGCGGTGACGGTCGCCGTCGGGATGGGCGTCGGCGTTGCCGTGAAGTTAGGCGCTGGCGTTGCGGTCGCGGTCGCCACCGCCGCGGGTGTGGCGGTGATCACCACGATTACCGGCGCTGGCGTGGGCAGGGGGGTGCGCCGCAGATCCCGCACCAGCCACGCGCCTGCCAGACAAGCCGCCGCCAGACACAATACCAACACGGCCCCGACCACCATCAGAATACGCCGTTGCGCCAGGCTCAACCCGGCCGCAGGCGGCGCGGCGATCATCAGCGAACGCAGAGCCGGCGCGGCCGGCGCGAAGCGGGTGGCGTCGCCGTCATATTTGCGCAAGGCCTCGGTGTAGCCATGCTCGATCTCGATCAACCGGTCGCGCATCGTGGCCCGGAAGCCAGACGGCTCCACGCCATCCACGACCACTGCCAGGTATGCGTTTTGCGCGGTTTCGATCAGGATGCGCTGCGCGCCGTACTGGATCTCGTCGAGCTGCCCCTCTGTGCCCCTGCCGAACGCATCCTGGACGAAGTCCCGAATGGCGGTCAACATGCCGCTGATCAGGTCGGAGTCCGGCGATGTATCGGGCGGCCGCGAAAGATGGCACAGCAGCAGACCGGTCGGGCGATGAATAAGGAAGATTTCGCGCACGCTGAACGGGAGCGCCTCGCGCAGCCACATCTCCCCTTCGGAGACGCCGCCGACGCGCGCCCGCAGCCGTCGCCAAAACGCCTGGGGGCTGAACGACACCCGCATCCGCTGGTCAATACTGCGCGCCAGCTCGCGAATCGCCTCCGCCACGGCCCGGCCGATGAGCTGGCCGATGATCGGGTAGAACGCCTCGATCATCTCCTCGCGGCTATCGCGGATTTTGCGCCGGATGACGTCGCCCAGCACCGGCGTGATCGCGGCGATCCAGGCGTCCTTGTCGTCGGTGCGCCGCTGCAGGGCCGCTACCTGGTTCTCCAGCGCGGCGATGCGCGGCCGATCTGCGCCGACCAGGATGGCCCGCAGGTCTTCCAGCGGCGCATCGAGCGGAGGCGATGCCCCGCTGCTCTCGGCCGGATCGCCAACGTCGCGCGAGCGGTCATCTTCCCGCGCCCACTCTGAGGCCATCGCATTGATCCTATGCGATCCAGAAACCGGGTTTCTGAACCGCTATCCAGCCTGCTCCAGGCCCTTGAGCATGTCGGCCAGTGAGCCGCCGCCCTTGATGTGGTTGCCCAACTCGATGAACAGCTCGCCCAGGGTCGAGCGATCCACCTTCTCGTCGGTGAGGCGCTGCGCTTTCTGACGCAACTCCTCGCGCAGGTCGGTGTCCGCATTGCGCAGCTCCTGACGCAGGGCCTTCAGATTTTGGCTCTGCGCGCCGTCGGTCTCGGTGACCTGCGCAGCCAGGTGCTCCAACTCGGTCTTGAGCTCGCTCCGTTGGTCGCTATCCGCCTGGCGCAACTCCTGGCGGAGCGCCTGCAAGCTCTTGCCCTGGGCCGCGGTTTGAGCGGCTAATTGCTCGTTCGCCTGATCAAGCTCGCGCTGGAGGCGGGCCAGATCGCGCAAGATGGCCTCGAGCCGCTGGTCATAGTCGCGCATCTGGGGGCCGAAGATGATATCGCGAATGTGATCAACTTCGCGGGGATTCTCCGGCGCGGCCGCGGCCGGAATCGTTAGGTTTGCCATGACAGCCTCCTGTTTCAAGGAATGCCGGCCTGGCGCATGGTACGGAACCATGGGCACCAATGCCGATTGAAGCATAATTGCGTTAAGATCAGAATTACGACAAGGCAAGCGAGGCGAGGACTTGTCACGCATTAACTTCCCGCTCGGGCCGGTCTCCGACCGAGCCGGGCACAGCCCGAGCCTGGCCCGAGCAGGTTACTGGCAAGATGCTTACCTTTTCGAGGGGAAGTTGTAGCCCAGTCCCCGCTCGGTGAGGATATAACGCGGCTGAGAAGGTATCGGTTCGATCTTTTGGCGCAGGCGGTGGATGTGAACGCGCAAGGTGTCCTCGAAAACTTCCTCCATGGGCCACAGGCGTCGCAGCAGAAAATCGGACGTGACCGTGCGGCCGGCGTTGCGGATCAGGATGTAAAGCAGCTTCGATTCGGTGGGGGTCAGGGTCAGCGTCTTGCCGCCGATGACGGCCTGCTGGTGCGCTAAGTCCACGGTCAGGTAATCGTCCACCCGGATCATCGGGTCGAGGGTGTAGGCAAAATCGCCAATGCGCCGGAGCACCCGCTGGATGCGGGCCACCAGTTCGCGCGGGCTGAAGGGCTTGGTGATGTAGTCCTCAGCGTAGTAGTTGATGCCGCGGATCACCGTCTCTTCCTCGTCAATCGCGGTCAACAGGATGACAGGCAGGTCGCTGAACGCCTGCACGGTCTGGCAGAACTCGAAGCCGTTCATGCCGGGCATGTTGATGTCTACGATGGCGAGGTGGGGCAGACCGCGCCGGCTGATGATGTCCAGGGCGTGTTGGCCCGAACTGGCGGTGAACACCTCGAACCCTGCGTTTTCTAGCTTATCCTTCACCATTCTCAGGATGAGGGTGTCATCGTCCACAACCAGAATTCGATAGAGACACGGGCTAGCACTCCCGGGAAGAGCAGGATCTGCCATATTGCCTCTCAGCATGGAGCGGATCACATCATTACCCGACACACGTAGCATAGCCCCTTGTGGGCGTCCTGACGGGCATGGCAGCGTTGTCGGCGGGCACAAGGCCCTAGGCTACGGCGCTATGTCGGGTAGTGAGGCGGATCACATCATTACACTACGTATTATACCACAAACGGGACGTTTTGGCACAACGCGTGATTCCCCCTCGTCTCAATCACCCTCCTTCTCTGCCCATCCATCTTCATCGAGGCCGCCGCCCATGATGAACACTTCCGTGCCATCTTCCATCCTCACCCGCCGGCCCACCTGTTGCTCGAAGCGCATGATCTCCTCGGGCCGCTTCCCGGTTTGGGCCAGGGCAATGAAATCGTCCGCCGTGAAAGGAGGCGTGTCGGGACCATCGGGCAGGGGCAACACGTGGCGGATGAAGCTGGCTTGATTGGCAATCAGATCGGCCGGCAGGCGGATGCTCTGCCTGTCGTTGCAGATCAACGCCTCCAGAATCCGGCGCTTGGCCTCGACGGCGCTGATGGGCGCCAGGCGCAGACCGTGTGAATCATCTCCCCGATACCAGATCTCCACGAAGTCCCGGATAGCCGATTTGGGGTCTCGGCGAGGAAACGCGATGATATCCTTCACCGACCCATCCCACGGCGGGTTGTAGTCAATCAGGAAGTTGAAGCCCTGCACCTGCGCGCGGCGGCGGTCACGATACCACAGGAGGACCAGCGTCGCCTGCGAATCGTCGCCGTAGAAGTGGGCGCCGAAGAAGGCGTCCGGCTCCTGTGGATGGATCAACGCATGGATTCCGTCTCCGGCGACCTGGAGCCAGGCCAGCGCCAACTCGTGGTCGGCGCCGGTAAACATCCCGCGAACGATGCCATCGCGCAAAGCGGCAGAGTAGCCGCGCTCGCGCAGCCAGGCGGGCACGACCTGATCCAGGCGCGTCTGCGCGGGCGCTGGCGCCGCGGCATAGGCTTTGAGCATCGTCCCCAAGAAGGTCGCTGGTGGAATGCCCCGGACCACGGCATCCAGGTCGGCCCGCAGATCGTCGTTGCTGCGGCCCGGCCAGACGGGGTTGCCCCACAGCCCGTCGAGGCGTGGGCGAAGTAGCACGGCCGGCGAAAGATCGGGCGCGCGCGATTTTTTGCCAGGCCTGGCAGTCTGTCGGCTCATGGTATCTCTCCTGGTGGTCGCTATAGGGCTGCATTTTACCACAAACAGCCCAAACGCAACACCAATTCCTGTGTGGGATACGCCTACACGTCCAGGGGCCGGAAGTGCACGCCCAACAGGCGCAGGCGCTCCAGGTGCGGTCTTAGCCGGTTGAGGAAGCCGGGGTAGTCCTTTCCGGTCACCGGTGACCACGCTACTTCAGCAAGCGCGCACAGGCGCGGGAAGGTCATGTATTCGATATGCTCCGGCGTCGGGACGTACTCCGTCCAGAGTTGGGCCTGCGTGCCCAGCACGTGATGCGCGTGGATAGGGTCAATCGCCGCGGGGATAGGCTCGTATATGTAAACCTTTTCCAGGGGGACGTAGCCGCCGATGGCTAGAGGCTCGCGATTCGTCTCCTGTGACTGGTAGTAGTCGAAGTAAGTCCAGTGGGTGGGAGTCATAACGACGTCGTGGCCGGCCAGCGCCGCCGCGATGCCGCCCTGCTCGCCGCGCCACGACATGATGGTCGCGCCCGGCGCCAATCCGCCCTCCAGGATTTCCTCCCAGCCCACCAGCCGCCGGCCGCGGCCCGCCAGGAAGGCATCCATCCGGTGGACAAAGTAGCTTTGCAGTGCGTCTTCGTCCTTCAGGCCCAACTCCTGGATGCGCCTCTGCGCCGCGGCGCTCTCACGCCACTGCTTTTTCGGCACTTCGTCGCCGCCGATATGGATGAACTGGCTCGGAAACAGGTCCATCACCTCATCCAACACATCTTGCAGAAAGCGGATCGTGTGCTCCTCGACGTTGTAGACGTTCTCAATAATGCCCCAGCGCGTGGCGACGTCGAGTTGTTGGCCCGTGTTGCCCAATTCGGGGTAGGCAGCGATCGCTGCCTGTGCGTGACCTGGCATCTCGATCTCCGGCAGGGTAGTGATGCCGCGGCCCGCGGCATACGCCACCACCTCCCGAACCTCGTCCTGGGTGTAGAAGCCGCCATGGCGCGCCCCGTCGAAGGGAGGATTTGCCTCGTCTTCTCGCCAGCGTCCGACCACCGTCTCCCTGCGCCAGCCCCCCACCTCGGTCAGCCGTGGGTACTTCTTGATTTCGATCCGCCAGCCCTGGTCGTCCGTCAGGTGCCAGTGGAAGACGTTGAGCTTGTGCAGCGCCATCAGGTCGAGCAAGCGCAGCACCGTGGCCTTGCCGTGGAAATACCGCGCCTGATCCAGCATGAAGCCGCGCCAGGGGAAGCGCGGTGCATCCCGAATGACCAGGCCAGGCACGCGCCACCGCAGGTCAGAAACCAGGTTTCGCCGTTCAATCTCAATGGGGAGCAGTTGCTGCAGCGTCTGGATGCCGTAGAAGACGCCGGTCGGGGCAGCGGCGGTGATCTCGACCGTTTCGGGGGTCACGTCCAGCCGATACCCCTCGCGTCCGCCAGCCTGGGCTGGATCGGTTTTGAGCCGGATGGCCTTTGCTGGAGTTGGCGCATCGGCAAGGGGTGTGAGCACGATGGGCAGTGAAAAGCCCGTCGGCGCGGCCAGCAGGTCGCGCAGATATGCGGCGTTGTTGCAGTTGGCAGCATCAGCAACGATGGCCGTGTCAGATGCAAGTTCAAAGTCGTCCCCATATCGCTCCATCGCCGCCGGCCGCGGGATAAGGGGTGGAATGTCGGCGTTTGCGAACATGGAGATCCTTTCGACTGTGCGCATGACTTTATCGGGAATAGCGGTCATTCTGAGCGGGTCCACCGCGAGTCTCTCGTTGCGGCGTGAAACCAGCGAAGAATCCTTCACTTCCGTGTGAACGGACGTACAAGAGAAGATAACACGGGTCAGCAGGGTTGTCAAAGCGGCAGGGAGTCCTTCTTCGCCGGGCTCTGCTCCACTGGAGCAGCACTTCCAAGTGATTACCCGCTGGATGTCACCCTGAGCGGGTAGGCCGTGAAGTTCGTTGCAGCGAGAATCCAGCGAAGGGTCTCGTCGCGGCAAAGTGAACTTGTCCTGAACGCAGTGAAGGATTCTTCGCTGGACTCACGCCGTCGCGAGAGTTTTGGGGCCAACCCGCTCAGAATGACGTTTTCGCCTGAGCCACATTTGAAAATTCCTGATGGGTAATCACCAGGTTTGACCCTTGCCCCGGATGGTGCTAAAATCGGAGACACACGGCTCCCTTGCCGTGGCCGCAGGCGCGGGTTCAGCAGATGAGCTGGAACGGTCTGAACTTCACCAAACCGAGAAAGGAACCAACAACTATGGCCGGGCGATCCAAGAAGAGCATCCGGGTGGGATACCTGGGTGGCGGCTTTATCGCGGCCATCCACCATGAATGCATCCAGCGCGTATACGGGGTGGATGTGGAGGAAGTGGGCGTCTTCGACCTGAACCGGGAGCACGGCGAGGCCTTCGCAAAGGCCAGGGGCATCACGCAGTTCACCAGCCTCAAAGCCTTGCTCGCCGAAACCGATGTCGTCGATGTGTGCACCCCCCCGTATGCGCACGCACAAGGTATCATTGACAGCGCCAATGCGGGTAAGCACGTGATGTGCGAGAAACCGCTGACCGGTTACGCCCCCGATGCGGAGCACGCCGCCGACTTCAAGGGCAACCTGGCGTCAAAAGAGCCGATGCTGCAATCCGTGCTGGCGAGCCTGGCGCAGATCAACGAAGCGGTTTCCAGGAACGGGGTCAAGTTCACCTACTTCGAGAACTTCGTCTACACCCCCCAGGTGCAAAAGGAGGCGGAAATCGTCCGCAAATCGAACAGCCAGATCTTGCGCATGATCGGCGATGAATCGCACCGGGGCAACCTTGCCACGTATTCCAGTTGGTGGAAGTTCGCCGGCGGGGGCTCGCTCATCAGCACCGGCAGCCATCCGCTCGGCGCCATCCTCTACCTCAAGCGGGTGGAGGGGGAAGCATCGTACGGCAAGCCCATCCGCCCCGTCGCAGTCAGCGCCCGAGTGCATGGGCTGACCGGGATTCCCGGCTACCGGGATGCGGGTTTCATCCGCTGTAACTATTACGATGTGGAAGACTACGCCTGGGTGCACGTCGTATTCGAGGATGGTACGGTCGGCGATGTGGTCACGGGCGCCACCGTCCTCGGCGGGATCCACGATTACGTGGATGTGTTTGCCAACAACCACAGTACGCGCTGCATCATCAACCCGGTCAGCCTGGTGGACTCCTATAACCCCAAGGGGAGCCAGTTCCAGGATATCAACATCAACACTCAGATCACCACCCAGGAAGGATGGCTGCATGTGGCGCCGGATGAGAACTGGATGTTCGGCTATCAGGCCGAGATGCAGGACGCCATGGAAGCCATCGCCTTCGACCGCCAGCCGATTTCCGGCTTACAGCTTTCTCTTGACACGCTCAATGTGATCTATTCCGCCTACCTTTCGGCGGAACGGCTAGGACAAGAAGTGGTGCTGCAGAGGCTCTAAAATGACACCTACAACAAAATATACAAATGTGACCACCCCGATCCCCGGCCCCCAATCGAAAGCGCTGCTGGACGAATGGCATCGCTATGAGGCCGACCAAACCGGCTACCAGGCCCAGGTTGCGATCCACCACGGCGAGGGTGCGATGCTTGAAGATGTGGATGGCAACCGGTTCATCGACTGGACCAGCGGGGTGCTGGTCGCCAATGTCGGCCACGCCCACCCCAAACTGGTCAAGGCGGTTCACGAAGCATCGGCCAGGATGCTCAACATCTACGAGTACTGCAGCGAGTACCGGGTCCGCGCCGCCAAAGCCCTGGTCCAGGCCGCGCCCGCGCACCTTGACACCTGCTTCTTCCTCACGGTGGGCAGCGAAGCCACCGATTCGGCGATGAAGATCATGAAGAGGCACTCGGGCAAATTCGAGATCATCGGCTTTCACGGCGGCTTTCACGGCAGAACCATGTCCACCGCCAGCGCCGGCGGCATGGCCAAACCCAAGAGAGGGTTTGGCCCCGCGACGCCCGGCGTGATCCGGACGCCATTCCCGTACTGCTACCGCTGCCCGTTTAAATCGCAGCCGGACAGGTGCGGCTTCATGTGCCTGGATTTTCTGGACGACGTGGTGCGGGCCAACTCGACCGACAGCCTCGCGGGACTGATGGTGGAACCGTATCTGGGCACCGCCGGGTTCATCTTTCCGCCGGAAGGGTGGATGCCGCAGCTCGAGAAGTGGATCCGCGAGAAGAAGATCCTGTTCGCCCTGGACGAGGTGCAGTCATCCTACGGCAGGACGGGCAAAATGTGGGCCATGGAATGGGAAGGCCTGACGCCCGATATCGTGACCGTCGGCAAGGGCATCGGCAGTGGGATCGCCGCCTCGGCTCTGCTGGTGCGCAAGGCCGTGATGGACCGCGCTCTCGGCAAGGGCGAGCTCGGCAGCACCTACGGCGGGAATCCCGTTTCCTGCGCGGCCGTGATCGCCGTCCTCGATATCATGCAGAGCGAAAAGCTCGTCGAAAACGCCCATGCGATGGGCCTCATCTTCAAAGAACGCCTGGTCGGGATGGTGGAGAAAGCGGCACATCTCGGCGATGTGCGCGGCAGGGGGCTGGTCTGGGGGCTCGAACTCGTCGCGGACAAGAAGACCAAGGAGCCTGCACCGGCTCTGGCGCTTAAGCTGATCGACAGTTGCGCGCGGAAGGGCCTGTTGATAGGCGCCGTGGGCAACTACGGCAATGTGATCCGCGTTGCACCGCCGCTGGTCATCAATGAGGATCAAGCGCATGAAAGCCTCGATATCATGCAGGCGGCGCTGGTCAGCCTGTGAGAGGAAGTGACTGCACATGGAAACTCGCACCGCCGAAATAAGAGCGCGCATCGCAGCGTTGCTGCCGACAGCGCAGGATCTCCTGGTGCGGCTCATCGCAACCCCCTCCTGTTCTTACGAGGAAGAGCCCCTCGCCATCCTGCTCTCGGAGGAATTCAGGAAATCGGGGCTGGAAGCCGAGCTGGCGCCGCTCGACGATTCACTCGCTTTCCACGAGCTGCTGGCCAGGGTTACGCCGGGCATCAGCTATGCGGGCCGGCACAATCTGATCGTCCGTTTGGCAGGCAAGAAGGCGGGTTGCGGCGGATTGCTGCTGAACGCCCACATGGACACCGTTCCGCCCGCCCAACAGGGGAGCGCAGGCTTTAGGGCCGGCGTCAAAGACGGGGTCATCACCGGGCGCGGAGCCTGTGACGCAAAAGGGCAAATCGTGACGGCGTACCTCATGTTGCGGGCCATGAAAGAACTGGGGCTCACGCCGCCGCTCGACGTAATGCTTCACCTGGTAGTTGAGGAGGAAGTGGGCGGGAATGGCAGCCTGGCGCTGACGGAAAAGAAGTGGGACTATCGCAAGGTTGTTGTGTTGGAGTCGACCGACCTGGCGATTCTGACGGCCACGCGGGGGACTTGGTGGTTTCGGATCCTGCTGCGCGGCAAGGCGGGGCACAGCGCTGACCCTGGCGGCACCGTAAGCGCGTTGAAAATGGCTGTCAGTGCCATGGGACTTCTTGAGGCCTACCACAAGGACCTGCTCGACCGTTCCAGGAACACGCCGCCTTTCGAGGGATTCGAGAATCCCATGCCGCTCACTTTCGGCGTCTTGAACAGCGGCACTTGGCCGGCAACAGTGCCGGACCAAGCAACGCTCGAAGGGGTGATGGGGTTCCTGCCCAACAAAACGAGCGCTGAAATCTCGGCCGAAATCAGGCAGTTGTTCGAAGACTCTCCGCTGGCCGGCAAGTATCAGTTGGATGTCACGATCGCGCGCGACCCGAGCGTCACCGATCGAAGGGATCCCCTGATCGCACAGATATCATCCGCCTGTCTGGAGGCGGGTCAGAGCGCGACACTGAGTGTATTGCCGGCGTTCTGTGATCCGTGGTTCTACACGCGGCAGGGCATACCGGCCGTCGTATTTGGCGCGGGCTCATTGAAGCAGTGTCATTCGGCGAATGAATCGATCCCGCTGGCTGAGATCGCCGTGGCAGCGGAAGTGCTGGTGCATCTGGCATTGCAAGAATGATTTGACGCCACATATGGGGCTGTCTGACAAGACGGTGCGCGCCTACTATACCAAATCGGCGGCTTGGCGCGCAACCTGCGCAAGGAAATCAGCAAGACCCCCCGCTACTACTTCTTCGACAACGGCGTGCGCAACAGCCTGATCCAGAACTTCAACCGCCTTGCGCTGCGCAACGACGTCGGCCAGTTCTGGGAGAACTATCTGATGGTCGAACGCCGAAAGGCGAACGAGTACGCCGGCCGCCAAGCTAACACCTACTTCTGGCGCACCTACGACCAGAAAGAGCTGGACTGTGTCGAGGAGCGGGCGGGCCGGCTGTTTGGGTTCGAGTTCAAATGGCAGGGCCAGGTGCGGCCGGCAGCCCGGCAGGAGTTCATAGCTGCGTATCCGGACGCCGAAGTGGCGACAATCACCCGCGAGAACTTCACAGACTTCCTGACGGGCTAATATCATGCAGACTGCCCAACACGATCCTAAACCCAATACGGTTCAGTTAGCAGGCCGGGCTCCCATGCCCGGCGGCGTGGGAGCCGCCTCTGCTGCCTTATCTGTACCGTATTGATCCTAAACCCAATACGGTTCAGTTAGCAGGCCGGGCTCCCATGCCCGGCGGCGTGGGAGCCGCCTCTGCTGCCTTATCTGTACCGTATTGACTTTAGGGGCCGCTAAACACCGTCCGCAGGTTGGCAACATGCGCCGCAACGCCGAGCGCAGGCTGCCGCCTGCCTGCGACTACTCTAAACTAGAGTAACATGATCAGCCTCCGTAAACAGTTCAAGCGGCGTGACAATCTCAGGCGTGGGTAGATTAAGCCGGGCGTTGATGATGCGGATGTGTTGTCGCTTGTTCGCATTTGCCAGGTGGTTGCAGTTCTAGGTCAACAGAAAATCGCACTTGTAGAAGCTTGCGTATGCCAGGTGCAGGGCATCCCCCTTGAATACACGCGGCATCAAGTAGTTGTCCAGGTAGACACGGGCGATCTCCAATATCTGTTCGTCAGGGGGCAAGACCTGGAGCTGTGCCACGAACACCAATATCTCGTGCTGACGCGGATACTCGCCTTCGCTCAATTCAGCGATCGTTTCCTCGGACACATAGACGTCGAAGTGCGTGCTTTCCTCGTCCCACCATTTCTTGGTGACCGCGATGTACTCGCGAATGCTGTCTCGTTCGTCTACCAGATAACTGGGAATGGTCGCGTCCAGATAGACCGTCTTCTTCATAAAGCTCATCCTGTCTTCGTGATTCCTGGTACACTGCAAACTGACGGCCTAACGCCCCCGTCGTCACCCGCGCCCGTCGCTACGAGTCCAAGTTGTGACTCGCACAGCCTCGCAAAACGAGCTAACGCCCTTAATCGCACGCCCGCAGGGCATCAGATGGAAGCAGTGGTTAGGCCCCGCCCTGGCCCCCGCGACCCAAAACGAGACCCGCCGCCCACAACGGCGAACCGTGCTGACCACCCGCTGCGCAACCCACGACCAAATGGGATGAACCTCCACCGCTACGATGGACGCCGCCGTTGTTCATCCGTTGCGCGGCTACGCAACCTCCAGACCAATTCTCTTCACCCAATCTCTACAGATGGCCCTGACAACTTGTACAGTAACGCCGATCTGGTGCATTTTTCACGCCGCATTGGGGACATGTAAGGAATTCCGGGACAGATTGGCTTCTGAGTGCAATCTCATTGAGTGGGCTAAATTTGGCCCCGCATTGTTCACACATAGTTGCGTGTTTGGGGTTGCTTGTTCCGCAGCTAAGGCAAGTACGGAAACTGTTGGCGGGTGCAGATGTACTGCCGATTGATGACCGTGCATGTTCACTAACTGCGGACTTGACCTCTCGGCCGCAGAATCTACATACGAGTGCTTCAGGCATGATTAGTTCAGCACAGTAGGGACATTTGACCCTAGTTTCGCGCCCATCATAGGCAGACTGACTAAGCTCGGCCTGAGTTGTACGTGATGGCTGTGAGATGAACGTTGCTACCAACAAGCAAAGCACGGATGCGATGGCAATGTACATCCCAGTTCCAAGGTGAGCACCCCCCACACTAGGGGCGAGGAGATTCCCTTGCGTTGCACGAGCAAAGCCCTCGGTTGCGGACTGAAATCTAATGAAGAGCCAACCGACATACAGTACCGAAATTAATGAGATTCCGAGCAACCAGCCCCAAGCCTTGCGTGCTGCGGCAACCAGACCAATGAGACCAGGAAGCGGCAAGAGTAACGCGTCCGTCTGATACATCGGAACTGAACCGAGGAAGCCTGCCGAAATCGCAGGCATTATCACACACAGAATTAAGCCTATAGACCCGAATAACCCGAAAGTTTGTTTTGCGCTCATCGTGCCTCCTGATACGTCCTAAATTACCGAGTGCATTCGGGAATTCCTCAACAAGCTCTTACACTGGTGATGTCTATGGATTCAGATACGCCGTTGCTTGCGCCTTCACGAGATCGATCAATATTGTTCTCATAACCTCAATAACGAATCCACCGGACTTCGCCATGATGTTCTTTGCTTTGTTCCACCGGTTTTCGTTTCTGGCGGCCTCTACAAACTCGTGTCCTTGCCAAGTAAGTCTCTGTGGCATCCATTCCATACCGCTGGCGGAACTAGCATCAAGGGCTTTGATCAAACCAGCTTCATCTAGCAGCATGAGGTGATAGGAGATCGTCTCTGATGAATAACCATCAATTTGAATGTTAGGATACTCAGGATCAGATGATTCCTCCATCATCAGGAGAATGTTTCGAATAAGATCCATATCCCGTTTCATGCTCACCTCTCATTTGTTCGTGTGCTTCATCAGTTTCGACGGCGAGTTATGCGTCATCCCATCGTCTGACCCACAATCTCACATCGGACGCCTAACGGCCAGGCGTAAGCTGCAGCTGCGCTGCACCCAACCCACAATCGCGCGATCTCCACCGGCCCAGCTGTCAGCTTGACGCAACGTTAGGCCCCGCCCAAGCACCAGACCCACAAAACGAGACCTGCCGCCCATGACGGCGAACCGTGCTTGCCCGACCGCCGCGCAATAGCGCCTTCATTGCGGTGTTTCTGGCGTCCAGGTTTTGTCGCCTATCACAGTGCAGTCGGCTCAATGCGCTTATTTGCCAGCGATCTAAATTGATTTGCGCAAGTCGGCTTTGCGTTTCGCATCGTCCAACACGCCCGCTGGAATAGAGCCTTTGTAGACCGATAGATTCTGGCGTTGTCCAAGAACCTCACCAATCCTCTTGTCAAAAAAACCCAACTCTAAGTTTGTGTGATACTTAAGGAACATCCACCAAATTCTGATCAACACCTCAAGAAGCTCTGCTGCTTGATAGAGCACTCCATCGAAATTGATGAGATTGTGCGCATCAATGATGGTATCTGATGGTTGAGAGACTTCTGACTTCTGCTGCATAATCAGTGTCGAGTAGTCAGAGCGGGTGCTCAACTGACCGGCTCCGCTAGTGCCGTGCTTCATAGTATTGACGAAATTCGCAGCGACTTTGTAGGGCTTGAATTCTTTGACCACTGCCAATTGCTTCCTTGACTGATTCATTGCGCCAAGATATCGCTCAACGTTGTCAGTGAGATGTACGAGTTCAGCTAGCTCTGCTTCTTCGTCAGACTTGAGCCGATCCAAAATGTTTCTTAACGATTGCCATTTCTGACATGTGGGAACCGAATCGATACCACAAAAAGATTCCAACTGAGATCTATTTATCTCTCGTTGTTCCAAATAAAACGCGACTCGATCGAGCCGATCAACCACTTCTTGACGATAGATGTCTTCCTGAGTAGTCATAAAGTTGCCTAACATTTATTTCGATGGCAAGTCAAGCGTCACGGCGAAGCCGTGCCGGTTGACCCGCAGTGTTACATTGGTCTGCCTAACGTTCGGCATCAGCCGCGCCGAGTGAGCGCAGCGAACGAGGGCACGCGAGCGCCGTGCAACGGCGCGAAGCGCGTCGGCTGTATGCCGTTGTTAGGCTGCCGTTTAAATCTGTAGCATATCTTAATTGGACTTTGGACAATAGATGCTCTGACAGGCGCATAGCCAGAATTGGCGTAATTTGCGAAACTGCTCCAAAGTGGGGGGATGAACACAAACACCTCCACGCAGTTGGAACAGTTTCGGCTGGCAGTGTACCACAGTTTT
>JAPLHB010000027.1 GCA_026389845.1 Chloroflexota bacterium
GCTTTGTATAAAACCGGTAAAGCGGTTGTGCCCATTGCGAAGGCGGTGGCCATCGGCTTTCTGATCACTGAGTTGGTCACCTGGGGGCTATTCGCCTACCAGCTCTTTGCCTCCGGGCTTAAACCCGGCAGCATGGCCGCAAATTTCATCTTCGCCACCGAGGTTGCCGCCACCATCACCGGTCTGATTATGCTCGCCATTGCCGCGATCCCGATCGTCGGTCAAATCATTGCCGCGGTGATCGGCCTATTTGACTCGATCGTCCTGACCGTGTGCGGCCTGGCGCATTCCGAACACCCGGTCTGCCAGGGTATCAGCGGCTGGATGGTCTACGGCATCCGTTGGGTGATCTACAGCGGCGCCATCATGGTGAATCTGGACGATGACGAGCGCCTGAAGATCCACGAGTTTTCTCAGGATTTTCTCGATTCCGCGCTGGGCATGGCCGTCGGCAACAGCCTGGTTATGGAAGCCACCATCCGCAACCGGATCGAACTGATTGACTGGAAAGACACTCAATCCAACTGGATGGCCGGACTCTACTGGTGGCAGTACAGCGACGACACGCTGCGTTCTTCCACCTTCGTCTATCACCTGGACGCAGTCGCCCGAGACTATCATGAGCGCCTGGCGCGCAACAGTATCCGCCACGACGAATGGACCCCCGACACCGACGGCGCCAAGTCCTACACCTATTCCGCCGACGTTTCCGCCCAGACCCGGCTCACCGAAGACGGCATCAACCTGGGGATTCCCCTCTACCTCAACGAAGGCTTCGCCGTCCCCGCTCAGGAATGTTGGCTGATCCCCATTTGGTTTCCTCCCTTTGCGATACCCGTCTGCTACATCCGCACCGAGAAGGCGTCCAGCAATATCAACCTGGGCGAACACATGCGCTTCGACATCTTCCCGCCCACGCTGGACGGGTTTTACGAGCTGACCACCCAAAACGGCGGTTATGCCCTGGCCTGGAGCCAGGACACCTCCCCTGCCTTCCCGCGCCTGAAGGACGCCGACGGCGACGGGCTGCGCGACAAGGCCGATGGCGGCGCCGACCCCAACGACCTGAAGTGGGACACCGATGGGGATGGCCTGTCCGATTTCTACGAAGTGCAGATCGGCACCAATCCCCAGGTCGCGGACACGGATCACGACGGCCTGACCGACTATCAGGAGGTCATCCTCGGAACCGATCCACTGCGCGCCGACAGCGACTATGATGGTCTGACCGACGGGGAAGAAGTCGCCGGCTGGGAATTCGTCTACGACTTCACCGCGGATGGCAGCCAGTTGAAAACCTGGGTCACCTCCGATCCTCTCAGCATAGACGGCGACGGCGACACCCTGACCGATTTCCAGGAGAAGACTTTCGGCTTCAACCCGCGCGTGCCCTCCGACCTCAACGTCCTCACTTTCAGCTCGGAAGTGACCGAACAAAAAGCGCCGCGCCTGTTGCTGCGCCTGGATGAGCTGGACGGCGCGAACGCCTTCCGCGACGATTCCGGTTATGCCCACAACGCCGCCTGCCCGCCTTCCCCCCTGGCAGGGGGGACCGAGGGGGGTTGTCCACTCGCCGGCCACCAGGGCAAGTACGGCAATGCCCCGCAGTTCGACGGCAGCAACGACTACCTGGAAGTAGCGCACACCGACCGGCTGAACCCCGACCGCGAGTTGACCCTGGCGGCCTGGGTGCAGTTGGATCATCCAGGTAACAACCAAAAAATCGTGGGCAAGACCACGACCGGGAACGGCTATCTGTTGGGGGTGGCCGGCGGCCAGCTCTCCCCCGAAATCTGGGACAGCCAAGGGGCGCGCACCGCCGCCCAATGGGGCAGCATCCCCGCCGGCACGTGGACGCACATCGCGGTGACGTGGCGCTCCGGCGGCAAAATGACCGGCTACGTCAATGGCAACAGAGTCGGCGACATCGCCGCCAGCGCCAACCCGATCAAGGCCAACACCGGCCCGCTGCGCATCGGCATCGCGCCCTGGAACGCGACCGCCTTCCCCGCGGGCGGGCGGATTGACGAGGTCGTGATGATCCCGCGCGAGTTGACCCAGGCCGAGATCGTCAGCCTGGCCGCCGGGCGGCACAACCCCGAAGATCTGACCGTCCGCCCCGGCGACGTGCTGGATTACCGGGCCACGGTCACGAACAAACTGTTCAATCGCTACGCCCAGGGGCTGCTCAGCGCCAACTTCCCGGCGGTTTTCTCGGAGCCGTCGCCCCAGGCCTTTGTCCTCAACCCGCAAGAGGCCAGCACCCTCACCGGCGAGGTACACACCGGCCAGGCGGCAGCCTCCGGCGTGTACACCCTCACCCAGGAGGCCGACGCGCTCATCACCGACTGGCGCGAGGCGTCGAACTATGCCGATATGCTGCTGCACCTCGACGAGGCCGCGGGCGCCACGACCTTCGAAGACAGCGCCGGCGCACAGCCGCCGCGCGACGGCGCGTGTGACAGCGGCGCGGGCCAATGTCCCACCGCCGGGGAGCCGGGGCGCTCCGGCTACGCCCTGCACTTCGACGGCGTGAATGACCTGGTCGCGGTGAAAAACGCCAACACCGACAACCCACAGGTACTCACCATCGCCGCGTGGGTCTACCCCGATACGCTGCCCAGCCGGGTCATGCGCTTTGTCTCTCTCAACGGCGAAAAAGCCGTGCTGCGCTACGACGGATCGGGGGCGGTCGGGTCGGGGCAGTTGAACTTCTACATGAAGATCGGCG
>JAPLHB010000214.1 GCA_026389845.1 Chloroflexota bacterium
CAGCCAGCCGAAGGTCACATCGTTCATGATGAACTGAATGCTGTCGTAGGCGTGATCGGGCGTGGGGACGTAGTAGATGGTCAGCAACATGCCGGTGATGATCTGGAGCATGCCCAGGATCATGCTGGCGCTGCCGAGGGTGTAGAACCAATTGGTCTTCGGCACGGCGCGCGCGAATATCGTCTTCCAGATCGTGGTCAGGCCGGCGCGCTCATCAATCCACTCGAAGGCGGCTTGCAGCTTGCGGGGCGAGCCAGCATCAGGCGTTTGGGCCACGGCTATGCCTCCAGGAGAATCTGAATCTGGCCGTTTTCGATCTTGGTCTGGAACTGGTCCAGCGGACGCGGGGGCGGGCCGGCCAGCACCTTGCCGTCGACGCTGAAGAAGGCATCGTGACAGGGACAGGCAAAGCCCTTGCGGGTATCATCCCAGCTCACGCGGCAGCTCAAGTGCGTGCAGACGTTGGAGAAGACGTTGACGTTTTGGCCGTCGGCGGTAAGCGCATAGGCCACGCCGGTCTGGGTAGCTTCCACCCAGCCATCCTTGATCTTGCGCGAGTAGGGAAAACCGGATGGCACGCCGGGCGCCAGGCTGGCTACGGGGCCGAGGGTCAGCCACTTCTCCTGGTTTTGCCGTTTGACACCCGGAGAGATGAGATAGCCGATTGCCGGCAAGCCGACAATCGTCGCGACGGCGCCGGCGACGACGCCGATGATGCCGGAAAGAAACTTGCGCCGGCCGAGGTCTTCACCGTATGCGGACAAGCTGGCCTCCTTACCAAACGCGTGACCGTCTTGGGGGCAGATTATAACCGGGTTAACGTGGTTAGTCAAACAGTCGGAGATTAGAGGTTGGAGATTGGAGGTTGGAGATTAGTCCAACTTCCAATCTCTAACTCCCAGCTTCCAGCCACGGCACCATGACCATCGCGCTCCACGGCGGGATGATGAAGTCGTGCCAGTGGCCCTTTACTGCCATGCGCTCCCCGCTGACTACGTCCAGCCAGACGCCGTCGTGCGGAAAGCCGAGGCCGGTCGGTTGGGGCACGTTGTCGAAATTCGCCGCCACCACGACGACATCGCGATTCCCGTCCCAGCGCTTGTAGCGGATCACCTTGAAGCGAGCGAAGTCGTCTCCGTAGAACTCGACGAAGTCCGACCGCAGCGCAGGATGGTCATGGCGCAATCGTAGCAGCCGCCGATAGAACTCGAACTGCGCGGCGCCCTGGGGCAACGCCAGCTTCTTCCAGTCCAGGGGCCAAAAGGCAATGGTGCGCTCGCTGTCTTCGCCGAATTCCTGGCCGGCGTAGAGCATCGGCACTCCGGGCGAGGTCATCAGCACGGTCAACGCCAGGCGCGCCTTGTGCAGCGCCAACTCCCAGCGGTTGGCGAATGCTTTTCCGGTGGCTTCTGGCGGTTCGAGCTTGATATGCTCGCCCCAGAATTGCACCTCATGCTCGGGCCGGCGCTCGTCGTGGCTCACCACGTAGTTCACCTGCTGATCGGCACGCGCGAAGCCCTGGGCGCGGAAGCCGTCCAGGGAGTGGGGCAGATCCTGTCGCTCCCACTGCCAGGTCTGAAAAAGGCAACGTTCGAGGGCGTGATGAAAAACGCCGTTCCACACCGCGTCAATCTCGGTCTCCGCCACCAGGCGGGCCGCCGTCTTGGCGTAATTTGTGCCCGCGATGGGCCAATACTCGCCGATCAAATAGCAGTCGGGCGCGGCCTGGCGCGCAGCCTGCGCAATTGGGGCGATGCCGAAATCGGGGTGGAAGTTTTCGCGGTGAGGCTGCCAGGGATCGAACTCGACGCCACCCACCCAGTCGAACCGGAAGCCGTCGAGATGATACTCTGCCAGCCAGAAGCGGACGATGTCCTGCATGTACGCACGGGTATATGCGGACTGGTGCTCCCAGTCCAGCCCGCCCCAGCCATTGGCATGAGGGTTGTTGTGGTGGTGGAAAAACGGGTTCTTGTCTTCCAGCATCTCGCCCTTGGGACCGAAGAGCGGCGGATAGATCCGATAGTAGGGGTGATCGGCCCAGGCGTGGTTGAAGACTATGTCCAGGATCACGGCGATGCCGCGCTGATGAGCGGCGTCAATCAATGCCTTCAATTCCGCCGGCCGGCCATAGACCGATTTGGGCGCCATGTAGAAGACGGGGTTATAGCCCCACGAGCTATCGCCGGGGAATTCGCTAACCGGCATCAGCTCGATGGCGTTGACGCCCAGCTTCGCCAGGTGATCCAGCTTCGCCTGCACGCCGGCAAAGGTGCCTAACCGCTCGCCCCAGTCGTCCTTGCGGCCGGTGAAGTCGCGCACGCACAGCTCGTAGATGGTCAGATCGCGCAACGGCGGCCGCTGCCAACCCGCGTCATGCCAGGCGAAGGGCGGATCGTCGGCGAGCACCGCCTTGGGACCGTAGCGGTCCCAGGCGATCTCACGGGCGTAGGGGTCGGCCACCCAGACCTGCTTGCCGCTTTCGTCCAGCGTGACCACGAACTGGTAGCGCACGCGGCCATTCACCGGCACAGTAGTCCAGAAGAAGCCGTTGCCGTCGCTCTGCATCGGCGTCGCCATCGGGTTCCAGTTGTTGAAGTCGCCGATCAGATGCACGGCTGGTTTGAAGGGCGCGGTTAAACAAAACGTGGCGACGCCGCGGCCTTCAAGGTCGCGAAAAGCGCCGCCACGCGGTAGATTCGGGCGCGAAGTCGGGTAGATCGGTGTCGGTCGGTCATCAGCGGTGAGAGATGGCAGCTTTGCCACGGGCGACAACGTCAGGGTCAATGGATCGGCCTTTCCGGGCAGGGATCAACTCACAACAGCCATATCATACCACAAGGTATGTTTGGGCACAAAGCGTGGGGCTACAACCTCTCGATCACCGCCGACGCAAACTCCGACGTCTTGACCTCCCGCGCCCCTTCCATTTGCCGGGCGAAGTCGTAGGTGACGATCTTGTCGGCGATGGTGCGGGTGAAGGCCGCCTCGACGGCCCGGGCCGCCTCGCGCCAGCCGATGTAGTCCAGCATCATCACGCCGGAGAGGAGCACGCTGCCGGGGTTGACCTTGTCCTGGTTGGCATATTTGGGCGCGGTGCCGTGGGTGGCCTCGAAAACGGCCAGCGCGTCGCCGATGTTGGCGCCGGGCGCGATGCCCACCCCCCCCACCTCGGCTGCGACCGCGTCGCTCAGGTAGTCGCCGTTCAGATTGGGCGCGGCGATCACGTCGAACTCCGTGGGCCGCAAGAGCATCTGCTGGAACATGATGTCGGCGATGCGATCCTTGATCAGGAGCTTGCCCGCGGGCTGCTTCCCGCCGAACTCATCCCAGAGCTGCTGTTCGGTGATCGTCACGTCGCCGAACTCCTGCTTCGCCACCTCGTAGCCCCATTGCATAAACGCGCCTTCGGTGAACTTCTGGATGTTGCCCTTGTGCATGAAGGTCACGCTCTTGCGGCCCTTTTCGAGCGCGAATTGGAACGCTTTGCGGATCAGCCGCTTGGAGCCGAACGCGCTGATCGGCTTGATGCCGATGCCCGAGTTGGGCCAAAATTTGGCGCCCATCTCTTCGCGCAGGAACTTCTCGACCTTGGTCGCCTCGGGCGTGCCGGCCTTATACTCCACGCCGGCGTAGACGTCCTCGGTGTTCTCGCGATAGATCACCACGTCCACCAACTCCGGGTGGCGCAGTGGGCTGGGCACCCCGGGATACCACTTGACCGGCCGGATGCAGGCGTAGAGGTCGAGGTCCTGGCGCAGCGCGACGTTCAAGCTGCGAAAGCCGCCGCCCACCGGCGTGGTCAGCGGCCCCTTGATGCCGACGGTGAACTCACGGATCGCGGCCAGGCTCTCGGCCGGGAAATAGTCGCCGCCATAGAGATTCGCGGCCTTCTCGCCCGCGTAGATTTCCATCCACGCGATCTTCCGCTGCCCGCCGTAGGCCTTCTGCACGGCCGCGTCCCAGATGCGCTTAGACGCGGTCATAATGTCCGGCCCGATGCCGTCCCCTTCGATCCAGAGCAGGATCGGGGTATCCGGCACGTTCAGCTTGCCTTCGCGCACCGTGATGCGCTCGCCGCTGGTTGGGACCGTGATCTTCGAGTATGTCATGGAGATCATCCTTGGTATAGCCTTGCTACTCCATGTGGTGTGTGCCTTCGGAAAGCACGCATCACGCATCACGCATCACGCATCACGCATCACGCATCACGCATCACGCATCACGCATCACGCATCACGTCTTCATCATCTGCCGCAACACCGTCTGCAAAATCCCGCCGTTCCGATAGTACCCCACCTCTACCGGCGTGTCAATGCGCGACATGGCCTCGAACGTTGCCACACTGCCGTCGGCCGCGGTGGCGCGGACGGTGAGGTGTTGCTTTGGCTGCATCTCCGCGCCGGTGATGCCGACGACGTCGAAGGTCTCCATGCCGGTCAGCCCCAGAGACGCCGCGTTCTGGCCGGGGAGGAACTGAAGCGGCAGGATGCCCATGCCCACCAGGTTGCTGCGATGGATGCGCTCGAAGCTCTCGGCGATGACCGCTTTCACGCCCAGCAGACTCGGCCCCTTGGCCGCCCAGTCGCGGCTGGAGCCGGTGCCGTATTCCTTGCCCGCGAGGACGATGGTCGGGATGCCGGCCGCCTGGTAGGCCATCGCCGCGTCGTAGATGGATATGACCCCCGATGCGTGATGCGTGATGCGTGATGCGTGATGCGTGTCCCCTGACTCCTGATTCCTGCTCCCTGCCCCCTGGTAGGCCGTGTAGCCGCCCTCGACGCCCGGCGCCAACTTGTTCTTGATGCGAATGTTCGCGAAGGCGCCGCGCATCAACACCTCGTGGTTGCCGCGCCGCGCGCCGTATTGGTTGAACTCGCTTACCGGCACACCGAGCGCGATCAGGTAACGCCCCGCGGGGCTGTCGGCCGCGATGCCGCCGGCCGGCGAGATGTGATCGGTCGTGATATTGTCGCCCAGATACGCCAGAACCTTCGCACCGTGGATGTCCTGCGGCGCGGACGGCTCGGGGGCCAGAGCCTGCCCTGAGCCTGCCGAAGGGTTCACGAAGAAGGGCGGCTCCTGGATATAGGTGCTTGCCGCGTCCCAGACAAAGAGATCACCCGCCGGCGCTGAGACTTTGTTCCAGGTCTCGTTGCCGGTGAAGACGTTGGCGTATTGCTGGCGATACATGGCCGGGCTGAGGCTCCGGGCGATTGTTGCTTGAATCTCGGCCTGGCTCGGCCAGAGGTCGCGCAGGTAGACCGGCTGACCATCGCGCCCCATGCCGAGCGGCTCGGTGGTCAGGTCAATGTCCACGGTACCGGCGAGCGCGTAGGCGACCACCAGTGGGGGACTCGCCAGGTAGTTGGCGCGTACTTGCGGATGAACGCGGCCTTCGAAGTTGCGGTTGCCCGAAATCACCGCCGCCACGGTCAGATCGCGTTCCTGCACCGCAGTGGCAACCTCTTCGGGCAGCGGGCCGCTGTTGCCGATGCAGGTGGTGCAGCCGTAGCCGACGGTGTGGTAGCCAAGTTGTTCCAGGTAGGGGGTCAGCCCCGCCTCATCCAGGTAGCGCGTGACCACCGTCGAGCCGGGCGCCAGGCTGGTTTTGACCCAGGGCTTGACATGCAGCCCCCGCTCCACCGCCTTCTTCGCCAAAAGCCCAGCACCGATCATGACACTCGGGTTACTCGTGTTCGTACAAGAGGTGATGGCGGCGATGACGACCGAACCGTGCGCGAGATTTCGGATTTCGGATTTCGGATTTCGGATTTTCTCCGGCGAACCGTTGGCTGCCAATCCGCAATCCGCATTCGGCAATCCCAAATCAGGAAACGCCTTCCAAAAACTCCCCCGCACCCCGCCGAGCGCAACGCGATCCTGTGGTCGTTTGGGGCCGGCCAGGCTGGCGACTACGGTACCCAGATCAAGCTCCAGGGTGTCGCTGAAAACGGGATCAGGCATCTCGTCGGTGCGGAAAAGGCCCTGGGCCTTGCAGTAGCGCTCTACCAGGGCCACCAACTCCGCCGGGCGGCCCGACAAGGTCAGGTAGCGCAGCGTCTCAGCATCTACGGGGAAGAAGCCCATGGTCGCGCCATAGTCGGGCGCCATGTTGGCGATGGTGGCGCGGTCGGGCAGGCTGAGCTTGCTCACGCCGGGGCCGTAGAACTCGACGAATTTGTCCACCACGCCCTTTGCGCGGAGCATCTGCGTCACGGTGAGCACCAAGTCGGTCGCGGTGGCGCCCTCCGGCAGCTCGCCGGTCAGCTTGAAGCCGACCACCTGGGGGGTGAGCATGTAGATCGGCTGGCCCAGCATGACCGCCTCGGCCTCGATGCCGCCGACCCCCCAGCCCAGCACGCCTACGCCGTTGATCATGGTGGTGTGGCTGTCGGTGCGACGACGGTGTCGGGGTAGATGACGTGATGCGTGATGCGTGATGCGTGTCGCCAGTGGAGTCTTCAGGGCGCTGCTGAACGACGGTCTCAAGATATTCCAGGTTGACCTGGTGGATGATGCCGGTGGCGGGGGGGACGACGCGGAAATTGGCGAAGGCGGACTGACCCCACTTAAGAAATTCGTAGCGTTCGCGGTTGCGCTCGAACTCACGTTCGGCGTTGAAGAAGAGCGCGAACTTCGAGCCGAACTGATCTACCTGCACTGAATGATCAATCACCAAGTCTACGGGGATGAGCGGGTTGACGCGCTTCGGATCGCCGCCGAGCCGGGCCATCGCCGAGCGCATCGCGGCCAGGTCAACCACGCCGGGCACGCCGGTGAAGTCCTGCATGATCACGCGGGCGGGCTTGAAGGGCAGCTCGACGGGGGCCGGATTCTTGGCGTCCCAGTTTGCCAGCCGGCGCACGTCCTCTTCGGTCACGGCGAAGCCGTCCACCTGGCGCAGCACCGCCTCCAACAGCACCTTGATTGAGAACGGCAGCCGCGAGACGGGGCCGATGCCGGCCTCTTCGAGCGCGGCCAGCCGGTAATAGGTGGTCGGTTCAGCCGCGCCCGACAAGAGCGTACGGGCGTGGAACGGATCTTGAAGCATCTTGGACATAAAGCTCACTCCTAGCGGCGGATACGTGCCAGGCACTTCCGAAAGTGCCTGGCACGTCGGCCCTCGAAATATCAAAAAGATACGCAGAGGTTTAGGCGATTTGCCGACGGAACCTTTGATTCCACCACTCTGCGCCGCGGTCACCGGTCGGTTCCCAGCCCTCGTTCACCAGCCTGTCGATTAGTTCCCTATGGAGTTCCATCACCTGCTTATTGCTAGCTTTGATGTCTGGCCCAGAAGCGTTGAGACCCGTTTGAAAGACTTGACTCAATCCAGCCGAATACGTCCCACTGGGCCCAATGGCCTTTGCCTCGAAGCAACCTTTCGCACCTGTAAGGCCGGATGCGGTCTGAACAAAGACAATCTCGCAGGTGGTTACACGCTTACCTCTTGTTAGCGTTGCCTCCTTTTGGGTTGCACCGCAGTCTGGACAGAAACGGGTTCCTTTGGACAGCCGAGCCCCACAATTTGCACAGAACGCGTCTGCCTGCTGAGTGAGATGGTCAGGAGCCAGCGGATTGCCATCGTTGGGACAAAAACGCGTACCAGCCGCGAATGCTGTGCCGCACGCTGGGCAGGTCGGGCCTTGGAGGGTCGGTGGTGGCGGTTGCGCTAATGCGTTCAGACGCATTCTGAACGGCTCAGAGTATTTCGTCATGCGCTTATCGAACAGACTAAACGGATCCGCCAAACCCAGGTTTTGATAAGTGAAGCTCACACGTGTATGAGATGTGTCCACCGGCTCTAAAGATATTGTAACGTACTCCCCCACTCCCCACTTCATAAGCGATAACGCTGGTCGCCATTGAATCATGTAAGCGCTACTATCTAGCTTTATCGATTGCCAACCAAGCTGATCGCCAAGTCTATAACAGGCATCAAAGCACAAGCTGATCGCAACAGTAAAGACATCTTCCCAGGTCTTCTTCATCGCTGTACCTCCTGGTTACGCGCTTGCTCGACAGAAATTCGTATTGTCGGCGGATTCCGATTGTTCGTTTCTATGGAGATTATATGCCTACCGGCATCCGGTGTCAATTTGTGCGCTGATTGTGGTTCGGTCGTCCGAAGTTGGAATCGAGCCTTCAGGCGGTTTGGCGCTTGCACAACGAAACCGGCTGAAGCCTCGATTCCAGTGTCATGACGTTCTTCGCCTGACTGAATGCCTCCGCGCAGCATGGCGGTGCTCGGAATGATGTTCTCATCCGTGTGCCACAAACTCCTTCCCATCCCGCTTGCACAAAATCCGCACCGCGTCCCGCCCCGACATCAAACACGTCGGCACGCCGCCGCCGGGCACCACCCACTGGCCGGCCATGACGAAGCTCGCCAGACCGGGCAGCGTGCGCGGGAGCGCGGTCATGATCTGCGGGCCGGTGGGGAGCCAGCCCTCGTAGGCCCCGCGCCAGTTGCGGGTGTAGCGCCAGGTGGTGTAGGGCGTCGCCACGTCGGTCATCTCTACCTGCGCGGAGAGGCCGGGGTAGTGTACCTCCAGCCGGCGCAGGATTTCGGCCACCATGCGTTCCTTCTCGGCCTCGTACGCGGCGCGGTCCTGCTGCTGCAAGGTGTTCCAATAGTCCCACTCGGCTTCGAACGAAGGCTGGATCACGGTTTTGCCGGCCGGCGCGAAGTGCGGGCTGTAGTTGAAGATGCGCAGGCCGAGCAACTCGACTCGCTGCGATCCGACGATGATCGGCTCGTGCAGCCGGAATAGGGTGAAGTGCGGCTCGCCGGGGAACTCGCGGTTCACGCCGAAGCTGAGCATGGCGTACGGCTTGATGAGCTTCCAGTCGCGGTAGCGCGCCCGAGTCTTTTCGTCGGCGTAGCGGCCGTCAAGCATCTGGAAGATCGTGCTGCGGCCATCGGCGGCCGAGACCACCGCATCGCTGCGATGCTCGCTGCCGTCGGCCAGCCGTACGCCCACCGCACGGCCGCCCTCCACCAGGATCTTCTCGACGGTGGCTTGGTAACTGATCGCGCCGCCCAGGTCGCGGTAGCGCTGCTCGATGGGCCGCACGAACCCCTCGCAGCCTCGGGTCAGCAGCCCCATCTGCCCGTCGGCCAGCAGCCCCAGCACCATGAACAGGAACCACATCGGCGCTTCGGGCAGAAAGAGGTTTTCGACGACGGTGCGCAGCGTGGGATCGTGGAGATCTCGGGCGAATTCGGCGGCCGTGCGGCCATACTTGCCGCCGAAATACTTGAGGACCTTGCGCATCCCCCAAAACTGCTGGATCATGTCCAACGGCCCCGCCAACTCCGGCGGATTGCCCATGCCGACGTCGAACGCGCCGGCCGACCGGAACGCGCGCGCACCCGCGATCAGATCGAGGATCGGCTTCACGTCGGCAGGCGAGAGCGCGGTCAGCTCGGCGGCCGCGCGGTCGAGATCAGCGCCGAGCCGCGCCCGCTTGCCGCTCGTTTCGTCCACAAACGCGCCATACTCGGTCATATCGCTTACGGTGTCGGGCGCGGCCGTGCCCAGTTCGCGATATAGCTCGTAGAGCGCGCCGGCCGGCCGGTGGCCCATCAGAAAATGGATGCCGCCGTCAATGTGCCATGACCCGCGTCGCCACCACGCGGCGACCCCGCCGGGTTGGCTGTGATGCTCGAAGATCTGCGAGCGGTAGCCGTTCATCTGCGCGTAGACGCCGGTCGCCAGCCCCGCCAGGCCAGCGCCGATGATGATGAGGGATTTATCGGGCATGAGGTGTCTCCGTGAGGATATTGGATATTAGGTATTGGGTATTGGGGACCCCTTGTCTCCTTGTCTACCCATCCTGGCATACCGCGCGACGACCAGATTGCACGCCACGACGCCGCCGCACATCCTGGCTTCGTCGCCTTTCGAGAACTTGATGCACCCCCAACACTGCCCACCGGCGATCGTGTACCACTTGCGCTGGCCCTCGGCGCGGAGGTCGGCGCAGAGCTTCAGGGCAACATTTCTCGGGACAGGTGTCACAGTTGCCATAGAGGCCTCCTGCTTCTCTCGCTTGTCTACTCGCCTGCTCGCAGCCCATCGCGCAAGCCACCCAGCAGTTCCTTCAGTTCCTCCAGTTCCTTCTCATCCAGACAGGCCCACGGTGCGAAGAAAACGCGGTCGGTCTCTTCCTCGGCGGCCTGCCGCACCGCCCGGCCTGTCTCAGTGACTTCGTAGCCGTCACCCGTCTCGGCCACCCACCCGCGGCCGACGAGCGCCGCGAGCGCGTCGGCGTAGATGGCCGGGGCGTGGTGGCGGAAGGCAAGCTGGGCGACCAGGTCATCCAACGTGCGGGCTTGACCGCGCCAGAGATAGGTGAACGCCTCCCAGGCTGGGCCGCTCACGTCGAGCGGCTGCCAGCTCGCCACGTGCGCATCGTCGCGATACGCGTTCAGGTCGCTGAGGAATTGGTCAATGCGCGCCAGGATAGGCGCGGACTCGCCCGGGTCAATCCGCCGCGAGAGGTGGAGCGACCCCTTGACGGCCGGCTCCGCCG
Source organism: Chloroflexota bacterium (assembly GCA_026389845.1). Lineage (GTDB taxonomy): Bacteria > Chloroflexota > Anaerolineae > CG2-30-64-16 > CG2-30-64-16 > JAPLHB01. The sequence continues at coordinate 10,543 of JAPLHB010000214.1, forward strand.
CGGCCAGGCTGGCTTCCACCAGGCGGCGCAGCAGACCGGTGAGCCGTTCAAGCTCGGCCAGCGGCCGGGGGTGCGGCTCGACCATGACCGCGTAGGCGGCTGCGATGATGTGGCGGATGGCCGCGTGGCCGGCATCCGTGAGGCGATATTCGCCCGCGGCGACGGGTGCGAGCATCCCCAGCTCGGCCCCACGCGCCAGGCGGGCGTGGTGGAGGGCCAGCGCAGTGTAGGGCGCGCGCACGGCCAGCCGTTCGGCCGAGAGCGGCGCCGGTTCCCACATCAGCGCGGCGAAGAGCCAGCCGTACCACTCGCCGGCCGGCATCCGTTCGCCCGCTGCCCGCGCCATTGCCGGGCCATAATACGCGCCGAGCGCGCCCAGGGTTTCCCAGGCCAGGGGCCAAAAATTGCAGGTAGACATGGTATGCTCCTTGGTAGTAGAATAGACATTATCGGCAATAAGCGGGCCATGCAAGAGTGTCACCCTGAGCGGGTTAACCCCGTGCGGTGCGTCACGGCGAGCCACCAGCGAAGGGTCTCAGCGCCGCATGGACGAGATTCTTCGCTGGTTTCTCGCCGTAACGGACGAACGACAACGCGCGGTCGTCCGCGGTCACCGGAACAGTTGCCCGGCCCACGCAACCGCCTGTTGGGCCAATGGCAGCAACTTCTCGCCGGTCGTCGCCGCGCCGGCCGCGGCCGTGAGGAGCCGGGTCACGCCCTCCAACTTGCTCACGATGATGGTGCGGTTGGGCTTGGGCTTCACCGCCTGCTCCTGGACGACCTGCACGTCAGCGTCCACTACCTCGGCGGTGTCGGCATCCAGGCCAGCCTGAGACAGCGCCGCGCGCAGCTCGGCCAGCAGGCGGGTAAACTCGGCGGCCGTGACGCTCGTTGACGGCTGGCCGACCACGTTTCGGTCTCCGACAACGATGGCGCTGCCGGTGACGTTGCCGCCGATGGCCACGCTCCGCTCGCCGGCCACGACTCGCTGGTCCCGCCCCACGAACGCCCCGCCGCCCGTGTGTACACTCCGACCGACGTACGCGCCGCCCGCGGTGTTGACCACGTGCTTGTCCCCCTGAACCGTATCGGCGTAGTGCTGCTGGCCGCCGACGTGGATGGGGCTGGCCGACCCGCCCACGATCGCGCCCACGGCCGCGCCGCCGGCCTCGACCGTCTCGATTTCCTGGGATACGCCGGCGTCCAACCTGGCGGCCGCCGCGCGTTCGCCCAGGACCGCGCCGACGACTTCCCCCCGGTCGCTGCCAACCTTCTGCCGCACCTGGATGCCGGCGCGCGACTCGACCGCCGCGCCGCACTGCGGACAGAACTTCGCGCCACTCGGCAGTTCGCCGTGGCAAACATCGCAACGCATGAAACACCCTCCTTTTTTGCCGCGCGTGTGGGGAAGGGGGCCTGCGCCCCCTTCCCCACACCCCATCCCCCAGAACTACAGCAACCAGCATTCCACAGAACTCAGAACACCAGAACTCAGGACGATAGGGACACGACCACCCGAAAACCGAGGTGCGCATCGTAGCCACCGGATACGAGCCTGCCGCGGCAGGCGCAGCGGGCGTTCCACTGATTATCGCGCCACGACCCGCCCCGCACCACACGGACGCCTTCGGCTTCCAGGTTGTTACGGCCGTCATCCGGTCGGCAGGGATAGGGCTGATACACGCTCTGCGTCCATTCCCAGACGTTGCCGGCCAGGTCGTGGATGCCATCCGGCGTCGCGCCCACGTCGTAGACTCCGACGGGACTGGGACGCAAAACGTGACCCTCCCAGGTATTGGCCCAGGCCGCGTCCCACCGATTGCCCCAGGGATAGATCCACCCACGGCCGCGGCGGGCGGCGCCTTCCCATTCCGCCTCGGTCGGCAGGCGGATCGTGTAGCCTTCCGGCAGATCGAACGCCGCGACGCCGGCCGCGCGCGCCTGTTCGTCCAGCCAGCAGCAATACGCCAGCGCCTCGTACCAGGTGACGCCCACCACGGGCTGCGATGGCCCGCCGTAACGTTCGTCATCCCAAAACGCGGGCCGATCCCTGGGGCGGTCGGCAACTTGCCGGCTGAACAATTCCCGCACCTCGATTTCGTTCCGCTGCAATAATGGCTCCCAAGTAGCCACATCTCGCGAGCTCCAACCGGCCCGGCGAAGCTGCTGCAAAAGCGCCGGCTTCTCCCGCAAGGCTCGCCAGACGTCCATCAACTGCTTCACCACGCCGCTTTCGGCCGCCTCGCCGCGCAGCCAGGCACGGCCGGCCGCGGTCGGCCAATAACGTTCGTGCCGGTAGCCGCCGGCCGCGATGAAGCAGGCGTATTCCGCGTTCGTGATCGGGTACCTGCCGATCCAGAACTCCGGCAGCTCGACGCGATGGCGCGGCTGCTCGTCCCGCGCCCCGGGGAAGCCCTGAAACGCCAATTTCCAGACGCGCCAACGGCCGGAGCCGATGCGATAGGAGCCGGCCGAGACATGCGCCAGCGGCGGCAGCAACACCCGCTGCCCGGTCACCGTGATCGCCCGAAAACGAGGATCGCCCAACCGCCCCAAGACGTCGCCGGCCGCCAACCGCGCCCGCAGGTGCACTTGCCGGTCGCCCAACTCGCGGAGCAGGTCCTCCTGGACAGCCGTCGCCAGGGCCGGCGGCGGCTCGATGCCGGCTTCGACCAGGCAGCGGGCGGCTAGCACCGGGTTGACCTGGCGCACGGCCTGCACGAACGCGGCCGGATCGTCCGCCAGGCCCGCAGCCAGAATCGCCGGCTCCTCCCAGCCGGTGACTGGCGGGGACGGCAGCGGCTCAAAGTCTCCCAGCGGCCCAGGGGCAGGCATCTCGCTGACCCGGCGCGGGACGCGCCAGCGTCCGCTCAGATTCTCGCCGGCCTGGAAGCGGTCACGTAAGGCGCGGGCTGCGAAGTATTCTTGAAGTTGGTGGTGGTAGAAGCGCACGATCTCCGCGCCGCCGGAGGCCAGCTCCGAGTCCAGCAGCGTCGCGGCCAACCCCAGGCGCACCACAGCCTGGGGCGACACGTCCACCGGGCCGTCGGAGCCGGCCACCTGCGCGGGAATTTGCGCCAGGAACTGGCGGCGGGGCAGCCGGGTGCCTTCGCCGCCAGGCTGGATGCGCTCGGCCAGCGTAGCCAGGGCGTTTTGCAGCGGCAACAGGCCGGGCCAGTCGGGGTGATGCCGGCTTTGCTCACGCCGCAGCAGGAGGTTGACGAAGCCGTCGAAGAGCCGGGCGCGATTGGCAGGCCAGTCGCCGCCCTGGGCCAGGATGTAGGCGAGCATGGAGAGGTAATAGGGGTTGCGCACCAACTCCAGCAGCGGGCTGCTGTCCAGGTGCTGCCAGGCCCGTCCTGCCAGGTCGGGCGAGAGATACTTGCCCAGGAAATCGCGCACGCGCGCATCGTCCAGCCGCTCGATCTCGACCTGGGGCAGGCCCAACGGTTCGCCGTAGTCACGACTGCGACAGGTGAAGATGAAGCGGTTGCCGGGCCATTCGCCCACAAAACGCCGCCAGGCGTCCACCCGGTCGCGGTAGTCGCGCTCGTCGCGGAACGGCATCTCGTTGAGCGCGTCGCACAGCAGGAGCAGGCCGCCCCCGCGCAACCGGCCGGCCAGGTCGTCGCAGCCCAACAGTTGCGTCCAGGTGGACTGCACAAAGGCGTGGGGTGTGGGGAAATCGCGGTAGTCAGCCAGGGAGAGGAAAATGGGCAGCCAACGTTGGGCGCCGGTCAGCCGTTGGCGCGCGGCGTCCAGCGCCAATTTGTGCAGAGTGGTGGTCTTACCGGCGCCCGGTTCACCGAGCAAGGCCAACGCCTCGTAGCGGGTCGTGGCCTCGGTGATGTCATCCAGCCGGGTGCGGCGCACCTGGCGCCCGGCGCCCGCGCCCACCACCTCCAACAGGGTGAACTCCGGCGGAACGTCGCTCCAGCCCGGCGGCCGTTCAAGCGGGGTCAACGTGCCGGCCAGCGGGACGAACTGGCTGGCCCAGCGGCCGTAGCGCGGGTTGACCAGCAGCGCCGTCAGATAGGCGCGCTCGTCGGCCTGGCGGGCGGCGGCCGGCAGCAAGTCTCTGGCCGCCTGGGCCGAAAGGGTAATGGCAGGTGCGCCGGGCGCGGTGACCGTCAGGCGCGCCCGGACGATGTCGGCGCACAGGTCGGCGCGGCCGCCCGCCAGCGTTTCCTGCAGGCGCGCCAACACTTGCTCTAGATCCTGGCCGGTGTAGCCGTTCACCAGGATGATCTGGTCGCGGCCGATGAACGTGCCGCCGCCGGTGTTCACGTCCCTGCCGATGACAGCGCCGCCGTTGGTATTGACTGAGTCCGGCATGGAGTCACCCTGCCCTAAGAGCCTCTATCCGAATAACTCGTAGCATCGGGCCTTGTGCCCGCCATGACGCCCACGAGGGGCTACGCTACCTTTTTCGGATAGGCACTTAAACGCAATAGCGCAAAACTCGTTATCCGTTGCCTGTCATTCTGCGCGGGTCTGCCCCAAATCTCTCGTAACGGCGTGACACCAGCGAAGAATCTGTTGCCCACGACGAGACCCTGCGCTGATTTTTCGCCGCAACGAGAGTCACGGGATCAACCCGCTAAGCGCGTGGGAACGGTGCAGTATTTGGCCGGCCGCCCTTTGGGTCAGACCTCCGAGGTCTTTGAGACCTCGAAGGTCTGATGCCATGCAAGCGGTCGCGACCGGGGCCGGGCTACGCTATCATCTTCCTTGGGCGCCGTCCCGCGTCCGTAGACGACGAGATTTACCAGCCACTGCGAAGATGTTATGGACACGACCACCCGAAAACCGATGTTCGTATTGTAGTTATCGGATACGTTCCTGTTGCGGTAGGCGCAGCGGGCGTTCCTCTGATTATTGTTCCACGACCCGCCCCGCACCACACGGACGGTCGCAGCCCGGCCCCGAGAACGCGGCCCGCGGGCCGCGGCGTCTCCGATTTGAGTCAAGGCGCTTGCTCTACGCCACCAGGGATGTTGTCTTTCTTTCGCCATCCCCCCAGCAGCTTGCCGATTTCGACCACCCTGCGCGTCACGTGCGCGTACTGGCCTGGGTTGAGCAGCGCCAGATCGTGGCTCAGACGCAGGTAGAAGCGCAGCTTGGCGAGCGTGACGTCGGCCCCCTTGAGCACCGGGCCTGGCTCGTCGCTGTAGGCCGCCTCGATCAATTGCTCGTGAAACCGCAAAGCCGTCCGCTGCAGGCTTTGGGCCAGCACGAACCGCTGCTGCCGCGGGAACTTAATCGTAAGCGGAAGCAGCCATAAAAGCAAATCGTAGGTGCGCGAGAAAATGGGCGATTGTTTCATGGCGAGGTAGTCCTGTCACCCTGAGCGGGCTGACCCTGTGACGTGCGTTGCGGCGAAAGTCCAGCGAAGGGTCTCGTTTTCCGTGGCAGATGCTTCGCTGGAATCACGCCGCGGCGAACCTTGATTCGTTGGCCCGCTCAGCATGACAACGTGAGTTCATGCGTGCAAGGCAGGCCGACCCGCTCATAGTGATGACATCTCGGGGCAGCGGTTTTCGGCCTCAGTAATGCCCGCCGCAGCCGCCAGGTATTCCCATGGGCGGCGTGCGCGGTCCAGCCGCGCACGCGCGGGGTCAGATCGGCCGGAGCCAGCTCGCCGCGGGCTACCTGCGCCCGCCACAAGCGCAGCCGGCGGGCGAACGCGACGCCGTTGCGCCGCTTGAGCCGGCGGTGGGTCGGATAGACGCGGAACCCCAGGGTCGGGATGCCGGTGATGACCGGGTAGACGGTGCTCTCGCGCTCGTGGATGGTCAGCCGCAGGCCCGCCAGAAAAGCGCGGATGGCGTCCTTCCAGGCCCAGAGCTGGCGCTTGTCGCCGGCGAAAAGCAGGAAGTCGTCCACGTAGCGCAGATAGGCCGGACAGCGCAACTGCCGCTTGACGAATTGATCCAACTCGTTGAGGCAGACGTTGGCCCAGAACTGACTGGTCAGATTGCCAATGGGCAGGCCGCGCGGCCGCTCGACGGCGAATAGGTCGTCGCCGGAGAAGTAGACCATCTCGTACTCGTCTTTCAGAATGCCGGCGCCGCCGCTCAGGATCCGATCCACCAGCCACATCACCTGCCCGTCCGCGATTTTCTGGCCGATGAGCGCACGGAGGATGGTGAGGTCAATGGATGGGAAAAACTGTTCCACGTCGCATTGCAGGACGTACGGGTAGCGCCGGGACAGCTCCTGCGCCCGATCGAGCGCGCGATGCGTGCCCTTACCGATCCGGTTGGCGTACGAATCGCCGATGAAGGTGCGCTCGAAGAGCGGCTCGATGACGTTGCATAAGGCATGATGCACCACGCGGTCGCGAAAGGGCGCAGCCGAGATCAGGCGATGCTTGGGGTCGCGGATGTAAAACGAGCGATACGCGCCGGGGCAATAGGTCTGGCCGGTCAACTCGTCCTGCAACCGGCACAGGTTAGCTTCCAGGTCGAACTCGAACGCGGCCACGGCCGGCTGACCGCGCTTGCCCCGCGCCGCGCGGCGATAGGCCAGGTAGAGGTTCTCGAAATCCACCAACGCCGGGTAGATCTGATCGAAACGTTTGGTCATGGCTCACCGTAGGGCGAATTGGCAATTCGCCAAAAAATCGCGTGTGGGGAAGGGGGCCTGCGCCCCCTTCCCCACACCCCATCCCCCAGAACTACAGCAACCAGAATTCCGCAGAACTCAGAACACCAGAACTCAGGACGATAGGGACACGACCACCCGTAACCCGATGAGCGCATCGCAGAGATCGGACACGCGCCTGAGGCGGAAGGCGCAGCGGGCGAGCCTCTGATCATAGTACCACGACCCGCCCCGCACCACACGGTACAACACCTTCGGCGACCAATAGGAGGATGTCCACTCCCAGACATTGCCGCTCATGTCCCACACGCCGACCGGGCTGGCGCCTTGAGGATAGGTGCAAACGGCCGTCGTGCCACTGCCACGGCCGATTTCCTCGGCAACATTCGCGTTGGCAAGGTTGAAGTCACCTACCCAGGGATATTCGCGGCCATCCGTACCGCGGGCAGCGCGCTCCCACTCTTCCTCAGTTGGCAAGTGAACGATGTAGCGCGACGGTCTGACAACCGACTGGTCTGCAGCTAATGGCATCGCCGTCAGCCGGTCGTTCAACCAATTGCAATAAGCCTCCGCCTCAAACCAGGAGACGCCCACGACTGGGGTGATGGGGTTGTTCTCATCCAGATCATCCCACCAGAACGGCTGCTGCCGCTTATCCGGCGGCCGGCGGACAAGCCAGTTCCGATAGGACTCCCGATCTTCTTTGTTCTGGATGAATGACAAGTCGCTATCGTTGCCATCTCGCCACATCCAACCGTCGTCGCTCCAAAATTCACGCCGGTCGTAGCCGTGATCGGCCATGAAGCGGGCGTATTGAAGATTGGTGACCGGATATTTGGCAATCCAAAACCGCTCGGTGATCCGGCGCTCGCGTTTGTCGTCGCCGTACAAAAATTTGCCGGCCGGCACTTCCACGAATTCATCCAGAGCCTGCACCGAGCCTATCGCAAGGTCGGCCGGCTGCCAGTCCAGGTGCCCCAAAAGCAGACCGGCGCGGCGACGCAAGGTCGCAGGCACGGCCGCGTCTTGCATTGTCGTGACCAGGGCTGCGACCACACAATTTTTGCTCGACCGCGGCACACCGACAGGGCGGGCATCGAGCACAGCCTCGCCCGCCAGTACCACCGCTTCGCCCCGCGGGCCTGGCTGCTCCGTGATCAGCGCCTCCACCACGTCGCCCGCCACGCGGTCCAACTGCTGGCTGATGCCCAGATAGCCCACGGCGAGCAGGGCCACCTCGTGCCACGCGGGGTCGCCCACGTGTGGGGCCAGGCGCGCCACAACGGGCCGGCAGCTCCCCTGTGCGGCCAGGGCGATCGCCACGGCCGCCAGATACTCCTCGAAGGTCAGGTGGATGAAGCCGTATTCCCCCGGCCCGCGCTCCAGGAGCAAAGCGGCGTGCTCACGCACGTCCTCCAGCAGCCGGTGGGCGGCGGCCTCGGGGTTGGCTTCGCCCCGGTCAGCGTAGATCGCCTCAAGCTTGCGGCGCAAATCCTCCCGTTTCACCAGCCCTACGCCGGGGGCTACCTCGTGCATCCAAAGCGCCAGCGGAGCCAACATGCGCACGGTCTGCACCACGTCCAGGTCGGGCGCGGCCATGCGTCCGCTCAGGCTGCGGGCGCGGTTCCAGGTGGAGAGCAGGGTGCGCACGTACTGGTCGTATAACTCGACGCGCCGCTCCGGCAACGTCACCCCCTGACGTTTCATCAGGGCCAGGATGGTCAGCAGCAGTGGATTGGCCGCCAAGCGGCGCACGCTGGGGTTGCGCTGGATCGCGTCCAACAGCTCGCGACGCTCTCGCGCCGCGTCGGCCTGGGCCACGGCGCTCACGCCCTGGGCCTGACGCTCCAGCGCGGCTGTCCAACGCGCCACGAAGTCCGCGATCTCGTCGTCGTCGAAGTCCACCAGGGTACATTCGACCAGCCCCTCGGCCGTTGGCCGCACGGCGCGGTAGCCTACCACTCGGCTGGTGAGGACGAACTTGTTGCCCGCCCGCCGGTGGAGGGCGTAGAAATCGGCCACGCGCTCGGCGACGGTGTGGCGGAGCGCCAGTTCCTTTACCTCGTCCAAACCATCCAGCAACACCAACGCGCGGCCCGCGGTCAACGCAGCAGCCAACAGGTCGGCCATCGGCAGGTCCGAGCCGATATCGTGTAAGTAACGCGCCATGAAGTCATCCAGCCGCACGTCACCGTCGTTCAGCGCGGTGGCGTAGGCCGAGAGCGGCACGAGCACCGGCAGGCGTTCGCCCAGGCCCAACGCGTCCCCCTCGCCCGCGGCCAACCGCAGCGCCAGATACTTGAGGAAGGTGGTTTTGCCCGCGCCCGGATCGCCCAGCACGATCAGCCCATCGTAACGCTGGAGCAACCCCAACGCAGGCTGCGGCTCGCTCAGGTGGCTTGCCAACGCGCCCTGCTCCTCGGCCCCCGGCTCTGGCTGATCTCCGACTGAGCCAGCGAGCGGCCGGCCGGCCAGGCGCAATTCACGACGCCAAGTCTCCCCTTCGGGCAGTTCGACGCGAGCTTTGAGTGGCACGTACAGATCGAGGAGCGGCAGACGCAAAGGGATGCGCTCCGCTGGGCCGACCCCTTTCAGATTCAGGTAACGGTGGCGGTCAAGGAGGTAGCGCAGGTATTCCTCTGTGGCCCGCCGCAGTGCCTCCGGCGACGCGCCGCGGCGCAGCGTACGCAGCCAACGATCAGCGACGACCACGACGTTGGCGTTAATGAGCGTGCTGTCGCTCACGTCGCCGCTGACGGCCATGCCGCTGTCCTTGGCCCGCGCCTCGACGGTTTTGTCACCCTGGTCAATCTGGACGACCGGTGTCTGTTTCTCCCGTCGGCCACGTAAATAGCCGATCACGGCGACCGCGGCCGCGACCGCCGCAAATGTGAGTTGGAGCGCGGCCTCCAGCCCCTGGATCAGGTCGCTGTTCGCGCCCACGAAGGCCAGGATCGGCGGCAGCCACCAGCGCACCGTCAGCGCGAGGGCAACGAGAAAGAGTACGACCACGATCAAAACGATCCAACGCTTCATCGACGGCCTCCTGAACACACGGTTTCGGTTACGCTACGGCGTTTCAGGCCGTAGTGCTGCCCCACCAGCCAATTCTGTTGGTCGCACAATACCACGGCCTGAACGCCGTGGCCTACACCGATTCGCGCTACGCTACGGCGTTTCAGGCCGGAGTGCTGCCCCACCAGCCAATTCTGTTGGTCGCACAATACCACGGCCTGAACGCCGTGGCCTACAGATCATCCAAATCACGCCAGCGTTCCCAGGCGGCAACCGGCAGCAGGCTGACGCGTTCGCCGTGAATCCGCTCCTGGTCGCGGATGTAGCGCCGAACGGCCTCGATAGCTGAGATCGGCACTTCTTCGGCATGAAACCGCCCGCCCCACAAATGGTTCTCGTGGATCTGCATCTTCAGATCGTCAAACTCGCGAAAGATGTTGAAGGCGCACGTTCCCTTCAGAATGTTCATGACGTAGGAGAGATCCTCGCCTATCCGCACGAAGATCAGCATGTGCGCGTGTTCCAGCCAGGTGTTGTATTCGAGCAGTTGAAAGCCATGCTCTTGCGCCAACTGACCGAACCAGTAATGCACGCGTTCGCGGATCGCACCGGTCAAGATGAGTTTGCGCCGCTTGGTGGCAAACGTGACGTGATAATAGGCATTCGGGCGGTACTTGAAGAGTTTGTCGGCCATGTGGTGACCTCCTACGCTACGGCGTTTCAGGCCGTAGTATTTCCCGACCATCCGATCCTGTTGGTGGGCGATACCACGGCCTGAACGCCGTGGCTTGCCCGAGGCTCTTCGTCACGCTACGGCATTTAAACCGTAGTGGCTCGATATCATGAGATTCTGTTGCTCGCAAACTACCACGGCCTCAACCCGAATCTCGTCACGCTACGGCGTTTAGGCCGTAGTGCTGCCCCACCATACAATCCTGTTGGCGGGTGATACCACGGCCTGAACGCCGTAGCTTGCCAGATGTCCTTCGTCACACTACGGCGTTTCAGGCCGTAGTGCATACCTGCCCTACAAAGTGTCCAACCCCAGCGCGGCCAGCCGTTCGGCGGTCGGCACACCTTCCGGCGTCCACCCCATCAGACCATACCAGGTCTGTCGAGCGGCCAGGAAGGCCGCGTCGGTGATCTCGATGCCTGCCAGTGGGCCTTCGGTGAACGCCTGCATCACCCGCCTGGGCAGCCGATCATCGGCCTGGGTGAGGCCCTCGCGCAGGTTGAAGAGCCGCGCCAATTGCTGGGCGCGCTCGCCGACCGCCAGGATGTCACGCGGGCCATAGTCGTGACCGGTGATGCCGCTGAGCGCCTCAGCCAGGTGGGTGTAGTCGTAGGGGTAAAACATACAGGTCACCGCGCAGTCCTGGAAATGCTGCCAGTTGACCTCGTGGTAGAAAAGCTCCATCTTCTCGCGGCCCAGGTCATCGGCGGGCAGCGGCCCGACTGCGTAGACCGCGTTGACGCGCGCCAGGCCGTCGCCGGGCTGGGTGTAGCTGGTGTCGTGGACGTTCATCATGTGGTCGGCGCCGACCGGGGCCACCGCATAGCCGACGCCCATCGCCGCCTTCAGCCGCGGCTCGTGCATCGGCAGCTCCTGACCCTTCACTTCCACGGTGAACGCCTCCGCGCCGTGGCCGATCCACTGCGCCAGCCGCCGGGTGCCGAGCGCCATCCGGTCGCCGAAGCCGCGGCGGTGCGCGATCATGTCCACGGCTTCAAGCATGGCCGCGGCGTCGCCCCACTTGGGCAGGGCGCCGCCGGTCTGCTCAGCCGTCAACAGCCCGCGCTCGACGCACTCCATGACGAACGCGATGGTCATGCCTGTGCTGATCGTATCCAGCCCCCACCGGCCGGACAGCTCGTTGGCCTTCGCGACCGCTACGAGATCACTCACGCCACAACTGCTGCCGAAGGCGCCGAGCGTTTCGTATTCCGGGCCGCCGTAAACCCTCTCGATATTGGGCATTGGATATTGGGAAGGGCGAAGACCAGCCTCCTCCCATTCGCTCATTCGCTGATTCGCTGATTCGCCCTCGTACTCTACCACCTGCTTGCATCGGATCGGGCACGCCTGGCACGTGTCGCGGCCGACGAGGATCGTCGCGTGCATGGTCGCGCCGCCGATGGCCGCGGCTTCGGGGAACGCGGCGTCCTGGAAGTTGCGCGTGGGCAGGCCGCCGATGCGGTTGAGATAGGTGAGGCCCCCCGGCGTGCCCATGCTCACCCCCCAGCCGGACAGCTCCCGATAGTTTTCGCCCAGCCACTTCGCCACGGGCTGGACGCGCTTACGGTCGGCCACGGGGAGAGTGCGCGTGCCGCGGACGGCTACCGCCTTCAGGTTTTTGCTGCCCATCACCGCGCCCAGGCCATTGCGTCCGGCCGCGCGATTGGCGTCGTTGATGACCGCGGCGAAAAGAACACCGTTCTCGCCGGCCACGCCGCATTGCGCCACACGAATCTTTGCATCATCCAGCTCGGCCCGGATCGCCGTCTCGACATCGGCCACGTCGCGGCCCCACAGATGCGCAGCGGGCCGGATCTCGGCCTGGCCGTCGCGGATCCACAGGTAGACCGGCGTGGCAGCCTGGCCGTGGACGATCAGCGCGTCGTAGCCGGTCCGCTTCAGCTCGTGTCCCCACCAGCCCCCGGCCTCCGATGAGGCCAGCGCGCCGGTCAACGGGCTTTTGGCGCCGATGCCGTGGCGGCCCGCCCCAGGCAGGTTGCTGCCCTGGAAGATGCCCGGTGCAAAGATCAGCAGGTTCTCCGGCCCCAGCGGATCTGCGCCGGCCGGCATATCGCGCAACAGCAGGTAAGCGACGAGCGCCCGGCCGCCGACCAGTTTCAGGTAGAGGTCGTCTGTTGGACGTTCTACCCACGTCTTGCCAGAAGATAGATCAACGTGCAGGAGCTTGCCCCAGGTTCCGCCGATGGTCATAATGGTATCCTCCCCGATAGTTGTGGCGTTAGTGCTGCGTGCTCTACTCGGTACGGTCCTAAAGTCAATACGGTTCAGTTAGCAGGCCGGGCTCCCATGCCCGGCGGCGTGGGAGCCGCCTCTGCTGCCTTATCTGTACCGTATTGGTCCTAAAGTGCACTTTCAGGCGTCTGTCATTCTGAGCGGGTTTGCCCCTAACATCTCGCGACGGCGAGCGTCCAGAGAAGAATCCCTTCGTTGCACTCAGGACAGGCTCTTCACTGCGTTCAGGACAAGTTCTCTGTTCGCAACGAGACCCCTTCGACTGCGCTCAGGACAGGCTCTGCGCTGAATTTTCGCTGCAACAAACTTCACGGGGTTAACCCGCTCAGGGTGACATCCAACGGGTAATCACTTTAGGAACCCCTGTTGGATCGGGCGTGCGAACGAGCCGAAGTCCAGGTGCACATCGGGAGTTTACATCGTTTTAGGCGTTTTGTACAAACGGAGTATAATTCGACTCGCTGGTGATTCATCGCTGGCACGTGGCGACCGGACATCGAAAGCCCTGGTGTCTCGTCGCCGATTTCTTTGATTGCAGTCAGGACACTCTCTTGGTCAAGTTGCTCTATACGCTCATCGTTGCCTGGTTGAGTCTCTACGGCCTCCAGGCGCTCGTGCTCACGCTGCTCTACTTCCGGCACCGCGCTGAAAAACCCGCCACGCCCCACGTGGCCGAGGCCGATTGGCCGGCCGTGGCCGTGCAGTTGCCGGTTTTCAACGAGCGCCACGTGGTCGAGCGGTTGATTGACGCCGCCGCGGCGCTCGACTATCCGCGTGATCGCCTGGAGATCCAGGTGCTCGACGACTCAACCGACGACACGACCGCGCTGGCCGAGGCGCGCGCGGCCTATCACCGCGGCCGCGGGATCAACGTGCGGGTGATTCGCCGCCCCGTCCGCGAGGGCTACAAGGCCGGCGCACTGGCCGCGGGCCTGGGCCAGACTGCCGCGCCGTTTCTGGCCGTCTTCGACGCCGATTTCGAGCCGCATGGCGATTTTCTGCGGCGCACCATCCCGCAGTTCCTGGCCCACCCCGACGTGGGGATGATCCAGACCCGCTGGTCGCACCTGAACGACGAATACTCGCCGCTGACGCACGCCCAGGCGTTGGCGCTCGACGGCCACTTCGTCGTCGAGCAGACCGGCCGCAACCGCTCCGGCCTGCTGATCAACTTCAACGGTTCCGGCGGCGTCTGGCGGCGGACTTGCATCGCGGACGCGGGCGGCTGGCAGGCCGACACCATGACCGAAGACATGGACTTGAGCTATCGAGCGCAGTTAGCCGGCTGGCACTGCCTCTATCTGCCCGACGTGGACGCGCCCGCCGAGTTGCCGCCGCAGATGGAGGCGTTCAAGCGCCAGCAGGCGCGCTGGGCGCAAGGCTCGATCCAATGTCTGCGCAAGCTGAGCCTGCCGATTCTGCGCAGCCAGTTGACCATCCCGCAGAAGCTCATGGCGCTCGTCCACATCAGCAGCTATTTGACCCACCCGCTGATGGTTGCGCTGCTGCTGGCGTCGCTGCCGCTGCTGTGGCTGGCGCCATCGGCGAGCGGGCTGTTCATCGGTCTGGGGCTGGCGAGCCTGGGGCCACCGCTGGCCTACGCCGTGGCCCAGGGTCGCCTTTATGTCAATTGGAAACAGCGCATGCTCTACTTCCCCGTGCTGGCCGCGCTGGGCGCGGGAATCGCCTGGAGCACCAGCGCGGCGGTCTGGCAGGGGTTGACCCACTGGGGCGGCACGTTCGCGCGTACGCCCAAGTTTCGCATCGAGGGCCGGCACGATCGCTGGGCCGACAGTCTCTATCGTCTCGCTCCAAGCCGCCTGGTGTTCGGCGAGCTGGCGCTGCTCCTCTACGCGATCGCCACGGTCGCCGTCGCCGTCGCCAACCGCCACCTCGGCGCCATCCCGTTCTTGATGTTGTACGTGGCGGGACTGGGGATGGTGGCGGGGAGTAGTTTGTGGCAGGGTGACTCGCGTCATGGACAAAAACGCCATCTTGCCTGATAATATACGGCGTCTGTCATTCTGAGAACTGCCATGCCGCGCGGCGGCGTTCTTGCTAGAAGAAACTCCTGCGCTTGTCATGCTGAGCGGGTCTACCAGCCAGCGATCGCTGCGGCGAACATCCAGCGAAGCATCCGGCGTTGCAAGTTTCTGAGCAGCGGGTTTACCCCTAACCTTTCGCGACGGCGAGAATCCAGCGAAGAATCCCTTCGTTGCACTCAGGGCAGGCTCTTCACTGCGTTCAGGACAAGTTCTCATCCCGCGACGAGACTCCTTCGACTGCGCTCAGGACAGGCTCTTCGCTGGATTCTCGCCGCAACGCACTTCGCGAGACCGATTCGCTCAGGGTGACAAAGCGGATTTTGCCGTACTGCCAAAAATCGCAAAAGGTTATCTGCAACATGCGTAAAGCCACCTTCCTCCTGACGACCCTGGCCCTGCTGGCCCTGTTAACCGCTCCGACCCTGGCAGCCTCGCCGGTCGTGCGCGGCGTGATGTTCTACGCCGATGGCTGCGGCCATTGCGAGTCCGTCATCAAAAATACCCTGCCGCCGCTGCAAGCGAAGTACGGTGGCCAGCTCCAGATCGCGATGGTCGAGGTGTCGGCCGAGGCGGACTATCAGTACTTCCGCCAGATCGAAGACCAGTACAAAGTGCCGACCGAGCTGCGCGGCGTGCCGGCACTCTTCATCGGCGACCAACTCCTGGTCGGCGACCGGCAGATTCCGGCCGAGCTGCCGAAGCTGATCGAAAAGCACCTGGCGGCTGGCGGTGTGGACTACCCCGCGCTGCCCGGTCTGGCCGAGCGGCTGGGGGTGAAAGTGGGTGGGACGGCGGCCTGCGCCCCGGCGACCCCTTGCACCGATACACCCGCCCAGACGCCCCAGACGCTGAAGTCCGTCAAGTTCAGCGCCGTCCCCGTCGCCGCCGCTGCCTCAGGCGAGCCTGCGGCGGAAAAGGCGCCGGTCGCCACGGGCTTCGAGTTGGCCTGGGGCGTGATGGAGCTGCTCATCCTGGCGCTGCTCTACGCGCTGATCTCGGCCGCATTGGCAGGATCGGGCCATCCTGCGCCGGTCGGGCCAGGCTGGGGCTGGAAACTCATCCCCGTGCTGGCCGTGATCGGCCTGGGCGTGGCGCTTTATCTCACCTATGTCGAGACGCAGAACGTCGCCGCGGTCTGCGGGCCGGTGGGCGACTGCAACTCGGTGCAGGCCAGCCCCTATGCCAGGCTTTTCGGCGTCCTGCCCGTGGGGCTGCTCGGCGCGCTCGGCTACGTGGCAATCCTGGCAGCCTGGGCGGTGTGGCGTTTCACCGATGGCGAGCTGTCGCGCCTGGCCCCGGTCGCCCTGCTCGGCATGAGCCTCTTCGGCGTCCTCTTCTCGATCTACCTGACCTATCTGGAGCTGTTCGTCATCCAGGCGGTCTGCATCTGGTGTCTCAGCTCCGCAGTCGTCCAGGCCACCCTGCTGGGGCTGTCGGTGGGGCCGGCCGTGCAGATGATCGCAGGGGAAGATGAAACTGATGATGAAGAAACGTAGGGTGAAAGTGGAAATCCTTCTATGATTCTCCTCACCGGCGCGGCCGGCAAGACCGGCCGCGCGATCATCCATATCCTCGCCGAGCGGGGCCAAACCGTGCGGGCGTTCGTCCGCCGCGCCGAACAGATGGCGGCCGCCCGGGAAGCGGGCGCGGCGGAAGCCGTCGTCGGCGACTTGCGGGACGCGGATGCCGTGGGTGAGGCCATGCAGGGCGTGCGGGCGGTCTACCACGTGTGCCCCAACGTCAGCCCCGACGAGGCAACCATCGGGCAGGTCGCGCTCGCGGCGGCGCGGACGGCCGGCGTGGAGCGTTTCGTTTATCATTCGGTGCTCCATCCCCAGGTTGAGGCGATGCCTCACCACTGGCTCAAGCTCCGCGTCGAGGAGCTGATCTTCGCATCGGGGCTGCCCTTCACCATTCTCCAGCCCTGCGCCTACATGCAGAACGTGCTCGCCAACTGGGGCCAGATCGTCGGGGCCGGCGTTTACCCCGTTCCCTACCGCATCGGGGCCAGGTTGAGCATCGTTGATCTGGACGACGTGGCAGCGGCCGCCGCGACCGTGCTCACCGAGCCGGGGCACCTCGGCGCGATCTACGAGTTGGCCGGGCCGGCGCCGCTCTCGCAAGTCGAGATCGCCGCTGTGTTGAGCCAGCAGCTCGGCCGGCCGGTGCGCGCCGAGGTCGTGCCGCTGGACGCGTGGGAGCAGCGCGCGCGGGCCGGCGGCATGGGCGAGTACCAGGTCGCAACACTGCTGGCGATGTTCCGTTACTACGACCGCCACGGTCTGGTGGGCAATCCGACCGTGCTCGGCTGGCTCCTCGGCCGGCCGCCGACGACGTTTGCGGAGTTCCTTGTTCGGGACAACCAGGCATCCTGACATGTCTACGATCCGCGTCCTGCTCGCCGAAGACCACGCGCTGGTGCGCGCGGGGTTCGCCGCGCTGCTGCGCAGTTTGCCCGGCATCGAGGTGGTAGCCGAGGCCGGCGATGGCCGCGAGGCGTTGCGGCTTGTCGAGACCCACCGGCCGGCCGTCGTCTTCATGGACATCGCCATGTCGGGGCTGAACGGGCTGGACGCTACCGCGCAGATCGTCCGCGATTTCCCCCAGGCGCGGGTGGTGATCCTCTCCATGCACGCCAACGAGGAATACGTGCTGCAAGCCCTGCGCGTGGGCGCGGCCGGCTACTTGCTCAAGGACGCGGGGCTGGGGGAGCTGGAGCTGGCCGTGCGCGCCGTAGCCCGCGGCGAGACCTACCTCAGCCCCGCGGTTTCCAAGCACGTCATCGCCGATTACGTCCGCCGCACCGCCGGCGCGCCGGCCACGGCGGGCGATCCCCTGACGCCGCGGCAGCGCGAGGTGCTGCAACTGATCGCCGAGGGGCGCACCGTCAAGGAGATTGCTCAAATCCTTGCGGTGAGCGAGAAGACCGTCGAGACTCACCGCGCCCAATTGATGGCGCGGCTGGACATCCACGACATCGCCGGCCTGGTGCGCTACGCCCTGCGCGCCGGCCTCGTGACGTGAGGTCCTCGATGACCGAGACGATCGAAACCCTCACGCGACGCCTGCTCGATGCCCAGGAGGCTGAGCGCCGGCGCATCGCGCGCGAGCTGCACGACGAGGTCGGCCAGGCTCTCACCGCGGTCAAGATCAACCTGCAAGCCGCCGGCCGCACGCCCGGCGCAGAGGCCATCGCGCCGCAATTGGACGAGAGCATCAAGATCATCGAGCGCACGCTCCAGCAGGTGCGCAATCTCTCGCTCGACCTGCGACCGTCGCTGCTGGACGACCTGGGGCTGGTGGCCGCGCTGCGCTGGTACGTGGACCGCCAGGGGCAGCGCGCCGGCATCGCCACGCGCTTTATCGCCGAGCCGGCCGACCCGCGCCTGCGGGCCGAGATCGAAACCGCCTGCTTCCGGCTGGTGCAAGAGGCGCTGACCAACGTCGTGCGTCACGCCCAGGCGCACAGCGTGACCGTCGAGCTGCGGCAGGTGGGCGCCGGCCTGCGCCTGCGCGTCCGCGACGACGGCCACGGGTTCGACGTGCCGGCCGCGCTGGCCCGCGCCGCGCGCGGGGAAAGCCTGGGGCTGCTCGGCATGCAGGAGCGCGTGGCTTTGCTCGACGGCCAGATCGTCATCCGCTCGACCCCCGGCCAGGGCGCCGAAATCCTCGTCATGTTGCCCGTGGCTTAAGCTCAGCAACATCAGGTCTTTCCCCCGCCCAACTCAGGATTTCCCCGATTGCCACCCGCGGTCGCCGCGCATACAATCTGCTCAGAACGTTATACGACTCAGAACGTTATACTGCCAACGGGCATAAACTGCGTTTTTCGCGGTACCGCAACATTGGCCGTGTCACCCCTTCGTTGCACTCAGGGCAGGCTCTGAGCGAGTTGGTCCCGTGAAGTGGGTGGCGGCGAAAATCCAGCGAAGAGCCTGTCCTGAGCGCAGTCGAAGGAGTCTCGTTGCGAAAAGAGAACTTGTCCTGAACGCAGTGAAGGATTCTTCGCTGGATGCTCGCCGTCGCGAAAGATCAGGGGTAAACCCGCTGCTCAGAAACTTGCGACACAGGATGCTTCGCTGAATGTTCGTCGCAACAATTGTTGGCTGGTAGATCCGCTCAGCATGACAAGCGCAGGAGTTTCTATCTTCAAGAATGCCGCCGCGCGGCATGGCAGTTCTTAGATCCGCTCAGCATGACAAGCGCAGGAGTTTCTATCTTCAAGAATGCCGCCGCGCGGCATGGCAGTTCTCAGAATGACAAACGCTCAAAGGCGTACTCCGTGACCGTGCCGAGTATACTTCATCATGGAAGGGATTGCTTCGCAAAAAAACCGCTCGCAATGACGACGACACGCAATACGCACCACGTAACCCGCAACCCGCAACCCGTAACCCGTAACCCGCAACCCGCAACCCGTAACCCGTAACCCGCAACCCGTAACCCGCAACACGCAACACGCAACACGCAACACGCAACACGCAACACGTAACCCGCAACACGCAACACGCACCACGTAACCCGCATCACGCATCAAATCCAGGATCAACCCATGCCACCTATGCGCATCCTCCTTGTGGATGACAACCCCGCCTTTCTGGAATCTGCCGCGCGCTTCCTGGCGAGCGACCCCCAGGTCGAGATCGCCGGCTGCGCACGTTCCGGCCAGGAGGCCTTCGACATGATCGCTCAGTTGCAGCCCGACCTGGTACTGATGGACATTGCCATGCCGGGAATCAATGGGCTAGAGGCGACGCGCCGCATCAAGGCGCAACCCAACCCGCCGCGTGTGGCGATCGTGACCTTGTACGACAACCCGGAATATCGCGCGGCCGCGCTGACGGCGCACGCCGATGCCTTTGTCGCCAAGTCGGATTTCGGCGCACAGTTGCCCGGCCTCCTCCGCGAGCTATCCGCCACACCGACCGGCGCGGCGGCGAGGGAACAAATGCCTATGAAACGAATCCTCGTTGTAGACGACTCGACTACCATGCGACGGATGGTGATGGCCTCGCTGCGGGGTCTCAAGGATGTCAAATTCAGCGAAGCCGGCAACGGCCTGGAGGCCATCGAGCGACTGGCGCTCGGACCGGTAGACTTGATGCTCCTCGACCTGAACATGCCCGACATGCACGGCCTGGAAGTGCTGAAGTTCGTGCGCCGGCATCCCGCGCACCAGACCATGCCCGTCATCATCCTGACGACCAAAGGGGACGATGCCAGCCGATCCGCCGCCCAGGCCGCCGGCGCCAGTCGCTATCTGACCAAACCGTTTCAACCGAGCGCGTTGTTGGTACAAGTCCGGGACTTACTCGGAACCAGCGTGTAATCGGGTAATCGTGTTGCGTTTTGCGTGTTGCGTGACCCAGATGCTGCGGCTTTACGCGCACCACGCACCACGTGGGGAGTCGCCCATGTTCAATACACCCTCTGAACCCGACGTCAATTTCTTTGCCGAGTTCCTCGACGACTACTTCGCGGAGTGCGACGAGCACCTGCTCGCCGTGCGGCAGGGTCTCCTGACACTGGAGATCCAGGAGCCGCAGGCCGACCGGGCGTTGCTGGATGATTTGTTTCGCCGCTTCCACTCGATCAAAGGACTGTCGGGCATGGTGGGCGTGCGCGAAGCGGAGCAACTGGCGCACCAGATGGAGAGCCACCTGCGGGCCTTGCGCAAGGAAGAGGTGCACCTGACGCATGCGGCCCTGGACGCCCTCACCGACGGGGCCCGGCTGCTGGAGCAGGTCATCATCGTGCGCCGCACCGGCGGGCCGCCGCCCGCGATCGCGGACATGATAACGAAGCTGGCGGCAGCCCTGGCGCAAGATCTCCCGCAACCCGCCCGGCCGGCCAGATCTGCCAGCGCAGACGCTGCGCTGGCAGACGAGTCGTTACCTTCCATCCCCCTCGCCCTGGCGCCGGAAACGAGCAGCCAACTGACCGCGGCTTTGGCGGCCGGGCAGAAGGCCTGGCGTTGCGTCTTCATCCCCACCCCGGCGCGCGCCGAACAGGGCGTCAACGTCAACGGCGTGCGGGCCTATCTGCAGGGGCAGGGCGACCTGCTCCATGCCGCGCCGCGCGTCCACGGCCAGGGCGGCATCGCGTTCGAGTTCCTGGTCGTCAGCGCCGCCGACAAGAACGCTTTCACCGATCAGGTGCCCGACGGGCTGATCTGCACGCCCTACGAGCCGCCGGAGCGCCGGGCCGAGCCGCCGATCGCGGCCATCCCTGACACCGCGCCCCCACCGCCCGCGCTGGCCGCTGGCGTCGCGCCGGCCGAGTCGCTCCCCGCGCCCACCCTCACCCCCTCCAACATCGTGCGCGTGGATCTGGGCCGGCTGGACGACCTGATGCGCATGGCCGGCAAGCTGGTGATCGGCCGCGCCCGGCTGGAAGACCGGCTGGAGAAGCTGGAAGCCGCCGTGCCGGCCGCCGACTGGCGCGCGGTGCAGGAGGTGAACCTGGCCATGGCCCACCAGTTGCGCGATCTGCGCGAGGGGATTATGCGCGTGCGCATGGTTCCCATCGGCGAACTGTTCGCCAGGATGCAGTTGGCCGTCTACGACCTGGCGCGTGCCAGCGGCAAACAGGTACGGCTGGAACTCCACGGCCAGGACACCGAGATTGACAAGTTCGTCATCGAGCGGATGATGGATCCGCTGCTCCACCTGGTGCGTAACGCGGTCAGCCACGGGTTGGAGGATGCCGCCGCGCGAGTGGACGCCGGCAAGCCCGCCGTCGGCGTCGTGGCGTTGCGCGCCAGCACGGCCGGCGACGCGGTCGTCATCGAAGTCGCGGATGATGGCTGCGGGGTGGATGTGGAGAAAGTGGCGACGCGCGGCCGTGCCCTGGGCCTCTTGGCCGAAGAGGCGTCGCTCGACCCGGCCAGCCTGCTGGAGCTTCTCTGCGCGCTGGGCTTCTCGACGCGGGACGAGGCCGACCTGACCAGCGGCCGCGGCGTTGGCATGACCGTCGTCAAAAACACCGTCCAGGAGCTAGGCGGCAGCCTGACGCTGGACACGAAACCGGGCCGCGGCACCCGGTTCACCATCCAGTTGCCCCTCACCCTGGCGATCGCTGACGCGCTCATCGTCTCGGTGGGCGCGCAACGGTTCGCTGTGCCGCTGCTGGCGGTGCGCGAGGTCATCGAGGTGCAGCTCGACGCCGTCCGGACGCTGGATGGCCAGGCGCACAACGAAGTCCTGCTCCATCGCGGGGGCGCCCTGCCCATCCTGCGGCTGGCCCGCTTCTTCGGGCTGCCTGCCCCCACCGATCACGCGCCGGTTGCCCTGGTCGTCGGCGCCGGCCTCACGGCCATCGGCATCGTCGTGGATCGCGTCCTCGAACAGCGCGAAATCGTCATCCGCTCCCTGGCCGACCCCTTTGTCCAGTCCCCCGGTCTGGCCGGCGCAACGGAGTTGGGGGATGGACGGGTAGTGCTGATATTGGATGTAGGCGCGTTAACCAAGGCAAAGCGCAGAATGTGAGACGTGAGACGTGAGACGTGGTACGTGGTGCGTGTTGCGTGGTGCGTGGTACGTGGTGCGTGGTCGTGGTGCGTGGTGCGTGGTGCGTGGTGCGTGGTGCGTGTTTTCCGCCAGGGAGGTGCGTATGACCTATGACGAATGGCTGGCATCGGTGCCACAGGAGTTCACCGGCGATCCGTTGTGGTGCATGGAGGTCTATCGGCTGGCGATATTCGCCGCCGACTTGGCCTGGCACGACGTCTGCAAATTGGCGCAAGACCGGCACACCGTCAGCCTGTCGGATCAGCTTTATCGGGCCATCGGTTCGGTGGGCGCCAACATCGCCGAGGGCTACGGCCACCAATCCAGCAAAGACCAGGCACGCTTCTATGAGTATGCGTTAGGCTCGACTCGCGAAGCCCGCGGCTGGTATCACATGGGGCGACACGTTCTCTCGCCAGAGGTAGCCGATCATCGCATTCGCCTGCTAACCAGCATCACTCGCCTGCTGCTGACGATCATCCCCGCCGAACGCGGCTACCGGATGAAAGAAGCGCCAACGCCATATGACGTAGCACCGACCGACCTGCTGACCCACGCGCCACTGCCTCTCGCCACCGACGCGTGCCCAGCCACATAACACGCAACACGCAACACGCAACACGATGCACGCAACACGTAACACGCAACACGTAACACGCAACACGCAACACGCAACACGCAACACGTAACACGCAACACGCAACACGTAACACGCAACACGCAACACGCAACACGTAACACGTAACACGCACCACGCACAAGGAGCTTCCCATGCCCGATTCATCAACTGCCGCCGATACTTTCATTCTCTTCGATCTCGCCGGCACCAGTTACGGCGTGCGCAGCCAGGCCGTCCAGCAGATGGAAATGGTAGAGCACATCACACCGGTGCCCAACGCCCCCCCGTTTGTCGAGGGGGTCGTCTTCTCGCGCGGTCAGGTGATCCCAGCCGTCAATCTGCGCGCTCGCTTCGGATTCGAGAAAACGCCCTATGACCTGCGCACGCGGCTGATCGTGGTCAGCGTGGGCGGGCGAGCCGTCGGGCTGATCGTGGACACCGCGCGCGAGTTCGTCAGCATCCCGGCCGCGACTATCCAGCCGCCGCCTGAAGCCATCGCCGGCCTCGGCAGCAAATACCTGGAGGGCATCGCCACCCTGACCGACCGGCTGGTGCTGATTCTCAACGTCGAGGAAGTGCTGAAGCTGAGCGACGCGGTTTAGTGATGCGTGGTGCGTGGTGCGTGATGCGTGATGCGTGATGCGTGATGCGTGGTGCGTGGTGCGTGGTGCGTGGTGCGTGTTGCGTGATGCGTGATGCGTGATGCGTGATGCGTGATGCGTGATGCGTGATGCGTGTTGCGTGTTGCGTGTTGCGTGTTGCGTGTTGCGTGGTGCGTGATGCGTGGTGCGTGGTGCGTGGTGCGTGATGCGTGATGCGTGATGCGTTCCGCCATCCGCCATCTGCCATCTGCCATCCGCAATCCGCAATCTGCAATCTGCAATCTGCAATCTGCAATCTGCAATCAGGAGGATTCCATGTCACTCTTTACCCGTAATTCCAACGCCAAACTGGGCATCGAGATCGAGCGCGTGCGCGACCAAACCGGACAGGTTACACGCGGCGCCGAAGAAATCGCCCGCATCACCGACCAGGTGTCCGAAGGAACGGAAACGCAAATCCGCTCCCTGGACGAAGCCTTGAGCAGCTCCAACGAAATGTCTGCCTCGCTCAAAGAAACCGCCGGCCAGGCCGAATCCATTGCGACGTCCACCGAAGAGCTGGTCTCGTCCATCAATGAGACCGCCGCCTCGATCGAGCAGGTGAGCGCGAACGCAACCAGCCTGGCCGCCTCGGTCAGCGAGACCGCCGCCTCGATCCAGGAAACCACCGCCTCGATCCAGAGCGTGGCGGCCTCCACGCAGGACATGGCGACCTCGGCCAACCAGGTGACCGCCTCGATGAACGAGATCACTGCGTCGGTCAAGAGCGTCAGCAACGACACCGACGCGCTGGCCGCCTCGGTCACTGAGACTGCCGCGGCCGTCGAGGAGATGGCCCGTTCCATCCAGGGCGTCTCGAACAACGCCGACGAGCTTTCGTCGGCTGCGGAGGAGACCTCCTCGTCCATCAACGAGATGGCCGCCTCCATCGAAGAGGTGAGCGCCATCACCGAGAACCTGACCGCCTCGGTGGAAGAGGTCTCGACCTCCATCGAGCAGATGTCACGCTCGATCAACAGCGCGGCGCAAAACGCCGAGAAGATCAACGACGCGGCAACCAGCGCGGCCAACAGCTCGACGCAGCTCGACCGCTCGATCCGCGCCGTCGGCGGACTGACCAAACAGGCTGACGAGGCCAGCCGCCGCGCGACCCGCGATGCGGAAGATGGCGGCGCCACCATCCAGAAGGCCATTCACGGGTTAGGACGTGTACGCGATTCTATGGTACAATCATCGGGCGTGATTCGCGAGATGGGCAAACGCGCCAACGAAATCGGCAGCATCGTCAACACCATCAACCTGATCGCCGAACGCACCAACCTGCTGTCGCTGAACGCGTCCATCGAAGCGGCCCGCGCGGGCGAGGCCGGGCGCGGCTTCGCAGTGGTGGCCGAGGAGATTCGCAACCTGGCCGACCGTTCCGCCAAGGCCACCGCCGACATCGCGGTCATCATCAAGGGCCTGCAAGACGTGGCCCAAGAGGCCGTCACCTCGTCCAACGAAGGTCTGCGCGTGGCCGACGACAGCAGCCGCCTGGCCGAAGACGGGCTGGCCGGCTTGAAGAAGATCCTGACCGGCGTCGAAGAGACGACACAACTGGTCGCCCAGATTACGCGAGCCAGCGACGAGCAGTTGGGCGCCGCCCAAAACGTCGTCAACACCGTCAACACCACCGCGGGGCAGGCCAAACAGGTGATGACTGCCACAGCCGAGCAGGCCAAAGCGGCCCAGAACATCGTCCAGGCCGCCGCGCACATGCGCAAGACCGCCCAGCAAGTGAGCCAGGGCATGAACGAACAGGGGCGGGCCGCGCGCGACATCATCAAGGCTGCGCAGAACACGACCAACCTGGCTGTCCAGGTGCGCAAGGCGACCGTCGAACAGGCCAAGGGCGCCAGACAGATCACCGAGGCGGTGGAGAGCATGCGCAAGGGCGCGGGCAGCACCGCGCGCGCGCTGGCCGAACAGGCCACGGCCGGAGAGCAGGTCGCCAGAGAGGCCGAGCGGCTGGCCCGCCTGATCTCAAGCGTCACCAAGGCCATGACCGAACAAGCGACCGCCGCGACGCAGATCACCACCGCGGCCGAAAATATGCGCCGGCAATCCGATCAGGTGGCCAAGGCGCTGAACGAGCAGACGCGCGCCGGCAAGGACATGACGATCGGCTCGCAGAACGTCGCCAAACAGATCCTCTTGATCACACGAGCGAACAAGGAGCACGCGAGCGCGGCGGCGCAGGTGCTCACGTCGGTGACCGACATCCGCCGCATCACCGACCGCAACGCCCAGGGCGTCCGCGAGACCAAGCGCGCCACCACGGGTCTGTTGGAACGTGCCCAGGCGCTGCTCGGGATCATGGATCGGTTGGGTGGAAAAGTATAAGAGTTCTATGCCCGAACTTCACCGTTCCCTTGGATTCTTCACCACCGACGCCAGCCTGGTCGTCCGCTCGTGGGACGCCTGGCTGGCGCGGGTGACAGGCATCCCGGCCGAGCGGGCCAGGGGGCAGCCGTTGGCGGCCCTCGTGCCCGATCTGGCCGGCCGCGGCCTGCTGGCGCGTTTCGAGCGCGTGGCCGGCGAGGGCGTGGTCGAGACCCTGGCGCCGGCGTTCCACCACTTCCTGATCCCCTGCCCGCCGCTGACGCCGTCGCGGCGCTTCGCGCAGATGCAGCAGCGCGTCACCCTCGCGCCGCTGCGCGAGGACGCGCGCATCGTCGGCGTCATCGTCACGATGGAAGACGTGACCGGCCGCCTCGATCACGAGCGCGACCTGGCCGAGCAGTTGACGAGTCCTGACGAGCGGGTGCGGCTACAAGCGGCCGAGGCGCTGGCGCAAGGGCAAGAAGAGGCCAGCGCACTGCCCCTGACCGGCGTCCTGGGCGATGAGAGTTGGCGGGTGCGCCGCGCTGCGGTGGACGGCCTGGCGCAACGCCCGGCACCCGAGGCGTTGCGCGAGCTGCTCCGCGCGTTGCGCGAGCAACACCAGAACGTCAGCGTCCTGAACAGCGCGCTCCAGGCCCTGGCGCTGTCGGGCATGGACGCGGTAGCCCCGCTTATCGCGTTCCTCGGCGACCCGGACGCGGAGCTGCGCACCTACGCGGCGCTGGCCCTGGGCGAGCAGGCCAACCCGGAGGCGGTCCCGGCGCTCATCGCCGCGTTGAGCGATGCCGACCCCAACGTACGCTACCACGCGGTGGAGGCGCTGGGCAAGCTGAAGGCAGCCGAGGCCGCCGACGCCCTGGCCGCCATCGCCGCATCGGGCGACTTCTTCCTCGGCTTCCCCGCCCTGGATGCGCTCACGCGCATCGGCGACCCCACCGTGGTCCGGCGCGTCATCCCACTCCTGGCCGACCCGTTATTGTGTACCCCCGCGGCCGATACACTGGGCCAAATCGGCGGCGAAGAAGTCGCCATGCCGCTGGCCGAGATGCTCGACCGGCCCGAGGCGCCGGTTGTGGCGATCGCCCAGGCGCTCTGCACCCTGCACGACCGCTTCGAGAAGCTCTATGGCGAGGGCGCGTACATCGCCGACCTGGCTCGTCCTGCGATCGGCGCGGCCGGGCTGCGGCGCCTCCTCGACGCGCTGGACGGCGCCCGCGACGAGGAGCTGCGTCCGCTGGCCCTGGTGCTGGGCTGGCTGGAGGGCCGGGCGGCGGAGCGCGCCCTCACGCGGCTGCTGGGCCAGCCGAGCGCCCGCCGCGAGGTGGTGGAGGCGCTGGTGCGCCATGGCGCCCGCGTAACCAGCCTGCTGGTGGAGCAGTTGGCGGCCGAAGACCTGGAGACGCGGCAGGCCGCGGTCATCGCCCTGGGCCGCATCGGCGATATGGCCGCGGTGCCTGCGTTGGTGCGCACCCTGACCGGCGACGAGCGTCTGGCGATTGTCGCCGCGGGCGCGCTGGCGAAGATCGGCGACCGGCGGGCGTTCGAAGCGCTGCTGGAGTTGATGGGCCACGCGGACGCCGCGGTGCGCCAGGCCGTGATCTCGGCGCTCAATTCATTGGGCCACCCCGACATGCCCGGCATCATGGCCGAGCGGATGCGCGACCCCGACCCGCGCGTGCGCGAATCCGCGGTCAAGATCGCGGGCTATTTCGGCTACGACGTGTGCATCGAACCGCTGCTGATCTGCTGCCACGACCCCGATGAGACCGTGCGCCGGGCCGCGGTGGAACACGTGTCCTACCTGGACGACCCGCGCGCCCTGCCCACCCTGCTGGAGGCGGCGCGAAGCGACACGCCCAAGGTGCGCGCGGGGGCCATGCGCGCCCTGGCCTACGTCGAAGCTCCGGAGGTCCATCCGCACTTATTGGCCGCGCTGACCGACCCCGATCCCTGGGTGCGCTACTACGCCGCACGCGCCATCGGCCATCACGCGTTCGCTGACGCCCTCGACGCGCTGACGCGGGTCGCGCACGCGGACCCGGCTCACCACGTGCGCGCCGCGGCCATCGAGGCCATCGGCCAGATCGGCGGCGTGCGCGGGGTGGCGACCCTGGCTCCCCTGGCCGAGTCGGACGAGCGCGATCTGACGCGGGCCGCACTGAATGCCTTGGGGCAAGTCGGCCACCCCGACGCCATGCCGCCGCTGTTGGCCGCGCTGCGCAGCCCCGACCAGGAGCGCCGGCTGGACGCGATCCACGCGCTGGGAAGCCGTGGGGACGGAGGCGCCGCGAGCGCGTTGCAGTGGGCCGCCGCCACCGAGAACGATCCGGCCGTGGCCCAGGCCGCGGTGGACGCGCTGGCCCGCCAGGGCAGCCAGGAGGCCGTGGACGCGCTGGTGGGCCTGACCGCCGACCCGGCTCGCCGCGAGGCGTGCATCGCCGCGCTGTCCGGCATGGGCGAAGCGCAGATCGGATGGCTCAGCCGGGGCCTCCACGACCTCCAGCCAGGGGTCCGCCGCGCGATGGTGGAGACGCTGGCGCGGATGAAACGGAGCCGCGCCTCCGACGAGATCATCCCAGCCCTGAACGACAGCGACGCCACCGTGCGGCTGGCCGCGGTGATGGCCCTCAGCCGCCTGGGCGGCCGGCGTGCGGAACGCCAACTGGCCGGCATGGCCCATTTCGACGCCGACCTGGCGGTGAGACGCGCAGCCCAGGCGGCTTTGCAGAAGTAGGGGGGCGTGCTGCGTGGTGCGTGGTGCGTGCTGCGTGGGGCGTGCTGCGTGCTGCGTGCTGCGTGCTGCGTGGGGCGTGGTGCGTGCTGCGTGCTGCAATCCGCAATCCGCAATCTGCAATCTGCAATCTGCAATCTGCAATCTGCAATCTGCAATCTGCAATCTGCAATCTGCTATGCGTTTCTATTCCGAAACTCTCGGTTTGTCCGATAACGCGTTCTCGCTGCTGCGGGATCTCGTCCACGAACGCGCCGGCATCTACTATGAAAACGGCCGGCGGGACATCGTGGCCGACAAGCTCTCGCCGTTGGTGATCGAGCGCGGGTTCGATTCATTCCTGGATTATTACTATCTGCTAAAATACGACCCGGTGGGGGAAGAAGAGTGGGGCCGGATAATGGATGCGCTGACGGTGCCGGAGACCTATTTCTGGCGCGAGACCGATCAGATTCACGCGCTGGTGGACGTGATTGTGCCGCGCTACGCGGCCGAGCGCCGCCCGCTGCCGCTGCGCATCTGGTGCGCGGCCTGCGCCACCGGCGAGGAGCCGTTCACCATCGCCATGGCCCTGAACGAAACGGGCTGGTTCGACCGCCTGCCCATCGAAATCTCTGCCAGTGACATTGCGCCCAAGGCGATTGCCAAGGCCCAGGCCGGCGTCTACCGCGACCGCTCCTTCCGCAACCTGACGGGATATCTGAAGACGAAGTATTTCACCGAAGAGGCCGGCGTCTGGCGGCTCGACCCGCAGATTTCCGCCAGGGTCAAATTCGCGATCGCCAACGTGACCGCGGAGACCACCGCGGCCCGCCTGGGTGTCGCGCCGGTCATCTTCTGTCGCAACGTCTTCATCTATTTCTCGGATCAGGCCATTCGCCGGACGGTGCGCCTGTTCGCCCACTACATGCCCGCGCCGGGCTATCTGTGCGTGGCAGCCGCCGAATCGCTGCTCAAGGTAACCACCGATTTCGAGCTGCAGGAAATCGGGGGGGCGTTTGTGTACGTGAAAAATTAGGGAGACTCCAATGGATCGTGTGGTACGCGTCCTGATCGTAGACGATTCCGCCTACGTGCGCAAAGTCGTTAGGCAGATGCTTTCCCGCAGTCCGTTCATCGAGGTGGTGGGAACCGCCCGCGACGGCGTCGAGGCGCTCGAGATGGTCGAGCTCCTGCAACCCGACGTGGTCACGTTGGATCTGATCATGCCGCAGATGGACGGGATCACGTTCCTGCAGCAGCAGATGGCGCGCCGGCCGGTGCCGGTCGTGGTCGTCAGCATCGCCAGCGAGAGCGGCGACATGGCGCTGCGCGCACTGGACGCCGGCGCCATTGACTTCGTGCAGAAGCCCACGGCGCTCGCCACGGAGAAGATCTTCGAGATCAGTGACGAGCTGATCTCGAAGGTGAAGACCGCGGCCGGAGTGCAGATGACCCGCGTGCCTCCGCCGCCGGCCGCGGCGCTCCCGCTCGCGCCCAGCAAGCCGCGGATCAGTCAGGCCGACGTGCTCGTGATCGGCATCTCGACCGGCGGTCCGCAGGCGCTCAAGCTGGTGATCCCGCAGTTGCCGGCCGATTTTCCGATTCCGGTGGCGATCGTCCTGCACATGCCGGTCGGCTACACCGAGATGTACGCTCAGAAGTTGGACGAAATCTCCCGCATCGAGGTGCACGAGGCGCACGAAGGAGACCTCTTGCGCCCCGGCGCGGCGCTGCTGGCCCCGGCCGGACGGCACCTCACCTTCCGTCGCGAGGCCGATGGCTCGGTGGTGGCCCATCTGGATGCGCGGCCCTTCGACACGCCCCACCGCCCGGCCGTGGACGTGCTCTTCAGGTCGGCCGCCGACATCTTTGGCGCGCGGGTGCTGGGGGTGGTGATGACGGGCATGGGCGCCGACGGCAAAGAAGGCGCGGCCTGGATCAAGGCCCAGGGCGGAACGATCTTCACCGAGGCAGAGGAGACGTGCGTCGTCTACGGGATGCCGCGCTCGGTGGACGAGGCCGGCCTCAGCGACCGCAGCGTGCCGCTGTATGACATGGCGAGGGCAATTATGGAAACGGTGTGAGGCAGATTGCAGATTGCAGATTGCAGATTGTAGATTGCGGATTGCGGATTGCAGATTGCGGATTGCGGATTGCAGATTGCGGATT
>JAPLHB010000189.1 GCA_026389845.1 Chloroflexota bacterium
TCATAGGCTTGGCGGTTCATCGGTGACCTTGCTCCAAAGGGGGAGATGGGTACATCATGTACGGAGCATGACACCGGAAAATCGTCAAAATGTCAAATCTACAAGGCGATCTCTATTTTACTTTCAAAACACGCTCTTAGCTAGATGAGCAGCGAAACACTATGATTCATAGTAGCGCTGTTCAACAACTCACACAACGAAAGGGGTACAACATCATGAATGAAGATAGCAAGTGCCCGGTAACGGGCAGTGCTCACAAACACACGGCCGGCAGAGGCACGTCGAACCGAGACTGGTGGCCGAACCAGTTGAACCTCAAGATGCTCCACCAGAACTCTTCCTTGTCTAATCCCATGGGCGAGGCGTTCAACTACGCTGAGGAATTCAAGAAGCTCGACCTCAATGCCCTGAAGAAGGACCTCTACGCGCTCATGACGGACTCGCAGGATTGGTGGCCGGCCGACTTCGGTCACTACGGGCCGCTCTTCATCCGGATGGCATGGCACAGCGCAGGCACCTACCGCACCGGGGACGGCCGCGGGGGCGCGGGGTCTGGCACCCAGCGCTTTGCGCCCCTCAATAGTTGGCCCGACAATGTGAACCTCGACAAGGCGCGCCGGCTGCTCTGGCCGATCAAGCAGAAATACGGCAACAAGATCTCGTGGGCCGACTTGATGATCCTCGCCGGCAACTGCGCCCTCGAGTCGATGGGCTTCAAGACCTTCGGCTTCGGCGGCGGGCGCGAGGATGTCTGGGATCCGGAAGAGGACATTTACTGGGGGACCGAGGGCAAGTGGCTTGACGACAAGCGCTACACCGGTGACCGGGAACTCGAGAATCCTCTCGCCGCCGTGCAGATGGGCCTGATCTATGTGAACCCGGAAGGGCCGAACGGCGATCCGGATCCGCTCGCCGCCGCCAAGGATATCCGCGAGACCTTTGCGCGCATGGCGATGAACGACGAAGAAACGGTCGCGCTGATTGCCGGCGGCCATACCTTCGGCAAAACCCACGGCGCTGGCGATGCGTCACTGGTGGGCCCGGAGCCGGAAGCTGCCAGCATCGAGGAGCAAGGCCTCGGTTGGAAGAGCAAATTTGGTACGGGCAAGGGAGGCGACGCGATCGGCAGCGGCCTGGAAGTCATCTGGACCTCGACGCCAACGAAGTGGAGCAGCAACTTCTTCTGGAACCTGTTCGGCTACGACTGGGAGCTGACCAAAAGCCCGGCCGGTGCGCAGCAGTGGACACCGAAGCATGGTGCAGGCGCCAATTCGGTGCCGGATGCGCGCGACCCGTCAAAGCGTCACGCGCCAGCCATGCTGACCACTGACCTCGCCCTGCGGTTCGACCCTGATTACGAAAAGATTTCAAGGCGCTTCTACGAGAATCCGGATC
Source organism: Chloroflexota bacterium (assembly GCA_026389845.1). Lineage (GTDB taxonomy): Bacteria > Chloroflexota > Anaerolineae > CG2-30-64-16 > CG2-30-64-16 > JAPLHB01. The sequence continues at coordinate 1,396 of JAPLHB010000189.1, forward strand.
AGTTCGCAGACGCGTTCGCCCGGGCGTGGTTCAAGCTGACGCACCGCGACATGTGTCCCCGCTCGCGTTATCTCGGTCCAGAGGTCCCTGCGGAAGAGTTGATCTGGCAAGACCCCGTCCCTGCAGTCGATCACGACCTGATCAACGCGGTCGACATCGCGGAGCTCAAGGCCAGAATCCTTGCCTCGGGGCTGTCGATCTCGGAACTCGTCTCGACCGCCTGGGCCTCGGCCTCTACCTTCCGCGGCTCCGACAAGCGCGGCGGTGCGAACGGGGCGCGCATTCGTCTTGCGCCGCAAAAGGATTGGGAAGTTAACCAGCCGGCCCAACTGAAGACTGTGCTGCAGACCCTGGAAGGAATCCAAAAGGAGTTCAACAGCGCGCAGTCAGGAGGGAAGAGGGTTTCGCTCGCCGACTTGATTGTCCTGGGTGGATGCGCAGGTGTCGAGCAAGCTGCGAAGAATGCCGGTCACGATGTGACCGTTCCCTTCACGCCGGGACGTACGGATGCGTCGCAGGAGCAAACCGACGTGATGTCATTCGCCGTACTCGAACCGGCTGCAGACGGGTTCCGCAACTATCTAAAAGCGACATATTCAGTAGCGGCAGAGGAACTGCTGGTTGATCGTGCGCAACTGCTGACGCTGACCGCTCCTGAGATGACGGTTCTCGTTGGCGGTATGCGCGTCTTGAATGCCAACTTTGGAAAGTCTCAGCACGGCGTCTTCACCAAGCGGCCAGAGACGCTCACCAATGACTTCTTCGTGAATCTGCTCGACATGGGCACGACGTGGAAGGCAACCGCGGAAGACGATCAGGTGTTCGAGGGTCGTGATCGCGCAACGGGCGAACTCAAGTGGACCGGCACCCGCGTCGACCTGATCTTCGGTTCGAACTCCCAACTCCGGGCCTTGGCGGAAGTCTACGCATGTGAGGACTCCCAGGAGAAGTTCCGGCACGACTTTGTAGCGGCGTGGAACAAGGTCATGAATCTTGACCGATTCGACCTCGCCTGATCCTAGCTACGCCGACGCGCACCGGTACCGGCTCGGCACGCATTACGAGGCGCTGCCCGTCAACGCGCCGCGCAGTCCGATGCACCACTACCACAAAGATGGGCAGATGCGATTCACCCCGAATAATCCGATCCCGGATGCGTATTACGAGCCGAACTCGTTCAACGGGCCGGTCGAGCGGCCAGAGTTTGCTGAGCCGCCGCTGAAGATATCGGGCGATGCGGATCGCTATAACCATCGCGTGGGCAACGACGATTACAGCCAGCCCCGCGCGCTGTTCAATCTGTTCGATGCCGGCCAGAAGGCCCGGCTCTTCTCCAACATCGCCGATGCGATGCAGGGCGTGCCGAAGTTCATCGTCGAGCGCCAACTGGGGCACTTCGAGAAGGTGCACCCCGACTACGCGGCGGGCGTCCGCGCTGCGCTCGCTGCGAAGGCCGCGAAGGCATAAGCGGCTGAGTAAGCTCATATCACCGCACAGACCGATTGCGCCACCGGCGATGCCGATGGCGCAATCTTCGTATCTGCCCATCGTAACTACCCAGGCCTGTAAGCCTGTGGGTAAGACATGTGGAAATTGCCAAACGCGCAAAAACGGCGACAATAGAGCGGAAGGAGGGCAGTCATCGTGGGAACCGACCCAGCCAACAGGGCGAGCGAGCAAAGCTACCGCCACCTTTTTGAGCACATGCCCGTCTGCATATTCGTCGCCGACCTGGCCGTGACCCCGGTGACCATCCTGGAGGCCAACCGGCGGGCAGAGCTGGTCTACGGCTACACAGCCGCCGAGCTGGCGGGGATGCCGGCTGCTCACCTGATACCCGAAGATGCGAGGCCGGCCGTCCTGACCATCTTGCAGCGGGTGCAGCAGGGCCAAACAGTGACGACCGAGACCACTAACCAGCGGCGGGACTGCTCGTGCTTTCCCGTGCGCGTCGTCGCCGCGCCCGATCCGACTGACGCCGGCCGCATGATCGTCACGGTTGAAGACATCACGGCAGAGGTGCAGCGCCGGAGCGAGGCGGAAGCCATTGACGCGGAGCGTCACCGCATTGCCCACGAGATCCACGATGGCGTGGCGCAGAGCCTGGCCGGACTGCGCTTCAAGTCAGCGCTGTGGTCTCACCTGGCCGCTGCGGCTTCCCCCGGCATGCGCGCCGCGCTGGACGAGCTGCAGGCCGTGCTCAATGCCGCCATCGTGGATATGCGCCGCGCCATCTTCGCCCTGCGCCCGGTGGACCTGGACGCGCTGGGCTTCTTCCCGGCGCTGACGCAACTGGTGGGTGACTTTGGCGACCAGAACCAACTCGCGGCCCGGCTGGAAGTATCTGAACCGCAAGAGGCCTTACCCGCGGTCTACGAATTGCCCCTGTTCCGCATCATCCAGGAAAGCCTGAGCAACATCGGCCAGCACGCCCGAGCCAGTTCAGCGCTGGTGCGCCTGACAGTGGATGCGGCCGGCGGCGTCGCGGTCTCGGTGCATGACAACGGCCGCGGCTTCGACCCCAGCCAACTCGGCCCGGCCGATCTTGCCGGCCATTTCGGCCTGCGCCAAATGCGCGAGCGCATCCTGGCCCTAGGCGGCACGCTGGACATCCGCAGTGCGATCGGCCAGGGCACGGAGTTAGTCGTCACTTTGCCGCCGGTCGCCAAAGAGGTCAATCATGCCACCGATTAAGCTCCTGATTGCCGATGACCACACCCTGGTGCGCCAGGGCCTACGCCAGCTCTGCGAGGGGATGGGCGGCTTCACCGTGGTCGCGGAAGCCGAAGATGGCGCCCAGGCAGTGGCGTTGGCGCGCACGGCGCGGCCGGACGTGATCCTGATGGACATCGTCATGCCCGACATGGGCGGCGTGGAGGCCATTCGCCAGATCATACACGAGATGCCGACCGCCCGCATCATCGCCCTGACCATGTATCGCCAGGAGCAGTACATGCTCGATGCCATTCGGGCAGGCGCCCGTGGCTATCTGCTGAAGACCGTGGATGCCCAAGATCTGATCGCGGCCATCGAGGCCGTGCACCGGGGTGACTACCTCATTGATCCCATCATCGCCGCCCGCGTCTTGAGTGAGTTCCACCTGGCCGCGCCGAAATCGCCGCGCATCGAGCCGCTGACCGAGGGCGAGATGGCCGTCCTGCGCCTGGCGGCCCAGGGCGTGGACAATGAGGACATCGCCCAGACGCTGAATTACTCCGTCTACACCGTGGCCAACCGGCTGCGCACCATCTACGAGAAGCTGCACGTGGCCAACCGCACCCAGGCCGCCCTGTATGCCCTGCGCCAGGGCTGGGCCGCGCCGGACGAGCCGCCGGTATAAGCGCCGCTGGGCCGCCTTCCCTCGCTCCTCCCCGCTCGCTGTGTGCTGGGTTTCAGCACCGTTCGCCACCCCCAACCCAGAGGGGTCCTCCGCTCTTACACATTATTGTAACGAAACTGCCCCAAAAGTAGATTGATTTTTGTCTTGCGCTGCCCGAGGGACGGGCGTAAAATGAGGCGTAAATGAGAAGCCGCTGGCTTCGGGTCGCCCAAAGTAGTTCTGAGACGAATATGAGAGCGGAGGCAGGCGATGGATTACTACATGGCTGTGAATGTCGCGGCGGAACAGAGGCATGATGAGTTGCGGGAGATCGAGACGAGTCGCCTTTTGCGTCGGGCTGGTGTTGACCAACGAGGTTGGCTCCGAGTCCAGGCCGACAAGGCGTCATGCCGTTTGGGCGAGGTCATGATGACCGTGGGGGGCCGCCTGATGTGCCATGAGTCGAAAAGTCGGACTGCATTCCCGGCTTTTGCATCTTGAGAACTGAGACTCCACGATAAGGAAAGGGGAGGCGCGCCGCATGTCCTCCCCGCTTCCCGCGGCCGTAATCCCCGCATCCATAGGAACATCAAGGCACTTCATCGCTGCCAGCGTGCCATGACAGGCTGAAGGCAGCCTCTCTCCCACCGTTCGACACCCCATTACAAATTACTGTAACGAAACTGCCCGAAAAGTAGATCAATTCTTGTCTATCGCCGCACAGAGAATGGAGGTAGGATAAGAGCATCAGTTCGTTGCCTAAACAACGAATGTTTACCCATCTACTCTACTAGGTTCCGGCTCATAGACCGGAAGCAACAAACAGCACAAGGAGAAGCAAACAATGAAAACTTCACGAAATTTAGCGTTTCTTGGCGCCGTGGCTCTCCTGCTCTTCGTCGGAGCAGCGGTCAGCGTGCAATCAAGAGCTGGCACTTCTGCCGTTGCAGCTAATGCTCCGGCGGCCGCGGCGCTCGCCGCCAGCAGCCAGTACCAGAGGTCGAGCCAGCCGTATTTTGCGCCGGCTGCCGATGCTGCATCCCTCGACACGTCGAACCCCCTCACCAGACGGGAGCTTGGCGTGGCCTCTGGTCGCTAACCGCTGCCTTGCAGGCTTGGCATTGGAAAGTTGCCGCTTCAGGTGGTAGAAGTGTGTACGACAAGTAGCGAACTACCTCCTGAGGCGGCCGGCCTATGCGCAGCACCCATGAAGTGCAACAGGTCAGCCTCATCCGATCCTCCTCGTCATCGGTATCCAGCCAATTGGCCCGGCGCCTCGCGTGAAGCGCACCACGTCTTCCCAGACCCCTCCACCCACTCGACATTCTTCTCGCAGTCTTCCGGATGAATACACTGGGTAGAATCGGGGCTTGGGAAGCAAAATCACCTTTTCGATACGTAAATGTGATACCCTTGTTCCAGACGCGTGTGGAAATGTCCAGACTCAGAAGCTGGGCAGGTGTCGCAACTCCAGCCCCAACACCTGCGGGTCATGGTTCACATGAAACGCCCACCGGCCCAGCTCGCCCCAGTTGTTCACGGCCGCAACCCACCGTTTCGCGGCTTCGTGCTTGGCTTTGTCCTGGTCGGTCTCCAGCCCCTTGATCTCCAGCACCAAGGTCGCGTCATTGGCCAGCCTCACTCTGAAAGATCCACCGCTTGGGAACTGGCGTAAGGCTAAGCCACTAAAGGTTCAGATTGAGCCGCCTGGATACTACCTCTATCTCCCGCAGAAAGCCGATGAAACTCTCGTAAGTGACAGGTCTGTAGTGAGCCATTTCGTTTCTAAGACGATGCGCGGCCAAAGCCAATGGCAGCCACTGGCGCTGACCACGGAGGGCAGTGTTGTTTCGTAGCGACTCCACAAGGTACCCCCACTGGCACGCCAAAGGGTTTTCCTTGATTGCCCGTGCCTCTTCCGGTGAAGTCGGAGGAAGCCAACGTGAGGGCCATTCGTACCCACAGTGGCGAATCAACTCATTGCAAAGCACCAGGCGGACATGATCGATGAGGGGCAGCATGAGGGTCGCTTGTCCACGCCAGAGTCGGTGTCTTAGCTCATCAGTGCGGCCCAAGACGGCCAAAGTGACCGAACTCAACTCCATGCCGTGCTCCTGAGTCGAGAACATGCCGCCGACAGCCCACAAGGGTCTCCACCGGACTGGAGGCAAGCTTCCCGTAGTATGTTTGCCTGCCTCACCACTTGCCAGAAACTCCTCCGCGCCAAGATCGCGAAACATGTCTGCTGTCCAGCCTCGCTTCTTCCCCAAGGCCGCAGCTTGCTCGCAGAACGTCTCAAAGGACCCCCATGCGCAGTCCCAGAGATACTCTGCAAAGCCGACGTCAGCTCCGGCTAGATCTGGCAATAGGTACTCGCGCCAAGTCATCTTGCCTGCTGCAGCATTCCGCCCATTCCTGAGCCGGTATAAAAGCTGCAGTTCCAGCGCGGAGGTGACGTCCCACCACCAGTGGATTGTCAGCTTGACATTGTCCTGAGGGATCCAGTCAAGTATCGCCTCAGCCGGAGCAATCATGCATAGCGTCGGTGTTGTCAGGCGCCGCACCGCGACCGTCTGGCTGATCTCCCCCCAGCGCGCTGCCACCTGCATCCATTGACGGCGAGCCTGAGGAGGGAGCAACTCGATCCCACTCAGGTAGATTACATCCGGCAGACCGGTGCTGGTAAGTAACGCTTCCAGAGTTCTCGTTTTTCTACTCATCTCAACCCCAAGTGCTTGTGCCAAAGTGATCCAAGCAGTATCACCTCCTTGAAGCCCAGGCAGCAACAAGCCCTCAAGTTTGAACGAGAGCCGAAACAGCTCGGAACGCAAACTCTGCCAGATTTCATCAGTACTGATCCCCGCCGGCAAAAGCACGATGACGTTCTGCCGGGAGGCCAGATCCTCGGTTAGCTTGCTGAAGAGGCTCTGTAGTCCCGGCATGCGGCTGAGTCCCGAGAGAATCCAGCCGCCCATAGTCACACCAACACACGTGCCGCGGTCGGTTCGATCCAGACCGAGTCTCCCTTGACTTCTACCAATCCTAATCGTCGTAGGAACTCGATGCTGTGAGCGACCTCTGCCTCACTAACGGCATTGAGCCCAGAGACTAGTTCTGGCGTAAGAAGGCTTGTCGGGATGTCTGCGTCGCCCAGACCCAGCATGAAATCCACCAAACGGCGAGGATAGATGTCCGGCTTCACTCCAAGCGCCCGCCTGAATTCGACTCGCAGTGGCGAACCAGGAATAGCGAGCTCGCTCTCGATCTCTTTCGCTGCTGGGCGAGGATCGTCGGTCTTGCGGCAGCGGCCGAACAGGGTATCCAGAAGGTACGGCCAGCCGCCTGTGCTATTCAAGACCGCCTGGCACACGTCGTCGGAGTCTTGCTTTTGTGTCTTGGCCAGGCGCAGTCGTTGCATGATGCCAGCCGAGTTCCAGCGTTTCGCCAGGATCACAGCGTTGACGCCGTCCTCAAGGTTACGTCGGGTGTTCTCAGGCAGTGAGAGCCAAGTCCAAGTGCTCTGAGCATCGAGCACGAAAATCACTCTTGGCCGTGGCCTTTTCGATCGGCGACTCTCTGTATATCGAAGAGCTTCCTGAACAAGGCCAGCGAGACCGATTGTGGTCATGGTGCCGGGCCTTTGGTAGACCACCAGTTCAGATTGCCCGGCGCGAAACTGGAGCTGGGTATCGAGCCAGAGACGCAGCCTGTCACCCGAGTTGATGGCTGTAGGAATCTCCGTGCATGCGATAACACTCTCTTCGGCAGTGCCAGTGACTAGCCGCTGAACAGCCTCCGGTAGTTGCACAAGGCCCAAGGCGTCTGAAGCGAAGACCAGACCTACGCTAAGACCGACGAAGTTCAGGCTAGATTCCTGCTCGAACGTCAACGGGCTATACGTCTCGCCTGAGGCGTCGAGAAGCGCATGATGACTGCCGGCCTGGAACTTCGTGGGCGGCTGTTTTTCCGTCAGTTTCAACAGGCGGTCAGTGATGCTTGTCTCGGTACTCATCAAGCGTACGAGGTTGGGACTGCGCAAGCGATAGTGCCCCTCTGCGTTACGCCTTAGTACACCCAGGCCACACATATCATCCAAGAACAGCCGCAGGCCTTCCTCTCCCAGGTCAGCAACTCCCTGCGGCCACAATCCCTCCACTAGTCGCAGAACGTCGCCAGGTGCGTAGGCCTGCGCGTACCCGTCATGCGCCGCCATCTGGTTATCAATCATGGACCAGGCGATAGCCTGGTATCGGGTGTCCAAGTTGAGAGTCAGGTCGAAGCGCTCCTGGATGAGCCGACGCACCTCTCCCTTGCGATAGACCGCTTCCACGTCCGAATTCTCGATACGGTATAGGGGACCGTTCGTTGGCCGTTCTCGCAGGTGCTTCAGCAACTCCTGACAGAAGAGCTGGATCAGCCCTGGATGAAAGTTGGTGTATGATAGGATTCGCACAACGGCGGTATCCTCGGAGAATCGATATCCCAGGGCTTCTAGTGGCTGGCGGACCAGCTTGACAGCCGCATCCGCCTCAAGCGGCCCTATGCACAGGCCTCGACCAAAGTGCGCTAACGGATGGTTGGGGATGCCCTCGAAGCTCTGCACTTTGTGAAGACCTGCAAACACCACTTTGAAGTGTCTTCCGGTGTCAAACATGAGCGTGCGCAGCATCTCTACCATCTGAAAGTTGTCACTCGCATCGGCATCCAGGAAATTGTCCGCCTCGTCAAAGAGTACCAAGACGCGGCGCTCGGGTCTTTCAAGGATCGCTGCCCGGATATGGCGAGCGATGTCCTCCGGTTTCTCGCTCCTGATGCTCTTGGGAAGGAAACCGGCTTCCTTGAACCTATCGCGAAGCTCTGGCCAGATGCTTCGGGTAAGTTTTCCCGCTGAGGGATCTCCTACGAGCTTGATGTCCACGACCCAGGCACGTTGCTCGCGCTCTGGATGATCGAAGTCGCGTTGTACGTGGCTCAGCAACGCCGACTTGCCGAGCTGACGCCCCCCATAGACCAGACAAGTGCCGCTAGAATCCAGCAACTCACGCGCCTGTCGTTCACGACCGAAGAACATCTCCGGCGGCACATCGCCAGATTTGAAAGGCGTGTACGGATTGACCGCTGCAAACGGCAGGGTGCACCGCAGGAAAATGCGCAGGCGAGCCAGCTCCTGTGGTGAGAGATAGGCTAGGAGTGTCTCGTCGAGAACAGCGAGCGCGAGTTCGTGTTCGCGCGCGCTCCCCGTTAGGATTTGGCGCCGCTGCACACTCATCCGGCCAAGATACAGCAGGATGATGCTCCGCCGATCCAAGCGCAAGTCGTGGAGCCACGCGCTGATCGTGTCCACATCGGGTCGTTCCCAGAGACAGACGACGTCATAGTGCTTCTCACACTGGGAGCCGAATTGCGGAATAGGCCGCGCCAAAATGGGGCTGGCTGACATATCCACCCGGACGTGAAGCCAATACTGACCTTTCTGTACAACGCGCACAGGGTTGGGAAGCGCATCGAACGAGAAGCCGAGGAACCGGAGTAGACACTCGATGTGTCCAGGGTTCTCCTCACGCCAGGCAGCTCCATGTTTCAATTGGCGCCACGCTTCCATTGCCTCTATGGCCGCATCTACTCGGCTTGTGTTCATTCGCCGGAAAGACAGGCCCGACGAGCCGGGCAAATCCCTGCGTTCGCGGGCCGCTGCGATCAGAGCCGGCAATCCTTGACTGACCACCTCCTCCAGGCTGGGCATCAATCGGATGAACTCTTCCTGCGCTTTCAGGTATTCGGCTTCGGTGTCGTCAGCCCTGCCATCAGCACCAAGCTGGAGATCAGCTCCGTTATCCAAGGCTTCGCTGATTTGGCTGATGTACTCGGTCACAAGCCGAGCATCCCTGTTGGATAGCGCCGTCGAGACCTGCTCAGCCGCGCGAACCTGCGTCGCTGCGTCGATGTGCGACGACCGAAGGCGGGACTCAAGATCGACCCACTCCTGTTCTAGCTCGGACATCCTCGCCTGTCGCCTTTCGGTCAATCGCATCTGCGAATCGTCTATCTCGCGATACCACGCCCTGAAGTGCAGAACCGTGTCCACGTTCACGCCCAGAAGTTTGGCCGTGTAGCTCGAACGATCCTCCTCACCGATGATGCCATCAACTACAGCCTGATCCACAGCATCACACGCATCGGCTATGGCCTTGCCTAAAGCCGCGCGTGAGCCATACAGCGCTTCCTGCATCAGACGGCGCTCTGCTGCAATCTCATCCCCGGCCGAAAGCATGATACCGACAAAGCGATAGTCCTCCTGCTTGACCCAACCCTCCAACGCAGCGTGCCAGTCGCGATTCTCCGCGCAAGTCATTCGAAGAGCTGGGGCGACTGAAGGCAAATCACCTGGCCCAAGCTCCCCAGTCTCTATTAATGCAAGCTCAGGCAGGAGCAGCAGCCGTCGCAAGAGGGCGACATGTAGGTCATTGGTGCCGTTAGTCAACCATTGGTCGTAAGAATTTTCACCTCGATCGGGAGAAGTCGAATGCTCACCGATGCCCAGGACCTCACACATCCCTCTTACCGCGACGCTGAGACAACCCGCCGAGCTTGCGACGGCGGCCGTCCCATTCGTGCGTAGCTCACTGAGGGCGCACTCGAGTTTCGGGAGGAGTCCTTCGACGCGCATGCGAAGTCTCGACACCTGCTCGACCCTCCACGCACCGCCTTCCTCAACTTCACGCTCATGCTCCACGAGCTCGCACCAACGTCTAGCAAGCCTGCACGCTTCATCGATGTTGCGCAGAATCTGATCTCTCGGATTGCCGACGATGGGACGTGCCGTGGCACCAACCTTCTCACGATCCAAGCGATTGATCTGCGCGATCGCGAAGCTCTGCTGTTCCCAGGATCGCAATTGCTGACGCACTTCACTTAGTTTGACGCGCCGGTCTTCGCTAACCGGCACTAATAGAGCGCGTAGCTCGCCCCTTACGCCGACGAGTTGGCGCCACACCTCAGAGGCCCGTTGGAGCTTGGTACGCCAGCTTGGCGCATCCGCCAGCCACTGTTTCGCCTCACGGGCGGCGTCATTGAATGCGGACATACGCAGTTCGGAGCCTGCTGCACCAAGGAGGTCTTCGGGCCGAAGCGCGATCCCAAACGCGGCAAAGTCTGAGATAATCTGAGCCAACTCATGAGTTGTTGGACAGCAAGGCACCGGCCGTAGCCAGTCCGCCAGATCAGCAGATGGGAACATCAGCGCAGGGCTGAGTGCAGCCGCCAGAGCCAGGAAGGCGTGAGCATCATGGGACACCTGAGGGCGGTCAACAGTAAGACGCACGAAATCCGCTACGAACGCCTCGGACTGTGTAGATAGCCAACGCGCTCCCTGGAGTGCAGCGAGTAGGCTCGGTTCCACGGGGATTGGTCGCTTGTTCGCTGCCAAGGAGGTAGTCAACCAATAAGCCCCTGCAATGTCGCTTTCACCAAGCAGAGCCCACACTAGACTCTGCCAGTTTGCATCGGAGTCCTCGCCGGAGAGGACAATGGCAGCCTCCTGCGAGGAGAGGATGCGGCCTGCATCCAGAACGCACGGCTTTGGTTCCAGTTCCGATGCCGTTGATTCGTCAGCCTTACTGACGGATTCTGTTTCTTCCTGGTGTTCTTCTGATTCGGGAACTGACCGTGGCACCTCCGGGGGTGTGTCTTGGGGGGAAGGGAGAGCGGTCGATGTCACATCTACGTCTCGTGGCGGAGGCGGGACTTCGAATCCATCTTCATGGTTTTCCGATTCGCTTTCGGATTCTGGTAGAGTCAGTCCCCCTTGCTCCTGTCCAGTTTCGGGTTCCAGTAAGTCAGACGCTTCTGGCTGGAGCAACGGCCCTACAGGCTGAGTAACAGCTACCGAAGCGGCCACGGTGTCGGTGTCGACTGCTTTCATCTCTTCTGTCATCCCGAAGGCCGCGACAGCCACCGGTGTTTCAATCTGGGGAATCGCGGACTCGAGGTCTAACACATCAGGCAAAGACACAGTCGCGGGCGCGGTATCGGGCTGACCTGAGGGCTGAGGCTGAGGTTCAGGTCGTCCGTTGCTTGTGGCAGATATGACTTGCGGCTCCCCTTCCAGCAACAGATAGTAACTGAGGTCTTTGTGAAGCTCTCGTATTGATTGCTCCAGCATTTCCTTCTGCTGTCTGCGATCCTTCTCAGCAGCAAGCGTCTGTGGTCGAGGGCGAGTGTCGAGTTCGTTATAGGCTGCAATCAAGCGGGACAGTTCCTCTAGTCTTTGTGCTGTGTAGTCCAGGTGATCCAGCGGACACGCAGAAGGTGCCCATGGTTGGCTGTCTTCAAGCTCAAAGTAACTGATCCAGGATGAGTAGGTGTCTCGGAAGCTGCCGATGGCATCCTCCAGATACTGGCGCCTTCGCTGTACCGAAGCCAGATGCTCCTGCTCAGCCAAACGTCGTTCCAGTTCGACAGCTTTCTCTGCGCGAATCGCCTCAACCGCCTGCACGAATTCGCCGACGTGTTCCCACACATCGGCGTCTGGGGATACATTACGAAGCTCTTCCAACCAGTGATCCCACAACATGACTTGCCCTTTCGCCAAGCTATTATCAGCATCCTCGTCCTCACTCACCTGCTGCCCGTCAGACAGGGGGAAACGGCCCGTCAGGAGAGTGATTGTTAGCCAAACCTCATCTCTGTCAACATGTTCTTGCTCACCTTCGAGGTAACGCGAAGTGAGGGAGTTCAATTCATCCCAGGACCAGAAAGAAGAAAAGGCCAGCCGCTCCAGAGGGGGTGGAGAGGCGACCTCCAAGTCCAGGGTATCAAGGTGGGCGCTAATCCTGGCGACCAGTGGGGACTGTGCTTCCATCCAGACGCCCAGCACAGCCGCTGTTAGGTCATGGCGGAAGACCCAACTGGCCTTCACCGCGGGCTGCAGCCGATGCAGCGGGGCCTGATCGGTGGCGTGTGGCCGGAATCCATCCAGAATGATGTTGGCCTTGATTGCCTGGCCTAGCTTTTCTTCCCAGACGGTCTTTGCCTTCTGCTTTTTTCTGCTTTGATCAAACTGCTTTAACGCTCGTGTTATCACGGATGTCGCTAGCGACTCTGGCAATATGGTTACCAGCCCTTCAAGAGGCAGTTTGACTTCCGATTGCGCCGATTCGTTTGACATGAATAAGACTCCTTTGACAGGAGCGATCAACGGCGCGGCCGTTGGCGCCGTTTGAGACGCTTGGCAATCAGGACGCGCTTCATTTTTCCTGTACCAGATTATACAACAAGACACAGTGCATGAGAAATCATGAACGACCGGCAACCGGTGAAAAGTGTCAACAATCTTGAGTGTCCGGGACAGAACCGCGTGTGGTGACCGATCCTGTTGAGGACCAGTCACCGCAGAATGCGCCGCGCTAGCGCACCTTGATCTCCACCAGCACGGCAATGAGGATCAGACCGAGAAGGAACTTTCTGTTGCGGAGAAGCGCGTCAGTGTACCTCAGACTACTTCGCCAAACTCAATGCCCCGGCGATGTCCTCTGCGATCATCCTGCGCTTGCTCTTCTCGATTAAAAAGCTCGGTCCGGCCTACAGGTACGACGGAAACGCCCACTTCCCGCGAAAGAAATACTCCCGCCCGCGAATCTTGTACGTGGAACCGGCCGGAATCACTCGGCTTTCGCCGGCCCGCTCGGCAAGGGTGTTGATCGCCTTGATCGCGACGTCCCCCATCAGCAGATAGGCCTTCACCTGCGGAAAGAGGGCCAATTCCTGCTCCAGCAGGCGCGAACACTCCTTGACCGTGCTCGTCTGGATGCCGTAGCCCGTCTTCGCGCACTTCACCGCGGTGGTGAGGTACACCCCCAGATCGAGGATCTCCTGCACGGATGAGACCTCTGCGCCGGCGTCCTTGAATGCCTGGACGGTGGTCTGACCGAACAGAGGAGCTCCTGCCGCGTAGTAATAGTCAGCGGGATCCGCAGGCGCGGCTTCCGAGATCAAGATGATGGAGATATTGTCCGGCTGCACGTCAATGCCCGGGATGATGTGGCATTCGTGCCACACGTCGGCACACGGGAAGTGTTCGCACTTTACGGATTGGCAGACCTGCATCGCGCGATCCCCTTTCTGGCCTCGTAACCGCACAACCTGTGCTCACATTCCGCGCCAGGGGCCGGGCTGCTCCTGCTTCAACGTTGTGACCACGCCGGCCCAGCGGCAGGCTTCCTCCGGCGAAGCGACGAGCCGCTTGGCGAGGTAGGTAGCAAAGCAGGTATCCCCGCGGCCGGTGCGCCCGGCCAGCGAGCTCGGGGTGAACGGCGCGAAATGGGTCTGCCCGTCGGCGTAGACGGTCACGCCCGAGGACTGGGTGAGGACGATCTCACGGGGGCCGTAGGCTGCCAGCTTCGCCGCGGCGCGGACGAGATCGGTCTCGCCGGTCAGCGCCTCCGCCTCCGCGCGGTCTACCTTGAGATACGTCACCTGCGCCAACCCCTCGACCCTATCGGCCCACGGACGGAAGAGCAACTCGTCGCCCACGCGCACGCGCACAAAGCCCTGCACGTCGAGCGCGACGCCAGGCTGACTCAAGTGCCTGGCACTTTCGGAAGTGCCAGGCACTTTGCGCGCTCGCGCGGCCAGCAGCTTGAGCAGCGGCAGATCAACCTCGCCCGCGATGATCGGCGTGACCGCGTAGATGTGCGCGGCGACATCAGGAACCTCGCGGGCCTGGATCGCGCCCGCGAACGCCAACGGCTTGCACACCCGCCGCTCCATGTTCGCCGAGCTATAGGTGTTCTCGATGCCGGAGGTCGCAGGCGCGGCCGTGGCGAAGACCTCGACGCCGGCCTGGCGAAAGTCGTCCAGGCGCGAGAAATCCTCAGCCCGCAGACGTGTCACCACGCCCACCCGCGCGCCAAGCCGAGCCGCGGCGATGCCTCCGTAATACACCCCGCCGCCGGAAGCGATTTCGACGCGGCCGTCTACGATGTTGTGGTCAACGGCGAAGTGGCCGAGGAAGAGGATGTCGAACTGAGGATTCATTTCGGCAACACATACAAACAATCTTCCAAAAACCGCACCATCACCGTCTGCCCTTCGGGGTGGATCTCCGTACGTCGCGGGTCGCGCTCGATCAGCGACAGCATCTGGCCAGCGACCTCCACGTCATATTCGATGACGTTGCCCAGGTAGGCCGCACGGCGCACGATGCCGGCGACGTGGGCCTGGGGCGAGTCAATCTCCACCATTTCGGGGCGGAGGACGAGGGTGGCGGGGTCGCCGGGGCGGAGGGTGTCGGCGGGCGTCAGCGCGGTGAGGGTCGTGCCCAGCGCGTCGAGCACCAGGTGGCCGTCCCGCCGTTCGCGCACCGTCGCCTCGACGAAGTTGGCGCGGCCGATGAAATCGGCGACAAAGCGGGTGGCCGGGCGGCGGTAAATCTCGGTAGGAGTGCCGATCTGCTCGATCTTGCCCAGGTTCATCACGACGACTTGGTCGGAGAGGGTCATCGCTTCCACCTGGTCGTGGGTCACGTAGACGCTGGTAATGCCCAGACGTTTTTGAATGCGGCGGATTTCGGTGCGCATCTGCTCGCGCAGCTTGGCGTCGAGGTTCGAGAGCGGCTCGTCCATCAGCAGCACCTTCGGCTCCATCACCAGCGCGCGGGCCAGCGCCACGCGCTGCTGCTGGCCACCAGAGAGTTGGTTGGGCGCGCGATTTTCGAGACCGGTGAGTTCTACCAGCTCCAGCACGCGCGCCGCCCGTCGCTTGATCTCGTCCCTGGGCCGCCTCTGGACGTTGAGGCCGTAGGCGATGTTCTCGAAGACGTTCAGGTGCGGAAAGATGGCGTAGGACTGGAAGACCATGGACATGTCGCGCTTGTGCGGCGGCAGGTCGTTGATCGCCTGGCCTTCGAGCAGGATGCGGCCCGATGTGGGAAACTCGAAGCCCGCGATCAGGCGCAGCGTCGTCGTCTTGCCGCAGCCGGATGGGCCGAGCAGCGTTACGAGGTCGCCGCGCTGGATGTTCAGCGACACGCCGTCCACGGCCGTCACTTCCCCCACCCCGCCGCGGCTGGTAAAGGTCTTGTTGACATTGTCGAGGACGAGATACATACCGGTCTCCTAGCGTCAGTTCACGGCGTAGCCGCGGATTCCCACAGATAGACGCGGATTTCGCCTTTTTGATCCGTGTACATCCGCGATCATCCGCGGCCCAACCGTCAAACTCCCAACGTCAAATCCACGTCCCCGCGGCCGCCCAGCAGCTTGCGGGTGACGAAATAGAGCACGCCGATGGCGATCATCACCAGCACAATGATCACGGTCGAGTAACCGGCTGCGATGGCCACCCCGCCTTGCTCCCACTCGCTCATGATCGAGGCGGTGACGATGCGCCAGCGGGCGCTGACCAGGAAAATGATGGCCGACAGGCTGGTCATGGAACGGGTGAAGCTGAAAATGAGACCGGCCAGCAGCGCGGGCATGATCAGCGGCAGCGTGACCTTGCGGAAGGTATACTGCGCATCAGCGCCGAGGATGCCTGACGCCTCCTCGATGCTGGGGTCAATCTGCTGCAAGGCTGCCACGCCCGAACGCACCGACGCGGGCAGGCTGCGCACCACGAACGCGGCGATGATGATGAACGGCGAGCCGACCAGCGCGAGCGGCTGGCCCATGAAGCAGAGGGCGGCGATCAAAGCCAACAAGCCGCCGGTAAGCAACACTGCGGATTTCGGATTGCGGATTTCGGATTGATCTCGCGGTGAATTCGCAATCCGCAATCGCCAATCCGCAATCACCAGCACCGACAAAAACGTGTAAACAATCGCCGTCAACGGCGTCGGGGTCTGGAAGAAGACCTTGACGTGGTCGGAGATTTGGAAGATCGCGTTGCTCCAGAAGCCGCGGGGGATCGCGCGGCTGAGGTCGGCGATGGGCTGGGCGACGAAGTCTATCCAGTTGAACAGCAGGAGATAGAGGCCCATGCCGAGCAGCAGCCAGGAAGGCCGAGGCACGCGGGAGAGCAAGCCCTTCGCCGTCCTCGGCCCCCGACCGGTGGCGAAGGCCACGATGCCGAGCAGCAAATACACCCCGCCCAGGATGTACATCACATAGAACGGATCCAACACGCCAAACAACAGCGCCAGCCCCACGCCGGCCGTGGTACCGATCAGCAGAACAAGCAATTGCTCGCGGCGGGTCTTGAGCGCGGTCGTCACCAGGTAGAACGCCAGGAAGCCGTAAAGGATGGCGACCACGAACCACGGCGGGGTGGCGAAGGCCAGCACGAAACCGATGCCCAGGATCGTGCCGGGGACCGCGCCGCCCAGATTGGAGACGAAGTCGAGCGTGTCCTTGCCGCTGAACCGCTTGCGCACCACCAGGAACGCGATCACCATGCCGGTCAGCGCGGCAATCGGTGTCGCGAAGGCGCTCAGGAAAGTCGTGTCCAGCACCGCTTCAACGCCGCGTGTCACCAGGAGTTCCCAATGCCGCAGCGTCGGGCTGAAGTCCGTACCCCAGGCATTGGCGAACGAGCCATAGATGATGGTTGCGTACAGCACCACGATCAGCACGCACATCAGGCTCGTGACGACGATGAACGGCCAGCGGATATACGGCTCGCGCACCATGATGTGGCCGCCGGTCGGCTTGCCCGTCACCGAGACATAGGAGCGCCGGGTGACGTAGTAGCGCTGCACCAGGAAGACGGCCAGGGTCGGTAAGAGGAGCACGAACGCCAACGCCGACGCCTTCTGGTAATCGTATTCGCCGGCCACGGCCAGCCAGATCTGCGCCGACAGTACCGTGACGTTGCCGGAGATGAAGAGCGGGTTGCCCAGGTCGGCCAGCGATTCCACGAAGAGCAAGAGGAACGAGCCGGCGATGCCGGGGACTAGCAGCGGCAAGGTGACAGTGCGGAAGATATGGAATTTGCCCGCGCCCAGGCTGTGTGCGGCCTCCTCCATGCTGGGGTCGAGCCGTTCCAGCATGGCGCGCACGATCAGATAGGCGACCGAGAAGAAGGTGATGACCTGGACAAACACCAGGCCATCCAGCCCGTAGACGTCGTTGGCGCCAGGTATAAAGTTGATTCCGAGGAGCTTATGGGTGACCAGCCCGTTGCGACCGAAGAGCAGGATCGTGCTCAACGCGAGTGCAAAGGGCGGCGAGACCGTGGGCACGAGCGCCAGGACGTGGATCAACCCCTTGAGCGGCGGACTACAGCGCACCATGGTGTAGGCGAAGATGAAGCCCAACACCGTGCCGCCGAAAGCCGTCAGCAACCCCATTTCGAGGGTGCTCAGCAAGACCTGACGCTGGTATGGCCCATAATAGGAATCGAAGAAGCGGGCGAAGTATTTCAGGCTCAGTCGTGTATACCACGGCCCGGCGGCATCCGCGTTCAGGAAGCCGCTCGCCGTGCCGCGGTACAGGGGAAAGATGACGAAGATGAACAGAAAAAGGCCGCAGTAAAGCAGGCTGATCATCAGCACCGGGTCGCGGGCGATCAGGGCAAACTCGCGATAGCGGCGCCGCAGCGAAGTGGAGATGGCGGAATTGGGGGGTGCGGTAGGGTTCACGGCTACCCTCGCGTGGTGGGAGATTGGCAGACTGGTGGATCGGTAGACTGGGCTACTGGCAACCGGTAGATCGGGAGACGGCTCATCCAGTCTCCCAATCTACCAGTTCTACCAATCTACCGAACCTACTTCAGATCCTTCGCCGCGGCAAGCTCGTTCGTAAACTTGTCAATGAACGCCTTCTTGTTGTCGCCGGCCCACTGGAAGTTGTAGTCAATCAGCTTGACCTGGAGCAACTCGGGGTGCGAGAGCTTCACACCCGATACCGTCGGCGCTTGATAGGCCGCGTACTTGGGGCCGAGCGCCTGCGCATCGGCGGTCAGCGCCCAGTCGAACCAGAGCTTGGCCGCGCTCAGGTGCTTGGCGCCCTTGAGGATGCCCATGCCGCCGATCTCGTAGCCGGTGCCTTCAGCGGGGAAGGACAACTCCAGCGGCTGCTTATTGTTCTCGATCTCGTTCACGGTATCGTGCGAGAAGACGACCGCCACCGCTGCCTCGCCCTGGCCGACGAACTTGGCCGGCGCGGCGCCGCTCTTGGTGTATTGGGAGATCTGGCCGGCGTACTTCTTCAGGTATTCCCAGCCGGCCTGCTCGCCGCGAATCTGGAGCACGGTCGCCAGGGCGGTGTACGAGGTGCCGGAGGTGGACGGATGCGCCACCATCACCAGGCCCTTGAACTCAGGCTTCAGCAGATCATCCCACGAGGTGGGCGCCTTGCTGCCGGGATGCGCGGCCAGCCAGTTCTTGTTAGTGGCGAAGCCCAGGCTGCCGACGTAGATGCCGGCCCAGGTGTTATCCTTGTCCTTGTACTTGGCCTGATCGAGGAGATTCTTGAAGTTGGGGGAGTTGTAGGCCTGGAGCAAGCCTTCGTTCTTGGCCTGAATGAAGCTGTCAATGGGGCCACCCCACCAGATGTCGAAGGTTGGGTTGGCCTTCTCCGCCTGGATGCGGGCCACGGCTTCACCCGCCGACAGACGAACGTAGTTGACGGTGATCTTGTACTTGGCCTCGAACTCCTGCTTCATACCCTGGCACCACTGCTCCTGCGGCGTGCAGAGGACGTTGATCTCTGTATCCTTCGGGGCTGCGGGCGCACATGCGCCGAGGCTGCTGACGACGAGGCTCAACAAAATGAGCACGGCGAACAACGAAAAACGCTTCATGTTCTTCCTCCTTGAAGATAGTGGGAATGAGGGGCTACCGTCGCAAACATACCACAAAGCGGCGCGACTGTCAAATGGTTTTCGGCCCCAGTTCGTCAAGGAAGGACGATCTTAACATCGCCCCGGTGCATGCCCGGGCCATTCAGGACACACCAGATGTCGAGCTGGCCGCGGTCGCCACACGGGATGAGGCGCGCGGGCGGGCGTTTGTCGCCGAGCACGGCGGCGTGTGGTTCGCCGACTACCAGGAGCGGAGTCATTGCCGGGGTATTGTCTCCTCAGGAATCCGCGAAGGCCTGCCTCATCCACGCCAGGCAGGAAGCGACGATCGGTTCTGGATTCAGGACGTATTGCATGCCCAGTTCAGCCGATACATAGCGCGCGTAGCCGATGCGTTTGAGCGCGGCGATGAACGGTGCGAAATTGATCGTGCCTTGCCCCGGAGCCAGGTGCGTATCGGCCGAACCATCGTTGTCATCCAGGTCCACGTGCCCCAGGAGCGTTCCTAGTTTCGCAACACCCTCGGCCAGGTCCTCGCCGTTGACGTGCAGGTGCCCGGTGTCGAGCAGGATGCCGAGCCGCGGGTCGTTGATCTCGCGCATCATCCGCAGGCCGTCGTCCAGCGTCAGAACCTGGTTGGATTCGAAGCGATGGGCAGGCTCGATGTAGAGGCGCAGGCCCATGCCGCGCATGTATTCCAGAATTTCGACGATGCTCCGGCGCAGACAATCCCAGCCCTGTTCCAGCGGTTGATCGAGCAAGCTCATGCCTGCGCACACGTGTACCGAGGGCGCGCCGAGCAGGAGCGCGTTGTCCACGTTGTCCATGATGTAGCGCACGCTGTCCCGGCGCACCTTCTCGTTGGATGATGCCAACAGCGACGGATAGCGGAACTGGGCGGGGACAACGTGACAGACCTCCATGCCATACTCGGCCAACAGGTCGCGTATCTCCGGCAGTTGTGCGTGCAGATCCTGCCGGTACATGTGCGGCCGGCCGCCCCACATCGCGATCCCATCATAGCCCATCCGGCCCATGCTGCGGATGGCGTACTGCAGCGAGTAGTTGCTGTAGACAAATGACGATTGTGCGAACTTCACGTTTACTCCATTCTGTCACCCTGAGAACTGCCATGCCGCGTGGCGCATTCGTGAAGCAAGAAACCCCACCGCTTGTCATGCTGAGCGGGTCGTTCCCGTGTCTTGTGTTGCGGCGAGCTTCCAGCGAAGCATCCATTCGCTGCGCTCAGAGCTTGTCCTGAACACAGTGAAGGGGTGACAAGTTTCTGAGCAGTCCCGCTGTGACTGACGTTGACTTGTTAACCCGCTCAGCATGACCTTACCTATCGTAGTTGCCGTACGCCAGCGCCGCGTCCAACATGGCGACGATGTTCTCCGGCGGAACGTTGGCTTGAATATTGTGGACCTGGTTGAAGACGAACCCGCCGCCCGGCGCCAGGATGTCAATCTGCCGGCGGACGTGGTCGGCAACCTGCTCAGGAGTTGCCTCGGGCAAGACGTGTTGTGTATCCGCGCCACCGCCCCAAAAGACCAGATCGCGCCCAAATTCGGCCTTGAGCCGGACAGGATCCATGCCGACGGCGGAGATCTGCACCGGGTTGAGGATGTCAACGCCGGCCTCGATCAGATCGGGGATCAGGGGATAGATGCCGCCGCAGCAGTGCAGGAATAGGGGCAGGCCGCTGCGCGCCTTGATGAACTGCCACACCTGCTGCTGGTACGGTTTGACGAGCCGGCGGTACATACGCGGCGAAAGCTGAGGGCCGTTCTGCGTCCCCAGGTCATCGCCCACTTGCACGATGTCAATATATTCGCCCACCGCGTCCAGGTAGCGCGCCAGATCGGCACAGGCGCTGTCAGCGAACCGCTGCAACAGCGCTTCGGCCATGACGGGCTGTCCCGCCAGGTCTTCCATGAAACGCTGCCAGCCGCGCACGCGCTGCGCGCCCTCGTAGAGATTGATGCCCGTCAGACCGAGGATGGCCCTGTCGGTGGTGGCGCGCAACCGCCGCGCCTCCGCGGCCAGCCAGGCCAGCTCGGCATCAGAGATTGACGGCGGCTGCCATGCCTCGATTTCGGCGATCGTCGCGGCGTCCGCCAGCGGCTCGTACACCGGCTCATAGTACAGCCCGCCGGCCGGCATGCGATAGAGCATGTGACCCGCGGCGTCGCGAATCTCAAGACCGCCATCTTCCCGCGGCAACTGTTCCAAACCGTCTGGGATCAGGGCCGGCGAACCGTCGGGCAAGCGCCACGGCTTCCACCGCGGTCGGGATGGATCGAGACCCAGGGCCACACGCGGCAGCGGCAGGACGTCCAGGTGGAACCGGTCCAGGATGGCCGTTTCCGGCTGGGCCAGTTGCTGCATGATGTCGTACAGCGTGGTCTGGCCGCCCTCGATGCCGAGGTGCGCTTTTAACCGGTTATAGGCGATGGCCTGGATGCCCGATGACCGCATGGCGCCCAGGTCAATGGGCACGCGGTCGGCTTCCTGGTGACGAAGTGCTGCCAGGACCCGTTCTCGCGACGTCATCACGTTCATGCCATGCCAGCCAGATTCAACTCGTCAGCGCGATGGCAGGCCGCGTAGTGACCGGGCGTTATTTCCCGGTAGGCAGGCGATTCAGTCTTGCAGCGGTCAATGCAGTAGGTGCAGCGCGGATGGAAGTAGCAGCCCGAAGGCGGATTGGCCGGACTGGCAACTTCGCCGGGCAGCTCCACATTGCCGGTCTTGATGCGCGGGTCGGCCACGGGCAGCGCGGCCAACAGCGCGGCGGTGTACGGGTGGCGTGGTCGGGCGAACAGCTCTTGCGCTGGCGCCGTCTCGACGATCTTGCCCACGTACATCACTGTGACGCGGTCGCAGATGTGCTTGACCACGCTCAGGTTGTGCGAGACGAACAGGTACGTCAGGTGCAGCCGCTTCTGCAGATCGAGCAGCAGGTTGAGCGTCTGCGCCTGAACCGAGACGTCCAGCGCGGAAACCGGTTCGTCCGCGACGACCAGACGCGGGTTGAGGGCCAGGGCGCGGGCGATGCCGATGCGCTGGCGCTGCCCGCCGCTGAAGGCATGGGGGAAGCGCTGCATGAACTCGGGGCGCAGTCCCACCAGGCGCAGCAACTCGGCCACGCGCTCCTCGCGCTCCCTGCGGTTGCGCATCCCAGCGATGAGCAGCGGCTCGCCCACGATGTCGAACAGCGTCATGCGGGGGTTAAGCGACCCGTAAGGGTCTTGAAAAATCATCTGCATTTGCGAGCGCAGCGGCTTCAACTGTGCCCGGTTGAGCGTGGCGAGGTCTACGACGTCACCGCCTCCCGTTCGGAAGAGCATCTGCCCGGATGTGGGAGTGAGCGCGCGCAAGATGCAGCGCGAGGCTGTGGTCTTGCCGCAGCCGCTCTCCCCCACCAGCCCCAACGTCTCGCCTTCGTTGATGAAGAAATTGATGTCGTCAACGGCCCGGACGTAGCCGACCGTCTTGCGCAGGAAGCCTCGCCGGATCGGGAAGTACTTGCGCAGATCCTTGACTTCAAGCAGCGGCTGAGAGTTTGTGTTCGTCATGCCGTCACTTCCACATTGTGATACAGGAAACAGCTCACCAGTTGCTTCTCGCCGACCGGTAGCAGCGCCGGGGTCTGCCGATCACAGACGCCAGGCATGAACTTCGTACAGCGCGGGTAGAAGGAACATCCGACCGGGCGGTTGAACGGGTGCGGGATTGAGCCGCTGATGGTGGGCAGGTCAACACGCGGCGTGGTGTGGATGCTGGGAATGGACTCCAGCAGCGCCTTGGTGTAAGGATGCTTCGGATCATGGAAGATGTCGTCCACCGGCCCCTGTTCCATCACCAGGCCCAGGTACATCACCGTGACGTAGTCGGCCATCTGCGCGATGACGCCGAGGTCGTGGGTGATGAAGATGATGGCCGAATTGCGCTCCTCTTGCAGCCGGCGCAGCAGGCGCAACACCTGCGCCTGGGTTGTCACATCCACGGCCGTGGTCGGCTCGTCGGCGATGAGGATCAGCGGGTTGCAGGAGAGCGCCATCGCGATCATGGCGCGCTGGCGCAACCCGCCGCTCAGTTGCCATGAGTATTCGTTCAGCAGCCGTTCGGGTGTGGGAATGCCGACGTCGCGGAGCTGCTGCAGGGCGATCTTGCGCGCCTCGCGTTCGTTCACTTCGCGATGCAGCCGGATCGTTTCCAGGATCTGATTGCCGATCGTATGCACGGGGCTGAAGGCGGCCATCGGCTCTTGCGGGATCAGGGCGATTTCGCCGCCCCGAACATCCCGCATTTCCTGGCCCTTGGGGTTTAGGCGTGCCAGATCAACGATGTCCGTGGTTCCGCCGTTCTGAGCCGGCCGGCGCAGCAGCATCTCGCCCGCGACAATCCGCCCCGGCGGTTCGACGATGCGCAGCAGGGCCTTCATGGTCACGCTTTTGCCGCAGCCGCTCTCGCCCACGATACCGAAGACCTGGCCCGGGTAGACGTCGAGCGAAATCCCGTCCACCGCCTTGACCACCCCTTCGTCCATGAAGAAGTAGACTTTGAGGTCTCGAATTGACAGCAGAGGTTCGGTGTGTTGGTTCATATGCAACTCAATGGCTGTACGGGTCGGCGGCGTCGCGCAGGCCGTCGCCGACCAGGTTGAACGCCAACACGGCGATGATCACACCCAGGCCTGGCATCATCAGCCAGGGTGCCTGGGCGACCGTCTGGATATTCTGCGCTTCCTGGAGCAGCACGCCCCAACTAATCGCGGGGGGGCGGATGCCCAAGCCCAGGAAGCTCAGCGACGACTCATTGATGATCATCACGGGGATCGCGAGTGTGCTGGTGGCGATGATGTGGCTCATGAACGCGGGCACCATGTGGCGCGTGATAATGCGGAAGCGGCTGGCGCCCGACAACTCGGCGGCGAGCACGAAGTCCTCCTCGCGCAACGAAAGGAAGCGGCCGCGCACCTCGCGCGCCAGGGTGGTCCAACCGATGAACGCCAGGATGATGGTGATGGCGAAGAAGACGCGCGTGGGTGGCCAATCGCGGGGCAGCGCGGCCGTCATGGCGAGCCAGATGGGGATGGTCGGCAGCGACTGCAGGATTTCGATCACGCGCTGGATGATCAGATCGGCGATCCCGCCAAAGTACCCGGACACACCGCCTAACAACACGCCCAGGATGACGCTGAGGATCACGGCCACCAGACCCACTGTCATAGATGTGCGCGTGCCGAACATCAGACGCGACCATTGGTCGCGGCCGAGGCTATCCGTGCCCAACAGGTATACACCCTCTGCGGCGTTGGGGTCCGCCGTGCCCACCAGGTGCAGGTCCGTCTCAAAAAGGCCCAGCACGTCGTACTTGTATCCCCGCGTGAAGATCGCCAAGGGGATCCGCTTCGCGGGGTCCGTGACCCACTCCATCCGCAGCGTCTCTTTGTTGCGGGCGCCCACGACAGACGGCGCCGAAGGCGCCAGGCGACCGCCGGTGATCAGCGAAAGGCGCTGCGGGGGGATGAAGGCCAATTTGGCCGAGGTGGCTTCCGGGTCGTGAGTGGCAAAAAAGTCCGGGACGAGCACGATGAGATAAAAAAGAACCAAAACCAGCGCGCTCACCACGGCCAGGCGATTCTTGCGAAACCGCCACCAGACGAGTTTCCAGTTGGAAGCAACCGAGACGCGATCTTCGGCTTTCGACTTCGGCGCCAGTTCGACCGTGGAGGCGGTGGGGAGAGATTCAGCCATGTCAGTTGCCTCCCTCCATCCGAATGCGCGGATCGGCCACCGCCAGAAGGATGTCTGAGATCAGCGTGCCGATGATCGTCAACAGGCAGTAGATCAGCAGGATGCTGCCGGCCAGGTACATGTCCTGCTGCTGCAATGACCGCAACAGCAGAGGGCCGATATTGGGCAGGTTCATGACGGTGGCGACGATCAAGCTACCCGAAAAGAGCTGCGGCAGGTACCATCCGATGGTGCTGATCAAGGGGTTGAACGCCAGGCGCACGGGATACTTCATCACCAGACGCCATTCCGACAACCCCTTGGCGCGCGCGGTGACCACGTACTGTTTGTTGAGTTCGTCCAGCAGGTTCGCCCGCATGACGCGCGTGAGGCGTGCGGTGCCCGCTACACCCAGCACAATAGCCGGCACCCAAATGTGTTTCAGCAGGTCAACGAAGCGGTCCCAACTCCAGGGCGCCTGCACGTATGCGGGCGAGAAAAGTCCGGTGATGCTGATCCCCAGATTGGAGAACGCGAACCACATCAGGATCAGCGCCAGCATGAAGTTAGGCGTTGCAACGCCGACGTAATTAAACATCGTGAGCAGGTAATCGAGGGGCGAATTTTGATGGGTGGCCGAATAGATGCCCGCCGGAATCGCGATCGCCCAGGTGATGACAAAGGCGAAGAGCGCCAGCGCAATCGTCAAAACCAGCCGGTCGCCGATCAGTTCCGAGTTGGCGCGTTGGTACTCCAGCGAGCGACCCAGATCGCCATGCAGCAGACCATCCATCCAACGCCCGTATTGGACGAAGAACGGCTGGTCCACCCCGAACTGCATCTTGAGCGCCTCCGCCTGCGCCTGATCCATGGAGGAACCTGTGCCGGCCAGCGTCGCGATGTAGCTCGTTAGGAAGTCGCCCGGCGGCGCCTGCACCAGCCCGAAGACGATGATTGAAAAGAGCAGCACCAGAAACGGCAGTATGAGCAGGCGTTGGATGATGTATCTGAGCATAGGAACTCCCGCACCAAAAGGACGCAGCGTGGGGGAAGAATCTTCTCACCCGGTTTTGGGCGACGGCCGTGCTGTCGCCCAAAACAACCGAATCATACTGCCCTCGGCACAAATTGCGTTTCTTTGGGCACAGCAACAGTAGCCTTGTCACCCTGAGCGGTTTGGCCCCGTGAAAGGCGTTGCGGCGAAAATCCAGCGAAGGGTCTCGTTGTTACAAGGCCGGATTCTTCGCTGGATGCTCGCCGTCGCGCAAGGTTAGGGGCGGACCCGCTCAGAATGACAAACGCCGAAAAGCGCAATTTGCTACCGTGCCGAGGATACAGTCCCTTACTTCACAAAGAACCAAACCTCAGGCTTGCCGTTGCCGGGTGTGCGCAGCGCCCAGTCCTTGGTCAGGTCTTTGGGGACGTTGCGGAGGTTCTTGCTAACAACCGCGACGCCTTGGTCCTTCGCCGTCAGACCGACGGTGCCGATGTCGTACAGATTGTCCACCCAGATCTTATAGATCTCCTGGGCGATCTGGTTCAGGCGCTCGCGGCTGGCGGACTTGGCCTCATCCTGCAGAGCAACGATCTTCTTCCACGGCGCGGGCGGCTCGACACCCTTGGCGCCGTTACTGTCGTACCAGTCCTTCCACAGCGGGCCGTAGGTCAGGTTGCCGAAGATCGGCAGCCGGATGTCGTACTTGGTCGAGCCGCTGAACATCGTGCCCGCGGAGTCCTGGTTCCAGATCTCGGCCTGGAGCTCATTGGCCTGGCGCATCTGGAAGTGCAGGTCGCGCTCGGGATTCCGGAGATCAACCCAGATGCCGACCTTCTTCAGATGTCTGACGATCAACTGGGCAGGGGGCACCTGGTCGAGGGGGGTCGAAACTGCTGAAAGCTCGAAGCCGACGCGCTTGCCGCTGGGCAGCAGGCGATAGCCTTCGGCATCCCGTTTGGTGTAGCCCAGCGCGTCTAGCAGCTTGTTGGCCTCGTCCGGCTTGTATTCGGTGTACTTGTAGGCCCACTCGTCACCGGGATACCACGAGCTGGTCTTCTTGATGATGCCCATGCGCGGCTCGCCCGTGCCCAGGAAGATGGACTCCTGGATCTCTTTTCGATCGATGGCGTAGGAGACCGCCTTGCGGAAGTCGAGCTGCGTCCACATTGCGGTCAGCTCTGGATCCTTCTGGTAGGTCAGATTGAAGATGACGCCGCCTTCGTCGCCGCCGGTGCTTGACCAGAGGTAAATATCGTACTTGCCGGACTTCTGCGATGTTTCCTTCAGAGTCGGATAGTTCGTCAGTTGGATGTGTCGCTCCTGTTCGTCAAGCTCACCGGCGATGGCCGCCAGGTTCAGGGCGTTGACATCTGCGAAAAACTTGACCTGGACCTCGTCAATGTACGGGAGCTGATTGCCGGCCTTATCCACGCCCACGTAGTAGGGGTTGCGCTTCATGACGAAGATTGGCTCGCTGTAGCGGTTGCTCGCCATCCAGGCGGCCATCGTGGGCCGCTCAGGGTTATCGAAGGGGTTTTGCTTCGCGGCGAACAGCTCGGTCCAGGTCTTCAGCTTGTTGTCGACGACCAGCTTGTCTAGCGCCGCCTTGTCGGCGTAGGACGCATGGAACTGTTTCATGTACTTCGCGGGCAGGAACATCGGGTAAACCTTGTCGCCGAAGTCCGCCTGGGCGATTTGCTCAAGGAAGAAGGCAAACGGAGTGGCAAAGGTGAACTTCACCGATAGGTCATCCACCTTCTCCACCTTGACCGGACTTTTGTCCTGATTCACCAGCCAGGACGGCAGCGCAGGCATGAGATCCTTGTTGTTCACCACGTCTTTGAACCAGAACATGATGTCGTCCGCGGTGAACGGGCTGCCATCGGACCACTTGCTGCCCTTGCGCAGCTTGATGGTCCACTCGGTGTTGTTGGCGTTCGGGGTGACGCTCTCCGCGTACTTCATCTCCACGCTGGCCCCGTCAATCGAGAAGCGCACGAGGCTGTCATTGATGATGCGGTTAAGGCCGTTGAAGTCGGACGGGCCGGTGAAGCCGCGATGCCAGATGCCGCCGTACTGACCGATTTCGGGCGCGCTGATGACATACGGATTCTCGGGCAGGCGCTGATCTACGGCGGGCAGCTTGCCGGCCTTGACCTGGTCGGCCAGGATGGGGGCTTCCTTGAACTTGGAAGCCGGCGCGGCGGTTGGCGCGGGGGCCTTGGTGGCCTCGGGGGCCTTGGTGGCGGCGGGCGCAGCGGTCGGCGCGGGCGCAACGGTCGCTGCGGGCGCGGGCGCCTTGGTCGGGACCGGCGCCGGGGTCGGCGTCGGCTGCGAGCAGGACGTGAGCACAAAGCTCAGGATCAGGATCACGCTCAGCAGCGTGAAGATAGATTTACGGTTCATTGTCCCTTTCTCCTCGATGAGTATGGTTTATGTGTCCTCTGCGGACAAACGACGATGTTGCCTTCAACGTCCTTGATGCCGTGCCATCACCTCCCTTCTTTATCTTCTCGATTCTACGGGGCCAACGTGCCTGGCACTTTTCGGAAGTGCCAGGCACATGACAAGTGTGCGGGCTACAAGCCCAGTTTCACCGCATAGGCTTCCAGAAACTGCTTGCCCTGGACGAAGCATTGCTCAAGGTCGGGCAGTTGCTCCAGGTCAACAGCATAGTACCCGTCGAACCCCTGGCGCTTCAGTGCCAGGAAGACTTCCTCCCAGTCAATGTTCCCCGTGCCCGGCACCAGGTGGCGGTTGACCAGCCCATCGTTATCGGCCACGTGGACATAGCGGATGCTGCGCCCCAGCTTCTCGACGCTCAGGGGCAGCAATTCCTTCTGGGCGTGCTGATGCGCGGTGTCCAGGATCACGCCCAGGGTATCGTCGCCGACCGCGTCCAGCAAGCGCATCAGCGCCTCGCTGTTCGAGGTCAGCTCGCCCACCCGCGGCTCGACCAGGAGTTGGATGCCATAGCTGCGGGCGATGGCGGTGCAGCGCCGCATCACGCGGACGTAGTGATCCCAGAACCTGGGCCAACTGAACCCCGCCGGAATGCGAATCCGGGTCTGCTGCCCGAAGACCACTGCGTCAGTCATCAGGGTGCCGCTGATGACCTCCACTGGCGGGAAGTAGCTGTCCACCCACACGTTGGGCGACCCTAACTCAACCGCGGTCCGCACCCCCTCCTCGAAGAGGGCCAGGGCCGGCTCGGTCACCTGCGGGTTCTCGCTGACCACCTCCGGCAAGATGACTGCGAAGTTGGAAAGCTGCACGCCCGCCTGCACCAGCGTCTTTCGTAGCTCTACTCGGTTATCAATGACCGCTCGCAGATTCTCGAATCCAACCCCTTCCAGCTCAACGTAATCGAATCCGAGCGCGGCCATCTCGGGAATCGCCCTCAGCATGTTCGGCAGGCTGGGCGGGAATCCGTACTTCCCGATCGCGAACATCCAACAACAGGTTATCTTCATCCGAAACCTCTTTGGCAGGTGTCATTCTGAGCGGGTTGACCCCTAACCTTCGGCGACGGCGAGCATCCAGCGAAGAATCTGCTGCCCACGACGAGAGACCCTTCGCTGGAATCTCACCGCAACGAACCTCACGGGACTGACCCGCTCAGGGTGACAATAGCGAGTTCTACGATATTGCCCTCTTTGAATCCGGACTCAGTCTGTTACGACCCAACGTCCGCCGATCATGGTCCGCCACGCTGTGAAGTCGGGGTTGAAGATCGCCACATCCGCATCCTTCCCCGGCTCCAGGCTGCCCTTGCGATCCGCCCAGCCGATGGCCTTGGCGGGCGTCAAGGACGCCATGCGGACTGCCTCGACGAGCGGGATGCCCACTGCGTCGGTCAGGATCGGCACCATCTGGTTCAGCAGGGTCGAGCTGCCCGCGAAGGTGGTATTATCCCCAATCAACATGCCCACCCCTGCGCGAACCTCGTACGCCATGCCGCCGATGGTGAACGGCGAGCCTTCAGGCAACCCCGCGCCGCTGGTGGCATCGGAAATGGCGCACAGCCGGTCAGGGCCGATGCACTTGTAAGCCAGCTTCATCAGGGTGGGCGGCAGATGCCGGTTATCCGAGATCATCTCCACCATCAGCCCGTCAAAAACCAGCGACGCCTCGAGCAGCCCCGGCTTCCGCCATGGCCCCACGCGAATCGTGCTCGATTGCGCACTCCAGATGTGGGTGATGTGACGCAACCCCCGTTCCATGGCCGCCGCCACGTCGGTATCACGGCATGAGCTGTGACCCGCGGCCGGCATGATGCCGTTGCGGACGAGCGCAGTCACCAGGTCGAGCGCACCTGGCAACTCAGGCGCAAGCACGAAGATACGGAGGACGTCACCATAGACCAGCAGAGGCTCCGCCGAGCCATCCGCGGGCGCCCGCAGCCCTTTGCGGTTCACCCCACCGGCCTGCGCTGGGTCAATGAACGGGCTCTCAAGATGCGCGCCCAGGACTTGAGCGCCATTGTGCTGCCCTCCGGGGGCCATCCAACTCCGGCAAAAGTCGAGACAGGTGCATAACTCCGAGATCGGGGCGACCGCGGCCAACGTCGCGAGCAAAGAGGTCACGCCCCGCCGCGCATTCTCAACCGTGATGGCCTCATACGCCATCGCGTCCGGCTCATTGAAGGAGTGATGCACCGCCCCGTGCGTGTGGATGTCCACCAGGCCGGGCGCAATGATTCTCCCGGCCACATCTACTTGAGCAATCTCCCCGCCCAGATCGCCCGGCCACGCCAGCCCGGCGATCTTGCCATCTTCGATCACCAGGGCTTGGCCGTGTACGATGCGATCGGGCAGCACGATCTGGCCGTTGATCAAAGCGATGGGGCCGGGTGCTGATCGGTCACGCATTGATGATCGGCTCCGCGCCGCGAATCCAGACGTGCGCAGGATCATCGCTCCACGCGCCGTAGATGCGCTCCACGCCGCAGAGCGCCCAGATGTAGACAAGCTGATAGCCGGCGGCGACGACGAGCGGATGATACCCCCTCGGAATCGCTACCGCATCGCCATCTTCCACCACGTACACTTCGTTCAGACGGTTGGCGGCGTCTCCCGGCTCGTAGACCCGCTGAATACCATAACCTCCCGCAGGCTTGAACAGGTAGAAGTAGACTTCCTCATAGACCGACTCGTTGGGCGGGTTCTCGACGTCGTGCTTGTGCGGCGGATAGGAGGTCCAGTTGCCGGGGGGCACGATCGTTTCGGCCATCATCAAGCGCCGGGTGGTAGGCGCCACGCTCGTGCCAGGGCGGAGTGTGCGGGTCCAGTTGGCCGCGCCGGCCCGTTGCTCGGGGACATCGTGCGGGTCGAGGATAGCCACGGGCAGACCGGGGTCGGCAGGCGTCAGCGAAACGGCCATATCGAGGTTGGGGCTGAGCGCCGTGAAGCAATAGTGGGCGCCGGGCGGCAGGCAGATCAGGGTCGGGCCGGTAGCGAACGGGTTGGAGCGTTCGCCCACCTTGTCGAACACCTGGCCGCCGGTCACTTCAAGGCGACAGGCGCCGGCGATGATATCGAAAACAGCCTCGCGCGTGCCTGTGTCACCCTCGTACGGGTGACCTCGGATCACGCCGACACGTCCGAATTCCAGCATCTTCAAGATGCCGTTACCCGGCCCGGCGATCATCACATAGCCTTCCTGGAAACCAGCGCCCTTGATGAGTAGATTCAAGCTGTGCCCCTCGTCATTGTTGTAGGTGCAGCAATGATGCCCCGCGTCAGCCGGCGCCATCACGGCGCGCTTGCGCGCACAATCAATTCCGGCTGAAAAACAAGCGTGTTGCAGGCGCCTTGAGCGTCATGCAACTGGTCGAGTAGCGTGCGTAGGGCCGTCGCACCGATAGCCTGCCGATCGCTGCGCAGGGTGGTAAGAGCGGGCGTGACCAGGCTGGCGAGCAGGGTGTCATCTGCCCCGGTCACCGCCACGTCATCGGGCACGCGACGTCCCAACTCAGCACAGGCTCGCAGCACACCGGTCGCTACCAGGTCATTATAGCAGATGACGCCGTCCACATCTGGTCGCGCTGTGAGCAAGGAGAGCCCCGCATGATAGCCGCCGTCCATGTCTTGACTGTCGCAGCGCCTCGTCAGGGCTGGGTCGAGTTCCTTGCCGGCTGCCGTCATCGCTTCAATGAAGCCGCGTGTCCGTTCTCGGCTGCTGTGAGAAATCTGCGAACCCGCCAGGAGGCCGATGCGGCGCCGGCCTGAGCCTAACAGGTGCTGCACCACCATGGCCGCGCCCCGTGCATCGTCAACGCAGATGACGCTGCTGCCGGCCAGAACACGGTTAATCAATACGACCGCAGCATGGCGCTTCACCAAGTCAGTCAAGATCGGCTCTGGCAGGCGTGAGCTGCACAGCACCACCCCATCCACAGCACGCTGCTCGAGGGTCCGCAGCAATTCGGCTTCACGGTCCGGGTCTTCAACGGCATTGCAGAGTAAGAGGCTGTACCCGGCCTCATGAGCTGCGTCATCGGCCCCACGACCAATATCAGCGAAATATGGGTTAGCGATGTCGGGCACAATCAAGCCGATGGTACGTGTTTGGCGGGTGGCCAGACCGCGTGCAATGCTGCTGGGACGATAATCGAGCCGCTCGATGACTTGTTGAACGCGGTGCAGAGTGAGGTTGCTGATCTCGCCTTTGTTGTTGAGCACGCGCGAGACGGTCTGGCGGGATACCCCAGCTTCGCGGGCAACATCAGCAATAGTGACGTGAAGCGACATCCTTGTCTCGTATCGGAAAAGTAGGCGAATGAAGCCGCCGTTATCGCTCACGGCACCACTCACGAGGATTATAAACGAATATCTAACCGCTTGTCAATTGCGGCATATGCGCCATAGACCCCCCATTCGTTAGCCCTCTTCGCCCGCTCATCATTGGGTGCTTGCCACCCCCCGCGTCCACACGGTGAGTTTGACGTCCTCGCTCAACCGCAGTATAATTTCGCTTGTCTTTCCGTAAACGCTGCCGTGAACGCTAACGGCAAAGACGCCGCCCCAGGAGGTTCATCCGACCATGAGCAGACGGGTTAACATCGCCGATGTTGCTCGCGAAGCCGGGGTGTCATCACAGACGGTTTCGCGTGCGCTCAACAACAAGAGCGAGATCAGCGCGGAGACGCGCGTGCGCGTCCTCGCTGTCGTCGAGCGCCTCGGCTTCCGCCCCAGCACCCTTGCGCGTGGCCTGGTGACGCAGAAGACCGCGACGCTTGGCCTGGTCGTGCCCGATATCGCCAATCCGTTTTTTTCGGAAATTGCGCGCGGGGCTGAAGACGCCGCGCACGAGGCAGGCTACAGCTTGCTGCTTTGCAACACGGTTGAAGATCCCTCCCGCGAGATTGAGGTCTTGCACACACTGGAAGCTCAGCGCGTGGACGGCATTATCCTGTGCAGCTCGCGCCTTGCAGAGGAAGACCTCAGCGCGATGATGGCGAAGCTCCCCACCGTCATCCTGGTCAATCGGGTACTGTCCGGGGACGATCTGAGATCGGTCTGCATTGACGACGAAGCCGGTGCGCGTTGTGCCGCGCAGCATTTGCTTGACAGCGGACATCGCGCGATTGCCTTCCTGGCAGGCCCACCCGCCTCGTACAGCGGCCTGAACCGCGCGCGCGGCTATCAACGTGCTCTCTCCGAAGCCGGAATACCCGCCGATCCTGACCTCAGCCTGGCATGCGACCCACATCTAGAGGGCGGCTACAACGCCGCCCGGCAGCTCCTCTCCCACCGCCCGGACACCGATGCCTTCCTTTGTTACAATGACTTGGTGGCCGTGGGTGCGCTGCAGGCGTGTGCCGCGGCGGGCCGACGCGTGCCGGAAGATGTCGCGGTGGTCGGGTTCGATGACATTCGGCTTGCAGGGCTTGTCACCCCGCCGCTGACCACCCTACGCAGCGATAAGCGCACATTGGGTGCTGAGGCGGTCCGCCTGCTGCTGCGGGTGATGGCTGGCTGTCCAGCGAGCTGCGAGAGCATCGTACTACAGCCGGAGCTGATCGTGCGGGCAAGCGCGCCTGCTCGCACGGCCGTCGAGAAGCCGGTTACGGCAGAATAACTCGCTGGGCCTGAGTGCCACGCACAAGGCAGGCCGACGCCTCGAACGCCATTGCGCCCGGCACTGACATCCCTTGGGAGGAATGCAATGAAATACGTCTTCAGCACTGCGGATACCGTTCGCTACCGCTTCCCACCGTGCCGACGATCTGAGCCTGCCAGGAATCGCGCAGATGCGTACTGCGTCTGTCCATTCGCTGAAATGATTCTGACTTTGCTCAATTCTCCGCCAGTCGGGTGTACACGCCCGGTGACAAGCCGAGCAATTCCAGGATGCGTATCTGCAAGGCTGACAGGGGCGTGACGTGCCGGATGATCTGCCCGGGC